>NZ_RHOF01000039.1 GCF_003946445.1 Loigolactobacillus jiayinensis | reverse complement strand
GATTGCGGACTTCAAGTAACTGGGCATCAATATAGTGGTATAGCGTCTTGGTCGAGACCATCTCCTCAGGTTGATATAAGCCTTCAAGTTTGGCCCGTCCTACTGCTGCATCAGGCGACCAACCATCTTGACGCAAATGAGTCGTAAAATAGTCGATAAAATCAGCGACACCGACGAGTTTCAAAGGTCGATGACAGTGGGCTCGATTAGCTTCGTACTTAGCTTGTGCTGTTTCTGGTGAGTATACAGCGTAATATTGGCGTTGACCATTCACTTTTTTTA
>NZ_RHOF01000038.1 GCF_003946445.1 Loigolactobacillus jiayinensis | reverse complement strand
TTTTTTCTGACTGTGGTATTCTGTTCTTGCATCAAGACAATAACCTCTTTCATTGTTTGTGTAGGAACATCAATGATAACAGAGATTTGTCTTGGTGTTTTTTATTTTATCAATTAGCTAAAAGTATTTGGCTAACTTGATTATAAAACGCGCGGAAAAATACTGATACCTAAATAAAACGTATTTAGCAATAAATTTTTAGGCGTCGCACCTAGAAAAATTGCGGTGATCACAACCAACAGCAAAAAGCTCAACAAGAAAAGGTCAGCCATAAGTGTTGCTGATCTATTTTTCATTTTGCTCACCGCCTTGCTTTAACAAGCCGTTCTTGCGCAACAAAAGGAATAGAATCAAGGCAATTAACACAAGTGCGAACAAGGTTAAGCCTAAATAAATAACTAACTGACTGTGCTGCTTAACCGTTTGTGCAACTGAATGGTGTTGTGCAACATCCTTCTTACGCTTGAACCGGTAACTGTAATGATTGTTATCATGATCGACGACAATTGCATCGCCGCTATACTGACTAATATTTTTTTGAAAATTAATTTGCGTCGATGCGAGCTCAACGTCGGTACTATGCGCCGCCGTGACCGCTAAAATAACGCGTTTATCATTATAAGGTGAACGTAATAATTGCGCCACTCCTAGACGACGACCATAAGCACGCTCGATACTTAGTTTTTCGTTGGATTTAAATCTAGTAAAGTTCTGGTTAAACTTAAAATAGAGCTTACTATTCAGTTGCCGAATCAACTGATTTTGCTTAGGCGTGCCAAAGGCGATCACATTTTGATTCCGGAGCACCTTTTCACTTGGCATTTGATCATAAAATTGAACGTTACCAGTATTACTTTCCGCAAAGTTTCCTAACAAATTAAAAATATTCGTCAGCGTTTTAAAATCATGACTGGTTAATTGCGCGGGCTTCACCACAGCAATATTATTAAACGTTTGATTCTTCAAAAAGAGGCTGGGATAATTAGAAAATAGTTGCGTGCTCACCGGTTGCGACTTGATATAGGCCTTAGAATCAGATTCGATATAGGCCCATGGTGTCTGATTATTCGTTGCAGCTTCACTGTTCTTCATTTCCAAATCAAACGCCACGCGGATCACAAATGTATTGCCCAGCGTCTTTCCCTTAGGCAACGTGACGGTCATCGAATCGTCATTAGCCTTGCTGGCACGCAATTTTTGGCTACCGATTGGCTTATTATTAACGTAAACGGTCGCCAAAGAACGACTAAAGTCTAAGTTACTAGCATATTTATAGTGTAACCGAATCTGGCTGCCATCGGCGTTGGTGCGATCAACTGGTAGGCTAACAAAATAAGTTGCCTCCTGGTGTTGCGGGCCGGTAATTTGTTCACCAGTATTGGTTAATTGATAGCTGCCATCATACTGCAATGACGAGGTAAACGTTTGGGTTTGCGCATCAATATATTCAGTGTCACTAGCCGTTTCTTTCATCAATTCCTGATTAGCAACAAAACGGCTAGCCTTTTCCAACAAAGCACCACTCGTCGCCGTTAATAATAAGACATGTTTGTCGCCAACATAATCAGTTTTCAGCACCGCCCGCTTATTTAGTTCACTGCGACTCACCAACTTGCGGTAGCGGCTGGGTAAATGATCATACGTGGCAATAATCATTTGATAGTCGCTAGATTGTGCCCGCTTGGAGCTAAACGTATTGATCGGCACTTGATCTTCTTCGTTGGTCATCGTGCGTGAATAACCAGCTAACGCATAGACGGCGGCCGTCAGCTCAGCATTATCTGCCTGCTCTGGAACTGAGATCGACGTCTGCGCATTGGCAATCGTATCCGGACCGGAAAAATGATTATAAAACGACTTAATTGCGGTTGTCGGTGGCTTCAATAAATATTGAAAATTAACATTAGCACCAGAATAAATAGTCAACCAGTTAGCCGGTGTCTGGGCTAAATCATAATTCTTTTTACCGTCCTGATCCAAAATCTGACCAGTGATTCGTAAATTATTGGTGCCGCCAATTAAATCGGTTGGAATATCGATTGTCTCCGTTTGTAAGCCAGTTTTATTTTGTGGCCGAAACGAATAGAACTTAGTGCCATTGATTGAAACGGTAATATCTGAAGTTGTTTGATTAGATAGCTGTGAAACCTGATAATTCAGGTTCAAGGTCGCCTGCTTAACGTCCCAATAACCGACCTTAATAAAATACATATTTGCCGATACAGCAGTGCCAGTCAGCGAGGTCGTCTGATTTTGAAACGGCTGCGTATATGATTTAAGATCTGCAGCGTGGACCGTTAAACTCACACCAAACAAGCCAATAAGTAGTCCAATTACGATGATTAAATTATTTATAGCGCTGTGTTTTATACCAGCGCGCTTGCTTATGAAAGACTTGTTCACGAATATACCCCACCATTCCATAGACAGCAACTGCGAGCCACATTTGACTGTACGTAATATACATTAGGATGATCACCAGCAGGTTGCTAAAACTCATTTCACCCTTTTCCGTTGTGATCGTAATATACGTACTAACTACAAACAAAATAATGGCTAACAACCAAAGCCAATTACTAAAACCTTGAAGATCTGAATGAACATATCCAGCCACAGAAAGCACGAAGACCGCATCTGATAACACCAGCGATGTCATCAGTAAGAAATAAATTGATAGAAAATAAATTAGGTCAAAGCGCACCGGACGGCCAACTTTTTTAAATAATAATTTGGCGTTTTTTAAGATAACGTATATATTGCCCTTAACCCAACGTGTCCGCTGGCGAAACCAGACAACGATCGTTTGTGGTTCTTGTTCCCAAGTGACGGCTTTAGGCTGAAACTTGATTCGATAGCCTAACATATAAACGTGGAAACTAATTTCCGTATCTTCCGCCAAGGCCTTAACATCCCAACCACCAACTTTTTCTAATAGTGAGCGGCGAATCACATAATTGGTACCTGGAATCGTACATAAGTGAAACAGCTGCTGGCGGCCAGCCTGCGCCATCCATTGAAAGGACAGCGTTTCGATATTGATAAAACGGGTTAGCAATGACGCATTTTTGTTTCGTGTTCTAAATTTACCGATCACCGCACCTAATTGTGGATCCGCCATCAGCTCACCGACTAATATCCGCAAAGCTGGATGCTCCGGTGTATTATCAGCATCATAGATTGAGATAATGTCTCCTTGTGCATGGGTCAAACCGATATTTAGTGCATTTGATTTACCTTTACCACCATTGGTTTTATCGGTATTAACAACTTTCAAATGGCGGCCAGGATGCGTCGCCTGTAATTGCGCCAGTAAGTCAGCCGAATTATCATCGGAATTATCATTGATCACGATAATTTCATAGCGGTCATGGGGGTAGTCAAATTGCAACAGCGCTTCAACTGTTTTAACGATCACAATGCCTTCGTTATGCGCCGGAACCATGACTGACACAAACGGTACTTGCTTCGGCAATGGTCGTGGCGGCGGCTTGACCTGCTGTAAGTAACCAATATAGCCAGCGATGACTAAAATCACATTGACGACCAAAATCAACCAAATTGAAATAATCGCGATAAACAAGCAGCCATCTAAAATCGACATCAAAACACCTCCACGCCATTTTTTCTACCTGACCTTTACTTCCGGCGGAACATATTACGATAAACGCGCCGACCAATGAAGAAGAACACCACCAAAATCACTAATGCCCCGCTAATGAAAATAATTAAAACGTAGCTCTGAAAATTAAAGAAACCATTCAACACTGCAGTATAAGACTTTTTTTGTTGCTTCTTGGGTTGCTGCACATCCAAAGTTGGCACCAGGACATGCTGACCATTTAAGAAGTAAGATCCGCTTTGATACGCGATGACCTGTTTACCTAAAGTTAACTTAGTCTGTAAATTAGCAGTTGCTGGATTATACCAACTCCAGCGTACACGCTTTAGCCGCTTTTCTACACCAACTAATCCTTTTTTCGTACTAGGTAAGGCAACCGTGATGGCCGTTGGCGCACTAAATTTAAGCTCGTATTCCTGCGTCAAATCCGTGCCAGACTTAACCGTGGCCAACGAATGCTCATTCAAAGCATAATAAGCCTGCTTGTACACACCGCTAATATTACTTTGTTGTGCATACACTTGCGCCTGGTCAGTGGGGTTCGGTAATAACAAAACATGGTCGCTAAAGCCCAACGCTTGTGTTTTGTAGACACTATCTTGATTCCAATAATTGGCTGTACTAACACCGACTGGAAAAACCTGATTTTTAGTTAAGTCATAGAGTTGCCGATACATCACCCGACCCAATTGCTGACCAGTTTTCTTTGACGTATCGTAAACCCTTGGCGTTTGTAGGAAAACAATCCCATTCCGATTTTCAATATGTTGCAACACTAGCATATAGCGATGAAAAGCAGCTAATTGCGTGTTGAATTGCACACTAGTCGCACTCACCGCAAAAGGGATGCCTTGTTGATAGAGGAACTCACTTAATTGATCCAATTTTTTTAAATCACTAACCGGCGTCACATCAGTAATCGTCAACAAAGGCGGCATGGCCTGCACTTTGCCGGTAAACAATTGACTGATCATTTGACTAGCCACTAAGAAGCTCAAGCCACTGCGCCGATAATAGGGTAAGAAGCCAACCCGACCATTGATCACGCCGTAAGGATATTGTGGCTTATTGTGCGGCGTTTGTGCCTTTAAAGTTCCAAAAACTTGCCCGCCCGCTTGCGTGACAACCTGCAACGAGCTGCTAAACGGCAATAATTGTTGCAACTTGTCACTAACTAAATTAAATTGTTGATGATAAACTGACTTCACTGATAGACCTAGATCAGCCTGCTCATCAGCCGCTAACTTAGGCCCAATGTGTAATTTCACTCCAGTAAATTGTTGGCGATCTTTAAAAAAGGTCTGTGATTTAAAATCAGTTTGCGGCCAATTGATCATGGTGATCACACCTTGAAACTTATAACGCGTCAAATCACCAGCGTGGTACTGGTCGATTGCAATCGTGTGTACTTCCAAATTCAAACTAGTTAATAACCGTTGTAATGAATCAATTTGATATTCAGAGTCAGCACTCACATTTTGACTATCATAGGCCAATAATATCTTGGGTGGGGTCGCTGCCTGTACTGGTTGCGTCCATAACAGCAAGCCGACGCCAACTAGTAGTAGCGCTAATGATCGGCGCACACGATCACCTCCAATCAACGTTTATCATCATAGACTTGCCAGAGACGATGATTAATAATATCCGTTCCCAACAACAACACCAGCAAATCCGTAGTCACTGCCACCATGAACAAATGTTTGGCTAAATCGGCATCGCCATCGCCAACGATTGAAACTACCATCACACCTAAAATCATGGTCATGGCTGCCACCACAAAACAAAAGCGCATGATCAACTCCGGCTGATGCTGTTTAAAGCCTTGATAGGCACTAAAGGCATAAACCAAGATCAACACAAACGTAAATAAAATATAGAAGGCAAATTTACGTGGAAAGAAAGCTTCCATCATTAAACTGTATAACGTGAAATAATGCGTCTGCGCTTGCTTCGGCTTACCCGCAGCTTGAACGTAATCACCGACTGCACGAACTTGGACTAGCTGACCATCTTTGGCGGTCAAATCAAGCATTTCACCAAATTCATCTGGATGCTGTAAATAGTGTTTTAATACCCAAGTAAAGTCGTATTTACCGATCAAATTTTTCATCACGTAGTCGGAACCTAACGCAATCGGCATGTAACTTTGATAATAAGTTCGCCCTTTAAATAGCGCAAATTGGCCATCGATGCCGCCTTCCGTCAGCGCTTTTTCTGGATTTTTTGACTTCAATAGTACACCGCGGGTCATTGTTTGATAACCATTGATATCACTGAATTCCTTGTTGATCAAGGTATAGGTCACCACACCAGAGCCCAGCAACACTAATGCACCTAAAAAAACATACAAACGCCCGCGCCGCACCTTTACCAGCGCCAGTAACCCTAACTCCATAATGACAAAACTCAGCGCTAACGGCGCATTTTGTTGCTTTACCGTGATCAATAAAATCGTACTAACGAAAAAGACGAGTATCATTGGCCAGCGGCGGCGATAGCGTTGCCGCGCCAACAATAAAAATGCTGAAAATGAATATAACATCGTGATCAGCATCACCGGTTCAGCGAACAGTGAATTAAAATAGAGTGTTAATGATGAATCGGCAAAAACAAAGACGACCGCGATGGCAATTAAGTAATTGCGGGCACGCTTAGCGGGGTAAGTTAACGCCTCAGTCAATAAATAGAGGCCGCCTAAATAAAAAACGTAATAAACAAAACCTAAAAAACGAATATCGAAAATAGTTTTACTATAAAGCAAACGATTCAACCAGATCGCCGGCATTACAAATAACGGCTGAGAAGAAAAAATGGTCGCACGATGCTCGTTATAATATTGCATAATGCCATAGGTTTGAACAACAAAATTATTGTGGTTATAGGTATGCCCCAGTCTATGGTATAAGCCGCTACTGTACATGACCCGATAAAAGTCACCATTATCCGCATAACCATGTATCGGCGGAATAAATAAAAGCCAACCTACGATCACTGCGGCTAGAATAACGGCTAATTGAGCTGGTGAGATATGCCGTGCAAACCAGTCATAACTACGTGTAAGTGACCGTTTTAAAGTTATCTGCATCAACTCATCCTCCCTGATTAAGAATGATTTTACAATGCCAAATCATAGGCAACTAAGGCCGTTAAATTATCGAATGAGTAAGCTTGTTTTGTTGCTGCATCGCCTAACCCACCATAAAGTGGTGACGACTGCGTAGTAATTTGAAAAGTTGCCACATGCTGGATAGCCGCTTGATATAACTTAGCGTTACCGGTAGTCTGGCCAATCATTGCTGCTAGCGCATAGCCACCAGCCGATTGATCACTGGTTAGCGCCTTACCTTTTTGGTCATAGCGATTGTACAGCTTGCCGGCAGCCACTTGTTGCTGCAGCCATTGCTGGCTGGCGGTTGGTAACTGATCGACCTCAGCTAAATGCAACATAGTCAATAAGGACTCAACAATATTGAGTTCTTTACTATTGGTATAGACCTTTCTCTGATAATTATAACGTGTTTTGTACAATGGCGCCACCGAACCTAGGTATCCTCGCTTAACTAACTTTAATTGACGCTGCCATTGTTGGCGGCCCTTAGCGGTTTTACCTTCAAAATGACGCAATGTTTTTAAATTTAGATAGCATAATGTGATCGTTGGTGCGTGCTTGCCCGTTTGGCCATCAGCGTAATCATACAGCCGGCCCTTAATTAATGAATGTTGTTGTAGATCACGGTATAAACTAGTTGCCGTCTTCTGGTAATGCGTCGTTTTAGACGTCTGATCATAGGCCAGTAGACTATTAAGAATCCGCAGATCATCAACACTAGCGTTGACCGTTGACCGTTTTTTTGTTCGTGGATCATAGCGATAGCTGAATTGATCATGGCTATAAAATGTAGTCACCGTTTGCTGATAAAAAGTCCGAAAAGCTTTTTTTTGCCCGGTTAAAACTAGGTGCTGCAGGTAATAACCCGCTGATTCGCTAAGCATTTCATGGCCGCTAGCAGTGGTCGTACGTTGCTTAGTATCTAAATAATTAGTATAAATGCCTTGCTTAGTCAGTAAACGCTGTGTTACGAATTCCTGTAAATGCTGTTGCTGCACCGTTTGCGTAGTCGATAGCTTAACGGCAGCATGTACTTGTGGTACAGCAATAAAACTAGCAAGTATAACAGTTAACCAAAGCCATTTACGCAATTTGCTCACCTCGCTTAATTGTCAAATTCCGTTGGCCGTTGTGCGGATACCTTGAAATAATATAAAATAGCCGCCAAAATCCGTTGCGCTGCGTGGCCGTCACCGTACGGATTACGTGCTTGTGCCATTTTTTTATACACTACTGGATCATCTAATAACTCAAGTAGCGCCGCCTTGACGGTTGCTGGCGTTGTACCGACTAAGCGTAACGTACCAGCAGCAACCCCTTCTGGTCGCTCGGTGGTATCGCGCAACACTAATACCGGCTTGCCCAGCGCTGGCGCTTCTTCTTGAACGCCACCAGAATCGGTCATGATCAAGTAACTGCGCGCCGCTAAGTTATGAAAATCAACAACATCTAACGGTGCAATCAAATGAATGCGCGGATGCTGGCCTAGGATCTTGTTGGCGGTGGCTTGTACCACTGGATTCAAGTGAACAGGATAAATCAGTTCGACATCGGGATGCGTGTCAACCACTTCACGCATCACTTTGAAGACACGTGCCATTGGCGCGCCTTGGTTTTCGCGCCGATGCATCGTCACTAGGATGATGCGGTGCTGCGGTGCGATTTGCTGTAAAACGGGATGCGCATAATCCGAGCTCACCGTTTGTTCCAGCGCATCGATTGCCGTGTTACCAGTGATAAAAATGTTGGTACGCGGATGATTTTCTTTCACTAAATTCGCTTTACTTTGCGCAGTCGGTGCAAAATAAATATCCGCCAGTACATCAGTTAACTGGCGATTCATTTCTTCGGGGTACGGTGAATATTTTTGCCAAGTGCGCAGGCCTGCTTCTACGTGGCCAATCGGAATCTGGTGATAAAATGCGCTGATACTGGCGGCAAAAGTAGTTGTCGTGTCGCCGTGCACCAAGATCATATCTGGCTGAACGGCCGCAATCACCTGATCTAAGCCAGTCAGCACACGGGCAGTAATATCGCTCAGTGTTTGTTGCTGGTGCATGATATTCAGATCATAATCGGGCTTAATTTTAAAAACGGCCAGCACTTGATCCAGCATTTGGCGGTGCTGCGCGCTAACGACTGTGATTGTTTCAAATTCAGTTGGTCGCTGCTTCAGCGCTGCTACTACTGGCGCCATTTTAATCGCTTCTGGCCGGGTACCAAACACCGTCATCACCTTAATTTTTCCCATCGTAATTGACCTCCTGCTCTAAGCCTAATGGCAGCTTCACACAAATAAGTTGTCTAGTCCAATATGCTTACAGGCCTATTATAACGCAGTCAATTTACTTAGCACACTTCAAGCAAGCTTAACGCTCAGGACAAAAACTAACTTTTGTCCGAAATTCAAAAAACTAACAAAACTTGACCCGCATCAATTTCACTTATTAATCGTGGCGCTATACTAGATTCATCAAGTAGAGCAAAGGAGTTGCATTTAATATGACGAAAAAAGCAGTTTTACAATTAGGCGCTTTAACGTGCCCATCATGCATGCAGAAAATTGAAAATGCGGTCAAGAATCACAATGGCGTCGAAAACGTTAAAGTTCTATTCAACGCTGCTAAAGTTAAAGCCGACTTCAACGACGAACAGACTAGCGCTGATGACTTGGCTGACGTCGTGACTAAACTTGGTTACACCGTAGAAAAGATCAAGGTTAAAGCGTAGTAAAAAGTAGTATTCGGGAAATGTTAAATTAGGGATTAAAAATATTGGAGGAATAAATTTATGAGTGAAGAAGCAATCGAAGCACGTTACCAAGCAGAAGTAAAACAGGCTGATACTGACCACCATACGCCAACTGCTGGCGCTATGACTGGGCATATTCTGGCTAATCTACAAATCAACAACATTAAGTTGCACCAGACGAGTTGGTTCCTCACTGGCTTTGCTGCTGAGGCGTTGCAGCCGTTATACAACGAATTGATCAGCGCCAGCCGTAAGAGTTTTGACGCTTTAGCCAAAGTTTTATTAGACGAAAATGAATTGCCACCATCAACTAGTGCTGAGTACGCTAACTACACAATGCTCGAAGAAGATGGCCGTAATAAGTACCGTAGCAACGACGAATTAGTCGACATTACCGCCCATGACTACGCAACACAAAACATGTTCATCGATCGCGCTATTGTTTTAGCCGCTAAGGAAGAACGCCCTGCAATGGCCGCTTTCCTAACAGATTTACGGGGACAAAACAACCAAGCAATTCGCCGCTTACAAGCAGTACTCGGCAAAACAGCTTGGGAAGGCCTCGTCGAAGAAGACGATGATGACGAAGATTAGGTAGTCTAAATGTACGTGACGACTACGCCATAATAGTAAAAAAAGACGCATAGCCAACAGATTTGTCGGCTATGCGTCTTTATTTGCGTTAAATTAAATTGTAGTGCTTTAATCCGTTCACGATGCCGTTATCCATGTTACTAGTGGTGACCCAGGCCGCCTTAGCTTTCATTTCTGGAACCGCGTTGCCCATGGCAATTGGCGTTTTGACCACATCAAACATTGGCAAATCATTGTAAAAGTCGCCAAAACCATACGTTGGAACATCTTCTAAATCTGTATGATTAAGTAAGTATTCAATACCAGAGCGCTTCGACACACCCGCTTTAACCACATCTAGCCCCCGCCGGTTATTACGGTAGAAGCTGAAAGTGTCGCGGAAATGTTCCCGATAAACCTCATCTTGCTTATCCGTATCTTGGCTGAAAACAAACAACATGTTCACTTTAGTGGTTAAATAGGCATCCGGCGCCACCGTAATTCGTTCTTTCAGTTCATGATAGTTGGCGCGAACCAGCTTGTTTTCATGGCTGACCACGAAGCCGTTGGGATTGTAGTAAGAAATCGCCAGATCGTCGCGTTGCGCATACTGAGTGATGGCGGTAATATCTGCCGTTTTTAAGTATTCGGTTTTCAGCGGTTGACCAGCGACTTGAATGTAACTACCGTCAGCACAGACACACGAGTCGATGCCAGCTTGTTGTAACGTATCGGTGATTTCGAATAAGCTCCGCCCTGTGGCAATCACTGGCAAAATATTATTGGCCTTCAATTGGGCGATGGCCTTGATACTCGCCGGTGTGACCTGCTTATTGTTATCAAATAAAGTCCCATCTAAATCAAAAAAAACTACAGCTTTATACATTCAGAAGTCCTTCCTTTACGTAAAATAAAATTAACGTGAGTAAAAAAAGAATGCTCATGCTGCGGGCAGAAATTTTTACTCATATTCCCATTAGGCTAACTTAAATTTCAGTCTAATTGTCTATTCTCATTATACTATAAAGCTTATGAAATGCATCAATTCTGCAGTAATGCCGCTAATTTTAGCGTCGTGTTGCGATTGCGGATCGTCACCGCCGGATATAACGCCACCTGCATCAGCTTAGCGTATAAACTACGCGAATAGTGCTGCTGCGTTGGCGCCGTCCAAAATAGCGCGTGCGTACCAAAATGAATTTGATCGTATTGCAGTGTTTGTTGCCGCAGTGCCAGCAGCATTTCGGGCGTATAGGTCGGTAAAAAGAACAACGCATTATGCCGACAGTCAGCGGCTTGGCCCCACCATTCCGGCACCTGAGCTAGTTCAGTTAGGTAAGCTGTTTTTTCGAGCACCACTGCCGCAATTGGAAAGTCGTATTGCGTCGCTAACAAGGCAGCCACCGCGGTTTGCGTTTCCCCTAAGCTCAGTGAACTGTCAACGATTAGATTGCCGCTGTTAATATACGAGCGAACTTGCGCAAAGCCTAGGTCAGTCAATTGTTGGCGCAATTCGGCCATTACCACGCGATGTTTACCGCCAACATTGACACCACGCAGTAAAATTAGATAGCGCATCTGCCGCACCTCTTCTTTTTAAGTTCATTTTACCAAATTAACTGCACAAATTCGCTAAGTAATTTCAATGCATATAAAATAATAACGACACCACAAATTCGGTTCAGCAGTAATAAAAATTTGGTTGTGAAACGCTCGCGCAACCAGCCGATCAAGAGCGTTAATCCGGAAAACCAGAGCACGGATGCGGTCATGACGCCGCCGATAAAAAAGTTGGCCGCCAATGGTACTAACGACGCCCGAAACGCCCCTAATAACAGTGTGCCATCCAAAAGCGCCTGTGGATTCAGCCAAGCAATCGCAAAAGCCGCCAACGTTGCCCGCCAATAACTAAATTGTGTCGGCGCACTTTTTTTGAGCTGCGGTGCTTGCGCGCGTAATAAGCTGATACCAATGTAGAGCACAATCAGGCTACCAATACCTAGCACGACCAATTTCAGCCATGGCAGCCAAGTTAATAACTTGCCCACGCCGTAAAAAGTTGCCAGCGCCAAACTGATATCGAAGAAGGTCACAATTGCTGCTACTTTCAGTGCCCGCCGCCGTGGCTGTGCCAACGCTGTATTGATCACAAATAAATTTTGCAAGCCAATTGGTGCAATATAGGCTATGCCAAATAATAAACCTTGTAAATAATGAGTCATCCCAACCAACCTTCTATAAGAACACTTTTATTTTAACCGTTAAGTGGTTATTATAGAGATAAATTAGACAGTTGAACCCAACCAAATCTAGATAAGTTACCCAACCAAGAAAGGACGCTTTCGATGGAAATCACTTGGCAGCCGAATCCGCAATCACCAATTCCGTTATACCAACAGATCAGCACCTATTGTCGGCAACAAATTCAACAAGGTAATTGGCTAGTTGGCGAAAAATTACCAGCGCAACGCCAATTAGCCCAACAATTTGGCGTTAACCGTAGTACGATTGTAACTGCGTTGAATGATCTACAAGCAGACGGCGTTTTGATCAGCGCCCATGGCAACGGCACCCGCGTTGCCAGCAACACTTGGTCGCTGGCCTTAGATTGGCACCACTATTTGGATGGCCAATTCAACGCTAATTTGCCGACGATTCAAACCATTAACCGGTTGGAGAACGAAAATTATTTGCGCCTCAGCACCGGTGAATTAGCACCAGAATTATTTCCTCAAAAACTAGTTCAAGCTAAATTGCGCGCAATCACACCGCAAGTGACCCAGTTGAATTATTTGGAGCCATTAGGCGCGCTGAATTTGCGCCAAGCGCTGGTTAAACGGCTCCAACACTGGCAAATCGATGTGCAGCCAGAAAATATTTTGATCACTTCTGGCTCGTTACAAGCGCTGGAATTAATTTCTGTTGCGCTACTCAAACCTGGTGCCACCATTTATACCGAAGCCGCGACCTACTTGAACTCGCTGCAAGTGTTTCAGTCAGCTGCCGCCACTTTGACAGGTATTCCGCAAGATGACGCTGGCTTGTGCTACTGGCAGCTTCCAGCGAGCACGACCACGCAGCAATTACTCTACACCATTCCCAGCTTCCAAAATCCTACCGGCAGCGTTATGACGCAGCAACGACGCCACGATTTATTGCAATTTGCTGAAAAGCATCAATTGCCAATTATCGAAGATACAGCTTACCAAGATTTATGGTTAGAAACACCGCCACCACTGCCACTAAAGGCGCTAGATCGCGCTGGCAACGTTTTATACTTAGGCACAATTTCAAAAGTATTAGCCCCCGGCTTGCGCTTAGGTTGGATCGTCGGCCCCACTGCCGTCATTCGTCGCCTAAGTGATGTGAAAATGCAAACTGATTATGGCGCTAGTTCGTTGGCGCAACAACTGCTGGCGGCGTTACTAGCTGATTCAGCTTATGATGACTATTTAACTGAATTACGCCAGCAATTGCGGCAACGACGTGACGCTGCGCTGGCTAGTTTGAAGGACTATTTAGCCGACGTCGCCACTTGGCAAGTCCCGCGCGGCGGCTTTTATATTTGGCTAAAATTAAAACCAACAATTAACATGGAACAACTATTTCAAGCGGCGCTTAAGCGGCATATTTTGTTTAATCCCGGCAGTATTTATGGCGCTGATCACGCACTACGTCTATCATTTGCTTACGCATCGCCAGCAGCATTCCGCCGTGGCATTGCCGAGCTGGCAGAGCTGATCAAGCGCGCTTGAACGCAAAAAAGACATCCTAGTGGGTGTCTTTTTTTGACGGTGAAACTACTACTTCATTGTAAGTACGGCAACCACGCTCGGCAAAAACATGGCAGGCCGAAGTGCGGCAAGTCCAAGTAGCAGCTGCTTGCACATAGCTACGCTTGGCGAACGCTCCACTTCGTGTCCCTTATCGTCTTGCTGCCATGTTTCTTGCGGTACGGTTTTTGCCACAAGAATGGTCAACGTCCGAAGCATCAATGTTTATTAGCGTTTTTTGCTAATAAACTTCTTTGATTGCGGAGTAGTGGGCCTAGCTCGTTTGGCGGAAACGTGGTTGAAAAAGCACTGTCGCTCGACTCGACAACACTATTGGCCAAGTATCTGTTATATGCGCATCGTTAATAGATAACAGCTTGCTTCCCGTTGTCGATTGGACTAAGCCGAAGTGCGGCAAGTCCAAGTCGCAGCTGCTTACACATAGCTACGCTTGGCGAACGCTCCACTTCGTGTAGCTTATCGTCAAGCTAGGCTATGTTCCAGCTTCTATGCGCTTTTTCAACCACTCTACGCTTTTTCAACACACTCTAATTTTTGAACGAGTGTATTGGCGCGGGGATATGGCCGCCGCGGGCGATGAAATCTGCGGAGGAGGCTGGGTTGACTGCCATGACTGGTGAGCGGCCTAGTAAGCCGCCAAATTCTACGTTGTCGCCGACTTTAGCGCCGACTGCTGGGATTACTCGTACTGCTGTTGTTTTGTTGTTGATCATGCCGATAGCGGCTTCGTCGGCGATCATTGCGGCAATTGTGCTGGCTGGGGTGTCACCGGGAATGGCAATCATGTCCAAGCCGACTGAGCAAACGGCAGTCATTGCTTCTAATTTCTCCAAATTTAGGGCGCCGCTGGTGGCTGCGGCAATCATGCCTTCGTCTTCCGAAACAGGAATGAAAGCACCGGATAAGCCGCCAACTTGGTTACATGCCATTACGCCACCTTTTTTCACAGCATCGTTTAGCATCGCTAGCGCCGCGGTTGTGCCGTGCGTTCCCACGGTTTCTAAGCCAATCTCCTCTAAAATACGGGCAACAGAATCGCCGACCTTTGGTGTGGGTGCCAAGGAAAGATCGACAATACCAAAAGGCACTTCTAGGCGTTCGGCGGCAATATGACCGACTAACTGACCAACCCGGGTAATCTTAAAGGCGGTCTTCTTAATCGTTTCCGCGACGACATCAAATGGTTCGCCTTTGACTTTTTCCAGCGCGCGCTTAACTACACCAGGACCGCTGACGCCAACGTTGATCACCACGTCAGCTTCACCGACACCATGAAAGGCGCCGGCCATAAACGGATTGTCCTCAACGGCATTCGCAAAGACAACCAATTTGGCTGGTGCTAGTGGCGACAATGCCGCAGCCGCTTTGACTGCTTCGCCCATATCGCGCACCGCGTCCATGTTGATACCCGATTTGCTGGAACCAACGTTAACGGAGCCACAAACAAATTCGGTTTGGCTTAAGGCTTGGGGCAATGAATGGATTAAAATTTCATCACCCTTTTGGTAACCTTTTTGCACCAACGCCGAAAAACCGCCGATAAAGTTGATGCCAACTTTTTTAGCGGCACGGTCCAAAGCTTGGGCAAAAGGTAAATAATCAGTGGCATCAGTTGCGGCACCGATGATACTAATTGGCGTTACCGCGATCCGCTTATGGATGATTGGCACACCGTATTCAGCTTCGATAGCCGTTGCCACTTCAACCAAATGAGCAGCTTTGGTGGTAATTTTTTGATAAATTTTATCGCAAGCGCGCTGAATATCAGGATCGATACAATCCAGCAGCGAAATACCCATGGTGATCGTCCGAATGTCTAAATTTTCTTCGTCGATCATCCGAATTGTTTCTAATATCTGGCTAGTTTCCAAGCGCCGGCACCTCCATTAAATTTTATACATTGTATCAAAAATTTCTTCCCGCTGGATCCGAATTTGAACGCCTAATTGTTGGCCTAACTCATTTAAACGGCCCCGAACTTGTTCGAAATCGATAGTTGTTGCTGGTAACTCACACATCAACATCATGGTGAAATTATCTTGCATGATAGTTTGGCTCATATCGACAATATTAAACTTCAATTCCGCCAACGTTTGACTAACACCGGCGACGATACCTACTTTGTCACGGCCAATTACGGTTAATACTGCACGCATAGTTTAGTTACCACCTTTTATATTTGATAAGCTATATTCTAATTGATTATTCATCAAATTACCATTTTTATTTTAAAATCAAACTATAAAGATAGGAATAATAAACGCTATAGCTCATTTTTTAAACTAACTTTAGCTGCACTTAATCTGAAAATTAGAAACAACTACACTACCTGAATTGCTTATCGCTCAGCTTTTTGGTCAAGCAAAAAGGACAGCCACGATTATGCAATAATCGCAACTATCCTTTAAACTTTAGTCTTCATTTTTTTCAGCAATTGTGTGGAATAATTCATCGATTGGTTGGTCGGCATGAATCAAGTTAATGGCTTGACCAATCAGCTCGCCCACGGAAACAACCGCCAATTTAGCAAATTGCTTTTCTGGTGGCAATGCGATCGAATCAGTGACAACAACCCGCTCAACCGGTGATGCTTGAAGCTTAGCCGTTGCATTATCAGAGAATACAGCGTGGGTACCAACCGCATAAACATTGGTTGCGCCAGCGCGTTTTAACGCCTCAGCAGAACTAATGACACGGTGACCAGTATCGATCATATCATCAACGACGATAGCTTTTTTACCAGCAACATCACCAATAATACTTAAATTTTCACCAGTTGTCGTTGATTGCCGCCGGTCGATGATGGCAATTGGTGTGCCACCAAGTAACGTCGCCATTTGTCGCGCACGCGCAACACTACTGTGATCAGGTGAAACAACGACCACATCCGTTAAGCCACACGCTTTGAAGTAATTAGCTAATAAGGGTGCTGCTTGTAAATGGTCAACTGGAATATCGAAGAAACCTTGCAATTGGGCGGCGTGCAGGTCTAAGGCAATCACCCGCGTTGCACCATCCATTTGCAATAAATTAGCGATCAATTTTGCCGTGATCGGTTCGCGAGCACGCGCTTTGCGATCTTGGCGAGAATAGCCGTAATAAGGGATAACAACATTAATGAACTTGGCACTGGCACGCCGCAATGCATCGATCATGATCATTAATTCCATCAAGTTTTGGTTGATCGGATCAGAAATCGATTGGATGACAAAGACTTCATCACCACGGATGCTTTCTTCAAGGTTGATTTGAATCTCACCATCACTAAATTGTTTTACTGACGTTTTTGCCAGCTTAACGCCAGTTGCTGCGGCAATTTTGTCCGCTAATGGCCGATTCGCATTCAGCGCGATCAGTCGGAGTTGCGGATCCAAATTATGTTCTGCCATGCTGATCCTCCATTTTTTTGAATTAACTCTATCAAGAAAATATTAGCATTTTACACACTAAAAGCAAGTGATTTTGGCTTTTAGCGCTAAACTCATTTGCTTTTTTTTGTCTTTTTCTGTTGTGTTGGCGCTGTCTTTGGCTTAGTTGCTAGACGGTCCAAACCAAATAATTTTACCACCTGTGCATCAGGATTAGCAATCGTCCCACTACTCATGTGCGTCACCTCATTTCAATTGTTCTAACGAGGCCATTTGCGTATCGGCAGCGGTGGAAACTGCTTGGTTAAAGCTAGCGCGCTCGTCATCAGTTAAATTCTGCGCCAAGGCTTTACCAATAATTTCCGTTGGCCAAACGCAGCTCATTGGATCCGCTCTAAAATGAATCGTTGCCTTACTGTCCGCCAATGACTCACCGACTTCCTTAGTCAAAGTGAAGTCAAAGCCACTGCCTAATAAAGCACTTTGAATATATTGAATCTGATATTGGCCAGCCGCAAAACCATCACGTTGACCGATTTCTTTAGTTGCTAAATAGAATTTTCGTTTATCACTAACGACTTGCGTTTTTTTCGCAATTTCGGTCATTAGTTGGATGTAGACCACTGCCGCAGCTAAAGGGCCGCCATTGAAGCTGACGTCACCGGTATATTTTTGTTCTTCTGGTTGCTTTTTGAAGCTGATCTGCCAGTCGGCCTGCTGAATTGCTTGTTCATCCATTAAAAACGCCTCACTAATCTTTTTCTTCTATTATGTAGGTCTGAAAACGGTTTTGCAAGCGTTCTACCCAACTCGCCAATTCTGTTGCAAAATTGGCCAAAATAGTTCACACCAGTATGTGACTAAAGACTAAATAGTTCAAAAAAAGCTGCGCCATAATTTTACCTATGGCACAGCCCGCGTATTTTCTATTTTACTGGTGCCATATGAATAACTGACGAATTCGGTACCCGAATAATGGTGTAATGCATTGCCGTACGCCCAGCACGTAACCCTAAACCGTTGAGCACAGTCGATTTATAAGTTGCTTGCAGGGTTGCCGCAAAGGTTTGCTCGTACTTCTTATCCTGACGTGCGAGTTCCTTTTTCGGCCAAGGATAATTAGCTGCTGCGATATTAAGCGGCTTCGGTCCCGCAACAACAGTCGCATTATTACTGGTGATCTGGTAGCGTGCACCCTTGACCCAGTAAGTATAATGCTGTTGTGGCTGCTTGCCGTTACCATTTTCCACCTTAACGTCATAGAATTTACCGCCGATTTGGGTCATCACTAGCGGTTCATAATCGTATTTAAGTGTTACTGCCGTTTGATCTTCCAAATCAACATCGCGGAAGAACGTAAAATAACTGGCGACTCCCAGTAATAAAACGGTGATGAGCACCAATATCGTGGATATGGTGAAGTCTTTTCCGCTAAATTGATATTGATGTTTGACCAGACGCCGCAATCGTCGCTTACGAATATTATGAATCGTAAACCAGATACAGCCCAGTACGACTAGCCACAAGACAATACCAAATATATTCACTAATGCCACGTTTTTCCCCCCTATACTATAAATCATCTAACTTCGATCGACCTCACTTAAGTTTACAACATTCACTGGATTTTACCAGCCAAATCATCACTTCTTAAGCTTTGATCATATCTATGATTATACCTGACAATTGTTGGAATTGACCACTAAAAATATCGCTACTCATGAAGTTCTAGGGGCAAGCCATCTGGGTCAAAGAAAAACGTCATTGCAGCACCAGTTTCAGTATCATAACGGAGTGGCTCTGTTTTAATTCCTAGCTGCTGTAATTCAGCAATCGTAGCGGCGACATCGGTCACGCTAAATGCAATATGGCGCAGACCTTGTGCTTCCGGATAACTGGCACGTTTAGGCGCTTGTGGCTTGATAAACAGTTCTAGTTGTACCGCACCGTTAGTGACATCCAGCTTGATATCACCGCGATCAGCGCGCTTAACTTCATGTAGCGGCTTAAAACCTAAGAGGTCACAATAAAAATGTTTGCTAGTCGCGTAGTCAGAACAAATAATGGCAATGTGGTGGAGTTGATTGAGTTGCATGGCGGTAACCTTCTTTTTACACCTATTCTACCTTATTTGTGATGTTGCTGCAGCCGTGCCATTTGGCCTTTAAATTCAGTTTGATAATTCAGAATTTCGCGATCTCCTTTGACGATATAATCGACGCTTTCTCCATGTTCGCCTTGATCCAAGCCCATATCTTCTTCAGTAGCGTTGACCCGCATCGGTACCACAAGCCGCAATACGCTGATTAAAATCACGCACAGCACCGCGACAAATGCAATCGTCAGCACAGTCCCTAATAGCTGCGCACCAATTAATTTAAAGCCGCCACCATAAAATAAGCCGTTCTCTGGAATTTTAGCATTAACTGATTTAGTGGCAAATAAGCCGGTGACAATGCTGCCCATAATACCGCTGACCCCGTGACAGCCAAATGCATCCAGCGCGTCATCAACGCCAATCCGTGGCTTCAGTAGCGTGATGAAACTATAGCTGGCCGCTACCGCTAAAACGCCGATCCAAAACGCACCCGCTAACGTGACGTAGCCAGCACCAGGTGTGATCCCAACTAACCCACATAACGTTCCTGTACAAACACCGACCAACGTTGGTTTACCAACCAACCAAATATCCAGCACCATCCACGCAATCATCGAAGTCGCGGTGGCAACAGTTGTCGTCAGCGCCGCTTGCAGCGCGATCGAATTGATGGCCAGCGCGCTACCAGCGTTAAAGCCGTACCAGCCGATCCACAAAATTGTCGTGCCAAGCAACACCCAGGGTAAATTGTAATGCTGCAGTTCCTGCCCATAATTGTGCCGTTTGCCAAGAAAAGCGGATAAAACAAAAGCTGTGATACCAGCATTGATATGAACTACCGTGCCACCAGCAAAATCGATCATCCCAATATGTGCCAAAATCCCATGCGCGCTCCACACCATATGCACCATCGGATAGTAGAGCAACACCGACCACAACACGATAAACCACAGTAAGAATTTAAACCGAATTCGACCAACTACCGCGCCGACAAACAACGCTGGCGTAATGATGGCAAACATCATTTGAAATAATAAGTACACGCCAGTCGGCAAGCCATTCGCCATCACGTGCCCCAGATTCAAATTAGTCAGGAAGAAATGATGCACAGTGCCGATCACGCCACCAATATTGCCATTAAAAGCCAATTCATAGCCGATCGCAACCCACATTAAAATGGCAATACCGCAAATAAAGAACACTGACAACATAGTATTGACCACATTACGCCGCGACACCAAACCGCCATAGAAAAAAGCCAAGCCTGGTGTCATAAACAAAACCAAAATACTGGCAACTAAGATAAAAGCTGTATTCGCTGTGTTCATTAGATTTCCCCCGCTTCATTAAAATTGCATTAGCTTAATGTTAGAAATTATAACATTGAATTTAATTTTTAATAGTGGGTTGGTCGCTTAATCTAAAATTTAGTTGTGAAAGCGCCTTTATCATGTTGGCTTTGAACTGCCACAAATCGCTAAATTGTGCACCAGATCATGCTTATTAGTCTTCCAATTAAATGTTAGGTTTAATGCCATAAAAAAGAATCGCACTTAAAAAGTACGATTCCAATCAGTTTATAAGGCCGTATCATTATGACCTAAACGCATCACATCACGGACAATCATTAATTCCTCATTAGTTGGGATCAACAACGTTTTAACTGTCGCATCGGCCGCGCTAATATCGCGCTCCTTACCGCGGACATGATTCTTTTCTGGATCTAACTTGACGCCAAAATAATGTAGTTGCGCCGCGATATTTTCGCGCAGCGCAATCCCATTTTCACCGCTGCCGGCAGTGAAGATAATTGCATCAAGTCCATTCATCGTGGCTACATATGAACCCACGTATTTAACCACTCGGTTGATGAAAATAGCCAACGCCTGTTGCGCTAATTTATTAGTATCTGCTGCGTCTTCTAAATCACGTTGATCTGGTGATAGCTGTGACAGGCCTAGCAAGCCCGACTTATTATTTAAGATATCGATCATTTCTGCCATATCTGTAAGGTGCAATTTATGCATCAAATAAGGCAATAGCGAAACATCGATGTCGCCGGAACGCGTTGCCATGGTGATCCCCGCCAATGGCGTAAAGCCCATCGAAGTATCGACCGCTTGACCCTGGTCGAAGGCTGTGATCGATGAACCACTGCCCAAATGTAACGTGATCAATTTTAACTCGCTTAATGGCTTACCTAGTAGTTGCGCCGCTCGCTCTGAAACATAGCGATGGCTAGTGCCATGTGCGCCATATTTGCGGGCACCATATTTTTGATAATATTCGTAAGGAATACTGTATAAGAAATTTTCCTTTGGCATCGCCGCAAACAATGATGTATCAAAAACAGCAACCTGCAGCACGCGTGGTAGTAACTTTTGGAACACGCGAATATAGTACGCCTGGGTTGGATTATGTAGCGGTGCGTATTCGGCTAGTGCTTCGATGCGCGCCAACGTTTGCTCAGTGATAACTACGGAATCCTTGAAATCTTCGCCACCAGCTACAACACGATGGCCGATCCCTGTGATTTCTTCAAAATGGTCGATGATACCAAGATCCTTTAACTCTTCTAATAATAACGTTGCCGCTAAATCATGTGTTTCGATATCGCGGGTCAATTTAAATTTTTTGCCGTCGCCATATTTAGCCGTGAACACCGAATCGCTAAGCCCTAGCCGATCGATCATCCCTGATGCTACCACGGTTTCCGCCGGCATCTCAAATAACTTCCATTTAAGCGTTGAGCTGCCTGCGTTGATTGCCAATACTTTTGCCATACGAATTTCCTCCATCTATCTTCGTGATCTTGCCGTGCTACATGTGCACAGACCATACGCCTAATTCTAATGGAAGTAACGACTTTTTTCAAGCGCTTACAAAAATGCAACAAAAAAGAGCCGCAACCTGCGACTCCTTTCAACCTATAGATTCTTATCAATATTAAAGGTCAGCTTAGATAGATCCAGCCCGGCGACAATTAATTCGCCAAAGAAATCCATCGTGCGCTGGCGCATATCTGCGACCATGGCGTGATTTTGTTCAGTCAAATAGTCAGTCAACGCCGTGCCACTTAATTTAGCTGCAGCAGCGTCAGTTGCAGCAATCAGGCGCCGCTGTTGTTCACGTGCGTCCTTTAAGTAAGCATTGTTAGCCTCAGCAAACTTGCTGTGGTAGCTTTCCACTAAAACAGATACGGCACGGTACATCCAATAAGCACTCTTGAAGTCAAACTTCAACGGCGTCTCGCTGTAGCTTGGATCCGTGTCGGTGCTGTTACCGTAAAATGGCACGTACGGCGTGAACGCAGGGTATCCAAATGACATCCACATAATTGCCGCCTGTTCTGTCGGCACATCGTTGCGAATTTGCAAGACATGGGAATTTTGTGTGCGATTCAAACCAATTGGCCGGTAGCGATACTTATCGGCGTCGCTGCCATGACCCAATGGATCAAATTCAGTTTCATTGTAATGCGAGCCAAGAATATATTCAATATCCTCGACACCAATTTTACGATCAGTGTGACAAATAAATGGCAATTCAGAGCTTTCAGGATCTTGTTCGATTTCCGGATTAAAGTAACGCTGCGCAAACCAAACACGCGGTGTATTGTAATGGCGATCTTTTTCCGTGTCAGTCCCAAAAATATGGCGGAAGTTCCAGCCAGTTTTGTCAGGATTCAAATGATGACTTTCAACAAATTCTTGAATGCCATCAGCCCACATAAAGTTAGCTGGATCATTGAAATCAACTTGTTGGATTGCCACTTGGTTAGCGGCCACTGCGTAAGCATCGTCAGGAATCCGTTGCGCCACCCATAAATGGCCAGTAACGATTTCCATGTACCAGACATCGTCCTTATCACTAAACAGCACACTGTTGCCAGCTGGTGAGCCGAATTCCTTGATCAATGCGCCTAAGCGTTTAACGCCATCAACTGCGGAATCAATGTAAGGTAACACCATCGTTTGCATCGTATCTTCGTCCATACCATCCACCACCAATGGATCATACGCCAAAGTCCGTTCACTACCATACGTGCTTTCAGTAGCGCTCATCGCTACATTTTTTTCGTTAAAACCACTTTCGTCGTACACGCCTTCCTTATTCAGGTCAACGTTAGGAACGGCCTGATAACGATAAGCATCAGCTGGCAATTCAGCCTTGAAACCATTTAAATAAGACGTCAGCGTTTTTTTCTGGCCTTTAACAGCGGGATGAACTAAAAAGCGCTGCGGTGTGTTCGGCAAAAAAGTATCGTCGTTACGCGCAATCAGTGTTGAACCATCTAAGCTAGCATTCTTGCCGACTAAAATCGACGTACACGCACGTTCATGTTGTTCCATTTAAATATCCCCTTATTCTAACTATTGTGTTCTTTCTTATTTTACTGCTTTTAGTTGGGGGTGGCAAAGATACACTAATTCATTGATGGTCCACAAAAAGCCCCCACTGATCAAGGGACTTTAACTGTATTTTAAGGCGTCGGTAGTGTTTGTTCGTTTTGCTGTCGCACTGATTTTGAAATATCTTCTTGCAAAATATATTGGCGCAGAATATTAACGATCTGCTGATTTTCCGGCAAACTCGAATGATCCGCATTTGCACCTGTCACGATGATCTCGGTGTAACTGGCAACTTGTTTTTGAAAAATATACTTACCACTATCAACACTGACAAACGGCACAATCCCATCATCCTCATAATTTTCGGTGCCAGCAATCGAATAGATTCGCATTTTTTTTGGTAAAGCTGATTTATGGGCAATCAAATCTTTCAGCATCGCGGTTTTTTTGGTGGTTTCTTTTTCCAAATTAAATGGCGAGGCAATGGTCATTAATCGATCGATCGTATTGTTCTTAGGCAAATATTGCTCCAAGAAAAAAGTTAAGATCAGCCCACCGTTGGAATGGCCCATCGCAGAAAAATGGTTAAAATGATAAGTCTTCGCTAGTTCACGATAAGCAATACTAAACCATTTTGCTTGGCGTTTAATGTTGACATAGCCATCATCATTATTCTGGAAGCCGACTACGATCAGCGGATGTTTGTCCCCCGGCTTGAGATGACCACTAAATTTCAACTGATTATCAGTTTGGACCGTCACTTTTAACAGGCTGCGTTTCGAACTGCTTTTATTTAGTAAGGTCACTAGTGAATCAAACCGGTTCTGACTGGCTGAACTACCGGGTACTAAGAAAATGGGATCCATCGGTGAACGAAACTGCATTTGTTGTAAATCAATTGATTTTTTCTGCCATTGATAGCCGGACCAGCCAATAAGCACTGTAAATAATAAAACCAATAACCCGTACCAGAGCTTTTTTTTATTCATCGCCAATCGCCAGCTTTACTAACTAGGTTATATTTATCATTTAACGTTACGAATGGTAAATAAATCAAGGTGGCTAGCGCTAGGTTAAGTCCACTGACCAATAACGCAACCCAATTACCGCCTGTGGCTAAAAAACCCTTCAAAATACCTGGTGTGGTCAATGGTACTGGGTAAACGGCAGCTGGCATCAAATGTAAACTAACAAACAGCCACGCCACTAAACAAGCCACCAGCGGTGTAACCACGAAGGGAATCGCTAGTAATGGATTGAATAGGACTGGTGTCCCAATTAGGATTGGGGAATTCAAATTGAAAAAGGTGGGCAAAAAGCTGATTGCCGCCGTCCGTTGGGTGCGGCGATTATGGGAGCGCCATACAATTGCAATCAGCAGGGCTAGCATCATCCCACTGCCGCCTACAAACGCATACGTGTCATAGATTGCGTGTAGATTAACCGGATAAGGAACATTGGCTAAATGATGGTTCTCCAGCGCATAATTTAAATTTTGTACCGAAAAGATGGCATCATTATTACCGTCGGCCAGATTGAGTGACCCAGGAACACCGACGATCAATAATAAATTACTGATCAAAACTAACAACAGCAGTAGCAAAATATTTTTATCCCAGTTGGCGGTCAGTTGAGCAAACCAGGCCACTAATGTTTCGGCCAAACTATTTGGTATAAACGCATGATAACCGGCAGCCATAGCAGCCGCCACTAAAGTCAGACCCGTTATTGCCAGTAACTGATGATGGGCATAACGTCCTAAAAACCAACTAACGAAAAAGCCGAGCACAATGGCTGCAAGAATACCGCGGATCGTCAAACCATTAAAGTTTAGCGTTAGCTGTAGCATGCCATTTTTGATGGGCTCAGTGAACAGTGACTGATTACTGAGCCATAAAAGCGTGCTGCTGATAATACCTGCTAACCAGGCGTTTTGCTGCTTCGACTTGGCCGCATTAGCAGCAACTAAAAAGGTCAACCAACTGACTACTAAATTATTGAGTAAAATCGCTAAGCTGGCCCAAAAGTTACCGATGGGTAAATAAAATGGTAACCATTTGCTAACGTGGTAAAGCTGTTCAAA
Organism: Loigolactobacillus jiayinensis; assembly: GCF_003946445.1. GTDB lineage: Bacteria > Bacillota > Bacilli > Lactobacillales > Lactobacillaceae > Loigolactobacillus > Loigolactobacillus jiayinensis. The sequence goes on along the minus strand of NZ_RHOF01000038.1, from coordinate 10,516 downwards.
AAAACCAGTTGGTATAAAAATCGTTTTATCGATCAATGCAACAAACGCACCGACAACGGCGATAGGAAAAACGGCCATTAATGACGTTATTATTATTTGGTAAAACTTATGTTGGTTTAACCGCCGACTAAAAGTAAGCAAATTGTTTGCCCAATTCTGTTTTAATTGTGTCAAATTGGCCTCCTATAATGTGACGTCATCCGATTTAATTGTGGAATTTTAACTAGGATACCTAAGGCTATAAGCACACTTGAAATCATACGCTAATTAAAATAACAGATAATCAAACTGATTGGCCAGATCTCTGGTCTTAAATAGTGGTTCTTGATAGTTACTCAGTAGAATCAATGCATTTTTACCATCAGGGCTAATGTGGATGGAAGATTCAAAGCCATAACCATCTCCGTTAGCTGATTTAACGTTGGGGTGCGTATAAAATCCCGCCGTGTAACTGGAATATGAGGCACCTTGATATAGTTGCTGCAGTGACGCGATTGAAACTATCTTTCCCGTCAAAATGGCGCTAATAACACGGTAGAGATCACCAGCGCTCATATAAACTTGACCGGTACCTAACTCATCGCGAGCTATCGCTTGATTTCTTCCGCTAGGCTTAGCATAAGGACTAGCTTGATTAGTATTGATCAACCCAGAATAACCAGTGGCGCTATCGGCACTATTTGGTAATGCATAGGCAAATGCGGTGTGTCGCAAGTGTAGCTTATGAATGATCTGGGTCGTAAATAATTGCTGATAGCTTTGCCGCGTTATTTTTTCCAAAATACCACATAACAAATTAAAATTAACAGCTTGATAATCCCAATGACCGTTCATCACGCCCAGATAATGGACCCGAGAAATATCACTTTGGATGATCTGCGTATCAGATTCAGCCATATTGGGACCAACTGGGCCAGTCAGTACTAGGCCAGACGTCATATTTAACATTTGTCGAATCGTAATATTTTGGCTGCCAGGAACGTCGGGATAAAACATGCTTAAATGATCACTCAAAGCTAACTTATGCTGAGTGACTTGCTGCATAACCAGCACGCCGGTGATCGATTTCTGAATTGAATCGATCTCGTACATAGTATTAAGCTGATTTTTACTACGACTTAAATAATCAGCGTAGCCCGCATTATAGCTAGCGACGCGCCGGCTGTTTTGATAGATGATGGCGGTACCTGAATAATTGTCCTTTTTTAAAGTGGGAACCAGCTTATTTTTAAATTTAGGATCAACTTGTTGCTTAGCAGTAACAACTTTAGGCGGTGCGATTATCTGGTGCGGCTTACTAGTAGCTCTGGTAGCAGACTTTAGCAGCATTGACCCCAACAAAATGACGCCACCCACCACTAATATTTTGCGTAGGCACGATTGTTTTAACATAGTGAGTAGCCCCTTTTATTCAATATGGGTGCTGGTCTGCCACTTTTTCGTAAAGAATCTATTTTGGATATTATATTTTGGCTGTGGTTGTTGCTTAGTCAAGAACGGATCGATGGCCTGATCAGCCCTTAACCAGCCGCGCCAGCCTAAATGAATCGTATCTTCCATAAAATACTTTTCATTGCCATCATCAGTTAGGTCCAGCACATGATTAAAGCCTTGTTGTTGCAACTGATACTTAATTTTCTGATCAGTTTGGTGAATCATAGGCATCGATAGACCCGTATAATTAGCCCAACGCTGATTGATTGGCGGAATAATAAATTGAACACTAACATGCCACTGGGAAAACTGCGTTAGAACCAACTGAAAATCACTATATTCAGGTGACTGACGATAGTCAAAGTTAGTCTGCGAGTCGCGCAACGCCTGCATATGATTACCACTTAATCGTCTGGTATAAAACGAGTTTTTGATGCCGAGTTGATTATTACTTGTTGCCTGGTGTCCAACTTTAGTGGCTAAACGCTGCAGTTGCGGCGTTGAATACTGGGCTGGTAAGACTTTCTCACTCTTTTGGACTTTAGCTAAATTTTTATTAGTTTGAAAATGGGAAAATAAAGTATCTTCATTACGTAGCATGGTCTCCTTAGCTCGTAAAACAGTTTTTTGAAACCGGGAAATTGATTGACCGTTAGCAATATTTTCCAATGCAGCGGCCGTGGTTTGGCTAGATCGGCCAGATGGCATTTGGAGCAACCGCTTAGCTGCATATCGATCGGCCGGATTATTTTTAGCATGAATGATCCAATCAATTGTTTGCAATGGCGAATAATAAAAACCAAACGCATCTGGCCGTTGCCCCAGTTTGGTAAACCATTGTGGCGAAATAATGAAAACAACTTTCTTACCGCGCAACTGGGAACCTAAATTTTGCATGATAAAATAATGAGTCAATGATTGCGACCCCGCAGCACCCAATAAAAAGGGCCGGTATGAGCGCCGATACTTGGCCGCTAAAACCGCTGGATTAAAGACATCGAACCGAGATAGTTCTGATGAACCAAAGAAAGGCACGTACCCATTTTGTAATGCTTGCTGTTTAATTTTTTGCCCACGGAAAACTTTTGGTGATAATGAGACCGCTGCTTGTTTTTCGGTCTGTTCACTAAAACGCCCCCAACCCAGTGGCAATGAAAATAATAGAATCAATAAACCAGCGGCAACGATCACCGGCCCAAATATCGACCATAATTTACGCCTTGATTTCATACCAGTGATTCCACCTTCGCAATGATCTTATTGGGTGTATCCCATTCACTGCGGTCAAATTCCGATACAGGTACATCAATGCCGAATTTGGCTTGTAATTCCAGTAACATTTCAACAGTAGCCATGGAATCGATCATCCCTGAAGCAAATAAGTTGTCATCCAAGTTATTACTGATATCAGTACCAGTTAAGTCTTCTAAAAGTTCAATTACAGCTTGTTTTGTATTCATGTTAATTACCCCTTATTTTTATGATTTAACGTGCTTGAAACCAAAGTGTGTTCAAGAAGCCGGAGAAAATTAAGAAACTAAAGCAGACCACATTAAAGGTAATAAAAATTGCGAGCCCCTCGGTCCAGCGATTATGCGGTAACTGTGGGTTCTTCTTCTTGTAGGCCAACCAATAATCATTGATGATAATCGCACCGGCATGAAACAGCCCATAAACGATATAATACCAAGTCACACCATGCCAAAAACCCATGATCAGGAAGTTAACTAGATAAGCGGCCTGCGGAATCCGCGTGCGTTTTTTGATCAAATGATGCTTCATGATAAAAAAGGTTAAGCGCATGAAAATAAAATCACGGAACCAAAACGATAACGTCATATGCCAACGATTCCAAAAATCCTTAATGTTACGCGCTTTGAATGGGTGGTCGAAGTTCATTGGTGTCTCAATCCCCATTAAATAACTGGCGGCGACGGCAAATAAGCTGTAACCGGCAAAATCAAAGAAGAGATACATGCTATACGTGTACATATACTCAATTAAGGCCAACGAAATTCCAGTATGAAAGAATGCGGCCCGATGGCTGATCGCAACTTGCGCAATTTGCGGCAGCATCACCGTACCAAAAAAGTAGCCTAAGATAAATTTGTATAAAAAGCCTAAAAAGATATAGTGAACTGCTTGGGCGACCATTTCCAGATAATGTTCTCGGGTTGGAACTTGAACATAGTCATGCTGAAACCGGCGATAGCGATCGATGGGCCCAGACGAAATCGTTGGGAAAAATAGTAAGAAACGAGCAAACATGATCGGTGCGAATTTTTTAATCGTACCGTCGCGCATTTCCATGATCATTTGCACTGATTTAAACGTTAAATAACTGATCCCTAAAAAGCCGATCAATGACTGCTGCCCCACTTCAATGGCCGGGGTGAGCTTAACGATAACGAGGGGCATAATACTTAAGCTGACCATACTAACAAACACCCACGTCTTGTTGGCGTGTTTTTTATAGGCTGCATACCCGCCAACAACTATAAACTGATAAATAATATACCCAATCAGTGCTAGTCCTTGCTGCCACTTTGAACCGCCGAAAATCAATAGCAGGAAAATCCCCGAAATAATCGTTTGATAAACGACAAACCGTTTGCCAAAATATAAACCGACCATCAACGGTAATAAGGTAACCGCAAGCCACACAAAATAAATTGGGTTGCTGTATGGTTGTAAATTAATCATTAGCGTTAGCCTCTTTGATCAGCGCTTTGATATCAATTTTGCCATTAACCGTCAGAGGCAGACTGTCCCGATACACGAAGCGCTGGGGAATCATATAGGCCATCATTACCTGCTGCAATTGCTGTTTTAAATCTTTCGTAACTGTAAATGCCGACCGACCATCATCTACTTGCAAGACCACATAAGCGAGCAGCGCCGTTACTTTATGTTGTCGATTGTATTTAGGTACTGCTACGGCTTGCTTGATCAAGACTTGCTGATTGAGATAATGATTGACCTCTTCTAATTCGATCCGGTAACCATTTAATTTAATTTGAAAGTCGGTGCGACCCTTATAAAAGATCAAACCATTAGCGTCGATTATCGCCAAATCACCGCTGCGATAGCTCTGCTGGTTTGTAGTTGAGAATGCTTTAGCAGTCTTTTCTGGTGAATTAAGATAACCTTTGGACACGCTGGGACCACTAATAATAAGTTCGCCCATTTGATTTTCAGCATTGACTTGATCAAGTTGAATCGTGGTATCCGCCTTGGTGTAACCAATTGGTAGGTGCTGATAGCCATTAAGGATTGCAGCCGTAATTTTAATGGCAGTGACGGCAACTGTTGTCTCGGTAGGCCCATAAGTGTTAAAAATCTGCGCCGCTGGGAAGCGACCCATTAATTCAGCCACTGTTTGGTGCGTTAATTCTTCGCCACAGAATATGAAATGGGTCAGTGCCGGATAGTTTTCCTGCTTAAAACTAGGTTCTAACAGGCAAATATCCACCAATGATGGCGTTGAAACCCAAACATTCAATGACAAGCTCGGCAAAGTCGCAAATAAGATTTTAAAGTTATCCGTGACTTCCTTGGGCAAGACTTGTAACTCACCACCCATAACCAGCGTTGGATATAGGTCCATCACCGATAAATCAAATGAATACGGTGCTTGATCTAAGCTGATTGGCTGTTGTGGTAAATCAAAATCAGTGACCATCCAGTCGACAAAACTAATTAAATTTTGGTGGCTGATCTGCACGCCTTTGGGCTGGCCAGTTGTCCCCGAAGTGAAAATGATATAGAAATTATCGTTACCCTGCACAGCATGGGTTAATTGATAGTTGCCAGCTTGGTGAAAAATTATTTGTAGTTGTGTTGCGTCAAGGATATCAACTGCTGGCAAGGCGATGGGTAACGGCTTTACCGCAATGACTAGCTGTGGTTGGGCAATTTTCTGAATCATCGTCAGCCGATCATTGGGTGAGTGTTGGTCGACGGGAATATAAGCGTGGCCGGACTTAACACTGCCTAAAAAAACTGCAATCATGGCGAAAGTCTGATCACCATAAACCATGATCGGTGAACCAGCCGCCAAATTAAGCCCATCAATATAATTGGCTACCGCATCCGAAGCCTGCTTTAGTTCGGCATACGTGTTCGTTTGCCCTAAATAATTATAGGCAACTGCGTTAGGCGTCTTGGTGGCAATCGCATCGATTGCCTTAATAATATCCGCTGTCATGTTTTCTGACCTCCAAATCATGCTGTTTAAAATTCATTGTAGATAAATTTACTATTATTGATTCCGCTATAGCTGTATAAATAAACCAGCGCTAGCAAAATCAAAAAATAAAAAATTGTGCGTAATATAAATTTAACTCCCGGTCGTGCGATCAATACTTTTAATCGTGCCATAGTTACCCCCTTGGTTGGTCACTATTCACATCGAGCATTAAAATATCAGCTAAAAATTAACGTTATCAGATTAGCCGTGCTCGTGAAAATAGACTCCAATTCAATCCTTAATTACACCTTAATTGTAATTAAAATTGAACCGGGGTCTATTTATGATTTCTGAATAAATTCTTAAAAATTCTCAGAATTAAAGTTTAGTTTTGTTCAAGGTCACAATGAAACAACTACCACGAGGCACATTATCCTGCACTTCAATCTGACCACGATTCAAATCAACCAAACGGGCAGCAATTGCTAGTCCCAAGCCTGAACCAGTGACTTTCTGCGAACGCGATTGATCGGCCCGATAAAAGCGATCAAAAATATACGGTTTATCGTCATCACTGATCCCGATACCTTCGTCCAATACTTTAAGTTTGATCACAGCGTCTGTCGCAGTTATTTCAAATGTGATTGTAGACTTAGCTGGCGAGTATTTATGCGCGTTATCTAATAACGCGGTGACGATCTGTTCAACACTATCTTGGTTAGCATAAACCGTGGCGTCGCTTAGCTGATTGCGCTGTAAATACTGTGGAATTTGCTGCCGATAACGGGTCATAATTTTATCTAATAAGTCACCTAAATCGAAATACGTCAACTTTAAATCAACCTGATCCATCCGGGATAAGCGCAACAAACTTTCAATTAAGCGTTGCATCCGTAGCGATTCCGCATCAATGTAATCTAGTGAAGTGGGGACAATATCACGATGTTCCTTACCGTGGCGACGAATCAATCTGATGTGCCCGCGCAAACCAGCCAATGGTGTTCTTAATTCATGTGAAGCGTCAGAAACAAACTGGTGCTCACGCAACACCTGCTGATTAAGCGAACTTAGTAGTCGATTGAATTCAATGCTCAGATCATGCACTTCTTGTGGACTATCTGAAATGGGCAACGATTCATGATAAGTGATATTTTCCGCTTTATTGATTTCGTGAGTTGCGGCAGTTAAATCGACTAATGGTTGATTCAGCCGCTTGGCTAGCCGTGCAATGAACCCGAGGCCTAGTAAAAAGCTGAAGATAACGATCAAGCCAATTGTCTCTAAGATAATTTTAAAAATTCGCACCATATTATTCAAGCTTAACCAAATTTCATATTTAACCGCTACCTTTTTTTTGGTTCCTTGGCTGCTGCGTTCATGGGCTACGATATGATAATAAACCCCTTGCTCAGATCGATATTGGATACCTTTAATCAACGGCCAGGAGTGGAAATCCTTATTTAAAAAAGATTCAGTCCGCGGTGAGTAGGCTATTTGAGCAGCTTGGCCTGGCGATTTTGTCGCCACGCTAACAAAGGTATTACTAGTATCAAGCGTACTCTCACCACGCCAACGCACCCAGTCTGGCTTACCAGCGACCGTGGAGCGCTTTAAAACGCGCATCAGCGACTGGGCTTCGGCGTGCTTATTAGCTACCAAGCGATAACCCACCACGGTGATGATTGAGCTACTCATCAATAACGTAATTAAAATTAAGATTAATGCGTATGCCTTGGTGATCTGGGCAGCGCTGGTGTTCGTATTAGTCTTTGACTTCCTCATTAGCACCATCATCCCTCAGTGTATACCCCACGCCGCGAACCGTATGAATCAGCGGTTTACTTTCAAAATCAATCTTCTTCCGCAAATAACGAATATAGACATCAACGATATTTAGCTGGCCCTCAAAATCAATGCCCCAAACTAGATCCAACAACTCATCCCGGGTCAAGGTCTCACCGCGATGCTTAAGCAAGGTCAACAATAAATTATATTCGCGTTGCGTCAACTGAATAATTTGGCCGGCCCGATGTACTTGGCGCGCCTTGGTATCCAACAATAAATCAGCGACTTGATAACTTGTTTGCGGCGAATCAACTTGCTTTTTCTCCCGCCGAATAATGACCCGGATCCGCGCCAATAGTTCCTCAATTTCAAACGGCTTAGTAATGTAGTCATCAGCGCCGTTATCGAGACCAGCAACTTTGTCCCCAATGTAATCCCGGGCAGTCATCATAATAATAGGAATATCGTCATTTTTACGAATACGCCGCATAACTTCCAACCCATCTAATTTGGGTAACATCCAATCCAATATAATCAGATCAATTTGCTTACGGGCCTCGGCATAGCGGGCCAACGCTTCCTTGCCGTCGCGCGCAATGATCACCGTATAATCTTCAAACTTCAACTCAGTTTTTAAAAAAGAAATTAAACTTTCTTCGTCTTCAACTAGTAAAATTGTTTTACCCATTTTTGATTTTCTCCTCGATGCCATGACCACGACTAAATTACCTGCCCTTTTTGATGACATACGCCGATTTGCTGTAGCTAAAAACATCGTAACTGAAATCAACTTTCTATGCAAGATTTCACAATTGACCGTTAAATATCTGTCCGATCAGTACTAAGCGATTTGCTTAGGTAATTGAGCTAACCAGGCCTAATCTGTTACAGTCCACAAAAAAGCGTTCGGCTACGACTTTCCGTCATTACCGAACGCTGTTTATATCTTATTCATTACTCTCCACTGCCACGCGGACGCGGCGACGTTGCCAAGTTAAAGCTATACCTAAGGCAACGATAATCATCATTTCAATCCCTAATATCATTAACCAAAAATCAGATAATCCATTTAAAGCTGGTAAACGACCGCCAGTCTTGTCATTGATCCATGAGCCGATACCCATTTGCTGAGTACCAGTCCCACTTTGACTGTGTGCAGCGCGTGTGGCTACATTACTCGGAGTCGCCTTGTCAGTAGTTGTCTGCTGACCAGTGCCAGTGTCACCGCCCGTTTGACCACCACCAGTACCAGTAGCGCCGCCTTGATCAACATCAGATCCGCCGGCATCACCATCTCCACTAGAACCAGAGCCAGTATCGTCGTATATTTCAAAGACATTATGGCTATCCATTGAAGTGGCGGCGCTAACTGGTTGGGTTGCTAGTACAGCAACACCGAACAGAGCGCATATCGCTAATATGAAGTGTTTCATGACTGATCCACCTCCTGCATATCAATTGAGTCGGTCAGCGTCCAAGTGACGTGAGCTGAATATTGCCCAGCCAGTGTGCTGTTATTTTGTTGCGGAATGATCAATCGTCCTTGATCGACGTCACGAGCAAATGCCTGCCGTGTATCGGTACCAGTAGGTTTATTTTGCCAAACAGGGGACGCTTGATCGTTGATAATTGCCGAACCCCCATTACCAGCAAAATTCACCAACATTTCCACATTTTCCAACTCCTGATTGCCACCAACCAACGCTACCACGTTCAGCTGAGCATTAACCTGCCATCCGCTTGCATCCCGTGCGCTAGCTGTACGTTCATCTGCTACTACCAAGTGACCGCGATCGTCTGCAACAGTTGATTCAACTGTTGTGTGTGGGGTGTGCACCACGCTAGCATCAGTAATTCGACTTAACGCCACCCGCTCAAATTTAAATTGGGGCACTGATTCTAGGCGTAGCGGCTCAATGTTATCACCGCTAACCGTAAATTGACCTGTTGAAGCTGATCCAGCTGCGCTCACCGTTCCACTTATGCCTAGTCCAGTAAAAACAGCTAACAAGCCGCTTAGTAGCACTAGTTTATGAATCCGCATAACTGTAAACCTCCTTTCGTCATTTTCAGTTACCTTAATTCTTTTTCCGTTTACCCAAGTAGAATGCCAATCCGGCAATCACAACAAGCAACGCAGCACCACCAGCAATATAAGCCCACGTATAATCAGGCTTTTCGATACCAGAAGCATCCGCATTTAATTTAGTGGTTTCGCGGGTGATTTTAAAATTACGTGTGAAATTCCAAGTTTTTCCAGCTGCTTTAGCTGTCATTTTCAGCGTATAATCACCAGTTTGAAAGCCTTTGTTATCAACGTTGATTGCATAATTAAAATTAGAATTCGGTGCCATCTGCATTTTGTCCTTTTTACGTTCATATAGAACCTTATCGCTGCCTTTTTTTGTAATCTGGGCATCGATGGTCATATTACCAAACGCGATTGGCTCGGTATTTTGAACATTAGCTAAAATAACTGGTTGCCGACTATTTAATGTCGGTTTCACCTTGTTTAATTTTAATTGTGGCATCACTGAACCGCGGCCGTGCAAATGCGCACCCACCAACATGGCAAATTTATTATTGATCTGCATGCCGCCACTTTGTTCATCCGCCGCCGTTTCTTTTTCAACGGGAGTCACGTAAAAACCGCCGAGAATATTACCACGGAAACTATTCTTAGGCACTTTTAATTTAAAAGTGACTGTTTTAGTTTCGTGTGCCGCTAACTTAACTTGTTGTGCCTTACTCATCAGCTCGCTGAATGTATATTTTGCTGAAGAGTCCTTTTTTAAGTTAGCTTTACTATATTCAATTACCCCGTTGGCATTCGTAAATGCTGTATTAGGGCTGATTTTTAACGTTTTGCCACTATCTGTCAAATTTTCAACCTGGATCTGTAGCTCTTGTGTCTTACCTGATTCCACGTCTAAATCAAAATACGAAACATCCTTGTTTGCTTGGTTATCCGGTAAAATGGCTTTTACTGTGAAACCAGCACCTTCCCCACTTGCCGCCTGTGCCGTATCAGCGTGCCCTCCAATACTTAAGAATTGTACTAGGCCCTGTCAAGTTGACAATTGAAATAATATAAACTTTTATCTGTTT
>NZ_RHOF01000037.1 GCF_003946445.1 Loigolactobacillus jiayinensis | reverse complement strand
AAGATTTTGACTTAAATTATTAGTTTTTACCCTCTTGACTTATAACCACAAGGCTGATTAGGAAAACGAGCTTCAATTGCACGAGCGTGGCCTTCTAAACCTTCTGTCCGTGCCAAAGTCGTAATGGCGCTGGCTTCCGGCTGCAAAGCTGCATTAGTATATTGAATGAATTGTGTCCGTTTAACGAAATCATAGACCCCTAATGGCGAGAAGAACCGCGCCGTGCCACTGGTTGGCAAAATATGGTTTGGCCCAGCGACGTAATCACCTAGCGGCTCAGAGGCAGTGCTCCCCAAGAAAACGGAACCAGCATTTTCAATCTGAGCTAAGTAAGTCATTGGCTCAGCAACCTGCACCTCCAAATGTTCTGGCGCAATGGCATTCATTAAAGTGAACGCATCATCTAGGTCAGCGACAATTGCGATAAAGCCTTGGTTATCAACCGATGCACGGGCAATTTCTTGCCGCGGCAATGTAGCTAATTGCTTTTCCAATTCAACGTTAACTGCCTGCGCTAAAGTTAGGCTAGTAGTAACTAACATTGGTCGTGCTAACTTATCATGTTCAGCTTGCGATAGTAAATCAGCAGCAACTTGGGCTGGTGCGGCGTTTTCATCAGCAATAATACCGATTTCTGAAGGGCCTGCAATCATGTCAATACTGACGGTTCCAAATACTTGTTTCTTCGCAGTCGCAACGAAAATATTACCGGGACCCATAATTTTATCAACTTGGGGAATCGTTTCTGTCCCATAAGCCAAAGCGGCAATTGCTTGCGCACCACCGATTTGATAAATAGCGTCAATGCCGACTAATTTAGCGGCGGTTAAAACGGCTGGATTGATACCCTCTTTTTGTGGTGGTGTCACCATAACAATTTTTTTAACACCAGCTAGCTTAGCTGGAATAGCACTCATTAAAATAGTTGACGGATAGGCTGCTGTACCACCAGGCACGTATAAGCCGACCGCTGCTAATGGTGTCACTTTTTGGCCACGAATCACGCCAGCCCGTTCATTATCGATGAAGCCGTAACTGATCTCCTTTTTATGGAAGGAAGTGATATTGCGTTGTGCTAATTTTAAGGCAGCTAACAGTTCGGGTGCACAATTGTTATAAGCAGCGTCGATCTCAGCTTGAGGAACTTGCAAATCAGTTAAGGTCACACCATCAAACTTTTCACTATATTGGCGTAAAGCCGCATCACCATTTGCTTGCACGTCAGCTAAAATAGCCGCCACGCTGGCTTCAACTTCGGGATGGGTCGCTTGTTGCGTCCGCCGATTTACTTGTTTTTTCAGTTCTGCCAATGATTGTTGTAAAATTTCCATGTGCTAGACCTCCGTTTTGATTGCTTGCTGTAAGTGATTAATTAATTGCTGAATCGCGCTTTGATGCTGTTTTAAGGATAAACGATTGACCACCAGCCGCGTGGAAACTGATTGTAAGGTGGCGAAAACTTGTAAATTGTTTTCCTTTAATGTCGTCCCCGTTTCGACGATATCAACGATGGCATCGGCTAAGCCAACTAGTGGTGCCAACTCGACGGAACCTTCAATTTTGATAATTTCCACATCTTCACCAATGCTGCGGAAATACCGTTGTGTAATGTTAGGATATTTGGTGGCGATAATTTTACGTTTCACTTGGTGCGGATCGAATTCTGGCGTCGATGCTAAGACGAAGTGACATTTGCCGGTTTGCAGGTTCAACATTTCGTATTGTTCATTATGCTGTTCTTCCAAAATATCACTGCCGACGATCCCAATATCCATGGCGCCACGATCTAGGTAGGTCAGAACATCCGGCCCTTTTGCCAGAATAAAATGATAATCTGGTGAATCATTAAAAATTAACCGGCGCTGTTTGTTACGAATTGCGGTGCAGTCAATTCCGCTGGCTTCCAGTAACGGAATGACTTGTTTTTCGGTACGGCCCTTAGTCAAGGCAATTTTCAAAGCGCTCATGGATTCACCTCCGTGACATCGATCAATTTACTATTAGTGCGGCGCGCAATTTGTTCTGCCTCGTGCTTAGTTTCGGCTAAGCATAAGCTACTATTTGGTTGCGCCTGCAACGTTTGCTGCGCCGCACCCCAGCTAGCAGCATCGAAGTAAATCAGCGTTGTTGGCGTCGTATCAGTGATTGCCGTGTACTGTGCTAATTGATCGACTTCAAAGGCCAAACCAACCGCTGGCTGCAACGTATTTTGAAAGCTGGATAGTAGTTGATCATAGCGACCACCGCTAAATAAGAATTCCGCCGTTGAATCGTTGTAACCGTGAAAAATCATCCCGGTGTAGTAGGCTTGAGGCGACTCAATCGATAAGTCTAATTCAATCGATTGTTGTGAAAATTGTTGCTGTAGAAAAGCTTGTGTAGCTGATAATTCCTGCAAAATTGATTGCAATTCCGGTAAATCAGGCAATAATTTCAGTTGCTGCAAAACTTGATCAAAATCACCGAACAACCAAGGCCAGATTTCTAAGAATGGGTAAAATGGATCATCAGCTAGCGGGGCAATCACGGCTTGATAAGCAGTGACGTTTTTACTGAATAAAGCCTGTTGCAACGTTGCTTGTTGCAAAGTATTCAGTGGCAACGCGTGCAGCACTGCATTAACGAAGCGCGCGTGTCCCAGTTCAACGTGCAAATCATTCACCGCTAATTGCTGACAAAGTTCAATTGCGGCAGTTAGGCACTCCCATTCAGCTTTTAACGACCGATAACCGATAATTTCAATGCCAGCTTGCGTTCGTTGATTATAACTACCGGACAGCTGCTTTTTCACTCGGAAAACTTCACCACTGTAATACCATTTAACTGGTGTTTTAATGCCGGTGGTACTCATCACACGGGCAACTGGCAAGGTCAGATCTGGCCGTAATACCAATGTTTCACCGTGCTCATCTAACATTTGATACGGTTGATAGGTTTGCTGCTCCATAGAACTGAACACCGCCTTGTACTCCAATAATGGCGTGGTCAATTTTTGAAAGCCGCGGTTGCGGAAATAATCTTGAATCTGATTGGTGATCTTTTCTTTGGCCTGTGCTACGCTGCCAAATTCATCCCGCGTGCCAATTGGTAAATTACGATTGAACATTGTCAGTGCCCCTTTCTTTGCTGTTACTCGAATTTTTTTAATCATGCCGCCATACTTTTGCGGAAATAAAAAAGTCCCCGCAAGCATAGAATGCTTACGAGGACGAATAATCGTGGTGCCACCTCAAGTTTATCTGGGCTTTACAGACCCAGACCTCAAGTTGCAAATTAAGTCTTAGTTTCAGAGTAACGCTAAATAATACTTACTCTTGAATTAACTTGTAACAGTTTTTAACGCAGACCCTGCGTTGGTACTTACTGTGATTCAGCACCAAAGTTCATAGATGTGTGTTCACAAAGTGTGCTATACCCTCACAGCCAACTAGGTACTCTCTCTAAACATCACCCTGCTACTTTTTCTAATCAAAACTTCATTTTATTTTTAATGTTGTTCTCATAATAGCAGGTGTTCAAAAAAAGTCAAGCCCACTTAAACAAATTTCTCAATTTGATGATACGCGTGACCAACCTCGGCAATACTGTGCGCATCTGAGCCATAGACCAATGGAATTCCCACGGCGTGAGCGGCTGTAACCAAGTCAGGGTAAGGATAAGTCTCATTACAATACGGCTTGTATAAGCCAGCGGTATTCAAGTCTAACGCAAAATGACGCTGCTTTAATTGCGTAAATAACCGCTGAACTACCGTTAAATTAGTGGCATTAAATTTAATTGGTAGATTAAAATAATCTTGGAATTTTTTAATCAAAGTCATGTGTCCTAAGCGTTTTGGTGTATTCGGGCCTAGATCAGTTTGCACGGCCACCAGTAGCGCACGTAAATATTGCCCATATAAAGCTTGCGCGTCCCCAGCTTGATTATCTAATAACCCAGCTTTGAAATCAGCGGTAGTATCATCAACGCACCAATATTTAGCCGCCGTTCCTTGCAAAAAATGAATCGATAACACGTTATCTTGTGTTTGCGGACCATATTCAGCCCAAAAATCACGGGTCCAATCTAATTGTGTTGGTAGAAAATCTAATTCAAACCCAACGTTGATTTTAATTTGTGCGCGATATTTTGTTTGTAATTGCTGGCACTTCTTGAAATAAGCTGGCAAATCATTTAACGCCATTGACGCTTCAGTTAGGCCAGTCAGTTCCCCAGCATAATCCTGCTTAAATTCGGGTGGCAATGGCGCGTGCTCAGTAATGCTGTATTCAGTAAAACCCAGCTTAAGCGCCTTTTGAATCATTAATTCAACGTCATCCCCGCTACCATGAGGGCAAAACTCGGTATGACTGTGACCATCTTTTTTCATGCTGCTCACCGCTTTCAATGAATTAGCTTCAATTTAGCACGCTACTCCAAGGAAAACAACTGTAACAAAAAAAGCGCTGGCCAATTGCCAACGCTTTAAAATCAATAAACTGACATCTTATTCAGTGGCCAATAACGCCAAACGACTTTACCTTCGATCTTATTACGCGGGACAAAGCCAATCAGCCGGCTATCCTTTGAAATTGGTCGATTATCACCCATGACAAAGTATTCACCCTTTGGCACCTTATTAGCATAATTGGTTGCTTTCAATGTACTTAACGAGAAGTTCTGTGTAAACAAGCCATTATTATCATCAGCCCACTGAGTCTCGTAGCTATTCAAATACGTTTCGCTAATTTTTTTACCGTTAACGTACATGACATCATCCTTCGACGTTACCGTATCACCAGGCAAGCCAACGATTCGCTTAATATATAGTGAACCATCTGGCGCATGTAAAATAACCACATCGCCGCGCTTTAGTGATGGATGCCGCCAAACCAATACACGATCATTGTTCATAAAATTAGGTTCCATTGAAGGACCATCTACATTATGGGGTGTAATCAAGAACGTCCGTAACAGCATTGCCACGCCGACTACGATCACCACATCAATAACGACCCATAGCCACGATTTCACAGTTTCATTTTTCATTAATTAGGGACTCCTATTCATTACTTATCTATAATTATGCAATCAGCAGTTGTTACTCACAACCACTGCCATTAGCAGTTTTCATATCCTTTTTAGTATAAGCTGTCGCTCCAGCTTTGACAAGCTAGAGTGTAGCGAATTAATTAAAGTTAAACAATCACAATGCTATACTGAAGTCGAGCAGTCAAAATAGAAAGTAGGGATGCGTATGACTAGAAAAATTGCCGTGATCACCGGTGCTGGCCAAGGAATTGGTCGCGCAATTGCCAAAGAATTAGCCGCCGCTGGCTTTTTTGTTGCGGCTTCAGATATTATTATGGCCGCCGCACAGCGTACTGTAAGTGAAATTCACCAGCAACATCACCAAGCTGCGGCTTATCAAGCCAACGTGATCAATCAGCATGATTTACGCGACTTAGTAACCCAAGTAGTAACTGAGCATGGTCGAATCGATGTCATGGTCAACGACGCTGGTATCGTCAAGGTTGGTCCGATTGAACAGATCACCGACAAAGAAGTCGATGATTTAATGGCCGTTAACGTTAAGGGTGTTTTATTTGGCATTCAAGCTGCTGCTGAATTTATGAAGAAACAAGCTGGCGGCGGTAAAATCATCAATGCAGCTGGCTTAGGTGCAGTGGAAGGCATGCCACTACTTAGCGCATATTCTGCCAGTAAGTTTGCCGTCCGTGGCTTAACGCAAGCGGCCGCAAAAGAACTAGCACCGTATCATATCACCGTCAATGCTTATTCACCTGGTATTGTGAATAGTCCACTGTGGGATCTGATCAACGCCCAAGTTGATAAGCTAGACCAAGCCGACCGGCAAAAGATGTTAGAACAATTTAATGATCGGATCGCCTTAGGTAGAATCGAGGAACCAGAAGATGCCGCCAAGTTGGTTACTTTTCTAGCCAGTGAGGGCGCAGACTATATCACCGGCCAAACGATCACCGTCGACGGTGGGTTACACATGAGCTAAATCTGCTTGGAAAAGAAGCTGCAAACCGATTACTGGGTGCGGCTCTTTTTTTATGCCTACTATTTTTGCTAGTACATCTTTTGACGGCTAATTTAGCCCCTTGTTACAATGATATTATAGTTTACCTTAAATCACTAAAGGAGGCGACTCGCTATGACGCATGCCACTCGTAGCGGCAGTGATATTTGCCGCGACTATCAAGTTGATCCCGAACAAGGCTTAAGTAAGTCTCAAGTTAGTCAACAACGCGCGGACGCTGGCACCAATGAACTCGCTGCTGTTCCGCCACCCCCATTATGGCGTAAAATTATTCGTCAGCTCACTGATATCACTTCCATCATTTTGCTCATTGCGACAGGGATCGCCGCCTATTTGGCCATCACCGGCGATAGTTCATGGCTCAAGGCTTTTGTAATTGGCGCCATTATCGTATTGAATGTCACGATTACTTTATTCCAAGAACATCACGCTGAAAAAGCGCTGGCCGCCCTGCAAGATTTACACGTACCCACGGTCACTGTAATCCGTGATGGTACAAAAACGACTTTACCAGCGCCGGAATTAGTCCCTGGCGATATTGTTTTACTAACCGCCGGCAATAGTATTCCCGCTGACGGTCGTTTGCTAAGTGCGCACAATTTAACAGTTGATGAGGCCATTTTAACCGGTGAAAGTGAGGCCATCAGCAAGCAAACGGACACACTTGACGCAGAGCCTGATAGTATCGGTGATAGTCTGAATCTCGTTTTCTCTGGGACTGCTGTCACTCAAGGCAATGGTAGTTTCGTGGTCACCGCTACAGGGATGACCACTGAGCTAGGTAAAATTGCCGGCTTATTGAACCAAACACAGAAGCAAAAAACACTGTTACAACAGCGGCTTGACCAATTAGCCTTACGCTTAACTACTGTAGCCCTGATTGCCGGCGTGCTAATTTTCATTCTCGACTTTTTCTTATATCAAGGCAATCTAGCCGATAGTCTGTTGATTGGTGTCTCACTAGCGGTTGCCGCCGTACCCGAAACACTACCAGTGATCGTCACGCTGGCCCTAACCCATGGTGTCAGTAAAATGGCCAAGCGGCGCGCGATCATTCGCCGGATGACGGCAGTAGAAACCATTGGTAACGTTAATGTGATCGCCAGCGATAAAACTGGTACCCTGACGCAAAATAAAATGACCATCACGCATTTTTGGCAACCTGAACAGCCAATTCAAAAAATCGATGCGTTGTCTGAGCTATCATCAGCGCAACAGCAAGCCTTTACTTATATGGGGTTAGCCACCAATGCTGAAATCAACGAAGATGGCGAAGCCCACGGTGATGCCACTGAATTAGCCATCATTCACTTGTTAGAAAAATACGACCTACAACGCAGCGACTTGGAACAGGATTACCCGCGCTTAGCGGAAAATCCATTTGACTCGACTAAAAAAACTATGGCGACTTTACACGAAACGCCGGATGGCCATTACGTTGTCATTGTCAAAGGCGCACTGGATCGAATACAATTAGCTCAACGTCCAGAAAAAACCAGCGCCATTCATGATGAATTTGCGGCTTCAGCATTGCGTATCCTTGGCATTGCCTACCGTGAATTTACAACTAAGCCTGAGCTAGATTGGGAACAAATCGAGCAGGACCTAGCCTTAGTTGGCCTGATTGGTTTGATCGACCCACCCCGACCAGAAGTACCTGCCGCCATCGCGAAAGCCCATGCTGCCGGAATCAAGCCTGTCATGATCACTGGCGATCATTTAGCCACTGCTAAAGCAATTGCCAGTGATATCGGTATTCTACGTTCTGGTGATCAAGCAATTAGCGGTGTCGAGCTACGTCAACTGAGCGACCACGATTTAAAAACTAATATTGCCGATTATAGCGTCTTCGCGCGCGTGTCACCCGAAGATAAACTGCGTATCATCAGCGCGTGGCAAGCTAATGGCGCTACAATTGCCATGACTGGCGACGGCGTTAATGATGCGCCGGCACTCAAAGCGGCCGATGTGGGGATCGCCATGGGTATAACCGGTACTGATGTCTCCAAAAATGCCGCTGATATGATCTTAACTGACGATAATTTTGCCACGATTCTCGATGCGGTTGAGGAAGGCCGTACTGTTTACCATAATATTTTAAAGGCGATCGAGTTCTTAGTCGGTGTCAATTTTGCTCAAATTCTGCTTATGCTATTTAGTGTCAGTTTCGGTTGGGGTGCGATTCTCATCGCTGAGCAGCTCTTACTGATCAACGTACTGGCCGATGGTCTCCCTGGCTTTTATATTGGCCACGAACCAGGTGATCCTGATAATATGAAGCACCCACCTGTTAGTAAAAACCGCTCACTTTTTGCCGATGGCTTAGGCTGGCGCTTAGCCTTACGTGCCTTTGTTTTTACGATCTTAGTCGGTGGTGTCTATTATCTTGGTCGTTTCGTCATTGCCGACGGCTCACGCCTACAGGGTATGACCATGGCCTTCCTTGTTCTCGCCATTGGTTCGGTGATCGACGTTTACGCCATCAAGTCACATCAAATGTTGCAATGGCGTACACTCAAGCATAATCGGCCACTAAATATTAGTGTTGCCATTTCTATCACACTTGTTTTACTGATCACGCTAATTCCGTTTTTACAGCAGGGATTTGGTCTCGTCAACTTAACAGCAACGGCTTGGTGGATCACCATACCGGCAATTTTCGGTTCACTGATCTGCTTAGAGATCACCAAATACTTCCGTTTACGCCGGGAACAAAGTACGCCCCAAGCGGCGGCAGAATACGATTTAGACTAATTTTAAAAGAAGCAATGACCACAACACTTTGGCCGTTGCTTCTTTTTTTATGCTAATAGGTTTTCAGGGTAACGCTGAGCAATATATCCCTTGATTGCGCCTAACATTTTCTTGGTCGACGGTGCTTCCGCCTGTACCTTATTGGCTACCAACGCCACGGTACGATGAAAGTCTTGATCAAATGGATAAATATTCACATCACCGGATAATTTCTGCAAAGCTAGCTCCGGTAAAATCCCCATCCCTAGACCACTTTCTACCATTGCTAGAATCGACTGATCATCAATACTGTACCGCAACGAATTGGGACGTACATCATAGCGATCCAATGCGCGTTTAGTATCACGATCATAATCGGTTTGTTGCAAAATAAAATCCTGGTCAGCAACGTCAGCAGCGGTGATATAGCTTTTATGCGCTGGTACAAAATTCTGCGGTGTAATACAAAAAATCGGATCAGTGATCAACGGTGTCACGACTAACTTATCGGCTATCGGCAAGGCGGAAAAACCAATATCAATGGTGCCAATTTTAGCTTGATTGACGATATCATTAAAGTCACTTTGAATAATACTAATCGCAATATCCGGGTATTGTTGCTTAAATTTTTGAATGATTGGCGGTAACCAACTAATACAGACACTACTAAATGCACCAATTCGGATCGAACCAGCATTTAACCCATTGATATTAGCAGCTTCTTGCCGCAAGCGTTCCTCTGTATTAAGAATCTCTTGTACAATTGGTAAAATCCGTTGACCATCGCTAGTTAGCTCAACGCCCGTTCGATTACGAATAAATAGTGGGAAGCCTAGCTCATTTTCCAATTGATTGATTGAATGACTAACTGCACTAGGCGTCACATTTAATGCTACTGCGGCTTGATAAAAAGTTTTTCGTTCGACTACAGCATGAAAAATTTCGTAAGAAAAAGTCGACATTGGCGTATCCTCCCTGTTTATAACGGTCAAATAATTTGCGGTGAATTTTTTTCACTTAAATATGAATAGGTTGAGTTTTACTTATTATGTGGTTTATTTTATCATAATAATCAACAACTGATAAGTGACTTTAGTATTTGTCATTTAACTAATTTTAAAAACGTGATTAAACGGAGGGATTACCATGGTAAAATTTGCAGATCGAATTCAACCCTGTGACAACGGACTTAGTGATATTTTTGCGTACGCCAACGACCCAGCGCTGATTTCTTTCGCCGCCGGTTATCCCAACAATCATTTATTTCCACAAAATGAATTACAAACGGCTTTTAACGCCAGCCTAACTGATAGTGCCTCATTGCAATACAGCAGTGCTGCTGGACTGAAAAGTCTACGTGCTAAAATTGCTGCACACATCTCTGATACAAAACGAACATTTAACGCTGATCAAATTTTGTTGACTCAAGGCGCACAACAAGGGCTCGACCTCACGGCTAAATTATTAGTCAATCCTGGTGACGGCGTAGTGGTGGAAGCACCAACTTATCTCGGCGCCCTTTCAGCGTTTGATGCTTACCAGCCGACTTATTATGAGGTGTCTTTACAAGATGATGGCATGGATCTGAGCGTTTTGCAGAAAACTTTGATGACCCACAGTGTGAAATTCATTTATACGATTCCTGATTTTCAAAATCCAACTGGTAGTACACTATCCCTAGCCAAACGCCACGCCTTATTGCAGCTAGCTGAGCGCTACGATGTGATTATTTTAGAAGATAGCCCCTACCGTGATTTACGTTTCAGTGGCGACTCACTGCCATCTCTGGCTAGTTTAGATACTACTGACCACGTGATCAGCTTAGGCAGCTTTTCTAAAATTCTCTCACCCGGATTACGCCTAGGCTGGCTGGTTGCAGCACCGCAATTTTTGCAACCACTAACTGAGCTCAAGCTAGGCAACGACGTTCAATCGTCAACCCTGGTTATGAACGCTATCGACCAATATTTAACTGAACACGACATTAATACCCATATTGCAAAAATGAACCGCGCATACGTGGTTAAAATGAACACGATGTTAAATGCACTCGATCGTTATTTACCAGCTACGGTCAGCTTCACGAAACCAACAGGCGGCTTCTTCATTTACTTAACCTTGCCGGCTGAAATCGATGCTAACCAATTATTGAAGCAAGTGATTTTGCCGGAAGCAAAAGTCGCTTATGTGCCTAGTGGCAGCCTATTTCCAGTCAGCCACCAAGCAAATGGTATCCGCCTAAACTTCACCAACCTAGATAACGACACCATTGAATCCGGCGTCAAGCGTTTAGGCAAAATTTTAACGGCCGTTTTACGCCAACCAAAATACGCTAAGCTTTAAGCTAAAGTTCTAATAGCCACCGCCTAGATCAGGCGGTACAATAGAGCTATTAGACCTTTGGGAGGCAGTATTTTGACAATTAAACTCATCGCCACCGATGTGGATGGCACCTTTTTAGACGATCAGCATCAATACGAAATTGATCGCTTTAATGAACAATTACAAGAACTAAAACGGCGTAAAATTCACTTTGCCATCGCTAGCGGTAATCATTACAGCCATTTGCAAATGATTTTTGGTGAAAAATCACCGATTACGACCTTCATTGCTGAAAATGGCGCGTTAACTATGGATCGTGGCCAAGTCATTGCCGAATCACGACTAACACCAGAAATTATTCAGCAATTACTGCGCCAATTAAAGGACGATCCAAAGCTACAGCCAGACTCGATTCATCTTTCTGGTCAAAAAGCCAGCTACATGAATCAAGCGGAAGCTGCTACGTTAACCCCACAGATTAAGTATTTTTATAATAATCTGAAGTTAGTCCCCGATATTGGCACTGTTGATGACCATATTTACAAACTCAACGCAATTTGGGACAACAAGCCCTTAAAACCGATTGCGGATTATTTAAACGCTAAGTTTCCCGGCGTGATCCACGCAACGGCCAGTGGCTTCGCTAGCATTGACATTATCGCAGGTGGCGTTAACAAGGGGATTGGGTTACAACAGCTAGAAAAACATTTAAATTTAACTGCCGCTAACATTGCGGCCTTTGGTGATAATTATAATGATCTAGAAATGCTGAAACGCGCCAAATACAGCTATGCCATGTGTAACGCTGTACCAGCAATTCAGCAACACGCCGCATTCGTTACCCGCTTGGATAACAACCATTACGGTGTACTCGATACCATCGATCAAATTTTAAAATAAAGTAAGTTGCGGCTGCGCCAGTAAAATTATGGCGCAGCTTCTTTATATAGTGCGGCACACTCTGGTTTAAACGTGCGCGATAAGACAGAATCCGCTTTCTACGGTACAATGAAGGTAACTTAACTTTGGAGGTCAGTGACTTTGACGATAAAATTAATTGCAACCGACATTGACGGCACTTTTCTCAATGATCAACACGAATATGCCATCGACCGTTTTAATGAATTATTGCAGGAAATGCAGCGCCGTGAAATTCATTTTACTATTGCAAGTGGCAACCATTACGGCCACCTTGTTGATATTTTTGCTGCTAAATCAAAAATTAATACATTTATGGCCGAAAATGGTGCCTTGATCATGGATCAGCAAAACGTGGTTGCTGAAACACGTTTGTCTCAAGCCACCATGCAGCAACTTTTGCGTGCACTAAATGATGATCCCGAATTACAACCTGATTCCGTTCGTTTATCTGGTCAACAAGCGAGCTACATGAATCGCACCGACCCCGATATCAACGATAAGCAATTGCGCTACTTCATCAGCAACTTACAATTAGTTGACGACATTGCCCAAGTTACTGATCACATTTATAAGGTCAACGTTGCTTGGAAACATCAAGATATCAAGCAAAAAGCCGATTACCTCAACGCTAAATTTCCTAACGCTTTTCACGCAACCGCCAGCGGCTTTGGCAGTATCGACGTTATCCCTGCTGGCATTAACAAAGGCGTTGGCCTGCAACAATTAGAAGATTATTGGCACTTAACGCCAGCTGAAGTGGCTGCTTTTGGCGATAACTACAATGATCTAGAAATGTTGGATCGCGCTAAATATGGTTACGCTATGCTAAATGCTGCACCCGCGATCCGCCAGCACGCACCATTCACCACCCGCTTAGACAATAATCATTTTGGCGTACTGGATACGATCGAACAATTATTAAAATAAGCGCTCTAAAATAAAAAAGACTACATCAAGTTATTCGGTTCTTTCTGAAGTTTGACTGTAAGCAGAGCTAGCTGCCATTTCGTCGCCAGTGGACGGAACGAGTGCGACTTGAACTTGGCGGTCTTTGCCATAGTTCAATCGACAACGGGAAGCACGTTCTATTTGGCGGTTATGTGCTAAGTTCCTGATACTTTTCAACTTTAGTTGTTAAAAATGAGCGAAAATGGCGCGTTGGCGACTCCATTTCAGCAAGCAAAGGTCGAACGATTGTTTAAGTGGCAGAGTTAATGATAGTCAGAATACAAAACACCAGTAAAACAGTTTTCTGACTGTTTTACTGGTGTTTTTATGTGCATATAAGCTACTCTAAAACTACGAATCACAAACAGCTGTCAGGTAGTCCTAATTGAGCTATCTAAATATTTAACCTAACTCAAAATAATGATCTAACGCTGCCAAGGTGGAATGGAGGCGCTGGCGTTATCACTGTCGCTCGTTCTTCCCAACACTGTCCGGCAAGTATTGAATTTAACACTTATTCGCCAAATGGAACGCTCTTCCCGTTGTCGATTGGACTATTGCCGAAGCGCGGCAAGTCCAAGTCGCAGCTGTGTCGATGGTACTTGGTGACCGTGGTCGCCTAGTACCATGCGCGGCTGGCAAGATCCATTTTCTTTTCCGATTGGGTTTAATTGGAAAGAAAATTAGCTTGCCAACGTGCCACGCGTTCCATACGCCAGCGCCGGAATGGAACCAAACTAATTCTGCCTTACGAGCTAGCTAATAGGGACGACCCAACTTCAGAAAGAACTAGTTGTTCAGTGTAGTCATTTTTATTCTAAACACTGACAGCGTTCTTCGCTTGCACGTACTTCAATAATGCCAACGAAATTTCATGATGCTGTAGCGGCGTATTAATATGAACGCCATTAAAATCAGTGCAAATTGCATCAATGGTTTCTTCCGCAATCTGCAAACCGACTTCGCGTTCATTACCGTCACTTTCCGCTTGTTGCATCCGTGCTAGGGTATCATCAGCTAACCGAATACCAGGTACTTCATGATGCAAGAAGTTGGCGTTACGGAAAGACATAAGTGGCATTACACCAACAAATACTGGTGTAGTGATGCCTTGTTCATCCAGCGCTAAACGCAAAGCGTGGATTTTTTCCACATCGAAAATTGGCTGGGTAATAATAAAATCAGCCCCATACGCTGTTTTGCGCGTGATCATTTTACAGGCACGGTCCACGTTGCGCACATTCGGATTAAAGGCGCCCCCAACGGCAAAGTTAGTTTTTTCCTTCAAGTTACGTCCAGTTGGCGAAATACCATCGTTGAATTTTTTGATCATTTGCATTAATTCAACTGAGTGCAAATCATAAACTGACGTTGCGCCGGGTAAATCACCGACTTTTGCGGGATCACCAGTAATGACCAAAATATTGGAAATACCTAACGTGTGTAGTCCCATAATTTCTGATTGTAAGCCGATCAAGTTATGGTCACGCGTCGTTAAATGAACTAAGGGTGTAATACCATATTGGTACTTTAACTGTGCTGCTAAGGCTACATTGCTAATTGTCGGGTTAGCTAATGGGCCATCGGATAATGTAATGGCACCAGCACCAGCTTGACTTAGCGCTTGCGCACCACGGAAGAATTTAGCGGTGGCAAAAGTCTTCGGCGGATCAAGTTCTACTAAGGCTACTTTTTCTTGCTGAACGCGCTGTAAAAAATCATGTTGCCGCGGATCAGCAGCAGTTGGTGTGGCGACAGCTGCCTGCGGTGCCACTTTTTTAGTTGTCACCGGTTGCCGCGACTGCAGCCCCGCAACCAAGCCCTTAATGTGTGCTGGTGTCGTGCCACAGCAACCACCAATCAAATGCGCTCCTTGGCGCCGAAACGTATCGCTATAGTTTTCAAAATATTCTGCTGGACTATCATAGACAGTTTTACCGTCCTGTACATCAGGTAACCCCGCATTCGGGTAAATTGCCAAAGCGGCACCTTTTGGTAAGGCCACACTGTCAAAAGCGCGACTCATATTGTATGGACCAAGCCGACAATTAGCACCTACGACGTCAGCGCCTAAATCAGCTAGCTCCTGCAAGGCGGTATTCAATGATGTGCCGTCTTGCAACACCCCTGGTTCGTACATGGTGACGTTAGCAACAATCGGCAAATCCGTTAGACTACGGACAATTTTTAGCGCTCGCTTTAATTCATTGATATCATAATAGGTTTCTAGTAAGATGCCATCAATTGCGCCAGTGTTCAACAAGTAACCAGCTTGCTCGGTCACGCCTGCATCGATTTCTTCTGCAGTCAGCGGTTCAATTTCGGTATCAGTCACACCGGCAATCCCACCAATCGTACCTAATATATAAACGCGCTGTTCGGCAGCAATTTGTGCTGTACGGGCTAGACTAACTGCCGCCTCGTTGATGGCTGCCGTTTTGTCAGCTAAGCCATAACGATTCAGTTTAATTCGATTAGCAGCGTACGTATTGGTTTGAATCACATCCGCGCCGGCTGCAATATAGGCTTGGTGAATCTTCAGAATATCGCCACCGTGCGTTAAATTCAAGCCTTCAAACGCTGAATTGACGCCGTACTGGCTATACAGTAACGTTCCCATCGCCCCATCAGCGATCAATACTTGTTGTTGCAACGCCTCTTTGAAACTCATTTTCCAACCCCCTTTACTCAATTAACTTAATGACGTTATTCCGTTACACCTAATTTAGCCCGTACGTTATTTCGTGCTTGTACCATGTTCCGCAAAGCAGCAATTGTTTCTGGTTCTTTGCGAGTCTTTAAGCCACAATCAGGGTTGATCCAGAATTGATGAATATCGATAACCTGCAATGCACGATCAATATTTTGTTCGATTTCTTCAACCGAAGGTACCCGTGGGCTATGGATATCGTAAACGCCTAAACCAATTTGCTTGTCATATTTAGTTTGTTCGAAAGCTTTAATACTTTCCCCATGTGAGCGTGATGACTCAATGGAAATCACATCAGCATCTAATGCACTGATAGCTGGCAAAATATCTTCGAAATCAGAGTAGCACATATGCGTGTGAATCTGGGTTTCATCTTTGACACCAGTTGTCGTAATTTTGAATGCTTTAACGGCATTAGCTAAATAATCAGCACGATAACGTGGCTTCAGTGGCAAGCCTTCACGCAAAGCGGGTTCATCAACTTGAATGATCTTAATGCCAGCATCTTCCAATGCTTTAACTTCATGACGTAAAGCCAAACCGATTTGATCAGCGACTAGATTTTTAGCCAAATCATCGCGGACAAAGCTCCAGTTAATGATGGTTACCGCAGATGTCAGCATCCCTTTAACCAACTTGCTGGTTTGTTGCTGGGCAAAAACAGTATCGCGGACAGTAATTGGTTCAGTCCATTGCACATCACCAAAGACAACTGGCGGTTTAACCCCACGAGAACCATAACTTTGTACCCAACCATTTTGTGTTGTCGTGAACCCTTTTAGTTTTTGACCGAAGTATTCTACCATGTCAGTCCGTTCAAATTCACCATGAACTAACACATCAATGTCAAGATCTTCTTGAATTTTCAACCAGCGTTTGGCTTCTTGATCCAAAAAGGCTTGATAGTCAGCCGTGGATAAATCCCCTTTACGCCAAGCTTTACGGTGTGAACGTACTTCAGCAGATTGTGGAAAACTACCAATTGTTGTGGTTGGCAATAATGGTAAGTTCAGGACCTGCTGCGCCTTAACCCGTTCTGGATAAGCAGAATGCCGTTCAGTTGGTGCAGCCAGAATTTCTTTGACAGCCTGGGTAACCGCTGGATTATTCCGATGTTCCGAATGGTTCAGTTGATCTAACGCAGTCTTGCTAGCTGTTAATTCAGCAGTAACGACTTCACCATTTGCAGCCTTAGTCAAGGTCACGATTTCGGCTAGTTTCTGATCAGCAAACGCCAAACCATTTTTGATCACAGGGTCCAATTTGCTTTCGTTAGCCGTAGTAATTGGTACATGTAATAATGAATTAGACGGTTGTAACCATAATTGGGCACTAGCCACTTGCTCGCGTAATTGGCTGATCAGTTCCTGTTTAGCCGTTAAGTCACTACGCCAAATATTGCGACCATCAACAACACCTGCTGCTAAAACCTTAGTTTCTGGGAAGCCGTATTTTTGCAATGACTGCAAGTTTTCACCATGATCATGGACAAAATCAAGTCCGAAGCCTTCAGCAGGCAAATTAACAATGTCAGTATAATAATCTAATGAAGCAAAGTAAGTTTGCACCAGTACATTTACTTCTGGTGCAGCTTCATGCAAGACGTCCAACGCGTGGCGGTACAAGTCGAGTTCAGCCTTATCAGTTGTCACTAAAGTTGGTTCGTCCAACTGAACCCATTTAGCGCCAGCAGCACCTAATTCATGGAAAACTTGTACATATAATGGCAATAATTCATCTAATAATTGGGCTAAAAGTTCGCCACGAACATAGTCGTCATTCACTTTACTTAGTTTCAAGAAGCTGACTGGGCCTAAAATAACTGGCTTACCGTCAATACCTAATTCAGCTTTTGCTTCGTTGTAATAAGTTAGCCAACGATTATCGAGTAATTTAAACTGTACATGATCAAGTTCAGGCACGATGTAATGGTAATTCGTGTTGAACCACTTCGTCATTTCAGCAGCGACTGCATCCTTAGTGCCGCGCGCCACACTATAATAATCAGTTAAGCTTAATTTCTCGGTGAACTTGCCAAACCGTTGTGGTACAGCACCAAATGCAGCAGCAATATCTAATACATGATCGTAATTTGAATAGTCTGCCACTGGAATCAGATCAACACCAGCTGCTTGTTGCTTCTTAAGATTAGCTAAGCGTAATGCTTTAGTTTGTGCAGTGAATTCAGCTTCATCAATTTTGTGGCTCCATAAATGTTCGAGCAAAAATTTCCATTCCCGTTTTTCACCTAAGCGTGGGTATCCTTGATTACTACTTTTTACCATAATTTCTCATCCTCCTGTTAATTAGCGTACAAAAAAAGCGTCATCCTCTGTATAACAAAGGACGACGCTTCTGCGATCGCGGTACCACCTTATTTTTCCAGCGCTTCACAGCGTTGGACTCTACCAGTGCGTTGCAAAGCAACAGACTGTGGTGCTATATCGGGCACAACCGTTGCCAACTAACCATAGCTCGTTGGCAAACGCTCGAAGATCATCTTCATCGCCAATGCGCCATTCCCTTACACTTAGCAGGAACTCTCTGTGGGCTTTCTCAGCAATTACTCTTCTCGTCTTAACGTTCTCATTTATTTTTAATCAGTGGCCAAATAATACCACCAGAAAATTTACTTGTCAACAGCAAAAATTTTCCTTGTACGCTAGTCGAAAACAGTTGAACCCGTTATACTATAAGCAACTGGAGGATATTTTATGCTGAAAACTATTTTAACCGCTATCATTCTTTACGCTTCAACCGCATTAGACTTATTAGTAATTTTAATGCTATTATTTTCAAAATATTCTGGTCGCAATGCGCGGCGCAGTATTTATATTGGCCAATACATCGGCTCATTATTTTTGATCGGTATCAGCTTATTTTTTGCCTTCGTCTTACATTACGTTCCCGAAAAATGGATGCTAGGTTTCCTAGGCTTAATTCCAATTGCCTTTGCATTTAAATACTTATTTAGTGATGAAGATGAAGCGGCTGAGGTCAACGAAAAGCTTGATCAGCGTCGTGACAAAAGTCTGATCGCAACGGTAGCTTTAACCACCGTTGCCTCCTGTGGCGCTGACAATATCGGCTTGTTCGTCCCCTATTTTGTTTCGTTGACCTTGCTTTCACTAGCGGTAACGTTGTTGATCTTTATTATTTGTATTTACGTCTTAGTCACACTAGGCGAAAAATTTGCTCATATTAGTTTCGTCAAAGTATTTCTTGATCGTTATGGTAATTGGATCATGGCACTGATCTACATCGGTATCGGCTGTATGGTTATTTGGGAGAATGGCACAATTCAGCATTTTCTGTAAACTGAAAGTGAGGCGCTGACATAAGTAAAATCATGTCACTGCCTCACTTTTTTCATATTAGCCAATCAGAAAATAAATACCACTAATCAAAAAGAATACCCCAAAAAGAAAACCATACCAGATACCCAAGCTGGCAAAAGCAGAAGTCGCTTCATTGCCTTTTTTCTGAACAGTTCTAAAAGCATTATAAAAAGCATAAAACTGCCACAACGCAAGCAACAAAAAGACGATTCCGATTAAACCTTCAATCATAGCTTACCCCTCCTTAACATCCTATACCTGCATACCCAATTAACTAACGATCAATGCCCTCACCAATGATTATAGCACCGTGTCTATAGCCATGTGATTTTATTATAACTTTATCATTATGAATCCAAATTAATAGGGCTACTTTTAAACAATTACTAATCATTCAAGGATAGCGCTTGCATAAATTAGCGTAACTTGTTACACTA
Source organism: Loigolactobacillus jiayinensis (assembly GCF_003946445.1). Lineage (GTDB taxonomy): Bacteria > Bacillota > Bacilli > Lactobacillales > Lactobacillaceae > Loigolactobacillus > Loigolactobacillus jiayinensis. The sequence continues at coordinate 20,550 of NZ_RHOF01000037.1, read as the reverse complement.
ACAGTGAAATTAAGAACGTCTTTATCCAGAGTGCTTGAGGGATCTGGCCCGTTGACAGCACAGCAACCTACGACAAAAAGCAAGGTGCTAATTCCAGCAGCAATTAGCTGAGTAGATAAGGAGCACAACGTACGCATTCTAGCGCTTCTTTCAGCCAAGGCTAAAGGGGCGTTTTTATTTTCAACCATTATTTGATTGGAGGAATCATTATGCGTTTAAATGAAGAGAATTTTCGGCGGCAAATTGTTGGCCGGACGGACAAAAAAATTACTAACGATGTCGTCGCTCACCTGATTCAACAGGCACTTAAGGCAGCACTCGTCGCTCATGACCAGACTAAAAAAATCGGCGATAAATAAAAACACAGGCGTAACACTGAAAATTATCAGCGTTGCGCCTGTATTTATTTTATACACGAACTATTTATTTACCTAATTTTACAGAAACAAATTGGGTAGTAAAATCATTAGTTAGCTAAAGACTGCCTATTTTCCTTGAATATATTCCTGTATGCGTTTAACGTCATCGGCCGGTGGTGTCATCTCCATCGCTTTAATAGCGTGAATATGTTCTACCGAAACGTGGCTACTAAACGCCAACTCATTATCAGTTTGGTCGTGCCGCTTTTGATACTGAATAATTTGTTCTGCCAACGCACTCAACTCTTTTGATTCACTCATGTCAATGCACCATCCTTCACCAATTTAATCGCCGTTACTACTTTTAAGTGTACCACAACCCATTGAAAATGGTTACGCTTGCTACTACGCCAATGTTGCTAGTAATTGAGTATAAGTCTGACTACCGTTAAATGGGTGTAAATAGGTAAAGTCAGTCCCTCCGCTAGTGATAAAATAGTCACAATTCTCATGGTTGATCTCCTGCAGCGTTTCTAAGCAATCGGCCACAAAGCCAGGCGTGATAATAATCACTTTTTTGCTACCTTGCTGTGGCAGCTGGTGCATTATTTGCGCGGTTGCCGGGTTCAGCCACTGACCAGGACCAAATTTCGACTGATAAGATTGCGTATACGGTACATCCCCCACCAACGTCATCACTTGTTGCGTGGTCGCCGTACATTGTTGTGGATAAGGATCGCCGTTATCCGCGTATTTTTGTGGAATACCGTGATAGGAAAAAACTAGGTGCGCATCTGGTTGTTTAATTAGCGCGCGCTTAATTTGATTAGCTAAAGCTTTAATATAGCGCGGTTCTTGGTAGAATGAGCTGATAAAATGCAGTTGTGGCAATGCAGAATGTTGCATGAAATACGCGGCGACCTGGTCAAATACGGAACCAACTGTTGTCGTCGAATATTGCGGATACTGCGGAATCACTGTCAAATCAGTGACTCCCAGCTGCTGCATTTCTTGTAACGCCGTATCAACCGTTGGTGCGCTATAACACATAGCGTACCGCACTACCTGCTGTGGCAATAAACGCTGCAATTGCCGGGTTTGTTGCTGCGTATACAGTAGCAATGGTGAGCCTTGCTTCGTCCAAATTTTTCGGTATAAAGCGGCTGAACGTGATGGTCGTATCGGTAGGATCATGCCATGCAAAATTGGCCACCAAACTGGTCGCGGCACATCGATCACCCGCCGATCCATCAAAAAACGACTGAGATAGGAACGTACCGCTGGTGCAGTTGGTGTTGTTGGTGTGCCTAAATTGACCAATAAAACCCCTTTTTTCACATTTTCGCCTACTCCCATTATTTACTAAATAGCGCTAAATTAGTCTTGGTGGCCGTTGTTGTATTTACCAGCTTGCCTTGAATTGCTAGTCGATTGACACCACCGTCAGCACAAGTGATCAGTGTAATCAGCTTTTTACCCGGTACATCATCGATCAACTCAGTTGCATAAGGATTGACCACTTTTTTCAAAGTCACCTTATATTGATAAACTTTTGACAAGTTAGTAATGTAAACTGCCGCACCCATTTGAATATTATCTAATGGGGAAAATAAATTGGTTCCGTTATTCAACATATAATGCCCGGCCAACGCATAATTACCATGACCCATTTTCTGGTCGACCTTCATCGTCGCGCCACCAGTAGCCAGCGCATCATTGGATAATCCTTTGACAATTGGTAAACGCATATCAATACTAGAAATCGCCAACTTGCCAATCGTTAACACACCATTTTGATTGACCGCTGCGTGGGCAACTTCGTTAACGCCTAAAGATTTTACTTTATCAAAATCAAAAGTTGTTTTTTTCTTTGAATTTGCTGCAACCTTTTGCTTAGTTAATTGTTCAATGTGATTTTGCGCCATATTTCCAATAACCCAATTCTTGATTGGTTCATTGAAGACTAACACCAACCCCACAACTAATAAGATTCCAATCACAATATTGATCAACCATTTGCGCACCCGCTTCGACATTTATATTCACGCCTTTCATCTATTCTCTTAAGTGTACCAAAAAAGTAACGATAGCGTTATCAAATTTTAGACTCATTTTAGCATTTAATGCAAAAAAATTCTATTACTCTGATTACTGATTAAAGCAACGCATCAGCAACTGAATATGGTAAACTAGGCAGTGTCGATTCACGAATCAATGACTAAAAGAGGTGCAATTATGCTACAAACTGTATTGATTATTTTCGGTATTGGTATCCTTGCCGGTGTTTTAGGCGCAATTTTGGGTATTGGTGGCGGTATCATCATTACGCCAATTCTGACGCTTGCATTTGGCTTAGATATTAAATACGCGATTGGTGCTAGTGTGATCTCAGTAATTGCAACTAGTTCTGGGGCTACTATCGCTTATATTAAAGATGACTTACTAAATCTGCGTGTCGCCATGTTTTTAGAAATCGCCACTACTGTTGGCGCAATCGTGGGCGCAGTGCTAGTTGGTATCGTACAGCCAAACTTTCTTTACGTGCTATTCGGCGGTTTGCTGCTATTTTCGTCATGGAACATGTACCGCAAGTTACGTGCTGGTAGCGAGGTCTTACATCGGCCCCAACCTGATCCAGTCGCTGAGAAGTTACGACTAAACAGCAGCTATTACGATAAGAATACCCAGCAGCAAGTCGATTACCAAGTTGAACACATTCCTGGTGGGCTTGGCGTCATGTTCGGTGCTGGTTTAGCTAGCGGCATGCTAGGCATCGGTAGTGGTCCTTTTAAAGTAATGGCTATGGATACCGTTATGAAAATGCCACTAAAACCGTCCAGCGCAACCAGCAATTTAATGATGGGTGTCACCGCTGCCGCCAGTGCCACGGTTTACTTTTTTAACGGCGCAATTTTACCGCAAATTGCAGCACCGTTAGCTGTAGGTGTCCTAATTGGTGCGACACTGGGCACACGGGTCATGCAAATTTTGCCGGCCCGCTGGATTCGGATTATTTTTGTGCCATTATTGCTCTACATCGGTGGCCAAATGATTCTTAAAGGATTCGGGGTGAGCTTCTAATGCAATCTGATGAGCAAAAAACTAATACAGAAATGGCGCAAGTTGAAAAAATCATCGGCTTGATTTTACAAATCGGCGTCTTGATCTCAGCAATTATCATCGGTGTCGGCCTTTTATTACTACTATTCACTGGTCAAAGTGGCTACCCGGGACAAACCTTTCCGACACACTTTGGTGCCATTCTTAGTGGTATTGTCCAATTCAAACCGTTTGCGATTATGATGCTCGGCCTCTTCTGTTTAATTTTGACGCCTGTGTTGCGAGTTGTCGTTTCGATTTATGCCTTTGCAAAAGAACACGATCGCCTTTATGTTGTGATCACTAGCATTGTACTCGTCATTTTAGTGTTCGCAATGGTACTTGGTTATCTGGATATTTAAAAAATGAAGCTACGATGTAAGTAAACTTATATCGCGGCTTCATTTTTTTATTGGCGAACATTAAACCGTGCGCCATAAAACAGAGGCTTATGGCACACGCCAATTTTTTACTTTTCTTGCGTCTTCTTCAGCCATTCTGTATCGTCAGGATTACGGCTTAAGCGCTTATTTTGATCTAATTTAGCGATGGCTTGCATTTCTTCCTCGGTGAGCGAGAAATCGAAAATATTAGCATTTTCAGCAAGCCGTTGTTCATGAATCGACTTAGGAATAATAATGACGCCGCGGTCAATATGCCAACGCAAAACAACTTGCGCCGCTGTTTTGCCATATTTTGCAGCAATTTTAGTCAGCACTGGGTTGACTAAGATATCACTTTTGCCTTGGCCTAATGGTCCCCAAGCTTCATGCGCGATCTTGTGGGTCGTTAAATAACGGTGCAATTCTTTTTGCTGAAAAATCGGATGCGTTTCAATTTGATTAACCACTGGTACCACGTCAGAGTGCGCCATTAAGTCATCTAAATGGTGTGGTTCAAAGTTAGAAACGCCGATTGCACGAATTTTACCTTCATGATACAAATCAACCATTGCCCGCCATGATTCCAAATAACCGTCTGCTGGCCAATGAATCAAGTACAGGTCCAAATAGTCTAACCCTAAACGCTTTAAACTGGCAGCGAAGGCAGCTTTAGTTTCTTCATAACCGCGATCAGCGTTCCATAGTTTGGAGGTCACAAATAGCTCAGCACGCGGAATAGCACTTTCCTTAATTGCTTCACCAACCCATTGTTCATTACCGTAAATCATGGCCGTATCGATCAAGCGGTAGCCATCAGCTAACGCCCATTTAATCGAATTCTTAATATCGGCAGCGTTATCAACTTTGAAAACACCTAAGCCAAATTGTGGCATTTTAACGCCGTTGTTCAACGTCACTTGTGGAATTTTTTGTCCCATTTTAGTGTAGCTCCCTTCTATTATCAGTTCATTTCCAGCTTAACTAATTATCTAGCGTAGCGCAAACTTTTCAATCGCCTCGGCCACTGCACTATGCGCATGATCAGCAGCGGTCACATAATTTGCGGCGGCCTTAACTTCAGCGGTACCATTTTGTACACTAACACCTAACCCAGCGGCATTGATCATCGCCAGATCGTTACTGTTGTCACCGAGTGCAATGATCTCATCTGGCTTAATACCTAATTTTTCCGCCAACTGTAGTGTGGCTTTACCTTTATCCGCTGCTACGTGGTTAAATTCAACGTACCGGCCTGATGAAAAAGTTGTTGCTAGCGGTGTCTTAACTTGTTGCGGAATACTTGCGCCTAGTGCCTGGCGCCGCGCTGGATCATCGTCTTGTAAAATGATTTTCATCAACGGTTGGTCGCGCAAAAAATCTAAATTATCGTCTGTTAACAGCGTATACTCAACGCCCCGCTGAGCTAAATAATTGCGCTCGGCTGCACTCGGCTGCCAAACATACAAATTTTCCAGTGCATAGATATGGCCGCTAACTTGCTCAGAACGCGCGATATCATAAATCTGCTTGATCGTTGCAAAATCTAACGGGTTCGTTGCCAGCACTTGATTCCCAGCATTTTCAACGATTGCACCACCATTATAGGCGATCACGTACTGGTCGGCTTGTTGCAGCAGGCCTAGTTGCTTTAAGTCATCCTGAATCGATAAGAAGCTGCGCCCTGTGTTAGGGACAAAATGCCCACCTTGCGCGACAAATTCCTTGATTGCTCGCTCGTTAGTTGGTGAGATCCGTGCGTCACGATCCAATAAAGTTTCATCTAAGTCACATACAATTAATTTATACATTTAACCGTCTACCTCCAAAAATTAAGCCGCTTTCATAAAATCAATCATAGCATAGATTTTGTTGCAGTATGAATTCAAATATCATTAGCTCACAAATTCTTGTGTAACTGATTCGTTGCAATATAATCTTAAAATTAAAAAACGACCCCTAACTGTGGTAGTCCCCTTGTGTCAACCGATGAACTAGTATCGTTCATCCGGCAACTTGATAGGGCCGAGTACAGTCGGGTAGTCGTTTTTTGACTAGCGTTAAATTAGATGTTCATTTCTTTAGTAATATCAACGATGTTCACATTGGAATCCATCTGTTCGCTTTCACTAAACAAACCTAATGTATTCAAACGTGGATTAACGTCTAAACGCATATCGGTATCTAAATATTGAGTCGAATAAGGCTTGATATGCAATTTACCAACTGTGCTATCAAGCTCACCAGAATAGTCTTCACTAATATCTTCATCAGCATCAATAACTAATAGCCGATAACTTAGATTCAACGCGCATGAACCAACTTTAGAAAATTTACCCACACCATCATCAAGATCGAGAATAATTTGCTTGTCCGCCGTCAAATACTTAGCTAGCTTTTGCTTTGCTGCATCTGTAACTGTTAAGAACATTTAGTTTCCTCCATTCTTTCACTGTAGCCGGTTAGCCACGGTTTAACCAGCAGCATCAATCAGCTACTTATTTAAGTCGACAATTATATTGTACGCAACCTAGTTAGTGTTGACAACTATTTTGCTTAACGTGCTTGCAGTTGATACATCCGGGTCAACCGCCGTTGTAGTAACTCAGCCTGCAATAATGGAATAGCGCTGGCAATGATCTGTGGGCGCTCAGCTTGTTCCAAGATCAAATCCGCTACATCTGCCTGAATCGGTGCCGGCTTGACCCACAGATAATCCGATGCACTTAATTGGAGTCGCTTTAAATTATCCTCGGCGTGTGTTAATTCAACACGGTCGATCGCCAAATTTTCATCTTTCCAAGTTGGTGGTAATTCAACCTTAGCCAGTGACTGTTGCCCAGTTGCACTGTCGATCCAACCTAATTTCAAATCCAATCCAGCCGCCATTTTTGATAACGTCTTTAACGTCAGTAAATATTCCAAATTTTCGACCCGCGCAATCATTGCCGGAGTCATATTCGTTTTTTCTACCAAATCGTCACGTGAAATACCACGTCGTTCACGTAACGTCACTAGTTGCGCCGCAAGTTCTAAAATATTCTCTTGCCGTCTGCTCAAACCTTCAATGCCTGAAACTTCTGCCATCGAAAAAACCTCACAATTATTGAATTTCAGCTTAAGCGCTTACCTCATTGTAACAGAAAGAGTAGTTCCTATGGAATTTTTTCGATAATCCTGTTACGCTATGAATAAACATCAAGAAGAGGTGCTTCTCTATGATCTTAGCACTATTATGCACGATTGGCTTTATTATCATCGGTATTCTAACTACGGTTAAATTAAATAGCTTAGCTAGCTTAGTTGTCAACGTGATTGCTTATTTCGCCTATTATTGCGCACTTGAGATCGATGGCTTAGTTACTGTTGGTAAGGCCGTTGCAGTTTTCTTTGGCTTTAGTTTTGTTGTGATCATGACGCTGATCAGTTTTCATCGGCAACAGCAAAAAAATTAAGCGCGCTGATTATAAAATTGTACAAAACTGCCTGACAGTAGCCGATTAGTGCGGTATAATGAATCAAGCGCCGTTTCAAGCGCGCTTAACTTAGCGCATGATTACTATCATATTGCTGTTCAACTTTGTGGTAAAAGCGTTATACAAGAAGCCTGACAGTCACCGTAAACTATGATTTAAGTGAGCTGAACCTGATCATTACTTAGTAAACCACTCAGATTCAGCCCAGTACTTTTTCAAACATATTCACACTGAATTAACTTTAATTAAATTCGGTGCTATTTTTACGCTAAAACTTAGTAATTAACTAAAAAGGATGATTTTTCATGAAAAACGTTTCGGGGCAAGAATATCAAACGCCTAGACAAGCAGCTGATGAATTAGATATTAGCCCGCAGACTTTGCGTGCTTATTCTGGATTAGTTGAGAAGACAACCGGTCACACTGATTACTTCCACCGTGATCAAAATAATGGCCGCCTTTATTCTACACAAAATATTAAGGATTTGGCGCAAGTCAATCAAATCAAAAAAGAACACAGTAAAACGTTAAAAGACGCAATCAGCGAAGTTTTCGAACAACAGATCATTAACTCGGATGACGCTGCTGAAACTAGCGCGGCTAGCTTACCAGCAACTTCAGCAACTAGTGCGGCCCCTCAAGTTGCTGGCGAAGATAGTCTAGCACCAATTCTATACACACTGAAGCAATTAACTGACCAAAATGCGCAAGTTGTAACTCAGATCCATCAATTAAAAGAGCAACTGGATCAAACTAACAACAATTACGAGCATTTACTAAAGGCAATTGAAGTTCATAATACTGCAGCCAGTAATCAGGCAGTCGCTGCTACTAGTAGCGCTGCGATCGCACCAAGCGCTGCCTCCGCTACAAGCACGGCCAGTCAAGCAAATAAGTCATCTTCGGCATCTAGTTTGTCGATGGCTAGTTCTTCTGCAATTACTGCACCCAAGAAGAGTTTTTGGGCCCGCCTGTTTAGCCACGATTAGTTTCCATACCCATGATCAGCTGATCATGGGTATTTTTATAATTAAAACCTGAGTTCAGTCTCTGTAAACCCAAATTAATTAAGCAAAGGTACTGACTAATGCAATAAAATTGTGTAAAATGTAATAGAGAATGATTTACACGTATTTTATAGCAGTTTAAGTTACAAACTCGCTTTGTGACCGGTAATTTAGGGGGACATATTTATGACAAAGCCGATTCGATTAGAAGAGCAACTCTGCTTTTCACTTTACACAGCGCAGAAACAATACAACAAATATTATGCAACTGCATTGGCACCCTTCCATCTGACTTATCCGCAGTACATTGCCTTATTGGCTTTATGGGAACACAATACCTTGACCGTCAATGATCTTGGCCGCTACCTTAACTTAGATAGTGGGACACTGACCCCATTGTTGAAACGATTGGAAAAAGATGACTGGGTTGAACGCCGCCGCGATAAAGTCGATGAACGACGTGTGTTGATCTATTTAACACAAAAGGCATTAACGAAGCGCGATGAAATCTATACGCGGGTCAATAGTTGCTTAACACACCTTGATTTCACACCTGACCAATACAATTCCTTGAAAAAAGAAGTCGATTTGATCACAGACCATTTAAATCAGTTTACACAAAATACCGATACGCTAAAAATCTAGAAAAAAAGTGAAAGCCAGAGCGGCTTTCACTTTTTTATTTTGGTTTCTTTTTATAATTAACGATCAATTTAGCAAATTTATCTTGTAAGCGACGAAAATCGTGGCTTGATTGTTGTTCTTGCCGGATTAAATCTTTAAAATCATGTGATCCTGTCGCAGATATTTTGCGGTTTTTAGCACGATTTTTGAAGTTGATTTTCCGCATGTTCTCGCCTCCAACTACGATCTAACCACTAATCGCGCACCCTTTTGCTGGACGTTTTCTATTATAGGTTGCTGTTGGACGAGAATCAATACGCAAAATCAACTACTTGTACTTATATTAATTGACCAAAGTATTCAACTGCTTCAGTTTTACCTGGTAGTACTTGCTGATCGTAAATTTTGACTTCAGCATCAGTCACTGAACGTTTCAATAATTCAGTAAACTGTTGTGCCATTAATTGCTTCGCGTAGTCTGCAGCCGTAAGCTTTAACTGTGTATAGTCTTGCGGTGTCACCACGACGGACGATTGATAAACTGCCATTTTTTTGCCTCCATTCTGTTAACAGCTCTATTATACCAAAGAAAGCGGTTTGCTTGGTATGAAGTTTTCAGAAGTGGCGAAAGCGTTGCTGGCGTTGTTGTAACAAAGCATCCGGCGTTAATTGTTGTAGCACACTAATTTCGCGTTGCAATTTTTTTCGGACCGTTTTTACTAAGCGTTGCGGTGCTGTTTCTGGAATAATAGCTTCGATAATGCCTTGCGCCAATAGCTTATCTGGTGTTAATTGCATTAATTCAGCCGCCTCACTTGCCCGAGCACTATCTTTCCATAAAATAGTTGCAAAGCCTTCTGGTGATAGAATGGCGTAAATACTATTTTCTAGCATCCAAACTTGATCCGCGCTGGCCAAAGCCAAAGCGCCACCACTGCCACCTTCACCAGTAATAAGCGTAATCATTGGCACTGGTAATTGGCTTGCCGTCATGATCGTCGTGGCGATTGCTGTGCCTTGACCATGCTCTTCAGCTGCCTTACCAGGGTAAGCACCAGGCGTATCGACTAAATTAATGATTGGGCGCTTAAATTTAGCCGCTTGTTGCATCAGTCGTAGTGCTTTACGATAACCAGCAGGCTCAGGGCTACCAAAATGGGTTGCAATTTTTTCATCTAATTGTTGCCCTTTAACTGTGGTGATCACGGTTACTGGCTGCTCACCTAGTTTGGCCAGACCGCCACAAATTGCTGGATCATCGCCTAGCGCACGATCACCATGTAATTCGATAAAGTCAGTGAAAATTAATTGGGCGAGGGCAAATGGCGTTACTTTATTCACAGAACGGGCGGCTAAAACGACTTGCTCAGCACTTTTTTTACCTAGCTTGATGCGCGCCACCTCCTACTTCATGTAATTGTAGCAAACGTTGCAACGTAGTTTTCATTTGCGCACGAGGCACAATACGATCAATAAAACCGGCTTGTTGTACTTGTTCAGCGCGCTGAAAATCAGCTGGTAATTGAGCATTAATTGTTTGCTCGATCACGCGCCGCCCCGCAAAGCCGACCAGCGCATGTGGTTCGGCTAAAATAATATCACCTTGCATCGCAAAACTAGCTGTTACCCCACCAGTTGTTGGATCCGTTAAAACGGTAATATACAATAACCCCGCGGCACTATGCGCTGCGACCGCCTGACTGACCTTGGTCATTTGCATCAAAGAATGAATACCTTCTTGCATCCGCGCACCACCAGATGCGGTGAACAAAACAACCGCCAAGCGCGCTTGAGTAGCGCGCTCGAATAAGCGCGTAATTTTCTCGCCAGTGACTGTGCCCATACTACCCATCATAAAATGCGCATCCATAATACCTAAGGCGCACGCTTGCTGACCTAATCGGGCATAACCAGTTAAGACGCTATCGTTTAATTGTGTGCTCTTTTGTGCTTGCGCTAATTTAGTCGCATAACCTGGAAATTTTAACGGATCGGTTGACGCTAAAGTTGCATCCCATTCCTGAAAAGTTGCCGTTAATTGCTGTAACCGGGCCCGTGCTGTTAGCCGAAAGCCATACTGACAATGCGGACAAACGTTAAATGTCGTCAGTTCCTTGGTGTAACACGTTTTTTGGCAAATAGGACATTGCTGCCATAAATCAGCTGGTACCTGATCACGGCGACGCTGTAATTCACCTTGTGCAGGCAACTTAATGTACTGGCGTCGTTTAAATAGCCGCATGGCGCTCATCTCCTAATTTTTGTTGGGCTAACCATTGCGGTAAAAAGCGCTGACTAAGTGCGTTGGTCGTTAACGTGCCGGCCAAATACTCCGGATCGGTTAGTAACGCTTGCTCAAATTGTTGGGTGGTCGTTACGCCACGAATAACAAGTTCTTGCAATAAGCGCGCCATTTTTTTAATTGCTTGTTCGCGCGTTGGACTAAATGTGATCAATTTGGCAATCATTGAGTCATAAAAAGGTGGCAACACACTACCAGCATAAACGCCGCTATCAATGCGCGTTCCCAGCCCACCTAATGGCCAGTACAAATAGTCAATTGTTCCCGCCGACGGCATAAAATCGTGTAACGGGTCCTCAGCATTTAATCGGCATTCAATGGCATGGCCGCGAATCTGAATATCAGCCTGCCTAAATGATAGCGCCACACCTGCAGCCACTAAAATCTGCTCGCGGATCAAGTCGATACCCGTCACCATTTCCGTTACCGGATGCTCAACCTGAATCCGCGTATTCATTTCCATAAAATAAAAATGTTGCTGCTGATCCATGAGAAATTCTAAGGTGCCAGTATTCAAATAATCCATCGCTATCGTCGCTTGGCGGGCTAATTGCTGTAATTGCTGGCGCTTGGCCGCCGCTAGTAAAATACAAGGACTCTCTTCTAGCACTTTTTGATGGTGCCGTTGCGCCGAGCAATCACGCTCTGGAAATGCGACCGTTTGGCCAGTGTGATCACGAAAAACTTGCACTTCAATATGTTTAGCATTGGTCAATACTTTTTCAATGTACATTTGCCGATCACCAAAGGTCAATTCTGCCTCTTCTTGCGCCGCTACAAACTGTGGTGCTAAGTCAGTTGCACGGTCAACGCGGCGAATTCCTTTACCACCACCACCGGCCGCTGCTTTTAGTAACAATGGATAGCCAATCGTTGTGGCAACGGCTTGGGCTTGAGCCAATGTTTCAATAAAGCCGTCGCTACCAGGAATCACCGGCACCGCAGCTTGGCGCATAAACTCACGTGCATTCGCTTTATTGCCCATTAATTCAATGGTGGCAGCACGCGGTCCAATAAAGGTGATTTGACAGGCCGCGCATAATTCCGCAAAGCTCGCATTTTCCGCTAAAAAACCAAAGCCAGGATGAATGGCGTCAGCACCGGTTAAGATAGCCGCGTTCAAAATATTCTGCCGATTTAGATAAGAAGATTGTACCGCCGCGCCACCAACGCACACCGCCTCATCAGCCAGCTGTACATGTAGACTTTCTGCATCAGCCTCTGAATAGATTGCCACACTAGCAATCGCCAACTCACGTAAAGTTTGAATGATTCGGACTGCAATTTCGCCGCGATTAGCAACTAAGACTTTTTGAAACATTTATTTCACCTACTTTTAATTTTTCTACCGCTACTATTTATTGAAACGCTACTCGATCGCAAAAATCAGCTCAGCCGTACAGACAACATTGCCGTCAACTGTGATTGTGCCTTTACCACTACCTGCGTGATCGCGTAACTTAGTTAGCGTTAGTTCCAAGCGCAAAATGTCGCCGGGCCGCACCATTTGCCGAAATTTAGCCTTAGTGATGCCACCAAAGTAAGCCGTTTTACCCTTAAATTGCGGTAAGCTTAAAATTGTGATGGCACCAGCTTGGGCTAAGGCTTCAATCTGTAACACACCTGGCATCACTGGATTACCTGGAAAATGACCTTGAAAAAATGGTTCGTTGATGGTGACATTTTTTTGAGCGACCACACTTTCACCGGGCACTAAAGTCAAAACTTTATCAACTAATAACATGGGGTAACGATGGGGGATAATCGCTTGGATCTCAGTTACATTTAACATTGCTAAACTCCTCTTCGTTCAAATTAGTCGGCTGTATCTGGTGTAATTTCAAACAGTGCTTGATGGTAGTCGACCATCGCTTCATTATCGACTAAAATTGCTGCCACCGTGCCACTAAGCTCACTTTTAACTTCGTTCATCATTTTCATGGCTTCAATCACACAAACAACTTCGCCAACGGCCACATGATCGCCCACTTTTTTGTAGACTGGTTGGTCTGGGGCTGCGGCAAGGTAGACCACGCCCACTAATGGCGCTTGAATCGTTGGTAATACCGGTGCTGCTTTAGGCGTTGTGATTACTGGCGCTGCATTAACAGCAGGCGTTTGCTTGCTGAAGTGTAATTCAAAATCAGCATTTTTCAACGCGAATTCATTCAGTTGGCTTTGATCAAACTGTTGCATTAACTGCTGAATGTCATCCTTATTCACTTACTCACGCCCACTTTCTCAACGCCAACACCGCATTGTGCCCACCAAAGCCAAATGAATTACTCAGCGCATTGGCTACTGGCTGATTTTGATTAGCTGCAGTCACTAGCTGCACCGGACAAGCTGGATCTTGCGTTGCGACACCAACATTAAGTGGTAATTGCTGCTGCCGCAATGCTGCTAAAGTGATCACGGCTTCAATCGCACCGCCAGCACCTAATAAATGGCCAGTCATGCTTTTAGTGCTACTCACTAAAACAGGCGTTTTAAATATTTGGTTGATTGCAGCGGCTTCAGCATTATCGTTGGCTTGTGTACTAGTTCCATGCGCATTCACGTAGCCAAAATCACCAGTGGTTAAGCCTGTTTCATCAATAGCTAATTGCATGGCGCGGGCGGCTTGCGCACCGGTTGGATCAGGGGCAGTCATGTGGTAAGCATCACAGGTACTGCCGTAACCAGTAACTTCGCCATAAATCGTCGCCCCACGTTGTTGCGCGTGGTCAAAACTTTCCAGGATCAGCATTCCAGCACCTTCCCCCATCACAAAACCGTCACGGTCAACATCAAAAGGAATTGATGCACGTTGTGGATCAGTAGCCGTCGATAAAGCAGACAACGCCGCAAAACCAGCAATACCGATTTGGTTGATCGGTGCTTCAGCGCCACCAGCAATCATCATATCGGCACGGCCACTTTGAATTTCACGGAACGCATCACCAATTGCGTTAGTTCCCGATGAACAAGCTGTTACCACCGCGGTACAAATATTACGGGCGTTAAACTGTAACGCCACATTACCCGCCGCCATGTTAACGATTGACTCTGGCACAAACAACGGCGAAACACGTTGCGGCCCCTTAGCGTTCATTTTTGTAACTTGCGCTTCAATCGTGGTCAATCCACCAATACCCGAGCCAACGATGACGCCTAAACGTTCTGGTGCCACGACCTCCGCCGTTAATCCAGCTTGTTCGGCAGCTTCTAATGCGCTATACAACGCATATTGAGAAAACAGATCCAAACGTTTACTCAAGCGCTTATCCAATCGCGTTGTTACTGCAAAATTCTTCAATTCGCCGGCCAAATTGATGCCAGTATCGGTAGCGTCAAATTTAGTGATTGGTGCAAAACCGACGTGACCAGCATTGATCTGGGTCATCGTGGTCGTGACATCGTTTCCTAACGGCGTCACCGCACCCATGCCAGTTACCACTACTCGTTGCGTCATATAAAACCCTCCTACTCAAAATCTTAGGGATTAATTTCTGTTACCAGAAATCTCTATTTTCCCTACGGATGTCCTTCCTCCTATGCCGAAGTGCGGCAAGACGGACAGGCTCCTACTCAAAATTCTAAGGATTAATTTCTGTTACCAGAAATCTTCATTTTCCCTACGGATGTCCTTCCTCCTATGCCGAAGTGCGGCAAGACGGACAGGCTCCTACTCAAAATCTTAAAGGATCAATTTCTGTTACCAGAAATCTCTATTTTCCCTACGGATGTCCTTCCTCCTATGCCGAAGTGCGGCAAGACGGACAGGCTCCTACTCAAAATCTTAGGGATTAATTTCTGTTACCAGAAATCTCTATTTTCCCTACGGATGTCCTTCCTCCTATGCCAAAGTGCGGCAAGACGGACAGGCTCCTACTCAAAATTCGGCTTAACACATGGTCATGCCACCATCGATTGCCAGTGTCTGACCGGTTAAATACTCATTTTCGGCTAAAAAAATAGCTGCTTGGGCGACTTCTTTTGGTTGACCAAAACGCCGCAGCGGAATTTCCGTAATCACCTGTGTTTTGACTTTTTCACTGAGCACTTGCGTCATTGCAGTATCGATCATCCCCGGCGCCAGCACATTGCAGCGTACTTGTCGCAGTGCTGCTTCACGTGCTACTGATTTAGTTAACCCGATAATACCTGCCTTACTCGCTGCGTAATTAGCCTGACCGATATTCCCAGTCAACGCCACCACACTGGCCAGATTGATAATGCAGCCAGCACGTTGCTTGAACATTGGCCGCAAACTCTGCTTGATCAAATTGAATGTTCCCACCAAATTAGTCTGCAATGTTTGCTCAAAATCAGCCGTTGACATACGTATCATTAATTTATCAGCAGTGACACCGGCATTATTAACCAGCACATCTAATTGACCAAAATGAGCCAACACCGAATCAATCATTGCCGCAGCGTCCTTGGTAACATCACCAACGACCCCAATGCAATCAACGCCATATGCTTTAATGCGCACTATTTGTTGCATCGCGATTGGACGCCGACTATTCAGGACAATATTGGCCCCTTTTTCGGCAAATGCTAATGCCATGGCGGCGCCGATTCCGCGTGAACTGCCAGTGATCAGTACCGTTTTACCTTGTAATTCCATGTGCCACCTCCAGTTCAATGACTGTATTAGTCAAACTTTCTGGATCAGCCACTTGATAAACCTGTGCATGCGGTGCCGTTTGTTTAACTAACCGTGCCAAGACTGGTGCTGGACCAAATTCAACAAACGTATCAACACCCTGCTGCACTAGCGCCTTAATGCAAGCCGCAAAATGGGTTGGTTGCACCATTTGTTGTGCTAAGGTAGTGGCTAAAGTCGCCGCCGTAAAAGGTGTACAAGTTGTGTTGCTCCAGACGGGAAGTTCTCCGGCACTGAAACAACACTGAGCTAAGTAAGGCGTGAACGCCGTAGCGGCTGATTGCATTAATGGTGTGTGGAATGCACCGCTAACCGGCAACGGTAGAATTCGTTTCACTCCCTGTGCCCGTAAATAAGCAACAGCGGCGGCAATACCAGCAGTTGTGCCACCAAGCACTACTTGTTGCGGTGAATTATAGTTAGCCACCATCACAGCGCCTTGCTGCTGACCTGCCACACACGCTGCTTCAATTTGTGCGGCACTCGCTTTTAGCACCACGACCATTTCACCAGCTTGTTGCTGACACGCTTGCGCCATCAGGTGTCCGCGGGCTTTAACTAGCATCAGTCCATCGTTCAGCGTTAATTGGCCACCTGCCAGCAACGCACCATATTCGCCTAAACTTAAGCCTAGCAACGCGTTAGCTGGTGGTAGTTGTGCCTGACTTGCTTGATATAAAGCCCAGTTTAAGGCCACTAACGCCGGTTGCGCGTATTCAGTTGTTTGCAAGCGCGAATCAGCCGTAAAACAAAGTTGCGGTAAATCAAGCTCTAAGATCTGACTGGCTTGGTCAAATGCCTGCTTAAATTGTAAATTATGTTGATAAAATTCAGCACCCATTCCGGCGCGTTCGGCACCTTGGCCACTAAATAAATATGCGACTTGCATTGCGCAGCCCTCCTATTCTATAAATAGTTACCCGTGACGCCATGTTGTAAGCATGCTTGCGCCTGAGCAATTGTTTCCTGTAAAATAGTGGCACAATCCGTTTCAGTTTTGATCAAGCCAGCAATTTGACCCGCCATATACGAACCCGTGACATCATCACCAGTTTCAACAGCACGGCGCAAACTACCATTAGCAATCTCTTCGACTGCCGCAAAGTCATTGTCGTCATGGACGGCAGCACTTTTTTCTGCAATCACAAATTGCCGACTCATTTTATTTTTCAATACCCGTGCTGGGTGGCCAATATAAGCGCCAGTCACCAATGTATCAATATCTTTAGCCTTCAAGACCGCCGCTTTGTATTTTTCATGGATGTGACATTCTTTAGCAGCTAAGAAGCGTGTCCCCATTTGTACACCAGCAGCGCCTAGCATTAAGGCCGCTGCAACACCGCGACCGTCACCAATCCCACCAGCCGCGATCACAGGAATATTAACGGCATCAACAACTTGCGGAATCAAGGCCATCGTTGTCATACTGCCAACGTGACCGCCTGACTCCATTCCTTCAGCAATCACGGCATCGACACCAACGCGTTCCATGATTCGCGCCAGTCCAACTGAAGGCACCACCGGGATCACTTTGATACCAGCTGCTTTGAACGCTGGAATATATTTGGCGGGATTGCCAGCGCCAGTGGTCACCACCGCAACTTGCGCCTGTAATACGACTTGAACAACTTCTTCCACGTGTGGCGACAATAACATCACGTTGACGCCAAATGGTTTATCAGTCAATGCCTTTGCAGCGGCGATTTCCTTAGCGACGATTGCGGCTGGGGCATGTCCGCTACCAATAATGCCAAGGCCCCCAGCATTAGCGACAGCCGCTGCCAGTTCACCATTAGCGACCCACGCCATACCGCCTTGAAAAATGGGGTACTTCAGCCCCAACGATTGCATAAAAGGACTCATTAGCCCCACCTTCTTTCTATTTATGCCAACTGCTGGGCTACGAAATCAACTAAGTCACTAACTGTAGCAATTTCTTCATCAGTTTCAATCTTGACGTCAAATTCATCTTCGATTTCGTTGATGATCTCAAAAACATCTAGACTATCCGCATTTAAATTACTTTTAAAGTTAGTCGTCAAAGTCACCTCGTCAGCGCCTTTGTCCAGTTGTTCCATAATGATTGCCTGTACTTTGTTAAAAATTTCTGATTTATTCATGTGTGTTGCCTCCATTTTAATAAATTATAATTTGTGTGCCTACGGTTAAGCCGCCGCCAAAGCCGCTTAGTACCAGGATATCGCCGCGTTTAATGCGACCACTTTTGACACATTCATCAAGTAATAAGGGAATGCTGGCGGCTGAAGTATTACCATAGGCCGCCATGTTCTGCGGAAATTTACTCAGCGGCTGTTGCAAACGCTTGGCCACTTGAGCAATGATTCGCGTGTTCGCTTGGTGCAAAATAAAATGATCTACTTGCCTACTCGTTAAGTTAGCCAGTTGTAAGGCCCGTTGAATTGAAGCAGGAACGCCGCGGGTCGCAAAGGTATAAATTGCTCGTCCATCCATCTGAAAATACGGCTTAATTTGGTTAATGCAATTAACCATTTGGCGAGCGCCACCCCGATAGCCGGCAGTTAACTGCCCCCCGCGTTCACCATAGGTTGCTAAGTCGCTGGCCAATAAGTGTGCTGTGTTGCTATTTTCTAATAAAACGCCAGCTGCCGCATCACCGAACAAAACGGCCGTCGTACGATCTTGCCAATTCAATAATCGGGAAAGCAGCTCGCCGCCGATCAATAAGCCACGCACTGGCTGATCCGTTTGAAAATAATGTTGTACGACGCTCAAGCCATAAACAAAGCCAGAGCAAGCGGCATTGATATCATACGCAAACGCATTGGTCGCACCAATTGCGCCTTGAACCACTGCTGCCGTTGCTGGGGTAAAACAATCAGGCGACATGGTACAAACAACAATGAAGTCCAGTGCGGTTGCCGGCAGCTTAGCTTGCTGCAATAATTGCTGTGCTACTTGTATACACAGACTAGCCGTCGTTTCATCTGTAGCAATATGGCGTTGTTGGATCCCCGTTCGGCTCCGGATCCATTCGTCCGACGTATCCATCAGTTGGCTGAGCTCCTGATTGGTCATAATTTTTTGCGGTACAGCATGTGCGGTTTGCGTTATTTGCACACCCACATCACCACCACCTTTACTTAATTCAGACTGATTTATTTACTGCCTTTTATATTGCTTGAATATTAGCTAGCGCCTAGCTTAAGCATGTTCATCCAAAAAATGTTGCAAATTATCTAAGGCTTTTTCCACCAGCGTTACCTCTTGTGGATCGAGGCCAGTAAGGAAGCTTTGCACCATTTGCCGATGAAATGATTGGTGGAGCCGGTACATCAGCCGCCCACGACGCGTTAACCCTAAGTGAATAATTCGGTGATCATCGTCACTGCGTAGGCGTTCAACATAATCTTTACGCACCAAATTATTGATCGATACGCTTAATGTTCCTGGCGTCACCTTTAAAGCTTGCGCCACTTCTGATGACGTTTTCCGATGATACATCCCAATTGCATTGATCGTATGAATTTCCTTGATCGATAAATCCTTAAACTGACTTTTTTTGATCTCGATTTCTTCGAGATGCACAATATCGTTATAAACCGCGACAAGTTTGTCGTTGATTCGTTGCCCTTGTGGTGTCATTTTATTTTCTTCCTCACTAATTACTTTGATAATCAAAATATTAGCGGTACTGCGCTCAAATGTCAACCAGCCGTTGCTTGCACCACAAAATGCAATTCAGCGGTACAAACTAACTCGTCTGCCACTAATGCACGCGTAGCGACCACGCCCATATTAGCCTTCACCTTAACTAGCTCCACCTCTAGGCGTAAAGCAGCTCCCGGTAGGACGCGCTTGTGAAAAGTAGCTTGACGAATACTGCCAATATAAGCTGTTTTATGGGCAAACTGTGGTGATTTTAAAATCAAAATTGATGCTGCTTGAGCCAAAGTTTCAATGATCAAAGTACCTGGCATTTCGGGCTGACCTGGAAAATAACCTTGCAAGAAATCCTCGTTAATGGTCACGTTCTTAACCGCGGTAATACGCTGATCCGGCACTAGTTCAGTGACCTGATCAATATAGCAGATTGGAAAACGATTAGGAATCAAGCGCTGGATCTCTGCTGCTTGTAGTTCATGCACATGTATCACCTCGCATCAAAATATTCAAACTCAATTAGTTTGATGTTCAAAGTTTATTCTAGCCGTTTAAAAATGTCAAATATTTTTTCTAATTTTTTTGACTAAGTTTTGGTTAATTCCCAGTACACCAGATTTATTTGCGCAAAAAAAGCTTAACCGCGTTCATCGGTTAAGCTGAAGTGAACCCCAAATATTGGACGAAACTTTAAGCGACTTTCTGGGTGGTAAGAACACGGTATTTAACCGGGCTCTTACCACCCAGTTTTGTTTTGATTCGTGTGACATTATAATATTGGATCCAGTTCGATACGGCTAAGGTTAATTCTGCCAAGGTGTCGAACTGTTTTTGGTCATAGACTTCTGCTTTCATGATGTGAAAGAAACTTTCCATCGCTGCGTTATCCAGACAAGTTGCTTTGCGTGACATACTTTGGAAAATACGCTGTTGCTTTAAAATGCGGACCCAACGTGGATTCTGATACTGAAAGCCTTGATCAGAATGAATTGTTGTCCGATAGTTGA
>NZ_RHOF01000036.1 GCF_003946445.1 Loigolactobacillus jiayinensis | reverse complement strand
TTCCAGTTCTGTCCAAAATTAGCTATCAACAGGATTTGACAAAGAGCCAAAAAATGCGTCCATTTTACGTGGATGCATTTCTTCTGATTAAATTTATTGTCCTGTTTGATACGTTCAGCCTCTAAATCAGCGTATTTTCGTACTGAATAAAACCTTGGCGATAATATCACTTGCCAGTCAACAACAGCTTTTCATATTATAGTGTCAATACAAACCAACGCATAAGTTACTGTTTATATACTTAGCTCACTCACTACGTGCAATGAATTGTCGTTGCAATTGATTAGCATCGGCTACAAACTTTTCTTCATCTAAATTAACCAATTTACCTTGCTTAACCACAATCTGACCGTTAACAACGGTATAAGCTACCGCCCCAGAAAAGCCGACTGTGCCCAGTACTGCTTTGGGATCTTGTAAAGTCCCCACTAATGATAGATCACGAGTATCAAGCATGAATAAATCACCGGCCTTGCCAACTGCTAATGAACCAATATCATCACGACCAAGTAACTTAGCACTACCGTTAGTAGCCATTTTTAAGAAATCATAACCGGTTGGTGCTTGATTGCTTGAATTCAAACGCTGCAACAAAAAGCCAACTCGTAAATCTTCTAGTAAATTAGAGGCGTCATTACTTGCACTGCCATCAACACCTAATCCGACTGGAACGCCTAGTTTTAGCATTTCTGCTACTTGGCAAATTCCCGAAGAGAGCTTCATATTTGAAATTGGGCAATGGGCAACCCCAGTTTGCGTTTTTGCCAAAAATTCCAATTCTTCATGGTTAAAATGAATGCCATGCGCGTACCAAACGTCATTACCTGTCCAGCCCAAAGATTCCATATAAGCCAATGGTCGCATACCAAAATTCTTTAACACGAATTGCTCTTCATCCTTAGTCTCAGCCAAATGTGTATGCAAGCGCACACCTAAATGCCGTGCTAATTTAGCTGTTTCCTTCATCAACTCACTGGTCACACTAAATGGTGAGCAAGGCGCGAGTACAACTTGACGCATAGAAAACGGCTTAGGATCGTGAAACTTAGCAACAATTCGTTCTGAATCTTTTAAAATCGTATCAACATTTTGAACAACACTATCTGGTGGTAATCCACCATCCTTTTGACTTAAGCTCATACTCCCTCGTGAAGCATGCAACCGAATGCCCAGCTCCGAAGCCGCTTGAAACTGAGCCTCCATCAACCCAGTTTCCTCACCTTGTGGAAAAACATAGTGATGATCAAAAGCTGTAGTACACCCACTTTTCAATAGTTCCCCTAAGCCAGTTATTGAACTGTAATAAACAACCTTTTGATCTAAATTAGCCCAAATCTTATACAATGCGTTCAACCAATCAAATAATTCCATATTTTGAACAGCTGGTAGATTACGCGTAAATGTTTGATACAAGTGATGGTGCGTATTGATCAATCCTGGATAAACAATATGATGGCTAGCATCAATTTGCTGATCAGCACTGGGGGTTTTCTTACCCATATACGTGATCACACCATTTTCAATCAATAAGTTAACATGTTCTAATACCTCATCATGTTTGTTACAAGTCACAATCGTTTGGGCGTTTTTAATCAGTAACCTAGTCAAGATCACAGCCTCCTCTAAAGAAACAATGAAACACAGTGAAATTTGTCTAAATAGGTAAATTAACCGTTAAACTATTATTTAACTGTTGTCCCTGCTACTTTGTCAGTTGTACTAGCTTCATGTTTTTTAGGATTCGGAAAAACTAGATTAGTGATGATTCCAACCAATGTTGTTGCCGCAATACTATCTTCAAAAATAAATTTCAACCAAGTTGGCATTCCAGCAATTGCATCAGCGTGTCCGGCAAACCCAATACCTAAAGCAAAAGTAATGCCTAATACTGTGACATTACGCCCACTAAAGCCTGCTTGGGCAAGCATTTTGATTCCGTTTAATGTGATCATAGCAAAAACTGAGATCAGCGCACCACCCAAGACAGGATTAGGAATTGAAGCAAAAATTGACCCTAATTTAGGTAAGAAGCCACATATCACTAAAACGCCGGCACCTAAAGCGATACACCACTTATTAACAACTTTAGTCATTGAAACGATCCCAACGTTCTGACCAAAAGCTGTATTTGGCATTGCACCAAAAATTGATGCCACCGCGCAACCGATTGCATCAGCTAAAACGGAACCCGAAGTTTCTTTTTCTGTGGCGGGACGATCAAAAGCAGCAATCGTAATACCCGATGTGTTCCCAATTGTTTCCATAGCCACCGTTATATAAATGATCACAAAGCTGATAATCGTTTGTGCATCAAAAGTTGGCATAAAATGTAATGGTAGTGGAATAGTCGCCCACGAAGCAGTGCTGACTGAACTCAAATCAACTTTACCAAAGAAGAATGCCAAAATATAGCCGAATAATAAACCAAATAACAAGGCGGCTGTATTAATGACCCCTTTACCGAAACGTTGCAAAATAATGACGAAAAGAAATGTCGAAAAAGCTATCGTTAAGTTTTGCCAAGAACCATAATCCTTAGCACCAGCACCACCGGCAAAGTAGTCACGTCCAACGCCTAATAAATTGATTCCGATTGCAATCAAAGTGCTACCGATCACTAATGGCGTAAAGAACCGTTTTAAGTATTTATAAAATAGGCCAATAAAGCCTTCAGATAAACTACCAACTAAGGCGCCACCTAACACTGCTGGAATCCCACCAATTGCGGCAGCTGCAGATGCAGTGGGCACAAACGCAAAACTCGTCCCCATAACGATAGGTAATCCGGATCCAATTTGGAAACGGCCAATTTTAATTGGGTATAATTGCACGAATGTCGTTAATCCAGAAATCAGCATACCAGCCTGCACCATGACGATCGTTTCAGCTGGTGTTGCTTTTGCGACCGCAGCAATAATCAACATTGGTGCCAAATTACCAGCAAACATCGCTAAAACGTGCTGTAATCCTAAAGGAAAAGCAATGGAAAACTTAGGCCGACCTTCTAATTGGAAAACCATATCCGCATCCGACACGCCACCGTTATTCTTATTTTTCACAGTCTTCATGAAAAATCCTCCGTTTCTTTGCACTTGAACTATACCGACAGACAGCTGATATTTGCTTTCACACTGAGCATAACGCCGGGATATCCCCTCCCTTGTTAAAAATATTTTTCGTACAAAAAATTATTATTTTTAGTAGCATTAAAAATAATATGTGCAAATATGCACATTATTATTGTAAGCGCTTTCTGTTGCTGATAGTTAGATTTTAGCACGTCATTCTAGTAAAAACAATACCTGTCCTTGTAATTTAGCTGCTCCGGCTGTGAAGGCCTATACAATCTATGTTACTTAAACATTATACTTTACTCATAAAATTGGCAACCTTCACCAGTTGCTGTTAGCTAAAACAAAAATGCACTCAATAGAATGAATACATTTTTAATGATCCGTTAAACCTAATACAATTGTTTATCTTGTTGAGCGGCAAAAGCATTAAAGCTCGGCAGTGTTTTTTCTCGTTCTTCTTGTTCTAAGTCAAGAACGTCTTTATTAGCCCCACCTTGCTTGATAAAATCGTAAATAAAGTCATCGCGGAAGCCAATCTCAGCGGCATCTTTAGCTGTATTACCGTAATAAACTTTTGTGATGTTCGACCAGATAATTGCGCCTAAGCACATCGGACAAGGATAGCATGATGTATACAACACGCAACCGCTCAAATCATGTGTACCTAATTTTTTCGTTGCTTTACGAATACAAGTAATTTCGCCATGAGCTGTTGGATCATGGTCAACCAAGACCTGATTATGTGCTTGCGCAATAATTTCCCCATCCCGTACAATCACACAACCAAACGGGCCGCCATCCTGTGTTGTTAAATTAGCTGTCGCTTCTGCTGCTGCAATTTCCATAAAATCTGTTGCCATGTTGCCACAACCTTTCTTGAAGTTAATCCGCGCGTCGCAAATCCTTGAAGTTAAAGAAAATATTCAATAAAATGGCAGTTAAGGCACCAGATAAGATACCACTACCCATTATATTCTGAATTAATGATGGAAATTGCGCATAAAAATTAGGATAAGTAGCTGGAATCATTGTAACGCCCATGCTTAAACCAATAATTAATTTATTTTGATTTCCATTAAAATTAACTTGCTTAAGAATATCAACGGCACTCCCAATAATAACACCAAAAATAGCAAAACCAATCCCCCCTAGAACAGGCTTAGGAATAACTGAAATCAGTGCCGAAAATTTTGGTATAAAACCAATCAAAACCAACATCCCGCCTGCTGTTGCAATAGGAAAGCGACTATGAACCTTGGAAAGGTCTAGTACACCAACGCTAGGTACAAATGAAGTTGGCTGAACCGAATTAAATAATCCGGAAAGAAAAGTCCCAATCCCCAACGTTTTCAAAATTTTACCAAACTGGGTCCGATCAATCGGTTTATGAACAATATCGTGAATTCCTGTCGCTGTACCAGATACTTCCACCATACCTAATACCATAACAATTAGAAAAGTAATGATCGACTCAAGGCCAAATTTAGGCAAGCCATAATGGAATGGAATATTAGCTGCCAGCCACGGTGCTGATTTAACTGACGAAAAATCCATCATGCCCATAAAAATTGAAATGATCGTCCCAAAAATAAGCGAAATTAGAATTGTTACATTACCCAATTTACCTTTTAAATACTTGCTAATAATAATATGGAAAATAAAGACAGCCAACGTCAGATAAAAAGCCTTTGGTACAACACTAGCGGTTAAATGATAGGCCTTTTTATCCATCATCCAATGATACGTATTAGGTAATAACGCTGTTCCTAGTACCATCAAGTTAGTTCCCACTACGATTGGCGGAAAAAATCGTTGTAGTTTCGCCCAAAATGGTGCGGCTAAAAAACATAGTAACCCCGAAAGCATAGTTGCCCCAGCCATAAACTGGAAGCCAACTGGAATTGAAGTTGCATCCTTTAGCGTTGCAATCGCCACCGGTACTACTGCAAAACTAGCGCCCATGATCATAGGTACTTTGGGGCTAGTCCGCGGAATGATATCCAGCGCCGCCAGCAACGATGAAATACCGGTAGTGAAAATAACGGCACTAATAAAGAATCGTGTCTGTGCCATTGACATACCTGTATTAGTCGCAACAATTAAAGGAACAGGGATCGCCGCGATTATTGCAATGACTGTGTGCTGAAACCCCAACGATAAATTTTGACCCAACGGTAGCCGCTCATCAACTTGTGATATTGGTTTTTTTGCCATTTTCCCATCTACTTTCGTCAATTTAGACTCAGTTTGGTTATTTTGTTTCCACCGCTAATTCAACCGCATCAATGATTTTTTGATACCCAGTACAACGACACATATTACCAGACAAAGCGCGCCTAATTTCATCCCGTGACGGTTGGGGATTTTCTTTGATAAACTGGCTACTAGAAATAATCATCCCCGGAATACAGAAACCACATTGCACTGCCCCAGCATCGATAAACGCCTGTTGAACGTTATCCAACGAACCATCCGTATGCGTGATACCCTCAATCGTTGTGATACTTTTACCGTCCACCCAGACAGCTAAATAAATACAAGAATCCACCGCCTGTTCATCAATGAGAACTGAACAAGCACCACATTCACCAACACTACACCCTTCTTTCATGCCAATTAATGAAAAGTCTTCCCGCAACATTTCCAATAAACTTTTACGTACATCAACAGCACAGGTCACTGCTTCACCATTTAATGTGAACTCTATTTCTTGAATCATTTTCTATTCACCATCCTTTAATGCTAATGCTAGTGCCCGTACTGGTAACACTGTGACTAAATGATCACGGTATTCTTTAGAAGCCCGCCAATCAGCGATTGTTTTTGTATCCTGAAGACAATAATCACCAATGGTAGTCAAAGTATCATTTGAGACTTCCTTGCCTAAACCATATGCTTCCGCTGCTGGCATACGAATTGGCGTCGCAGCAGCAGCACCAAAACAAATGCGGAGATCCTGAATCTTATTTTCGGTTACCTTAACTAACGCTGCACAACTTAGATTAGCAATATCTAACGCTGCACGCTGCGCAAACTTAATATAATAGCCCTGATAACCTTGATAGTTTTGCTTAGTAATCTTAAACTTGACCAGTACTTCACCTGGCTGAAGTTTGACTTTACCAACACCAATATAAAATTCGGTAATTGGCACTTCTCTAGTCGTTGTGGCCGAACAAATTTCACAAACTGCATTGTACGTAAACAGTGCTGGTGCACTATCAGCTGCTGGGCCAGCGTTGCAGACATTACCGCCAATTGTGCCCATACGCCGTGTTTGTGGGCCCCCAACTAATGAAACAGCTTGACTGAGTAGGGGCATATTCTGATTGATGATCTTATTGTGCTCAATTTCGTCAAAGGTTGTCAACGCGCCGATATTAATAGTACCGTCATCGGCCATGATGACTCCTTTCATTTCTGCAACTCGGCTAATCCCAATCAATGGCGTTTCAACAAAACCGGTAACCCGCGCACGCGATTTCACTAAAACATCGGTTCCTCCAGCAACAATTCTGGCTGTTGGTTGTTCTTTTAGTAATTCAAAAACATTAGCTAAACTATGTGCTTCATAGTAACCCGTAATATCAAACATTTTGGACGTCCCCCTTTTGCTGCGCTTGTATATGCTCATAAACATTTTCCGGTGATAGCGGCAAAGTATTAATACCGATACCAATGGCATTTTTTACTGCATTACGAATTGCAGGAGCAGGAGAAACGGTTGGATTTTCACCTAATGATTTATTACCAAAAGGCCCCAGCGGATCATCAGTTTCAACAAAAGCGTGCTCCAATTTAGGCAGATCCATAGTTGTTGGTAACTTGTAATCTAACAAATTATTATTTAATGGCCGTCCTTCCTTGCTGTAACGAATACCTTCACTTAGTCCATAGCCGATACTCATTGCCATACCGCCTTCAACTTGACCGTTCGCAATCAGCGGATTAATAATTTTACCAGAGTCATGGACGTTCATGATACTAAGTAACTTAACACGGCCTGTCTCCATATCAACTTCGACTTCCGCTAAGGTGCAACCAGAGGCATAGGTGGTTTGATGAATATTCACCGATGAATAAGCAGTAATTGTTTTGCCATCTTTCATATCAAAGTATGAGGACATCGCAATATCTTCTAAGGTGGCCAAGCGTTCGCCATCAGGCATATAAATAATATTCCCGTCAATAATATCAATATATTCAGTACGCACATCATACATTTTCGCGGCGCGCGTCAAAATTTTAGCCTTAATTTTTTCTGCTGCCTCTTTGACAGCAAAACCAGTAACATAACTTTGCCGGGATGCGTACGCTCCAGTATCATACGGATCAATATCTGTATCAGTAAATGAATCACGAATAATGTTCTTAAACGGTACACCAATAGCTTCAGCAGCCATCTGGCTAAGTGCAGTATCAGCACCTTGTCCAATTTCAGTCGAACCTAACATTAGCTTGAAACAACCATCAGGCATTAAAATCAAGCGCGCGCCGGCAACCTCTAAGCCAAACGGATAAACCGCGGTACCAAAGGAAAAGGCAGCAACCCCTAAGCCACGACGCTTTACACCGGTCTTGTATTGCTTACTTGCTGCCATCTTTTTATCCCACTCAAACTCCTTACGCCCTTTTTCTAAACATTCACCAACTTTAAAGTTAATCTGCTTAACGTTACTCATTGCGTTATAGAAGCCGTCTGGTCGCCGATTCATCATTCGAAAATCAATTGGATCCATACCGATTTTATCAGCCGCATCATCCATTACAGTCTCTAAAGCAAAAACAACTTGTGGCATGCCATACGCCCGCATTGCGCCAGCTGTGGCAATGTTGGTATAAACTGTTTTGGCTGTATAGCGTAAACTATCCATTTTGTAAATTGCATTAATGAACGTGCCACCCTTACCACCAATTGCATGACCATGGGAAGCGTAACCGCCTTGATTAGAAATAACATCACAATCAATAGCGGTGATCGTACCGTCTTTTTTTACCCCAATCGCAAAATTATAATCGATTGCATGACGAGTTCGAGTATAAGCAATCGACTCTTCACGCGTCAATGCTAATTGTACTGGCTGTCCATTACAAGCCATACTCATTGCCACTACTAATGGTTCTACCACGGCATCTTGCTTGTTACCAAAGCCGCCGCCAATAAATGGTTTTTTGACCCGAATCTTCGACCAAGAAACACCAACTGCTTGGGCAATGATTCGCCGACAAATATGTGGAATCTGCGTCGAACTAACACAGGTCCAGCGCTGATCAGCATCTTGATAGGCAACTGCAATCTGATTTTCCATATGAACATGTTGTTGCACTGAAGTCGATAAATTTTCCCGAATGATATAATCAGCCTCAGCCATACTTTTATCAACATCACCAAAACCAACTTTGCTACTTGCCAATACATTATCCCGTTCTTCATGAATTCGCCGTGCATCATCCGCCATCGCTTGCTGTGGCGTTATATAAACTGGATATTCCTTATAAGTGACCTTGATTTTTTCCAAAGCTTTAATTGCCGCTAACTCAGACTTAGCAATCACCGCCCCAATATCATCACCATACACGCGAACATCACGTGTTAAAATTGTACGATCCCGAATATCTTGCTTCTCCGGAATCAAGGTCCATGGATGTCCTGCAGTAGAATATTTATTCTGCGGTAAATCTTCCGGTAGCAAAATCTTAACGACACCAGGTACTTTCTCAGCCTCAGAAATATCGTAGCTTTCAACACGTCCATGCGCAATTGTAGAACGTAATATCTTCCCATAAAGTAAATTCTTAAACGGAAAATCACCAGTAAATTGAGCTTGGCCTTTTACTTTAGCAATTGCATCCCAACGTTGCTCAGAATGTCCAACAACTTCATTAGTGCCCATTATTTTCCCTCCATTTTTGCTAATATTTTTAATTTAAAAAAAATATTATTGTTAGCTTAGCCTGAAAATTAAGCGCCTACCGTTTTTTTGTAAGCGCTTTATGTATCCGATTAAATTCTAACACGCTGTTATATTAAACACAAAGTAGTTTTTAACTAATTGACCTACCATAAACAATTTAGCCCAATTAGACGCTAAACCCGAACAAAAAATGATTAGCTATTTTCCGTGATTAAGCTTTGAAAATGATAATGGCTATCATTTGTCCAATAAAAAAGTACACTCACCAAAAGTGAATGTACTTAATTTAGGTTAATTATTGTTTCTTCATTGCTGCCATTCGTGTATAGGTCTCTGAACGTTCCTTCATATCTTCCGTTGTTTGATCTAACATTGCGGCAACCTCTGCATCATTTTTCTTAATATTATGCAATGCGGAGAAACGAGTTTGTTTTTCTACAAAGGCTGGAATCTTGTCAAATTCAGCTTTCTTGAAGTCTAAGCGCATTGGATCCTTACCACGAGCAGCCAAGCGTGGATCGTAACGATATAACTGCCAATAACCGGATTCAACAGCTTCCTTAGCTTCTTCAATTGTATGACTCATACCACCCTTTAGACCATGATTGATACATGGTGTATAACCAATAACCAATGATGGACCTGGATAGCTTTCAGCTTCAGCAATAGCCTTCAATGCTTGATTTTGGTTAGCTTCTAGTGAAATTTGTGCCACGTATACATTGCCATAGGTTGCGGCAATCATACCAAGATCTTTCTTTGCTGTCCGCTTACCACCCGCAGCAAATTTAGCAATTGCTGAAGTTGGGGTTGCTTTAGACATTTGGCCCCCAGTATTAGCATACAATTCGTTATCCATAACGAAAATATTGATATCTTCACCACTAGCCAAGACATGGTCAATACCGCCAAAACCAATATCATAAGCCCAACCATCACCACCAATGATCCATTGGCTGATCTTAGCAAAGAGGTCTTTATGTTTGAGAATTGCTTGTAAATCAGGCTCGGTTTCAGTGTGTAACGCAGCTGATAACTTAGCCGCCCGTTGTTGTGTTCCTTCGCCATCTTCCATGTGATCTAACCAATCAGCTAATAGTGCTTGTGTATCTTCAGCACCAAGTTTAGCTGCTAAGGCTGCACGAACTTGATTAGCTACCCGTTGCCGTTTAACATTATTAGCAATATGCATACCATAGCCAAATTCAGCGTTATCTTCAAATAATGAATTACTCCATGCAGGACCCTGACCTTGATCATTAACCGTGTATGGTGTTGCTGGTGAAGAAGCACCCCAAATTGATGAACAACCCGTCGTATTTGCGATCATCATATGATCACCATATAATTGGGTCAATAATTTAATATAAGGTGTTTCACCACAACCAGAACAAGCACCAGAGAATTCCATTAATGGTTTCTCAAATTGTGAACCCTTAACAGAAACTTTTTTAACTGGATTAGCTTTTTGTTGCAAGGTCATTGCAAAAGCCCAATTCAACGCCTGTTTCTTTTGTTCTTCGTATGGTTTCATGACTAAGGCTTTACCTTTTGCGGGGCAAGCCTCAACACATAACCCACAACCAGTACAATCGTCCAATGAAACTTGGATACGATACTTCAACCCATCTGGGCCTTTCATATCACGCGTGATAAAGCCTTCAGGGGCTTCGGCCATTTCATCATCGTCCGCTAAGAATGGTCGAATTGCAGCATGTGGACAAACAAAAGCACATTCATTACACATTGTGCAACGTTCTGAGATCCATTCTGGAACCTGTAACGCAATGCCACGTTTTTCATACGCTGCTGTGCCCATTGGTACCGAACCAGCTAACATACCGTTATCAATTAAATCTTTAACTGATAAGTTATCGCCTTCTTGACGATTGATCGGTTCAAGAATATTAGCCACGTATGCCGGCACATCACGTTTCTCAGTTTTAACTTCAGGATCGATCGTTGCCCAGTCAGCTGGCACATCAACTTGATATAATGCATCAAAAGTCTCATCAATTGCCTGCCAGTTCTTTTCAACAATTTTCTGTGATTTTTTACCGTAAGTTTTATCAACTTCAGCCTTTAATAAAGGAACAAACTCATCGCGTTCCATCATATTAGTGACTTCAAAGAAAGCAGTCGACATAACCGTGTTGATGCGGCGACCTAACCCACAACGTTGGGCAATTGCCATCGCGTTGATCGTATAGAATTTAATATGATGTTCGCCAAGATAGCGCTTTAAATTAGCTGGTAACACATCTTTAACTTTTTCTGGATCCCAGATCGAATTTAGTAAGAATGTGCCGCCATCCTTTAAGCCTTTAACTAAATCATATTTATGCAGATAAGCTGCATTATGACAACCGACAAAATCAGGCCGCTCAACATAATAAGTTGACGTAATTGGTTCATGCCCAAACCGTAAATGAGAAACAGTCAGGCCGCTAGATTTCTTCGAATCATAGGCAAAGTAAGCTTGTGCATAACGACCAGTATGATCACCAATAATCTTGATAGCTTGCTTATTAGCCCCAACGGTCCCATCAGAACCAAAGCCCCAGAACTTTGCTTGGAAAGTTGAATCTGGTGTTAAATCTAAAATTTCACGTTTAGGTAATGATAGATGGGTCACATCATCAACGATCCCAATCGTAAAGCGTTGTTTCATTTGGGCAACTGGTAATAATAAATGATCATAAACAGAAACAATCTGATCTGGTGTGACATCTTTAGAAGCAATACCGTAACGCCCGCCAATAACAATTGGGCGATTTTCATGACGATACAACACACTTTGGACGTCTAGAAGTAATGGTTCACCATCAGACCCCGGTTCCTTAGTCCGATCTAACACCGCTACCCGCTCAACTGTGTTAGGTAACTTAGCTAACATATCTTCAGCTGGGAAAGGCCGATACATATGAATATTCAAATGTCCAACTTTACGACCTTGCGCATTAAGATACTTAACTGTTTGTTGAATTGTTGGTGAAACTGAGCCCATTGAAATGATTACTTCAGTTGCTTCTGGATCACCATAATAGTTAGTTAAATCATAATTAGTTCCCCGTAAAGCATTGATTTTCTGCATATACTTACGCACAATAGCTGGCATTGCATCATAGTATTGATTGACCGTTTCACGTGATTGGAAATAAATATCAGGGTTTTGTGCTGTCCCAGAAACGTAAGGATGACTTGGATTCATCGCGCGATCCCGGAATTTTTGTAAAGCTGGCCAATTCATCATATTTTTCAGATCATCGTAGTCGATAACTTCGATCCGTTGTAACTCGTGACTCGTACGAAAACCATCAAAGAAATTAATGAATGGCAAGCTGCCTTCGATACTTGCTAAATGTGCTACGGCAGATAAATCCATGACTTCTTGAACGCCACTTTCAGCTAACATACAAAAGCCCGTTTGCCGTGCAGCCATAACGTCACTATGATCGCCAAAAATACTCAGCGCATTAGTCGAAACTGCGCGTGCAGCAACGTGAAAAACACTAGGTAATAACTCACCAGCAATTTTATACATATTAGGAATCATCAATAATAAACCTTGTGATGCTGTATAAGTTGTTGTTAACGCACCGGTTTTTAATGAACCGTGAACTGTCCCTGAGGCTCCCGCCTCAGACTGCATTTCAACTACATTGACCGTTTCGCCAAAAATATTTTTCTTTCCTTGTTCTGCCCATTCATCAACAACCTCAGCCATAGTAGAACTTGGGGTAATCGGATAAATAGCAGCTACTTCAGTAAAAGCATAGGAAATATAAGCGGCTGCCGTATTCCCATCCATCGTTTTCGTGTGTTTCATGATTTTCGCATCCTTTTCGGAAAATAACATCTTTATCTAAAATCTAATTCACTAAGTACAAATTAGACCGTTGTCGTCACTTGCTTATTTTGAACATATTGATCAATTTCTTTAGCGGCAATTTTCCCCGCTCCCATTGCTAAAATAACGGTTGCGGCACCAGTTACAATATCGCCACCGGCAAAAATACCTGGCACTGAAGTCGCACAAGTATTCTCATCGGCTTGAACATAGCCCCAACGATTAGTTGCTAACTCTGGGAACGTATCCAGCATGACCCGATTAGCACCTTGCCCAATCGCTTCAATGGCCGTATCTGCTGGAACAACAAACTCACTACCAGCAATTGGAAGTGGGCGACGTCGACCTGACTCGTCTGGTTCACCCAATTTCATTCTGATACACTTTACACCCACCAACTGTCCGTGATCGCCGGCTATGTACTCAACCGGACTGGTTAACCAGTTATACTGAATATCTTCTTCAACTGAATGATGGTACTCTTCAACACGAGCTGGTAACTCCTCTTGCGAACGCCGATAAAGTACCGTCACAGTTTCGGCACCCAACCGTTTCGCTGACCGGGCAGAATCCATTGCCACATTACCACCACCAATGACAACGACATTTTTGGCAGGTTGTAATGGTGTATCATAATGTGGAAATTCATAGCCATGCATTAAATTAATTCGGGTCAAGTATTCGCTTGATGCATAAACCCCCGTTAAATCGGTACCTGGTATACCCATGAAATGTGGTGTACCAGCACCAACACCAATATAACAAGCATCAAAGTCTTCCATAATCTCATCCATCGT
This sequence comes from Loigolactobacillus jiayinensis, assembly GCF_003946445.1. Taxonomy (GTDB): domain Bacteria; phylum Bacillota; class Bacilli; order Lactobacillales; family Lactobacillaceae; genus Loigolactobacillus; species Loigolactobacillus jiayinensis. Next base: position 27,208 of record NZ_RHOF01000036.1, on the reverse strand, counting down.
GATTGTTTTACCTACAACCATATCAGTTTCAATCTTCACACCTTGAGCAACAATCTGGTCAATTTCTTTCTGAACGATTTGTTTCGGTAACCTAAATTCAGGAATCCCGTACGTTAGAACCCCACCTGCTGTTTGTAATGCCTCGAAAACAACAACTTCATACCCCAACTTAGCTAAATCACCAGCTGCAGTCAGCCCAGATGGCCCTGACCCGATGATAGCTACCTTACCCTTATCATGAGTAATTTCAATTGATTCTTCAGGATGCTCCAGCGACCAATCAGCAACTAATCTTTCCAACTTTCCAATAGCAACTGGTTCAAATTTTTTAGATTGACCCAACCGACAAACCATTTCACATTGCTTTTCTTGTGGACAAACACGACCACAGATTGCTGGTAGATTAGTATAACGATTTAAGACTTTACGAGCGCCTTCCATATCGTCTTCTTTGATTTGTTTAATAAATCCAGGTATGTCGATCATTACTGGACAATGTAAGATACATGGTGCGTCCTTACATTGTAAGCAACGGCTAGCCTCCAACTGGCCTTCCTGTAAGTTGTAACCTAAAGCAACTTCTTTAAAATTATGTTGGCGTACTTCGGGTGCTTGTTCCCGCATCGGCGTTTTATTATAACTACGTTTTGGCATTTCAATGCACCTGCTTTACTTGATAAGCTTGATAGGCCGTAACTTCTTCTGGATGATATTGACGCATTCGTTGAATAAAGCCATCCCAATCAACTTCAGCACCTAAGAATTCTGGACCATCCACGCAAGCAAACTTTATTTTTTCACCGATTGTTACTCGACAACCACCACACATTCCAGTACCGTCAACCATAATTGGATTTAATGAAACGTAAATTGGAACGTTAAACTGAGTTGCAACCTTAGTACAAAACTTCATCATAATACTAGGTCCGATTGCCCAAGCTTGATTAATTGGCTCCCGTTGTAACACATCAGCCATCGCCTCAGTTACTAAACCCTTGCGGCCTAGAGAACCATCGTCAGTGACTAAAATCAATTCATCAGAATACTTAGCACATTCTTCTTGTAAAATTAACAGATTCTTACTTTTAGCACCAATAATTGTGATAACACGGTTTCCAGCTTGCTTTAACCCTTTAACAATTGGAAATAATGCTGCAATTCCGACACCACCGCCAACTAACATCACTGTTCCATAATTTTTGATCTCAGTTGGCTTGCCTAATGGACCAACCACATCTAGTAGTGACATTCCAGTCTTCACTTGTGCTAACTGCGCGGTCGACTTACCGATTACTTGAAAAATAATTCGTAATTTACCAGCTGATGCATCAGCCTCACAAATAGTCAGTGGAATTCGTTCACCTTGCTCATCAATTCTTAAAATAATAAATTGTCCAGGTTGTGCCTTTGTCGCAATTCTTGGTGCTTCAAGCCAAATCTGATATTCATTGTCCGTTAGTGCTGTTCGTTCTGTGATTTTAAACATGTTGCTGCCTCCTCAATCACAACGTTCCCATCCGCTCATCATTGAGCAATCAAGCACTGATTTATTCCTGCGCAGCAACTAATTCCTTAACGAAGGCCTTTAACTTAGCTGTATCTTCGTCGTCGGCTTCATTTTCAATTTTGACTGTTTCACTACCTTTTTTGGCACCAGTTGCTGTAAAAGCTTCTTCAAATTGATCAGCAGCATGGCAGAAATAATCTGGATATAATTCACTGTCACCAGTTCCAGCAACCCCAAAAACTTTTCCAGCTAGGTCTTGGTCAGATAATTCTTCATGGAAGTCTTCAAAGTCAAATGGCAATTCACCATCATTATAAGTGTAAGTGGCAACAACACAAATATCTGCATCATCGAAGAAATCATCGTCTGCATCATCTGCTTCGACTCGTTCAACATCTAAACCTTCATCTTGAAAGGCTGCCTCCAAGATTTCAGAGATACCTTCTGTATTACCGGTCATTGTTGCGTATACAATTTTTGCTAAAGCCATATTTATCATCCTTTCTAAATCACAATTTTTAGTAATTACAGGTAACGCTTACATTAACAATATAGCATATTCTCACGAAAACTCAATATTTTTTAGCGAACAATAAATTTTTTAGTGTTTTCCCTAAAAAAATGACTGAATCAAATAATTAAATTTGATCCAGCCTCTAGACAAGATTGACAGTGCGGCTAAAATAATGATTGCTGGTGTCCAAGCATCAATACTGCCTCTAAAACACCACCACCAATAGCACGAGCTTTGTCCGAAATACAACCACAATCCACATTAGCACGTGGATCAACATCCGCTATTTTAAGTCCTAATTCTACATTAGCGCCTTCAGCAATCAATCCCCGTAAAGTTCCAGATAACGGTGATGGTACCGAAGTTTGACCAATATAAAACAACGTTTCACCTTGACTGACTTGATCGCCAATTTGATGGACATAACGTACAACGCCGCTTGCAGGTGCATGGATAACACGTTCAGCACTTTTACCTGCAATTACACCGGGAATCCCCGTATTTGGTAACGGTTTACCGGAAGAAATTAGACGTCCAAGATTGTGCCCGCGCATTGTTTCTACGACAATATTAACATCAGTCGGTGCCTCAAAACCCGGACCCAGTGCAACCGTAATTGGGGCCATCTTACGGTGAGTTCCTATATTGCGTTTAGCCAAAATTGCATCAACCAATACTGTTGGTTCAATTTTGGAAAGGCTTTCACCTTCAGCATCAATTATAACAGGAACCCGGCCACTTGCCCATACCTTTTCGAGATTCTTTTCAGTTGTTAAAACTGCCGTAATATCCTCGACAGTTGTTGTTTGATCCCAAACTGCGCTACCTAAAGATACAGTACGCCGAATCATTAATGGTTTTTCTGTCTCAAAAATAACGACCTTAAACCCTGCGTGAACCAATTTTTGTACCGTACCCGTTGCTAAATCGCCACCACCACGTACTGCTACGATTGTTTCTGCAATTGTTTGTTTTGCCATACGATCATCCCTTGTTGTTGTCTAGCACTACCACTAACAATATATGCTATTTGATTTAAAAAAGGCTGCGGTAGCGCCGCAATAACTTTTTTTACCTGCTCAACTGTAGTAGCTGTCTCAACTTGATTTAAAAATAATATTTTACGACCTCGACTAAGACGAAACAATCCTTGTGGGTGACTAATAACTTGAGCCAATATTGCTGGCGTAATAATTTGTTGTTCACAAAAGTCGCCCAATGCTAAAAACTTAGATAATCGATGAATATATGCTGTATCCATCGGATAACCGCATATATTTACTGGTACCACACCAATTGTCATCGTCGTTTCTGATACAATTACTGGCTCAGTTCTATTCCAACCCTTTAACGGCCTCCTTTTAGCACCGTCAGCTTCAATAAAAGCTTTATCGCAATGTAATAAAGCTGATCGCAAAGTTAACGGACTAGGACTAGCTAATTTAGGTTGTCCTGTTACTGGTCTGCCTAACAAAGTAATACCAGTCTGTAAACTAACACACGGTTCCAGCGGTGAGATACATTGATCGTATATCGACCGCTCTGGTAAAAATATCTTAGTCGTCGTTGTCATCAAAACACGTTCGGTTCGAAAACACTGTGCCAAATAGTTTAGTAACGTTGTTTTACCACCGCTACCGACAATTGAGATAATTTCATACTTGTGCAACGCAAAACAGTCCACTAATGACATAATTGGTACCGCTTTTTTCCATTGATAACTTGAATCTGATAAAAACCAGTCAAGGCGATCTTGCTTTGTTTAAATTCATTTTGTACATCAGCAAGATCATTGTTCTTCACACGTAAACAAATACCACAACTATCACCTAAACTACTAGGTAAGGGCATCACATTAAACGGAATTTTTTGTACATCTAACCGATCTTGTGCTTGAATTGCAGCAAAAGTATTCACAAAAGTAAATAGATATTCCATCACGTCCACTCCAGACTAGATTGTAACAACCTTGCCGGCTTGATCCATTGCTTCAACAATTGCGTACATATTTGTAATTTCACCAATTGCCAACTGATCTTTAATATTATAAAAATCTAGACATGTACCACAAGTACTAATTTGGCTGCCTTTATCTTCCAAAGTATGCAAATCGTCTAACACACCAGAATCTTGGCTAGTTAAATGAGCGCCACTATTAAAAAACAATAGATGCTCTGGTGGTGTATCCAATTCGGTTAAGGAATAAATATAACTTTTAAGTAAAATCTGCCCTAGTTTGGGATCGCCTTCACCTAGTACATTACGCCCAAAAGCAATAACTAACCCAGCATGTGGTTCTTGTGTTGCCATGGGTTGTGTCACCGTGATTGCTAATTGAAAATTCTCACCAACTGGCTGTGCATCAATTTGGTAATGATTAGCATTCACCATTTTAGTCACATTTTTTACTGCAACATCATTGTCGACTAATACAGTAACTTGACCGCCAGTATCACCTAATTGTCGAATTGCTTTCTTTGTTTCAATTACTGGTAACGGACAGGGCTTGCCTAATGCATTAACTTCTATTTTTTCCATCAAAATCGCTCCTCATAATAAAATGATCGGTTCTTGTTCACGCGCATTAACAACACCAATGATACGAGCTACGGGGTCGTCTTCTTGAATTGCTGCCAGCAATAATGCTGCGTCTTTTTCCGCCACACTGATCAATAATCCGCCAGATGTTTGTGGATCAAATAATAATTCTTGCATTGCTGGTGTAATCCCGGTTAAATCAACCTGATTACCAACGTGTTCCCGATTACGCTCACCACCAGCAGTTACTAAAAACTCAGCAGCAAATTCAGCAGCTTTAGCTAAAATTGGTAGCTCAGCTGTATCAATAACCAAAGTGTGCTCAGTACCTGCCATCTCTAAGCTATGTGCTAATAGGCCAAAGCCCGTGATATCAGTACAGGCATGCACCTGAAAATCATTAAATTTAGCAGCTGCATATTTATTTAATCGTTGCATGGAAGCAATTGCGGCCGCCGTTGCCTGCTCATCCCCAACATCAGCACGTGCCGCCGCCAATACAATACTGACGCCCAATGCTTTGGTTAAAATTAGTACATCCCCAGCTTCAGGTGTGTGGTTTTGAATCAGTTGATCAGGTGCTATCTCACCAGTAACTGCTAAACCATACTTTGGTTCATGATCATAAATTGAATGTCCTCCAACTAAAACAATTCCTGCCTCTTGTACTTTAGCCGCACCACCAGACAACATCTCAGCCAATGCCTTTTTAGGCAAGCGCTCAGGAAAGCAAACAATATTTAGTGCATATAATGGTTGGCCACCCATACTATAAACGTCACTAAGCGCATTTGCAGCAGCAATTGTCCCAAAAGTATATGGATCATCGACCATGGGCGAGAAAAAATCTATTGTACTGATCAACGCGCGCTCCGGACTGATTTTATAAACTGCAGCATCATCAGCATCGTTAAACCCAACCAACAAATTGGGCTCATGTTGCTGTGGCAGTGCTTGTAAATAATCATGTAAATCAGCAGCGCCAATTTTAGCGCCGCAACCACCTGAAGTACAACTTGCTAAAAATCCTTCCATCCCGCTCGCCCCTCCAATAGCTGCGCTAAAGCAGCTAACGTATAATCTAATTCTTGCGCTGTGGTTTGATAGCCTAAACTAAAGCGAATGCTCCCATTAGGAAACGTACCAATTGTCTTATGTGCTAATGGCGCACAGTGTAGACCACAACGTGTAATGATTCCAAATTGATGATAAAGTTGTCCACCGAGTTCACCAACATCGTAACCAGGTGCAATTAAAGAAACGACCGGCACCATTTGATCAGCTTGGTTAGGCCCAAAAATGGTCACTGGTAAATTAGCTAGGCCCGTTAGAAAGTGTTGCGTTAAGGCTTGCTCATGTTGCTGAATCTTAGTTAAACCTAACTCAGTAATTGCTTTAACTGAACTACCTAAGCTTAAAATTCCTAATGTATTGGGAGTTCCTGGTTCAAATTTATCCGGCAAAAAATCTGGTTGTTGCGGCGCCGCTGAAGCATTACCCGTACCACCAACTAGCCATGGCCTAATTTGCTCAGCCACGCCATCTGCTAGGCAAAATCCGCCAGTTCCTGGTAACCCAAGTAAACTTTTATGGCCAGTAAATACTAAGATATCAATATTCAGTACGTCCATATTGATTGGTAACAGCCCCGCAGTTTGGGACGCGTCCAAAATTGTCACCAAGCCCCGCTTGTGGGCTAAGGCAAAACATTCCTTAATTGGCATAATTGTTCCAGTAACATTTGCCGCATGAGTCATAACAACAGCACGTGTTGCTGGTTTAATTGCGGCATCTAATTGTTCAGGTACAAGTTGGCCTAACCGATCACACTGCAGATAAGTCGTTGTCACTCCCTGTTGTGCTAATAAATACAACGGTCGTGTCACCGCATTATGTTCCATTGAGGTCGTAATAACGTGATCGCCTGAATACAGCAGCCCGTTTAGAACCATGTTTAAGGACATTGTTGCGTTTTGTGTAAATAAAACCTGTGCTGGATTCGTCACACCAAAAAAGTCAGCCAAAATTTGCCGTGTTTGTAATGCAATCCCACTCTCAGTCATTCCAGGCAACGCGCGATTACTATTCTGGTAATGATTCGTCTGTAAATAGTTATTCACGGCCTGTAATGTTGCCGCTGGCTTACGATAAGAAGTAGCGGCCCAATTTAGGTAAACAGGTTCCATACGCATCATCCTTTTAATAATCTCTGATATTGTTGTGCCGTATCAATGTCCTGTATCTTTTGTGGATCAACTACAACCGGATGCCAAGCTGATCGATGTTGCTGCTTAACTTGACGCCCACCAGTTTGACCAGTTACTTGCTTGAGTTCAGCAAAGAAATCACACCCAAAATACACGGGACTACCAGCACTGCCATCACCAGAAGGAAACACAATATTATGTTCATTTCCGCAATTGACTATTTTTGTTAACGTCGCTATATCAAGTAGTGGCTGATCAATCGGTACAAATAAGCATCCTTGACCGATAGCTGCTGCTGCGCCTAAACGAACACTCGTACTTTGGCCATAATCACTTATTGGATTAACAATTACTGTTATATCAGTGCTAAATATTTGTCTAGCTACATCCTCTTGTTTAATGACCAATATTGTTTTTAAAAAATGTGCCTGCTGAATTAATTGTAATGTACGTGTCAGAAACGTTTGCCCACGATATTGTAAAAAAAGTTTGTTCCGCCCCATTCGTTTCGAGTAACCACTGGCCATAATGACCACACTAGTTTGTGCAAGCATTAATTTCCCTACTTTTTCTTCTTCTTTTCATACGGTGTATTAGCTAATGGTAACGTTGGTCGTAATTCTCCATCTAAGGCATAGTACGCCCCCGCAATAGCTGGTGCAGGTAAAATTGTTGCAATTTCGCCAACACCCTTAATACCGTAAGCCATACCATCATGATTATTACCAGCATGAACAAAACTGGTTTCAATTGGTGGTACTTTAGTAGCATCTAATAAACCTAAAGTTGCATAACGTGCCTTCACATAACCATGATCAACTTCAAATTTCTCAGTTAGCGCATAACCCATCCCCATAACAATACCACCTTCAATTTGTCCAGCGGCTGCTTTCGGATTAACTACTTGACCAATATCATATGCGGCAACAAATTTACCTAGCTTATTACTATCATCTAAGGTGACCACTTCGGCTGCATAGCCGTAGCCAACATGACTAACTGGATTCTTTTTATCTGAATTCAGCGGATCTGTTTCAGGTAAGAATTCGCCGAAAAATTTGCGACCTTCCAAATCAACTAATGAACGCCCCATATCTAATTCAACTCGCAATTGTTGAGCTGCTCGTTTCGTTGCTTCACCAGTGATCAATGATTGCCGAGAAGCCGTTGTTGTTCCTGTATCCGGTGTCCGCTGAGTATCTGGTGCTTCAGCAATGACTAGTGCAGGACTAATATCTAGCGTTTCACAAACGATTTGGGTCATAACAGTCGCAACCCCTTGACCAATACCAGCAGCACTGGTCCGTACATGCACTTTACCGCCTTCTACTGAAACAATACAACGCCCAGCATCGGGTAACCCAACACCAATCCCACTATTTTTAAAGAAACAAGTAACCCCAGCCACTTTAGCTTCATCATATGCCGGCTTAACTGCTAACAAACTTTCTTTAAGCGCTGCATTTTGTGTTACCAATTGTCCATTTGGTAGTGAATCTCCAGGTTCGACCGCATTTTTGAAGCGAATCTCCCATGGACTAATGCCCACTTTTTTGGCCAGAATATTAATATTACTTTCAATCGCAAAAGCCGTCTGACAAACACCGAAGCCACGAAATGCGCCGCATGGTGGATTATTAGTATAAACAGCAAAACCTTCAATATCAATATCTTGATATTTATAAGGTCCAGCAGCGTGAGTACAAGCCCGTTGTAGCACTGGGCCACCTAAGGAAGCATAAGCACCACTATCGGCATAAACAACAGCCTTCATTGCTGTCAAATTACCTTCTGCATCACAGCCAGTCACAAAGTCCATTTCCATACCATGGCGTTTAGGATGAACCATCAAGCTTTCTTGACGGGTAAACAAAACTTTAACTGGCTGTTTCAAGCACCAGGCAGCTAGAGCAGCATGATGTTGCACACTCATATCTTCCTTACCACCAAAACCACCACCCACTAATTCTGAATGAACATGAACTTTTTCCTTTGGTAAGCCAAGCATGCGACTAACTTCACGCTGCTCATCATAAATGCCTTGACCACCAGTATGCAGCAAAATACCATCACCCTCAGGCAGTGCAATTGCACATTCCGGTTCCATGAAAGCGTGTTCATTAATAGGTACTGAATAATGCTGACTAACCACATACTTAGACTGCGCCAATTTTTCATCAGCATTACCACGAATTAAATGCTCATGGGTCAATAAATTACCCTTTTCATGAATTTTTGGTGCATCATCAGCTAATGCGGCTTCGCAACTTAATAGCGGTGTTAATTCTTCATAATCAACTTCGACCAGTGTCTTAATGGTATCTAAGCTAGTTTTCTTTTTAGAAACCACGAGTGCAACTGCATCACCCACATAGCGCGTAATCTCACCAACTGGAATCATAACATCCCAATCGGAAATGAACTCTAAGTGACCTATCTTATTATTACCGGGAACATCCTTAGAAGTCAATACCGCAACACAATCTGGATGAGCTAAAGCTGCCGTTGCATCAATTTTAAGCAAACGCGCCCGTGGATAAGCACTGCGAATTGCTGAAGCATACAACATGCCAGGCAAAACAATATCATCGACATATTTACCGGTACCTAAGGTTTTTTCAACTGAGTCAACCCGTGGAAAATCATGGCCGAGCTTCCCATCAAAACTAACCTCAGGAATTGGCGCTTCTTCACGCAACATTTTAGCCGCCAATTTAATGCCTTCAATAATTTTAACATAACCGGTACAACGACAAATATTACCACGAATTCCTTTGCGTACATCCTTATCGCTTGGATCTGGCTTTTTCTTTAGCAAACTAACAGCAGAGATCAACATACCAGGAATACAATACCCACATTGAACCGCGCCAGTTTGAGCAAATGCATATGCGAAAACATCTTTTTGTCGTTGCGTCAGGCCCTCAATTGTCGTAACGTCCTTACCCGCAACCTTTGCCAGCGTAAATAAGCAGCTATTGGAAGCCCTTCCATTTATTAACACAGAACATGCCCCACACGCTCCTGAGTCGCAGCCATCCTTAGTTCCGGTCAAACCTAAATCATCGCGTAAGAAATACATCAACTTCTTGTCCTCTTCGCTAGAAACTGGTTGGCCATTTACAGTAAATGAATACATCAGTGCACCTCTTTCGATATCGTTTTACAAGCTCTATCCATTAAATTATTTGCGATATTGTTCCGTTCTTCACATTGATTATAACACTAAAAAATATTCTTGTGGACTAATTTTTATATATTTTCAATGTGCACGCGACTGAATCAATTGTGCCGCGATACTAACCGCAATTTCAGCTGGCGTCTCTGCGGCAATTTCAATACCAATTGGCATGGTTAAACGTTTAAGGTCTTCATCGGAAAATCCTTTTTCCTTAAGTAAACGGTGATGCAGCGCTGTTTTATGCTTACTTCCAATTACACCCAAATAAGTAATCGGTGAATTCAATAATTGAACCTCTAAGCTAAAATCACTTTTATGGCCGCGCGTCATCACTATCGCGTAATCTTCAACATTTAATTTAATATGCTCCTCAATTTGATCTAAATTACCGACAATTAATTCATCAGCCGTTGGGAATACTTCAGGTGTTAAGAATTTAGGCCGATTATCGTAAATGATTGTATAAAAATCTAGTGGCTTTAATACCGGTGCTAAAGCTTGTGCAACATGTCCACCACCAAAAATATAAACCTTACCGCTTTGACTAATTGGTTCAGCATACAAAGTCGTTTGCTTTTCCTGCCAAAATTGTGGTGTTTTTTGAATTTTGTCTAATGCTACTTCAAAACCAACGAATTTAGTTTCGCGGCTATAAAAACCTAGTTTAGTTTCAGTTTGATCACTTTGAAGTAATAACCAAGCAGCATGATGTTGCGTCATTTGCTCGATGATCTGCTGTAATAGTGTACAAATTGTTGTTTCAGTATGGTCAAAGTATGTAAACAAGACTTCAATTCTACCGCCACAAATCATACCAAGATCTTCTACATCATTAGGTGCCAAAATAAATTTTTTACTGCCGTTACGTTGTTGTTGTAAATATTTTTGTGCTAACTTTTCGCTTTCGTACTCGGCCCGGCCCCCACCGATTGTTCCTAATAAGGCCCCATCAGTGCCAACTAGCATATGGGCGCCAGCACCACGTGGGGCTGAACCAGCACTAGATGTGACGGTTACCAAAACAATATCACGCTGAGCTTGCAAATTAGCCAATAGCGTTTCTAGAATTTTTATCATGAATAAACCCACCCTTTAGTTTTCTTCAAATATCATCTGAAAATAGTGTTCAACTGCTGATTGTGATAATTCTTGTAGACGCAAATATTTATTCATTAAGTTCTGTCCTTCAGTAGTTAAATTTGACCCACCGCCATGAACACCACCAGCACTAGAAACAACCAGTGGCTGTGCTAAAGCTTGTTCAGCGTGATGCAACAAGCGCCAAGCTTTATTATAAGAAATCCCCAGTGCACCGGCGGCTAAAGTTAAGGAACCTTTAATTTGAATCAACTGCATTAGCTGAACAATTTCTGGTCCCATAACTGATTGTTTCTTCGTTAAATACAGTGTCAAACTATAATTTAAGCGTTCTTTCATTTACATCAGACTCCGTTATATTTGAAATAGATAACGCCAACAAATAAAAAATTCATGTCACCATGAATTTCTTATTTTTATTTCGTCAAGCTAGTCCGCTCGTTAGTAATACTAGATATTTCATCAGTTTGTGGCGCTGCAGCTACCTGCGGCTGTTTCAAATGATTAAGCACTAGGTTTAACACAATTGCTAAAATGGTTGTTAAAATCACTTCAGAATTACCAAAAACTGTAGTTACCCAATCTGGAAAACCAGCCAGACTGTTTTGAGTTAAAGCAACACCAATACCAAAGGCTAATGAAATACCGACAACTGCTGTATTTTCAGGTGTCATCTTCTCAGAAGTGATTGTCTTGATCCCAGTCATTGCAATTGTGGCAAAAACCGAAACCGTTGCCCCACCAATAACTGCGTACGGAATTGTGGTTAGAATTGAGGCTACTTTAGGCACAAACCCTGCTACTAACAAAATGCCACAAGAAAAGGCTAAGATAAATTTATTAATGGCTTTAGTTGCAATCACTAATCCAACGTTTTGACCAAAAGTTCCTACAGGTACACCACCGAAAAAGCTGCCGATGATATTGACTAGCCCTTTGCCCATAACAGCTCCTGATAACTCACGATCAGTCGGTTGACGTTCCATAGCACCAACAGTTGTTGCCGTAAACTGACCAATCGTTTGTACTGTATCAACCAAGAAAACAATCGTCAAAGTAATGATTGGAACAATTTTAAAACTAAGGCCAAAATGTAATGGCTTGATAACTTGGAAAAACGCTGCTGAATGCACAGCCGAGAAATCAACCATACCTAGAACTAATGCAACCAAGTAACCTACAACCATACCATTTAAAATTGAAGATAAACTCAGCAGTCCCTTAGCAAAATATGAAAAGTAGAACACCACTGCGAAAGTAATCAAAGCGACGGTCCAATTCTTAACTGAGCCAAAATGTGCACTCCCAGTGCCACCAGCTATATAATTAACTGCTGTTGGAAACAATGAGAGGCCAATACTTAAGATAACGGTACCGGTTACAATTGGTGGGAAGAGAATTCGAATTTTCTTTATAAAAAATCCAATCAGCGTAATTATGATACTCCCAATTAATTGGGCACCGAATATGTCCGCAATACCAAAATCACCACCAATCATTAGTAATATTGGCACACAGGCAAAACTGGCGCCCATCATCATTGGCAAACGCGAGCCAAAGCGATGGAATATTGGAAAAAGTTGAATTAGGGTTGCTAAACCAGCAAAAATCAGTGAGGTTTGGATAATAATAGTTGTATTAGCTACACTTAAATTACACACTTTTGCGATCATAATTCCTGGTGTAATGATACCAGCAACCGCAGCAACAACGTGCTGTAATCCAAGTGGTGCTACCTCACTAACTGAGATCTGGCCATCATAAGCGAACAATCCGCTTAACTTATTTTCACTCATAATTACGTTCCTTTCCGTCAGGCAGTGAACAGACACAGTTGATTAACTTATTTTACTGCAACTGCTTCTACTTCAAAAAGACCTTGGAGCGGTAACTCCGCAACTGCGATACACGACCGAGCTGGCAATAATTTAGTGAAATAACGACCATAGATTTCATTGATCGCACCAAAATCAGCCATATTTTTAATAAAAATCGTTGTTTTAGTCACATTAGCATAATCCATATCAGCGTTATTCAAGATAGCACCAAGATTTTTCATTGCTTGTTCAGCTTGTGCAGTAACGCCATCTTGTAATTGACTCGTTGCCGGATCAATGCCAAGTTGACCTGAAATATATAGCGTTTTGCCAGCTAGAACTGAATGTGAGTATGGACCAACAGCTTTGGGCGCGTTGTCCGCATTAAGTGCTTGATTCAAAGAAATTCCTCCTTCATCTACAATCAATCTTGTTTTAGCCTTGAATAATCGTACCAGTTTTACCAGCTAGACCATCTTTGGCTTTTTCCAGTAATGTAATTAATGTTTTACGTCCTGGTTTGGAAGCTGCAAATTGAATACCAGCCTCAACTTTAGGTAACATTGAGCCAGCCGCAAAGTGACCAGCGACAGCATATTGTTGCATTTCAGCAACGCTGACCATACCTAATTCTTTCTGATCTGGTTTACCGAAATTAAGGGCAACCTTTTCAACTGCGGTCAAAATAACCAGCAAATCAGCGTCAACAATGTCTGCTAATAATGCGCTACAGTAATCTTTATCGATAACTGCTTCTGCGCCTTTCAAATGGTGCTGACCTTGCTTAATCACCGGAATACCACCACCGCCACAAGCAATAACAGTTTGTTTAGCATCAATTAAAGCTTTAATTGTATCCACTTCAATGATTTCTTTTGGTTTTGGTGAAGCAACCACTTGTCGATATCCACGGCCAGCATCTTCAGCTACCTGAATTCCTTTTTCTGTTGCTAATTTTTCAGCTTCAGCTTGGCTCATAAAGCGGCCAATCGGCTTAGTCGGATGATTAAATGCTGGATCATCTGGATCAACAACGACTTGAGTTGCAACTGTGGCCACTGGTTGAATAATATTGCGGCTTAATAATTCTTCACGTAAAGCATTTTGTAGATCATAGCCAATATAGCTTTGGCTCATTGCAACACAGACTGATAATGGTACCACTGGATATTTATCCGGTGCTTTTTGGTTTAATTCATCCATTGCTAAACGAATCATGCCTGCTTGTGGTCCATTACCATGTGATAAAATTACTTCGTAGCCTGCTTCAATCAAGTCCGCAATTGCTTTAGAAGTCGTTTTAACCGCTGTCATTTGTTCATGTAAATTACTACCCAGTGCATTCCCACCGAGTGCGACAACAACACGTTCCATTAATTAGTCATCTCCTCCAGATAATAAAGTCTAATCTTCACTTAATTTGCGTTCTTGACCACGAGTTTCTAAATCTTGCAAGACCTTAGCCGGTTGTTTGAATTTACTTAAGAAAATCATGGCAGCAATCACATATGGTTTGAAGCTAGCTTGTACGTATAAGTCGTTACGATAACGATCAAAGACAGAAGCGTCAACTTCACCTTCTTCAGCTGAAACACCTGTGATATCAGCTGGTAGTGGATGCATGTATAAAGCTTTGCCTTCATGGGTCAACTTCATCATATCTTCAGTACAAGCCCAATCTTTATGTTGCGCATTTTGTTCCAATAATTCTTTTTCTAAGTGATCAATGCCGTCGAAATCGCCTTCGCCGTATAAATCACTACGCTTCTTCATTGCTTCAAATGGTGCCCAGCTCTTACAATAAATAACATCAGCATCGTCAAAGGCTGCCTTCATGTCATCTGTCTTAGTGAAAGTACCACCGGATTTTACTGCATTGTCAGCGGCAATTTTTTCAACTTCTGGCATAATTTCATAGCCTTTTGGATGAGCTAAGACAACATCCATGCCAAAGCGCGTCATTAAACCAACAATTGCTTGTGGTACTGATAATGGCTTACCATATGATGGTGAATAAGCCCATGACATCACGATTTTCTTACCTTTTAAGTTTTCAACGCCACCAAATTTATGGATAATTGAATTTAAATCAGCTAAAGCTTGCGTTGGGTGATCCATGTCATCTTGCAAGTCAACTAAGTTAGGTCGTTGTTCTAAAATGCCATCTTCATTGCTTTCTTTTACTGCATCAACAACTTCGTGCATATACGCATTGCCTTTGCCAATATACATATCGTCACGAATCCCGATAACATCAGCCATAAAGGAGATCATTGTTGCAGTTTCACGAACAGTTTCACCATGAGCAATCTGTGATTTTGATTCATCTAAATCTTGAATTTCTAAGCCTAACATGTTGCACGCACTACTGAATGAGAAACGAGTCCGGGTTGAGTTATCACGGAAAATTGAAATACCTAAGCCGGAATCAAATACTTTAGTTGAAATATTACGTTCACGTAAATTACGTAATGCATCAGCGGTTTTCAATGTTGCTGCAATTTCTGAATCATCCTTTTCCCAAGTTTGGAAAAAGTCCCCTTGATACATTTTCTTAGTATCTAAATTTTTAATGTCTGAAACAAGATTGTTAAATTCTGTCATTTTTACTACCCCTTTACTGTTTTTATATTTCTGAACAGCGGTTATGTGATCAATTATCAAATAAACTAATTGCTACTCAGTATGTATGCAACTAGCCTCAATACGAGGCTAGTTGACTAATTAATTGTTTTCAGTATAAACAGTTGGCAAAGCAGCATAGACTGTTGCGCAACGAACTAAATCTTCTTTCCAAGTTCTTTCGTTTGGCGCATGAGCCTGGTCTTCAGCACCTGGTCCGTAACCAATACAAGGGATGTTATTACGGCCCATGATAGTAACGCCATTAGTTGAGAAGGTCCATTTGTCTAACAATGGCCGTGGTTTACGCATTTCAATTTGATCAGCTGGCCCTTGACGGACATCACCAAACATTTGCTTGTGAACATCAACTAAAGCCTCAGTAACTGGATGATTTTCTGGGATAACCCAAGTTGGGAAGAAGCATTCGATTGGGTAAGATAACCCGGTATAGCTCTTCCGATCATAATCATACATAGAAACTTCGACATCATCACCATACTTTTGAACTGCTGGTAATTGACGAATTTCTTCTAAACAACTTTCCCAAGTTTCGCCTGAAGTCATCCGGCGATCTAATGAAACTGAACAACCATCAGCAACGGCGCAACGACTTGGTGATGAGAAGAAAATTTGTGAAGCGGTAATACTCCCACGACCTAAGAAACGTGCTTCTTGCCATTTTGGATTATTCTTTTCATTCAGCATTTTAGACAAGCCACGAATGGCAGTGCTTTCATTTTCGCCGTTATTGTTTAAATCACGGACATCTTGCAAAATATCGGCCATCTTGTAAATTGCATTGTCACCACGTTCTGGTGCAGAACCGTGGCAAGAAATACCTTTGACATCAACCCGAATTTCCATACGGCCACGTTGGCCACGATAAATCCCACCATCGGTTGGTTCAGTTGAAACAACGAATTCAGGACGAATTTTATCTTCATTGATAATATACTGCCAATTCAAGCCATCGCAATCTTCTTCATTGACTGAAGCAACAACTAAAACTGTATATTTATCATTTAATAAATCTAAGTCCTTCATGATTTTAGCGCCATAAACTGCAGAAACAATCCCGCCTTCTTGGTCAGAAGTCCCACGGCCACCAATTTCAGTGTCAGTTTCGTAACCATCATAAGGATCAAACTTCCAGTTTTTCTTTTCGCCGATCCCAACGGTGTCAATATGACCATCGAATGCAAGTAATTTCTCACCATGTCCCATATAACCTAATAAATTACCCATTTTATCGATTTCAACTTTATCGAAACCAACTTTTTCCATTTCTTGTTTAGCCCGCTGAATTTTAGCCTTTTCGTCCGTGCTTTCACCAGGAATTTTGACCATATCCCGCAAGAATTTAGTCATGTCAGCCTCATACTTTTTACCTTGTTGTTTGATTGCATCTAAATCCATAATAAATACCTCCACATAATTTTCTGTAATTCTCTAAAGTTGTAACTCCTGCGATGGAGAACTTGAGCACCCTCGGAATTTTGATCAAAATTTATATTGCTTACTGCCACATGATTTTCTTATAGTTTTCTGGATCAGTATCCCCTTCAGTTGAGAACATAATCACCTTAGAATTTTCGTCAAGCTGCAGTGCCGCTTTCATGTCGGCGTATTCTGGATCTTGCATTGCCGTAGCAATAAAGCCCATACCGACAGCCCCAGATTCACCAGAAGTGACCTGCGGATCGCCTTTGATTGGTGCACCTAACATGCGCATCCCTTTAGCCGATACCCAATCAGGACATGAAGCAAAATAAGCAACATGATTCTTCAAGATATCAAAGGAAATTGTATTCGGTTCGCCACAAGCTAAACCGGCCATCATTGTATTTAAATCGCCAGTAGCAAAACGAATCTTGCCATCTTTAGCAGCTGCAGATTTATACAAACAATCAGCAGCTTGTGCTTCCATGACCGTCATAATTGGTGGGTTTTCTGGGAATAGATTGGCGAAAAAGCCAATCACAGCCCCAGCCAAACTACCAACACCAGCTTGAATGAAGACATGTGTTGGGCGCTCAACACCAGCAGCCTTCATTTGTTTAGCTGCTTCTAAGGCCATTGTGCCGTAGCCTTGCATGATCCAAGTTGGAATTTCTTCGTAACCATCCCAAGCAGTATCTTGCACCATAACACCGTTTTCAGTTTGTTCTGCTAAAGCATTCGCTTTGCGGACACATTCGTCATAGTTGACGTCTTCAATAGTTACTTCGGCGCCTTCTTTACGAATATTGTCAAAACGAGCTTTAGTTGAGCCTTTAGGCATTAAAACAACTGCCCGTTGTCCCAATTTATTAGCTGCCCAAGCGACGCCACGACCATGATTACCATCAGTTGCAGTGTAGAAAGTCGCCTGACCTAATTCTTTTTTCAATTTCGGTGAGATCATTACATCGTAAGTGATTTCAGAGATATCTTTACCCACTTTTTTAGCAATATAATTGGCCATCGCATATGAACCGCCTAAGACCTTAAATGCATTCAAACCAAAGCGATAAGATTCATCTTTAACAAAGAACTTTTCTAGGCCTAGATAATTAGCCATTTCTTTTAAATTTGCTAATGGTGTTTCCGTATATTGTGGAAAACTCTTGTGGAACGCTTGTGCTTTCTCCACTGCTGCTTGGTTCATTAACGGTAAATGCGGATCATTTGTTTTAGGCATTTCGTTTTTGATCCATTTAATTTTGTCTGCCAATAGTTAACCCCTCGATTCAATTATTTTAAGTTATAGTCACTACCATGACGGAAAACAAATTTTCCTTGTTGCCCCGCCAAAACCTTGCCATTAGCTGCAGCTTGCTGACCACGTAGATAAACCGCGCGCGCTGCACCTTGTGTTTTAAAGCCTTCGTAAGCGGTGTAGTCAACATTTTGTAGTTGTGTCGCTGCTGAGATTACACCTTGTTGTTGTGGATCCCAGATAACTAAGTCAGCATCACTGCCAATTTGGATAACGCCTTTTTGCGGATACATACCAAATTGGCGAGCAATATTTTCAGACAACAAACCAACAAATTGTTCCAAACTAATTTTCCCAGTTGCCACACCAGCGGTATAAATTAATTCTGGTCGTGTTTCAACACCAGGCATCCCACCAGGAATTTTAGTGAAATCGTCCTTACCAATAAATTTTTGATCATGAAAATTAAAATCACAATGATCAGTCGAAATAGTATTGATTTCACCTTGCTCTAGTGCCTGCCATAAAGCTGCTTCATCTGCTGTACTACGTAATGGTGGTGAGCAAATGTATTTAGCTCCTTCAAAGTCAGGTAAATCATAATAATGGTCGTCCAACAATAGATATTGTGGACAAGTTTCAACATAGACTTGTTGGCCCCGTGCTCGTGCAGCACGAACGACTGCCAAAGATTCGCGAGTGCTTAAATGAACAATGTTAACTGGCAAGCCAACTAAAGCAGCAATTGTTAAATACCGATTAATTGCTTCAGCTTCCACCATATTAGGTCTAGTCATCGGATGATATTTAGGTGCTGTTAACCCTTTAGCTAAATATTCGGTCTGTAAAGTATTAACTAAATCACCATTCTCACAATGAATACCTAACATGCCATGAACTTTCTTGATCTCACACATTGCTGCATAAATCTCAGCATCGCTCGTTCGTAAATTATCATATGCCATGTACATCTTAAACGACGTAATGCCTTGTGCCGCCATCTTGGGAACTTCGGCTGCCAATTGCTGGTTCCATTCAATTATTGACATGTGATAGCTGTAGTCACAAGAACTTTTCCCTGCTGCTAAACTATTCCAAGTCGTCAAACAGTCTTGTAAACTATGACCACGATCTGGCGTTGCCATGTCAAGCACCGAAGTGGTACCCTTAGCAACCGCTGCCAAACTGCCGGTTGTGAAATTATCTGCCGTGCTAGCCGTACCAGGTCCATTATTTAATTCCATATGCGTATGTGCATCAATAAAACCCGGAAATAGATAACAACCAGTGGCATCGACCACGGTATCGGCTGTAGTCGCTAAATTCACACCTAATTCAGTCACCTTTTCGTCTACAATCCTGACATCTAATTGACGTTGACCATGTGTTGAAACAACGGTCGCACCTTTAATTACAATTGACACCTTAACCCCTCCATCTAGTCGGCTAAGCAGTAGCTATAGTCATCAATAACTGTTTCCATCATATCTAATAAACCATTTGCAATATCCATATTAGTCTCATTCAAGTTAATTGTTTCAACAATGTCACCAACACGAATTAAACATTCTTTAGCGGCTGCATCAACAACGTAAAAGCCTTGGTTAGTACTATTGTAAAAATCAGGTTCACTATTGAATAAGGTAAATTTATCCTTATATGGTGCGCTTGAATATGGGCAGAAAGTCTCACAATTACCACATTCATTACACATCCGATCAATATGCATGATTTGTGGATCACCATTGACATTAACTACGATATTAGCGCGGTTAGGACAAACATCGACACATGATTCACAAATAGTTGAGCATTCAAGGCAACGAGCGGATTGACTAATACCATTCTCAGGCGTTACCATAATGCCACGTTTGCTCCGTGGAACAGCACGGTCAACGTTCAAATTAGTCTGTTCGGAACGTTCATTGTGGATCTCACAGATATCCTTAGCAGCCTTAGTCGCATCAGCAATTGCTTCAACAATTGTTGCGGGGCCACGATTACCATCACCGATAACATAAACGTTTTTTAAATTAGTTTCTAAAGTTGTTGGCTCACTTAGAACTAACCCACGGGCATCAGTTTCGATACCGACTTGTTGATAATAATGTGTATCGATTGTTTCACCAACTGCAGAAACAACGGTGTCAGCTGGAACCGTCGTGAAACGACCAGTTGGCATTGGTTTGCGCCGACCAGAAGCATCGCGCTCACCTAATTCCATTACTTCACAGGTTAATTGATTATCTTCCAATGAAGTTGGTGATAATAGTTCTAAGAATTCAACACCATCATCTAAAGCCAAGTAAAGTTCTTCTTCATCTGCTGGCATATTGCGCTTATTCCGCCGATAAACTAATGATGCTTTCTTAACACCTGGTAACCGACTAGCAACACGAACACAATCCATAGCTGTGTTACCACCACCAACAACGACAATATGCTCGCCATATGGGTTATGTTCCATCTTATCTTGACGTGTCGCTTTTAAGAATTCTAATGAGTTGATTGCGTTGCCCTTGGCTAACTTCAAGTTACGATGATGCCAAGCACCCATTGCATAGATTACATTAGTAAAGCCTTGTGCATGGAGTTCGTCTAAGCTTGGCGCAGCTTGACCGTTTTTAAATTCAGCGCCCATAAATTTAGTTAAATCAATATCTTTTTGAACACTGGCCATAGAGATTCGGAATTCAGGAACGATCTGGCTACACACACCACCCATTTGTTCATCTTTTTCAAAGATGGTAACCGGCATACCCTCACGTGCTAATAGGTAGCCAGCGGATAAGCCAGCTGGGCCACCACCAACAACGGCAGTTTTAACCGCATCTTGCTTCTTTTCTGGTTTCTTCATCGTTGCCATTAATTCATCATAAGCATGTTCTGCAGCATCTAATTTGACGCCACGAATATCAATTGAACCTTCGTAGAACTGGCGCGTACACTTGGTCTGACAAGGATGAGCACAAATCGTACCAGTAATAAAAGGTAACGGATTACGGTCAACAATAACCTTTAACGCATCCAAGTACTTGCCTTCACTGACATACCGCAGATACGCCGGTACATCCTGATCAATTGGACAACCACCAGTACCACGACAAGGTGCAGTGTAACAATCCAACAATGGTAATTTTTCTTCAATTTTTGGTGAAATTGGCAACTTAATTGATTTTTGATATAAAGCTTGATGCTTTGCTTTTGTGACTAGCTGATCAAGCTTAGGCAAATCAAGTTGGACACGTGTTGGATATGATAGGCTAGTCAATACATTAGCAATTTGACTAATGCGCTGATAGCTACCTGGTTTTAGTAACGTTGTGGCAACGGTGATTGGCCAGATCCCAGCTTCAAACAAATCCTTAATATTGAAAATATCTGCGCCACCAGAATATGAAATTTGTAATTCACCGTGAAAGGCATCAGATAATTTCTTAGCCACTGCCACACTGAGTGGAAAAAGTGACCGCCCAGACATATACATTTCTTCGCCAGGTAATTCATTTTGCGCAATATCAACGGGGAAGGTGTTAGTGATCTTCACGCCAAAGCTTAGTCGTTGTGTTGCTGCCTCTGCGCGTAACCGTGTAATCATTGGTACCGCATCTTCAAATTGCAGATCATCAACAAAGTGATGATCGTCAAATTCCATATAGTCAAAACCTAATTCATTCATTGTTTGCCGTGCGTAATCAAAACCTAATAAGGTTGGATTACATTTGATAAACGTATTTAAATGCTTTTCAGTTAATAAATGATTGGCAATCCGTTCAATTTCGGCTGGTGGACAGCCATGTAAGGTCGATAAAGTAATTGAACGTGACACATGGGGATCAATATTGGCTAGATAATCACTATCGATCCGCTTGAACCGTGGCAACATTTCCTTAGCAGTGGCTAAACATTCTGCCCAAATTGGCGTTTGTGAAGCATCTTGCATCTGGTCAATATAAGCTTGGATCTTTGGTGTTTTAATACCTTTCAGATCGTAACCAACACTCATATTAAAAATAAAGCCATCCGGACTACCAAGATCAAATTCACGACTTAATAGTTTCAGTACGAACCAAGCTTTAACGTATTCTTGGTATGCATCTGGTACTCGTAATTCCGTTGACCATTCAACGTTATAGCCTTCATCGCGTGCACTAATACATGGCTTAGCTACTGGCAAATCTTCGCCATCGATAGTTTGTACTGTTTTTAATTCGAAGAACCGTGAACCAGTCAGATAGGAAGCAATAATATTTTGTGCTAATTGGGTATGTGGTCCAGCAGCGGGCCCAACTGGTGTTTCCATTTGCTCACCGAATAAGGATAATGTTTTATTCGGATCAGCTTTATATAAGCGGCGCACACCGAAAATTGTGCCGCTGCGTTTAAATTCTTCTAAAATCCAATTCAATAAAGCTTCGATTGAAATGGGACGCATAATATCACTCATTATAAAGACCTCCTATCCGTTGATCCGTTGCCACAGAAGTTGAGCTTGCGCTTGCGCATCAGCCCAAATTTTAGCTTCATCAACCCCAACAACTTCACGATTGCGCATCCGTACTTGACCATTAATGATAGTATCATTGACCATTCGACCGTTAACGCCGAACAAAATATGACTATTGTAATTAGCTGCAGTAATTGGCGTTGGTGCTTGGTAATCAACGACAATGACGTCAGCTGCCGCACCCGATTCAAGCACACCCAGTTTTGTATCGAATAAGCGATTCGCCATCTTGGGATTATTACCAAAAATCATTGCCGGAATTTCCGTCCAGCCGGCATTTGGATCTGCTAAATGATGTTTGTGAATCAAATTGCCAAACTTATATGATTCCAACAAATCATTAGTGTAGCCGTCGGTTCCCATACCAATCAAAATGCCATAATCATTGAACATCTTCAGAGCTGCTGGCGTACCAACGGCATTACCCATATTTGATTCAGGGTTAGTGACCACCATCGTATCAGTATCACGTAAAATCTCCATTTCATGTGGTCCGATATGAATACAATGTCCGGCCATCGTTTTTTTACCTAAAATACCCATATTAAGCAAACGATTAACGATTGGCGTATTATATTTAGCTAATGAATCCTGCACGTCAGCTAAGCCTTCTGCGATATGAATATGGAAGCCAGTACCGGCTGGTGTCTGTGCTTTCACATATTCCAAAGTTGGATCTGATAGCGTAAATGCGGCGTGTAAGCCCATCATTGCTTGTTGCATATCGTTATCACGCTTCTTAACGGCGTTGATAAAAGAAACATTCTCTGCAACAGCTGCCTTCATTTGGGCTTCCCCGTTGCGATCAGAAACTTCGTAGCATAAGCATGTACGCATACCAAGTTCATCAGCGGCACGAGACAGTTCACCTAAACTGCCATCGATCTCACCATAACTAGCATGATGATCAAACATGGTCGTTACCCCATTTTTAATGCTATCTAAGTAGGCTACCTTACCACTAGCATATGTGGCTTTGTTATCCAGTTCACGATCTAAGCGGAACCATTGTCCTTCCAAAATATCCATAAAATCTTTTGGATGATAACCATTAATGCTGAGGCCCCGAGCAAAAGTGCTATAAATATGATTGTGCATATTGACTAGCCCAGGCATGATCAAACCGCCTTTAGCATCGATGAATTCTGCCTCTGGGTACTTAGCTTTTAAGCTTGCTGTCGTCCCAACCTCTTTAATGAGTTGGCCATCAATGGCCACACACCCGTCTTTGATAAAATCGTTCTCCTGCTGCCGCGTAATTAGGTTCCCATTGCCAATCAATAACATGCGCGATCCTCCTAAATTTGGGTAAGCGGTTACAATTAGTTTAGCTTGAACGACGCCCAAAACTGATTAACCCTTACTTAGAAAATATGTCTTATTTTTACCACACTCTGAGTATAACACGTCACCTAAAAAAAATATAGTGCATCTAAAAAATATTTTATTGCTAAACCTTTTGAGATGCTCAAATTATTGCTATAATAGAATTTGTAAACAACAAAATCTTTTTGGTCAGCTTTTTTATCCAATTTTTATAAATTCTCCTACACTCATAATAAAGAAGGTATTCACAATGTTAACGGACGAAAAGCTTAAATTTCTTAGTCAAATCGGTAAGGCGCTTGCTGGACAGTTTGGTGAAAATTGTGAAATTGTGATCCATCGTATCGATCGAAACGATATGAACCATACCATTGTTTCAATTGAGAACGGCCAAGTATCTTCACGGCAGCTAGGTGATGGCCCTTCACAAATTGTTTTAGAAACACTCAAAAAAGATCCTGCTGAATTGAAAGATCATATCAACTACATTACGCATACCCATGACGGGCGTGTCCTTAAATCTAGCACGCTGTACTTAAAGGATGAACAAGGTAAGTTGGAAGCTATCTTTGCAATCAACTATGATGTTTCTAACTTAATTATGGCAGAAAATGTACTCCATTCATTCACTGCGGTCAAAACGAAGGCAGATCCTAATGAACTTAACTTTATCCCGCAAAATGTAAACGAATTATTAGATGATTTGATTCAAGAATCCGTTAAATTAGTGGGCAAACCAGTATCATTAATGACCAAAGAGGACAAGGTTAAGAGCATTCAATTTCTTAATAGCAAAGGTGCTTTTCTGGTCACTAAATCAGGTGATAAGGTGTCACAATACTTTAATATCTCTAAGTACACGCTTTATAGTTATATTGATGCTAAAAAATAGTGTGCCATTCACGAATGATCACCAGCCTTTTTGATGCGTAAACACAAACACCCTTTAAATAGACTGATTTTTGATCAGCCAATTATTTAAAGGGTGTTTACATATTAATTTAGGAGGAAGTAACAAAATGGATACCGTTACACAGCTAACTAGTCAACTTGTCAAAATCGATAGTTCTGATCCGGGAGCTTATGAAGACACTATCGGTGATTTTATCGGCGCGTGGCTTCGTGCTAATGCACCGACTGCCGTAATCACAAAATCTGAAGTCTTACCTGGCCGTTACAACGTACGCGCAGTCCTAACCGGTAAAGTGGCACAGCCGGCATTAGTCTACATTTGCCACATGGATACTGTCGTTTTAGGCACCGCTTGGCAGCAGAGTACCCCACTTGCCGGTGAAGTACAAGGCACACGTTTATATGGGCGTGGTGCCTGTGATATGAAAAGTGGTCTGGCCTGTGCCATGACTGCTTTTGCAACAATTGCGCAGCAAGTCGCTGCCGGTCGAGTACTACAACATAACTTGGTGCTGATTGCTTCTGTTGATGAAGAAGATTACATGCGCGGTGTGGAAAAAGCCATCGCTGATAAATGGGTTACCGCTGAAGATTTAATTTTAGATGGCGAACCGACTAATGGCCAAATCAGAATGGCCCATAAAGGCCGTACTTGGATCAAGCTCAGCACCCATGGCGTCACCGCACATGCAAGCACGCCAGAAAAAGGAATCGATGCCATCGCGGCAATTGCTGAACTGATCACCAAACTGCGCGCTGAGTTTGTGACCTTCCCAACCCATCCCACATTAGGCCGTTCAACGATCACTTTCGGCACGATCAAGGGTGGTTACCGCCCTTATGTGGTCCCTGATCAAGCAGAAGTCTGGATCGATATGCGGTTGGTCCCGCCACTGAATACAAAACACGTGCTGACTATTTTTGAGCAAGTGATCACTGCGGTTAAGCACAACTATCCTGGCTTAAAAATTGACTTAGTGATCGATGGTGATCGGCCACCAATTGAAGCGCAGCCACAAAGCTTTTTACTGCAAAATTTAAAAGCCACAGTTGCCGAGGTCACGCAACAACCAGCGGAAGTTGGTGTCTTTACTGGTTATACCGATACCGCGGTGATAGCTGGCAAACTACACAATTTAAATTGTATGTCCTATGGCCCAGGTGACTTGGAAATGGCGCATAAACCGGATGAATACGTTGAGCTTAAGGATATCCAGCGGTGTTATCAAGTCATGTACCGCTTGGCTGAACGCTTACTGCTGTCATAATTTAGTAGCTAAACAAAAAATGATCACCAGCTTATTCCAAATGAGGAAATCAGCGGTGACCATTATTTTTTAATTTGAGGCAGCTAATCGTTTTTCAAAAATAGCTAATACTCGCGAAATACTGAAGGTCAAAACGAAGTAGATCAACGACGCGATGACCAATGGATAAAACGGTTTAAAGCTGGCACCTTGGACGACACCAGTTTCAAACATTAATTCACTAACCCCGATGACCGAAACAACGGAAGAATCTTTCAAGATCGTGATAAATTCATTCCCCAGCGCAGGCAAAATATTTTTGATTGCCTGTGGTAAAACGACATAGCGCATGCTGGCGCCTTGAGTTAAGCCCAATGAACGCGCCGCTTCCATTTGCCCTGGTTTAACTGAATTGATCCCAGAGCGAATGATTTCGGCGACATACGCCGCTGAATTCAATGAAACGGCGATCATACTGGACAGTAAGGCCGATAAACCTAGCCCAAGCATTTGTGCGCCGAAGAAGGCAATGAACACTTGAATCAATAAAGGCGTTCCACGAATAAATTCAATGTAGATCATTGCAATCGCCTTAAGAATAAAATGACGCGACCGCTTCATGAACGCTAATACGGTCCCTAGTACAACCCCGAAGAAAACACCAATAATGGCCAATTCAACTGTATACAAGGTTCCTTTAGCAAAATAACTACCATATTGGCTGAAGAAACTATTCTTCTGGAACATTAATTTATTGGCCTTAGCTTGATAGCCCTTCAATAAATGTTGCTTATTGATCTGAGTAATTGACTTGTTAATGGCAGCAGTTAACGCCGGTGCGTCCTTAGGTAAGGCTACGGCGGTTTCCTTAGTTGATTCAGCAAAAGTGGTCTTAGTTAAGACAAAATCTTTATTCTGCGCAATATAAGCATCTGCGACTGGCTTTTCAATCACGATTGCTTTGATTTTATTATTTCCCAAATTGTCAAATCAAGTGCAACAGTATCGACCTATTCTTATAAATTGGTATA
>NZ_RHOF01000035.1 GCF_003946445.1 Loigolactobacillus jiayinensis | reverse complement strand
ATAGATTACCACTTTGAGCAATCTATCAACAGGATAAAGTATAGAGCCTTTTTTTGACCTAAAATTTACGCCTAAAAAATTCTGCAAACAATGGCAGATGCTTTTTAAGCGTGGTTGTGCTATCATTTTTAATGATAATGACGCCATTAATTACTGAAAATAATGCATTAGTTATTCAGAAGAGACGTAGAAAAAATACGATGTGAGAAGGAGCCCGCTTTTGACAGAAGAACAAGCCGTTAAAGTATTTCGTGTCAGCAGCCCAGAACAAGCCGTCAGCTTAATGGGTAATCAAGACAAAAACCTTAGTTTACTGGAAGATGGCCTGCACGTGACGATCAATGCGTTTGGTAATGAAATTAAAATTACCGGTGCAAGTGAAGCCACCAGCCAGACTTATGCGGTGTTGACTAACTTATTACAGTTACTTGGTCAAGGCATTGCAATCAGTAGTGAAGATGTGATCAGTGCAATCAAAATGGCTACCCGCGGCACATTAGACTATTTTCAAGACCTGTACGCTACTGAATTAATTAAAAATCGTCGTGGTAAGCCGATTCGCGTGAAAAACTTCGGTCAGCGTCAATACGTACAAGCAGCTGACCATAATGATGTTACTTTTGGTATTGGCCCAGCTGGGACTGGTAAAACTTATTTGGCCGTGGTTATGGCCGTTGCCGCGTTGAAAAAAGGAACCGTAGAAAAAATTATTTTGACCCGGCCAGCAGTTGAGGCGGGTGAAAGTTTAGGCTTTTTGCCAGGTGACCTAAAGGAAAAGGTTGATCCTTATTTACGGCCAATTTACGATGCGCTATATGATGTCTTAGGCGCAGAACACACCACGCGCTTAATGGATCGTGGTGTGATCGAGATCGCACCACTGGCCTATATGCGTGGGCGAACGTTGGACAATGCCTTTGTTATTTTAGATGAAGCGCAAAATACGACACCAGCGCAAATGAAAATGTTTTTGACTCGCTTGGGCTATGGCTCGAAAATGATCGTTAATGGGGATATCACCCAGATTGATTTACCGCGTAGTGCTAACAGTGGTTTAGTCCAAGCACAGCGTATTTTACAAGATATTGATCATATTACTTTTGTTAATTTTAGTGCTGCTGATGTGGTGCGCCATCCAGTGGTGGCCAGCATTATTGCGGCTTATGATAAGCAAAGTCGGCAAGCATAATATTATTTTTGAAGGGTAGGAAGTTGTGTGGATTTAGAAATATTTGACCATACGGAAGCCGCATCTGCGGAACATTTAAAATTGATTCAAGACGTCTTAGAATTTGCTGGTAATTATATGAAGTTACCTGCGGATACGGAAATGTCAGTAACGTTGATGCATAATGATGAAATTCATCAAATCAATAAGGATTATCGTAATACAGACCGAGCCACTGACGTGATCAGTTTTGCTATCGAAGAAGATCCTGATGATCAAGATGTGATCATTTTGCCAGATGATGTTCACGTGCCGCGTAACATCGGTGATTTAATGGTTTCAGTTGATAAAGCGCAGGAGCAAGCTGATGAATACGGCCATTCTTTTGAGCGCGAATTAGGTTTCTTAGTCGTTCACGGCTTCTTACATCTAAATGGATACGATCATATGCGCTCACCAGAAGACGAAAAAATCATGTTTTCATTACAGCGAGAAATTTTGGATGCGTATGGGCTTAAAAGATAGACAGACCACTAAAAATCATAATTTAGGTCAGAGTATGCGGCATGCAGTCGCTGGCCTAGTTGAGGTTGTCCGTTTGGAACGCAATATGCGCTGGCATTTATTAGCTGGTTTATTGGTATTGGGCTGTGGCTGGTGGTTGCACTTGGACCGTGGCGACTGGCTCTGGCTGGTACTCGCTATTTTTATGGTGATCCAAAGTGAATTGGCTAATACGGTGGTGGAAAATGTGGTTGATCTATTAACGGCCCATCACTATACCGTGGCCGCTAAATACGCCAAAGATTTGGCGGCAGCAGCTGTATTAGTCGCCGCACTTTTTGCCATAATTGTTGGCTTGGTCATTTTTTTACCCAAATTATTAGCGCTAATTTAGAGCGTAAAGTAAAATCGATTTTTAATGAAGCTAGGTAAGTACGCTTAAAGTACAACCTAATTAAGGAGCAGCATAAAATGAGTGAAACAGAATTCCATTCTGGGTTTGTCGCAATCGTTGGTCGGCCCAATGTCGGTAAATCAACCTTTTTAAACCGCGTTGTTGGTCAAAAAGTTGCTATTATGTCGAATAAGGCCCAAACCACCCGCAACAAAATTCAAGGGATCTATACCACTGATCATAGTCAAATTGTTTTCATTGATACACCAGGGATCCATAAGCCACAAAATAAGCTGGACGAGTTTATGCTGAACTCAGCAACTTCTTCGCTAAATGAAGTGGATGCTGTTTTATTTATGGTCAGCGTCAAAGATAAAATGGGTAGCGGTGATGCTTTCATTCTGGAGCAATTAAAGCATGTTAAGCAACCAGTCTATTTGATCGTCAATAAAATCGATACTGTGCACCCCAATGATTTATTGCCATTTGTGGAACAGTACCAAGCTGAGTTTGATTTTGCTAACGTCTTCCCAATTTCTGCATTGGAAGGTAATAATGTTGATGAATTATTGACGGCATTAAATCAAAATTTACCAGTTGGTCCACAATATTATCCCGATGACCAAATCACCGATCATCCAGAATACTTTGTTGTTTCGGAATTAATTCGGGAAAAGATCCTTGAATTGACCCGTGATGAAGTTCCACATTCTGTTGCAGTTAATGTGGAGCGGATGCGGCGCAACGATAATGACAAACTAAAAGTTGAAGCAACGATCATTGTCGAACGTGAAGGTCAAAAAGGCATTATCATCGGTAAAGGTGGTAAAATGCTAAAAGAGATCGGTACCCGTGCACGCCGTGATATTGAACATTTGTTAGGTGACAAAGTGTATTTGCAATTATGGGTTAAAATTGATAAAAATTGGCGCGATAATCCACGCTACTTAAACGAATTAGGTTACCAAAAGAAGAATTACTAACCAGGAGGTTGCGTTGGCACAACGAGAAATTACTGATTTTAATGGCGTTGTCATGTTGCGAAAAGATTATCGTGAGCGGGATATGTTGGTTAAGATCTTAACTGATCGTTTCGGCAAGAAAATGTTTTTTATTCGTGGGGCTCGTAAGCGCGGGTTTCGGTTGGCAGCAGCAATTTTACCATTTACCCATGGCACCTTTATAGGTGATGTGCGGCCCGAAGGCTTGTCGTTTATCAATGCAGCTAAGGAATACCGGCAGTGGCAATCAATCAGCCAAGACATTACACTCAATGCCTACGCGACCTATATTTTAAACTTGATCGATGTGGCTTTTCCTGATGGTCAACCACTAGAACGCTGGTATGAACAAACGCAATTAGCCTTACGGTATATCGATGATGGTTTTGATCCACAAATCATCACTAATATTATGGAAGTGCAACTGTTACAAGTTTTTGGTGTGGCGCCGCATTTAGAAAGCTGCGTGGTTTGTCAACGCACTGATTTACCATTGGATTATTCACAAAGCTATGGTGGCGTGCTGTGCCAACAACATTGGTCACTGGATCCTTATCGCTTTCACGGCAGTGCACGCGCTATTTATCTGTTGCGCTTATTTTCGATAATTGATCTGCGTAAGTTGAATTCGATCACGGTTAAGCCAGCGACGAAGCAAGACCTAAAGCGCATGATCGATCGAATCTATCAAGATAGCACGGGCCTAGCGTTAAAGAGTAAACATTTTATTGATGAAATGGCCAATTGGGATGGTTTGTTAAAACGTGATTGACAACTTTTAAGAAAAGCCGTAGAATCTGTATCAGTGAATGAAGACGGAACGGTGTTAAGCAATACTTTAAGCGAGCCTGAGTTGGTGGAAGTCAGGTAGGTAATTGCTTGGCGTGGCACTCTCGAGTTCGAATTGAATTACAATGAAGTGTTAGCAAAGTAATTTGCTAGAACTAGGGTGGAACCGCGCACTTGCGTCCCTATGTCGTGTTTTTTGACGGCATAGGGACTTTTTATATGCCGCGAACTTAGAAATGGAGGATTTGTTATGAGTCAGAAATTAAATGTTCAAGAAATGATTTTGACCTTGCAACGTTATTGGGGCGATCAAGGCTGTATGTTAATGCAAGCTTACGATACGGAAAAAGGCGCCGGCACGATGAGCCCCTATACTTTTTTACGGGCGATCGGACCAGAACCATGGAATGCGGCCTATGTGGAACCTTCACGGCGGCCAGCTGATGGTCGGTACGGCGAAAATCCTAACCGGTTATACCAACATCACCAATTTCAAGTAGTTATGAAGCCATCACCAGCCAATATTCAAGAACTGTATTTAGGTAGCTTACGTGAATTAGGCATTGAACCATTAGAGCATGATATTCGCTTTGTTGAAGATAACTGGGAGAATCCATCAATGGGTTGTGCCGGTGTTGGTTGGGAAGTTTGGCTCGATGGTATGGAAGTAACTCAGTTTACGTATTTCCAAGTTGTTGGTGGGTTAAACGTTAAACCAGTTACTTCAGAAATTACGTATGGTATTGAACGGTTAGCTTCCTACATCCAAGACGTGAACAGCGTCTTTGATTTGGAATGGGGCGACGGGGTCAAGTACGGCGAAATTTTCAAAGAACCTGAATATGAACATTCAAAATACTCTTTTGAAGAAAGTAATCAGGCGATGTTATTACAATTATTCGATATGTATGAAACTGAAGCTAAAAAGCAAATCAAAAATGGTTTGGTTCACCCAGCCTATGACTATATTCTCAAATGTAGCCATACTTTCAACTTGCTGGATGCACGTGGCGCCGTCAGTGTGACTGAACGTGCCGGTTATTTAGCGCGCATCCGAAATATGGCCCGTGCTGTGGCCCGTGCCTTTGTTGACGAACGGGAAAAGTTAGGTTTCCCCTTACTTAAGGACGCAACAAAAAAGGAGGAGGCATAGTTATGAGTCAAACATTTGTACTAGAAATTGGGTTAGAAGAAATCCCTGCTCACGTTGTTACCCCTAGTCGTGAGCAATTGGTTAAGCGCACCGCTGACTTTTTAAAAGCACAGCGCTTAGATTACGGTGAGATCAAGTCCTTTGCAACTCCCCGGCGGTTAGCGGTTATGTTAACTGACGTTGCAGCGAAACAAGCTGATGTTAAGAAGGAATTACGCGGTCCGGCCAAACGAATTGCTCAAGATAAGGATGGTAATTGGACTAAAGCGGCGCAAGGTTTTGTCCGTGGTCAAGGGTTGACGACTGACGATATCACGTTTAAACAGCAAAAAGGTGAAGACTATGTTTTCGTGAACAAGTTTACGCCGGGCAAGTCAGCGACTGAAGTTTTAAGTGGGTTAACTGAAGTTATCACAAGCATGACTTTCCCAACTAATATGCACTGGGGCAGTTACGACTTTGAATACATTCGGCCAATTCATTGGCTAGTTGCGCTGTTGGATCAAGCCATTGTACCATTACAGGTTTTGAACATTAAAAGTGGCCGCACGACACAAGGCCATCGTTTCTTAGGCCAACCGGTTGCCCTAGCTCAAGCTGCCGATTATGAAGCTGCGTTAGCGAAACAATTTGTCGTTGCCGATCCTGACAAACGTAAAGCTGAGATCAAGCAACAGATTACGACTTTGGCCAAGGAAAATAATTGGGTGGTTGAGCTAGATCCTGATTTATTGGAAGAAGTTAATAATCTAGTTGAATACCCAACTGCTTTTGCTGGTAGCTTTAAAACCAAATATTTACAAATGCCAGACGAAGTGTTGATCACCTCAATGAAGGATCATCAGCGTTTCTTCTACGCGCGTGACCAAGCTGGTAAGTTGTTGCCGATTTTCATCTCAGTGCGCAACGGAAATCGGGCGTATTTAGACAACGTGATCAGTGGGAACGAAAAGGTGTTGACGGCACGATTAGAAGATGCCCAATTCTTCTACAATGAAGATCAACAACAAACAATCGCTGACTACGTTGAACGTTTGAAGAAAGTCACGTTCCATGAAAAAATTGGAACCATGTATGAAAAAATGCAGCGGGTACAATTGATCGGTCAACTGATTGGTAAAAACGTTGGTTTAAATTCAACTGAATTAGCGGATCTACAACGTGCCAGTGAAATTTACAAGTTTGACTTAATGACTGGGATGGTCGGTGAATTCCCTGAATTACAAGGTACAATGGGCGAAAAATACGCCTTGTTACAAGGGGAAAATCCGGCTGTTGCGACGGCAATTCGTGAACATTATATGCCGATCTCAGCCGATGGTGAATTGCCACAAACTACGGTTGGTGCAGTTTTGGCTGTGGCCGATAAACTTGATAGTATCACTAGCTTTTTCGCCGTTGGTTTAATTCCTAATGGGTCCAACGATCCATACGCTTTACGGCGTCAAGCTGCGGGGATCGTCCGTATTGTTAAGGCAGAAAACTGGCATTTAGATATTTCTGCGTTGCAACAAGAAAGTAGCCACGTATTAGCTGAACACAAAGCTACCTTTGGCTTGAAACTGGACGCTAATATTGTTGACTTGCAACAATTTGTTAATGAACGGATGCGCCAATGGTTTAGTCAACATAAAGTGCGCTATGACATTGTCGATGCTGTTTTAGCGAGTCACGAAAACGATCTACAAGGGATGTTTGCGGCTGCTAAAGTATTAGAGCAACGTAAAGACGATCCTGCCTTTAAAGCAACGATCGAAGCTTTAACGCGTGTCTTGCGCCTCAGTGAAAAAGCTGATTTTGGCCCACAAGCTGATTTAAAAGTTGAGCCTAGCTTGTTTGAAAATGATGCTGAAAAGCAACTTTATACTGCAGTTGAAGCCGTTCGGGATCAAGCAGTTGGTCGGACGATCGCTGAAAATTACCATGCATTAGAGGCATTGCGGCCATTGATCGCTGATTACTTTGATGCGACTATGGTGATGGTTGATGATGAAGCGGTACGGAATAATCGCTTGAAACAATTAGTTATTTTGGCACGGTTAATTTTCAGTATTGCTGATTTAAATCAATTGATCGTTAAATAACGTGTTATAATAAAAAATTAAACTACAAGCAAACCGGTTGCTGGTTCAGCCAGCTTGTGCTATAGTTAATGATGTATTTTTGTGCTCGTTCGGCTCTGAAAAGTCGCACTCATTTTGGGTGCGACTTTTCGAAGCTTATGGCTTGAGAGTAAGGTGATCAATGTGGCAACAAGAATTCCAGAGGACGTTGTGGAACAAATTCGCGATGCTGTTAACATCACTGATGTCGTTGGACAATATGTGCAGTTAAAGAAATCTGGTCGTAATTTATTTGGCTTATGTCCCTTTCATGAAGAGCGCACACCGTCATTTTCAGTAACTGAAGACAAGCAAATTTTTCATTGTTTCAGTTGTGGCCGTGGTGGTAATGTTTTTAAATTTATCATGGAAATCGAAAGTCTTTCTTTTCCGGAAGCGGTGACGCGGGTTGCTGAGTTAGGTCATGTTAATATTGATCTGTCTAATTATGCTGATCATGCGAGCAATGAAGTAGCTCCTAATTCACAGCAGCAGCAATTACGTCAGCTTTATGCGGATGCCGCAGCTTTATTCCAACATATTTTACTGAATACCAAACTTGGTGAAACGGCGTTAGCATATACGCAGCAGCGTCAATTGTCTCCAGATTTATTAGAAACGTTTAATATTGGTTATGCCCCAGATGAAAATAATTTATTGACCCGTTTTTTTGCAGAGAAAAAACTTGATTTTAATTTATTACGCCATTCTGGTTTATTTACTGAAAATAGTGATGGAACATTGCGGGATCGTTTTGTTGATCGGGTGATGTTTCCAATTAAAGATGGTCAAGGTAACGTGATCGCTTTTTCTGGTCGCGCCTTGACTAAACGTGAAAATCAGCCGAAGTATCTAAATAGTCCAGAAACTGATTTATTTAATAAGCGTGACGTTCTATTTAATTTTGATTTAGCTAAGGCTGAGATTCGTAAGGCCAAGCAAGTTGTGTTATTTGAAGGTTTTATGGATGTGATTGCTGCTTATCGAGCTGGTATTAAGTATGGTGTTGCTTCAATGGGGACTAGCTTGACCAATGAGCAACTTTATCTGTTGCAACGGGCGACTGAGCATTTGATCGTGTGTTACGATGGTGACCAACCAGGTATGAAGGCGACTAACCGGGTCATTACTTTATTGCACAACGATCCGCGTTTTCAGCTGAGTATTGTGACCTTACCAGAACAATTAGATCCAGACGAATACGTTAAAAAGTATGGTGCGGAACGTTTTCGTGACGTCTTAACTGGCGGGATGGAAACAGCTGTCGGTTTCCGGCTACGCTATTTAAAGCAAGACCGTAATTTGGATAATGAACAGGATAAGTTAACGTACATTGATGCGGCGTTACATGAGCTAGTCAATGTGAGCTCGGCGGTCGAACGGGATATTTATCTAAATCGACTCAGTGACTCTTTACAGGTCACTTATGAGGCGTTAGTGACCCAGTTACAGGACTATTTGGTTGATGCGACGGCGCAACGACAAGCGGCGCCACAAGCCCGACACGAGATTGCGCCACCGCCGCAGGTGCATCAGCAACAAGCTAAGCTAACGCGTGCGGAGCGCGCAGAGCGTGGCTTGCTGAATCTATATTTTAAATTAGCTGATGTCCGGGTTGCTATGCAAAATCAGACTGATTTTCATTTTATCCATGAACCATATCAGGTGATCTACCAACTGGCAACTACTTATTTTGCCGTGCATGATCATTTTGTTATTGCACAATTTATGGATCAAGTAACGGATGATCGGTTGCAAGGTTTGGTGATCACCATAGATCAAATGGTCTTTGATGAGCAGACGGTCCAGGAACAATTTCAGGATTATTTACGGGCCCTGCAACAGGCTAGTCTGGAGCAACAGTTATCCGCGGCGCAGACTCAATTACAAGAGGCTAGTCGTAACGGGGATAGTATTGGTTCGCTAAATGCGGTTCAAACAATTATTCGCCTGAAACGGCAAATGCAACCAGCCGGCGATTCTGATGTTGGCTAGAGTAGTTGAAAAAGTAATTTTTATTGAACTAAATTGAGTAGCTACAGTGTACCAATATATTTATTAGCGTTATGATAGACACGATAGTGAGTGAAACTGCGGTTGTAAATTATTAGATGCTCATTTTTAGGGATATTAAGTAGTGATTATAGTGAGATTGAAATAGGGAGGCCGATTTAATGGCAAAAGAGACTGTGAAGAGTAATAAGAAACTGGAAACGGCGCTCAAAGCACTCATCAAGGAATATAAGCCTGAAAAGCAAATTCAGGAGGATAAGCTGACTGAGCAGATCGTTGCGCCATTCAATTTGCAGTCTGAAGCAATTGAGAAAGTCATTTTGCGAATTGAAGACCAAGGAATCAGTGTTGTTGATGAAAACGGTGAACCTTCACAACAAAGCTTGAAGAAAGAAAAGAAAGTTTCTAAAAAAGCGTTGCATGATGTATCGGCACCAGCTGGGATCAAGATCAATGATCCAGTACGGATGTATTTGAAGGAAATTGGCCGAGTACCGCTGTTAACGGCTGATGAAGAAGTTGCCTTGGCTTTAAAAATCGAACAAAGTGACGGCGAAGCTAAACAACGTCTGGCGGAAGCTAATTTACGGCTGGTTGTTTCAATTGCTAAACGTTATGTTGGCCGTGGAATGCAATTCTTGGACTTGATTCAAGAAGGTAACATGGGCTTGATGAAGGCTGTTGAGAAATTTGATTACCGTAAAGGTTTTAAATTTTCAACTTATGCCACGTGGTGGATTCGTCAGGCAATTACCCGTGCGATTGCCGATCAGGCGCGGACAATTCGTATTCCCGTTCATATGGTCGAAACAATCAATAAATTGATTCGAATCCAACGTCAATTGTTACAGGATTTAGGGCGTGAACCAACACCTGAAGAAATTGGTGCAGAAATGGATATGCCAACGGATAAGGTTCGGGAGATCTTAAAGATCGCGCAAGAGCCTGTATCGTTGGAAACACCAATTGGTGAAGAGGATGACTCACATTTAGGTGACTTCATTGAAGACCAAGATGCTACTAGTCCAGCGGATCATGCAGCTTATGAATTGTTGAAAGAACAATTGGAAAGCGTTTTGGATACCTTGACTGATCGTGAAGAAAATGTTTTACGGTTACGTTTTGGCCTAGATGATGGGCGGACGCGGACTTTGGAAGAAGTCGGTAAAGTCTTTGGCGTTACCCGTGAACGGATTCGTCAGATTGAAGCGAAGGCGTTACGGAAGTTACGCCATCCAAGTCGTTCAAAACAATTAAAAGATTTCTTAGAATAGATTTTAGCTTAAGGCAAACATCGTTACGGTGTTTGCTTTTTTTGTTTGGAAAAATTTGTGGTGAGCGGCGTCAGTAAAGTGGCGAGAAAACATTTTAAATGGTGCGGTTGGCTGTTACAATAGAAGTAATATCTGTCAAATAAGGGATTGAATAGTGTGAATAAACATCATTTAACAAAGCGTTTAAGTGCAGTTGCGGGTTACGTTCCTCAAGGGGCGCGGCTAGCTGATATTGGCTCCGATCATGCGCTGGTGCCGATTAATTTAGTGGCCAGTGGTAAAATCGATTACGCAGTGGCTGGCGAAGTAATTGCTGGACCATTTTCACGGGCAGAAACTGCTATTGCTGAAGCTGGGCTGGCCGCACAGATTCAGGTGCGCTTAGCGGATGGCTTAGCGGCAATCCAAGTTGCTGATCAAATTGATACAGTCGTGATCGCTGGTATGGGTGGTATCTTGATTCGCGATATTTTAGCCCGTGGCTGGCAAACGTTGAAAACAGTGAAACGGTTGGTGCTAGAGCCAAATGTGCAAGAAGATGTAGTGCGTACTTGGTTAATGCAGCAACAATTTAGGATTGTTGCCGAAACAATTTTACGTGAAGATCAACATACCTATGAAATTATAGTTGCTGAGCCAAGTTCGCACTCTGTGAGCTATACAGCGCAGCAAATTAAATTTGGGCCATTGTTAATGCAAGCTAAAACGCCAGAATTTCAGGCTAAATGGCAACATCAACACTTGACTAATCAGCGTATTTTAGCAAATCTAGCACAAGCGCAAAATGTACCACAAGCTAAAATGACTGCGTTACAAGCGGAAAATCAGCAAATTATGGAGGTGCTTCATGGTTAAGGTCAAGGATTTTATTCAACGCTTTGAACAATTTGCGCCACGCTATTTGGCGGAACAAGGTGATCCAGTTGGGATGCAGATCGGTTCAACGCAACAGACGATTCATCGCGTTTTAGTGACGTTAGATGTGCGGCCGGAAGTTGTTAAAGAAGCCATTGCCAAAAAAGTTGATTTTATTTTTACCCATCATCCTGTTGTTTTCCATCCAGCTAAGAATCTGGTAACTGATGATCCGCAAAACGCCATGTATGCAGAACTATTGCGCCATCATATCGCCGTTTATGCCGCACATACGAATTTAGATAGCGCTAATGGTGGCATGAATGATTGGTTAGCTGAACAATTACAATTGCAAAATATACAGGTACTACAACCAAGCTATCGCCGGCGTATCAAGAAATTGGCCACCTATGTGCCAGAAGCCAATGCAGCAGCGATGCGGCAGGCGTTAGCGGCGGCTGGTGCTGGTCAGCTTGGTGATTATTCAGCGGCTAGTTTTAGCTATGCTGGGACTGGCCGCTTTACACCAGACAATGGCGCACAGCCGTTTATTGGTCAGGTTGGACGAGCAGAAGCCGTAGCGGAAACCAAGGTTGAAGTTGTTTTTCCTGAAGACTTAACTAACCCGGTGTTGGCGGCAATGTTCAGTACGCATCCCTATGAGGAGCCAGCCTATGATTTGTTTACGTTAGACAACGCAACTGGTGAGCAATTTGGGATTGGCCGCGTTGGTGAGCCTAGCAAAACGATGACGATTCGCCAGTTTGCGGAATTCACACGAACAGTTTTTGCGGTTAATGGGCTGCGCCTAGTCACTCATAATCCTGACGACCTAGTTAAACGGGTGGCGGTGATTGGCGGTGACGGTGGTAAATTCTATCCAGCGGTGCTACAGCAACAAGCTAATGTTTTTGTAACTGGCGACGTTTATTATCATACGGCGCACGATATGTTGGCGGCGGGCTTATCAGCAGTTGATCCAGGACACCATATCGAAAGTATTGTTAAGACTAAGGCGATACCGCTATTTGAACAGTGGGCACAAGCACTGGCCTGGACTGACGTGACGTTTATGGCGTCAACGTTGAGTACTGATCCGTTTACGTTTATAAGTTCAACTAACGATTAACATAATTTTATTGGAGGTCAATTAAATGGCTAATTATACAACTTTAGTACCCCGTTTTTTACGTTACGTTAAGGTTAATACACGCTCTAACCCAGATTCAACAACGATTCCGTCTACACCTAGTTTGGTTACTTTTGCGCAAGATTTAGCTCAAGAAATGCGAACAATTGGTTTACAGAATGTTCATTATTTAAAAGAAAATGGCTATGTGATTGGTACCTTACCCAGTAATTTAGACCATTCAGTACCAGTGATCGGTTTTCTAGGTCACTTTGATACGGCTGATTTTAATGCTGAAGGGATCAAGCCACAGATTGTTGATAATTATGATGGCCAGTCAAAAATTAAGCTAGATGCGGCTGGTCAGTATACCTTGAACACAACTGATTTCCCATTCTTAGCTAATTACGCCGGCCATACACTGATTACCACTGACGGCAGCACGCTACTTGGTGGTGATGACAAGGCGGGGGTTTCTGAGATCATGACGGCAATGGAATACTTAATTCAACATCCAGAAATTAAGCATGGTGAATTGCGTGTTGGGTTTGGCCCCGATGAAGAGATTGGCACTGGTGCCGATCATTTTGACGTGCAGGATTTCAACACTGCCTTTGCGTATACTGTCGATGGTGGGACTGAAGGCCAGCTGGAGTATGAAACTTTTAATGCCGCTGAAATGAAAGTGCACATTCAAGGCAAAAATGTGCATACTGCCACTGCTAAAGGCGTGATGGTCAATGCACTGCAATTAGCTGTTGATTTTCAAAACGGCTTACCCCAAGCAGAAGTTCCAGAAAAAACTGCTGGTTTAGCTGGCTTTTTCCACTTATACCAGCTAAATGGTAATGTTGAAGAAGCTGATATGACCTACATTATCCGCGATTTTGAGCGTACAGGATTGGAAGCACGTAAGGCCCGTGCCCAAGAATTGGCCGCTAAGTTGAATCAACAATTTGATATGGAACGGATCACACTGTCTATTTTTGATCAATATTATAATATGGGCGAAATTTTGAAAAAAGATATGACCAGTGTTGAACTAGCCAAAAAGGCAATGGAGAACCTTGGTATTAAACCAATTATCGAGCCTGTTCGTGGTGGCACTGATGGTTCAAAAATCTCCTTTATGGGCTTGCCAACACCTAATATTTTTGCTGGGCCGGAAAACATGCATGGCCGGTATGAATTTGTGTCTGAGCAAGTAATGGCGAAAGCTGTCGCGACAATTTTGGAGATTTCACGATTAAATAGTCAGGCATAATTCAGTCTTAGGACGGAAGCAAACGGACTTGTAGGCGTGTTATTGTAAGGTGTCATTTTAATTAGTCAAAGATGGTCAAAATAGTTGAGTAGAACATAGGTTCGTGATATGCTTTATTCAGCAACTAGTTAAAGGATGATTGGTGGTGCATAACTGCCGATTTTTTCAGTGATAGTTTACGGGAGGTAAGTCATTTGAATCCAGAAAAATCAACTCAAGCGGTACAGGATGCTTTAGCTGAAGCGCAACAGATTGCGGTAACACGCAAACATCAAGAAATCGATGTGGCACATTTATTTAAGTTTATTGTGCAGCCAGGCCAATTAGGTCGACAGATCTATGAAAAAGTCGGCGTTGATCTCGGTCAGTTTGAAGCAAAAATCGATCAGTTATTAGACGAAACACCAGGCGTTGAAGGTAATGTACAGTACGGCCAGAGTATGAGCCAAAATTTGTATAAATTACTACAAGCAGCGGATCAAGTGCGGGTTAGTTTTAACGATGATTTTATTGCTACGGAAAGTGTTATTTTGGCGCTGATGGCCTTAAAGTATCATCCATTGACGCAATTCTTGACCCAAGCAGGGATCACAGAGGCTAAATTACAAGCAACGATTACAGAAATGCGAGCTGGTGAACGGGTGACTTCAAAAAATCAAGAGGCACAATATCAAGCGTTGGAAAAATACGGGGTTGATTTAGTCAAGGCTGTTCGGACTGGTGATCAAGATCCGATTATTGGCCGGGATGAAGAAATTCGTAACGTGATCCGCGTTTTGTCGCGTAAAACTAAAAACAATCCAGTCCTGATCGGTGAACCAGGTGTTGGTAAAACTGCCATTGTTGAGGGTTTAGCACAACGAATCGTCAATAAGGATGTACCAGATAACTTAAAGGATAAGACTATTTTCAGTTTGGATATGGGCGCGTTGATTGCGGGGGCAAAATACCGTGGGGAGTTTGAAGAGCGCCTTAAGGGTGTATTGAAAGCTGTTAAGAAAAGTGACGGCCAAATCATTCTCTTCATCGATGAGATCCACAATATCGTTGGCGCCGGTAAAACGGAAGGCAGTATGGATGCTGGTAATTTATTGAAACCTATGTTGGCTCGGGGTGAACTCCATTTGATCGGGGCCACGACCTTAGACGAATATCGGCAATATATGGAAAAGGATAAGGCTTTGGAGCGGCGGTTCCAGCGAATTCTAATTCAAGAACCAACCGTTGAAGATACGATCAGCATTTTACGTGGCTTGAAAGAACGTTTTGAAATTTTTCATGGTGTTCGAATTCATGATAATGCGTTAGTGGCGGCGGCAACTTTATCTGACCGCTACGTGACCGATCGTTTTTTACCAGATAAGGCAATTGATCTAATCGATGAAGCTAGCGCCAACATCAATGTAGAAATGAATTCACAGCCGACTGAACTAGATCAAGTGACGCGGCGCTTAATGCAAATGGAAATTGAAGAAGCAGCCTTAAAAAAGGAAACTGACGCCGTTTCAAAAAAACGTTTAGCTGAATTACAAAGTGAATTAAGTAATTTACGTGAAGAAGCTAATAATTTGAAAATGCAGTGGGAAGCCGAAAAGGAAGACATTAATTCGGTTAACACTAAAAAATCTGAATTGGATAAGGCTAAGCGTGAATTACAAGATGCACAAGGCAAATATGACCTAGAGACAGCAGCACGGCTACAACATGGGACGATTCCAGAATTGGAGAAGCAATTAGCCGATTTAGAAAAGCAAGATCGGCCCGATGATTGGTTAGTTCAGGAATCAGTGACTGAGGATGAAATTGCGGCAGTGGTTAGCCGGCAAACAGGGATCCCAGTGGCCAAATTAGTTCAAGGTGAACGTCAGAAATTACTGCATCTAGGTGACAGCTTACACCAACGGGTTGTCGGTCAAGATCAAGCGGTGACAGCAGTAACGGATGCCGTACTACGCTCACGAGCGGGCTTACAAGATCCCAATCGACCATTAGGCTCGTTTCTATTTCTTGGACCAACTGGGGTCGGCAAAACTGAGTTAGCGAAGGCGTTAGCAGAAAATTTGTTTGATTCTGAATCACATATGGTTCGCATTGATATGAGTGAATATATGGAAAAAGCGTCTGTTTCGCGGCTAGTTGGTGCAGCACCTGGTTACGTTGGTTACGAAGAAGGTGGCCAACTAACTGAAGCTGTCCGACGCAATCCATATTCAATTGTGTTGCTAGATGAAGTTGAAAAAGCGCATCCTGATGTGTTTAATATTTTACTACAGGTATTAGATGATGGGCGTTTAACTGATGGCCAAGGGCGGACAGTTGATTTTAAAAATACAATTATTATTATGACCTCTAACTTAGGTTCAGAAATTCTACTGGATGGCGTTGATGAGCACGGCCAAATCTCGGCGGCTAGTCAAGCACAAGTCCAACAATTGATCCAAACTAAATTTAAGCCAGAATTTCTTAACCGAATCGATGATATTATCATGTTTACACCGTTGAGCTTAAGTGATGTGCAGGCAATTGTGGTTAAGTTGCTCGAACAATTAGAACAGCGGTTAACTGACCAGGAGATCACCTTAACGATTTCTGAGAGTGCTAAAAAATGGTTGGCGGATAAAGGCTATGATCCAGCCTTTGGTGCGCGGCCGTTGCGGCGGTTTATTACGCGCAAAGTAGAAACCCCATTGGCCAAGGAAATTATTAGTAGCCGGGTAGCACCGCATACCACGATCAATATTAATTTATTAAATGATCAATTAGTATTTGA
Source organism: Loigolactobacillus jiayinensis (assembly GCF_003946445.1). GTDB lineage: Bacteria > Bacillota > Bacilli > Lactobacillales > Lactobacillaceae > Loigolactobacillus > Loigolactobacillus jiayinensis. The sequence goes on along the minus strand of NZ_RHOF01000035.1, from coordinate 25,854 downwards.
AAATGAAGCTGTGCAAGCAGAGTAAACAAAAAAGACCGGCAAATGTCGGTCTTTTTTTATTTACTAGTTGCGGATTTTGTATCAAGGACGTGTGGTAAAATGCAAACAATCACGCCAAAGATTGCTGAAACGATTGCTACAGAAATGACACTATAAGGCCGTGAAGTCACGGCAGAGCCAATGTAACCTACTAATTGGCCCAGAATCAAAGCCCAAATTACGACGATAATATTTTTCATGCCGGCACCTCTTTCTACTTTGATGATTTTAGCATAATTTACGGATAAGTGAAAGCGTTGAATGCATTAACTCAGTGTCAGTAGCCAAGTAAAATAAAGGCAATCGGTTAGGGGAACTCGTTTTCGTTTGGTATAATTATCAGTATAGTCAATGAAAGGACGTGGCGAATTGAGCTTTGTACAATTACAAGTGAAAAGTACCTTCAGTTTACTTGAAAGTTCATTAACGATCGCCGATTTAGTTAAAAATACAAAAGCACAGGGGTACACGGCAGTTGGGTTGACTGATTTTCAATCGTTATCGGCCAGTATTGATTTTTATACTGCTTGTCGTACTGCTGGTTTGCAGCCGATATTAGGGTTAACCATTGCGCCGAACGGCTTACTGACAACAGAACAAGCTGCGCCGTTACTGGTTTATGCACTGGATCAAGCTGGTTATCAGGCATTATTAAAGTTATCGACTCATTTAATGACCAATGAAGCAGGGGTACCAATAACCGCGTTGCAACCGTACTTAGCTCATTTGGCTGTGATCACACCTGCTTATGCTGCCGAATTACCAGATTTAGTGGCAACCGATATGGCGCAGGCGCAGCAATATGTACAACAATTGCAGGCGTTAAAACCAGCCCAATTACGCTTAGGCGTCAGTTTACAGCCGGAAGGACAGCCCTATATTGCAGGTCTTAAGCAAATCAGTCAAAGTAGTGGCATACCGCTGATTGCTTTAGAAGATGTGTGCTACTTGGCGCCGGAAGATGCTTTTAGTGTCACTGTGTTACAGCATATCAAGGCTGGCACAACCTTGGCGACCACTGACACGCAACAAACAGGCAGTCATTATTTACCAACAGCGGCTGCCATTACCGAGCGCTACCAAGCTAATGGGTTAGCGGCAGCCGCAGCAGAAACAGTCCGTTTTGCCGCTAGTAGTCATTTAGAAATTAAATTGCATCATTCGTTATTACCGAAATTTCCAGTACCAACAGACCAAAGTAGTCACATCTATTTACGGCAAACAGCAGAACAAGGGCTAAAGCAACGTTTTAGTGATGGTCAAATTCCTGTAGCCTACCAGCAACGCTTGGATTATGAGCTTGGTGTGATCCAGAAAATGGGGTTTGATGACTATTTTCTGATTATTTGGGATGTTATGCAGTATGCGCATCGCGTGCATATTTTAACAGGACCAGGACGTGGTTCGGCTGCTGGGGCCTTGGTTGCTTATGCTTTAGCCATTACCGAAGTCGATCCACTTCAATATAACTTACTGTTTGAGCGTTTTTTGAATCCGGAGCGGCATAATATGCCGGATATTGATTTGGATATTCCAGATAATAAGCGCGAGCAGCTACTACAATACGTTCATGACAAATACGGTCAGCAACACATGGCGCAAATCATTACTTTTGGTACTTTGGCGGCTAAGCAGGCGTTGCGCGATGTTGGTCGGGTATTGGGACTGACTCAATTTGAAATGGCGGATTGGTCCAAGGCGATTCCTAACGTGTTACACATTGATTTAAAAACTGCCTATGACCAATCGCTGCGTTTACGTAATTTAGTTAGTGATAGTCCACGCAACCAGCTGCTGTTTGCGACTGCGCGTAAGCTTGAAGGGTTACCACGGCATTACTCGACCCATGCGGCGGGGATTGTGCTCAGTGACCAAGATTTAACTGATTATGTACCGTTACAGACTGGTAGTGAGGGTATTTTACTGACCCAGTTACCAATGGGCAACGTAGAAGCACTCGGTTTGTTAAAAATGGATTTCTTGGGCCTACGTAACTTAAGTATTTTAGCGAACGCATTGAATTTAATTAAACGACAAACGGGCAAAGCATTAGCGATTGCGCAAGTGCCATTGGATGACGCCGCCACTCTAGCGCTATTTCAGCGTGGGGATACGGATGGCGTATTCCAGTTTGAATCTGCGGGGATTAAAAATGTTTTGCGGGAGCTACAACCGACGAGCTTTGAAGATGTTGTTGCAGTTAATGCTTTATATCGACCAGGACCAATGGTCAATATTCCGACATTTATTCAGCGCAAACATGAGCAAAAGGAGCCCGACTATCCAGATCAACGGATCGCGACAATTTTAGCGCCAACTTATGGTATCTTGGTCTATCAAGAACAAGTCATGCAAGTAGCAGCGGCGATGGGTGGTTTTAGCCTTGGTGAAGCCGATAGCTTGCGTCGGGCGATGAGTAAAAAGAAAAAAGCAGTGATCGATGCCAAGCGGGATGAATTTGTAGCTGGTGCACTGCAACAGAATTTCACTCAAGAAACAGCAACACAAATGTATGATTACATTGAACGATTTGCCAATTATGGCTTTAATCGTTCTCATGCAGTGGCTTACAGTATGGTGGCCTTCCAGTTGGCTTATCTTAAAACGCATTATCCGGCAGCTTTTTTTGCGGCGTTACTGAATTCAGTGATTGGCAACCCGACCAAAACCAAAAGCTATTTAGCTGCGGCCAAAAAGCGCCATTTGACGATTTTGCCGCCAGATATCAACCAAAGTCAGTTGACCTACACGCTTCAGCAGCCGAATAAGATTCTGTTTGGCTTATTGTGCATCAAGGGGTTGCGGCGCCAATTTGTGACTGCGTTATTAACGGAGCGGCGCACCAACGGTCGGTTTAAATCGTTGGAACAATTTCTTCAGCGCTTAGCTAAATTGGATGATAAGTGGGTGAACATGTCCTATTTGGAACCACTGATTTATAGTGCTGCTTTTCATGAATTTAATGCCAATCGTGGTGCGTTGTTAAAGCGAGTCCCACAATTGATTGCGACGACGACTTTTAGTGGACAAAGTGAGCTATTGGCGGAAGAATTAGCGCTGAAAGAAGAAGCAGTACCTGATTTGACCTTAGCTGAGAAGCTAGATCAGGAAGAAACTTATTTGGGTGCTTATTTATCCGGTCATCCGGTGGAAAAATATGCTAATCTGCAATGGTTGAAACCGACCGTGGCGATTAGCGAGTTAGTAGCTGGCAAGCGCCAAGCCGTGTTACTATTTATTAAGCGGATCAAAGTGATCCGAACTAAGCGTGGCGAACAAATGGCCTTTATTACCGCTAATGATCCAACGGATGAGCTCGACGTGACCGTTTTTCCACGGTTATACCGCAAAGTTAGTTCTTGGCTGGAAAAAGGTCAGGTGATCTACGTGGCGGGTAAAGCCGATGATCAACGCGGTGAGTTGCAACTGTTGGCAGAACAAATTCAAGCGGCAACGGCATTAGAACAACAATTGCCGCAACAGATGCTTTTTTTGCGTTTAGAGCAGGCGCAAACAATAGCTGTACAAAAATTACTACAACAAAATAAGGGGACGACGCCAGTGTTATTATTTTATCCGGCAACAAAGCGTAAATTATTGTTGCGGCAAAACTATTGGATCGATTTGACCAGCACGGTAGTCGAGCAATTAGCAGGCGTGTTAGGGGCTGAAAATGTGGTTGTGAAAGCGAAAACGTTGCCTGCACCCTGAATGAAACCGATTTAAAATGAATTTGTGATGAAAAATTCAAAGATTAAGCAGACATATTTTCTGAAAAGTGGTATGATATTTCTGGGTTTGAGTACAGGTGCTTGTGCTTTAACAAATTAAACAAAATGCCTGAGGTGAAGAAATGAAACGCATTGGGATTTTAACCAGTGGTGGCGATGCGCCGGGTATGAACGCGGCAATTCGTGCAGTCACTCGGAAAGCGATCCACGAAGGACTAGAAGTATACGGAATCAACTATGGTTATGCTGGCTTAGTTGCCGGGGATATCTTCAAAATGGACGAATCCTCAGTCGGTGACAAGATTCAGCGCGGTGGGACTTTCTTGTATTCTGCTAGATATCCGGAATTTGCTCAAGTTGAGGGACAGTTAAAGGGTATTGAACAATTAAACAAGTTTGGTATTGAAGCGTTAGTTGTTATCGGCGGCGATGGTTCTTATCATGGTGCCTTACGTTTAACTGAACATGGTTACAACGCAATTGGTTTACCAGGAACGATCGACAACGATATTCCTTACACTGACTTTACAATTGGTTTCGATACAGCAGTTAATACTGTTTTGGAATCAGTCGATCGGATCCGCGATACTGCTACTAGTCATGAACGTACCTTCGTTATCGAAGTTATGGGTCGTGGCGCTGGCGATATTGCGTTATGGTCTGGTGTTGCCGGTGGTGCTGAAGCGATCATCGTACCCGAAAAAGAATTTGATATGCAAGCAATTGCGGATAAGATTCGTGCGGGCCGTAATCGTGGTAAGAAACATAGCTTGATTATTTTGGCTGAAGGCGTTATGCACGCCGACGAATTTGCTGAAGAATTAGGCAAGTTCGGTGATTTCCATACTCGTGTAACCGTACTTGGCCACGTGCAACGTGGTGGTTCGCCAACTGCCCGTGATCGCGTTATGGCGTCACAAATGGGTGCTTATGCGGTCGATCTTTTATTGCAAGGTAAAGGCGGCTTAGCAGTTGGTATTGAAAACAACAAGATCGTTTCTCATGACATTCTTGATTTATTTGATTCCAAGCACCACGCTGAATTGTCGCTGTTTGATTTAAACAGAAGCATTTCATATTAATACTCGATAAAAATGACACTAAAGTCTTTTTATAAAAAATTCCAAGGGAGAGATTCTACCTATGAAGAAAACCAAGATCGTAAGTACACTTGGTCCTGCTAGTTCCGACAAAGCAACAATTAAAAAATTGATCGAAGCTGGTGCTAACGTATTCCGTTTCAACTTCTCACATGGTGATCATGCAGAACATGAAGACCGGATGCAACAAGCACGTGATGCAGTTAAAGAAACTGGTAAGATGATCGGCTTTATGCTGGATACTAAGGGTGCTGAAATTCGCACTACAGTTGAAAAAGAAGGCAAAATTGCGTTCAAAACCGGCGATGTAACACGTATTTCAATGGATGATTCCATTGAAGGGACTAAAGATAAGATTGCGGTTACTTATCCAGGTTTGTTTGATGATGTTCATGTTGGCGGCCATGTCTTATTTGATGATGGTTTGATCGACATGAAAGTCACTGAAAAAGATGACGCCAACAACGAACTTATCGTTGAAGTTGAAAACGACGGTTTACTTGGCTCCCGTAAAGGTGTTAACGCACCTGGCGTAGCAATCAACTTACCAGGGATCACTGAAAAGGATGCTTCTGATATCCGTTTTGGTTTAGACCATGATATTGACTACATTGCTGCTAGCTTTGTTCGTAAAGCACAAGATGTTTTAGATATTCGTGAATTATTAGAAGAAAAGCACATGGAACATGTCCAAATCTTCCCTAAAATTGAATCACAAGAAGGTATCGACAACATCAGTGAAATCTTAAAGGTTTCTGATGGTTTGATGGTTGCTCGTGGTGACATGGGTGTCGAGATTCCTGTTGAAAACGTCCCAATTATTCAAAAACGTTTGATCAAGATGTGCAATGCAATTGGTAAACCAGTTATCACTGCCACTCAAATGTTAGATTCAATGCAAGAAAACCCACGGCCTACTCGTGCCGAAGCTACTGATGTTGCCAACGCTATCTTTGATGGTACTGATGCAACAATGCTTTCTGGCGAAAGTGCTAACGGTAAATACCCTGTAGAATCAGTTGCAACGATGGCAAAAATCGCTGAACGCGCTGAAAAAGCAATGGTTGATGCTGACTCATTCGCTTTGAAAGAATTCAGCAAGACTGACGTTACAGAAGCAATTGGTCAATCCGTTGCCCATACTGCTCGTAACTTAGGCATCCGTACAATTGTTGCTGCAACTGAATCTGGCTTCACTGCCCGGATGATCTCCAAGTATCGTCCTAAGTCAGACATCTTGGCAATTACTTTTGACGAACGCACTCGTCGCGGCTTGGCCGTTAACTGGGGTGTTCAACCAATCGTAACTGACAAGCCAGCATCAACTGATGATATGTTCAACTTGGCTTCACAAAAAGCACAAGATTTAGGTTTCGCTAAAGAAGGCGACTTGATCTTGATCACTGCTGGTGTGCCAGTTGGCGAACGCGGTACAACTAACGTTATGAAGATCCAATTGATCGGCTCAAAATTAGTTGAAGGCCAAGGCGTTGGCGATCAAACCGTTATTGGTAAGACTGTCATTGCGACTTCAGCTGCTGAAGCTAATCAAAAAGCGGTCGAAGGTGGTATCTTAGTTGTTAAGACAACTGATAAAGATTACTTACCAGCAATTGAGAAATCAAGCGCATTGATCGTTGAAGCTGGCGGATTAACTAGTCATGCTGCTGTTGTTGGTATTGCAATGGGTATCCCAGTTGTCGTTGGTGCAACTGATGCGACTTCATTGATTGCTGATGACGAAGTAATTACTGTTGATTCTCGTCGTGGTATCATTTATCGCGGTGCTTCTAACGCAATGTAATTTTTAAATTAAAGCCGTCGTGTTTGACACGATGGCTTTTTTTTGTGCTATCATTAATGAAAGTACGGGTAAAAATTGAATTAATTTTTCAATATAACTGGCTATATTAAAATAAAAATATTAATAAAAATGATTCTGAATACATTAGTGCTTTCAAAGACAGGTATTATAGGGTTTAGAAAGTAGGTTTTATGGAAAGCTGGTTGTTTTTAGCAATTATTCTAGTGGTTGCCCTTTTAGGTAAAAACCAATCCTTGGTGATCGCATCAGGGGTAGTTTTAGTTTTAAAATTAATTCCGCATACGCAAAAGCTATTAACGACGATTCAGGCTAAAGGAATCAATTGGGGCGTCACCGTGATTTCAGTCGCCATTTTAGTGCCGATTGCGACTGGCCAGATTGGTTTTAAAGACTTATTGAATGCGTTTAAGTCACCAGTTGGCTTTATTGCGGTGGCTTGTGGCGTGCTGGTAGCCGTTTTATCCAGTAAGGGTGTTGGTTTGCTATCACAAAGCCCAGAAATTACCGTTGCGCTAGTTTTTGGTACGATTATGGGTGTCGTTTTATTTAAAGGGATTGCTGCCGGACCGGTGATTGCATCAGGAATGACCTTTGTGATCATCCAAGTTATGCAATCATTATCATTGATCAAATAAAAAATAGAAATTTAACAGCTTTAAGCTGAACTTGAAGGAGATATTATGGACGTAAATCAAGCAATGGGACATAAAATTTCGGTGACCGTCACCGACGAGAACGAAGATTATTATTTTGCACAACATGAAGGGTTTACTTACCGGATTGCTAAGTCAGAATTGACTAAGGAGCATCGGGTAACCGATGCAATTACTGGTTTTGCTTATGAGAATGAAGATCATGAGTTGCAGATCACAACAAAAATTCCCCGAGTTCAGATTGGTCGCTTTGACTTCGTACCAGTGGTAGCAGTTCGGCATGATCTTGGTGTTTTTGTCGATATTGGCTTACCGAATAAGGATGTTGTTGTTTCCTTAGACGAGCTACCAACGATCAAACAAATCTGGCCAGCACGTGGCGATTATTTACTAGTTAGTTTAACCATTGATAACAAGGGGCGTATTTGGGGTGATTTAGCTGATGAGGACCGTTTTCAACAAATGGCTAAAAAGGCTGATGCGAGCTTGAAGAACACCAATGTCGTTGGTACTGTTTACCGGCTGAAAATCGTTGGCAGTTATGTTTTCACATCCGATCATTATCTAGGCTTTATTCATCCCAGTGAACGTGACACTGAACCACGCTTAGGTCAGCACGTCAAGGCTCGGGTGATTGGTGTGCGGCCTGATGGTATTTTGAATTTATCGTTGCGGCCACGGGCGTATGAAGCTATTGGTGATGATGCGCAAATGATTTTAGCAGTTTTACAACATCAGCCAGAACAAAAAATGCCGTATACGGATAAAAGTAGTCCAGAAGACATCAAGCAATATTTTGGCATCAGTAAAGGCCAATTTAAGCGGGCACTAGGCCATTTAATGAAAGCCGGCGTGGTCAAACAAATTGATGGTCAAACGGTACTAGCTGAACAAAACGAAGAATAATTGATGAGCGTGAAAGCGGGGGATCAGGATGGTCGATCAGGCATACGTGAAAAAAATCAAGGCACAATTACATCAAGCAGGCTTTAAGTTGACGCCACAGCGGGAAGCTACCGTGGTATCATTGTTACAAAATGAGACCGGACATTTAAGCGCAGAAGAAGTTTACCTATTAGTTAAGGCGTCAACACCTGATATTGGGCTGGCAACAGTTTACCGAACTTTGGAAATCTTAACCGAGCTAAATATCGTTAATAAGGTAAGTTTTACTGATGGCCTGATTCGTTATGATCTCCGGCGTGAAGGCGCACAGCAGCATTTTCATCATCATTTACAGTGCACACAGTGTGGTAAGATCCAAGAGGTTCATGAAGACTTATTACACGATGTGGAACGTTTAGTTGAACAGCAGTATCATTTTCATGTTCAGGATCATAAACTAACTTTTCAAGGTATCTGTGCTGATTGTCAGCGCCATAATCGCGAGGCTCAGGCGGCAAAGGCTAAGGAAGAGTAGGGTTTGCTGCAGGCCAAGTGATTAGCGGCAACTTGCCTTGAATTAAGGAAGAGTGGGAATCTTTATTGGAAGTTATGACCAATCAACTTGCGGATTTTAAGCGGTATTTAACGGTTGAAAAAGGGTTAGCCCAAAATACGGTTAGCAGTTACACCCGCGATTTAACTAAATTTAAAACTTATTTAGAACAACAAAAAATGTCTAGTTTTGAACAGGATCGTTTTGTGATCATAAATTTTTTAGGCACATTAAAAACACAAAAAATGGCGACTAATAGTGTCATTCGGATGGTGTCCAGTTTACGTAAGTTTTACCGTTATTTGTTGGAAACAGAACAAATAACGATTGATCCGATGCAACAAGTTGATTCGCCTAAGAAGCAACAACATTTACCCCAAGTATTGTCGCAAAATGAAATCAAACGCTTGCTGGCTGTACCTGACACCACAACTGCGTTAGGTATTCGTGATCGGGCAATTTTGGAAGTGCTGTACGCTACTGGTTTACGGGTCAGTGAATTGACCCATTTAAAATTAGCGGAATTACACTTAAGCTTAGGCTTGATCCAAACAATTGGTAAAGGTGATAAGGAGCGTTTAATTCCCATTGGTGACGTTGCAATCGATTGGATCAACCGTTATTTAGAAACAAGTCGGCCCACGTTCTTAAAGTCAGGACAAAGTGAGCCGATTTTGTTTCTCAATCATTACGGTCGACCGTTTACCCGGCAAGGTATCTGGAAAAACTTAAAACAAATGGTTAAAGCAGCGGGAATTGATAAAGATATTACACCACATACGTTGCGGCATTCGTTTGCGACCCATTTGTTAGAAAATGGGGCTGATTTACGAGTCGTGCAAGAATTATTAGGGCATGCTGATATTTCAACAACACAAATTTACACCCATGTGTCCCAAAAACATTTACGTGAGGCATATAATCGCTATCATCCCCGCGCTTAAGAAGTATGGACGACGTTGAATTGCTAGTTCAAATAGTCAGCGTGATTGCAGTTGGTCTTTTTGTAAGAGTGGTATTATCCTGGGAAAATTGTTATGATAGGATAGCTATGGTTATAAACGAACGGTAAGGACTGGGAGGACTAGCATGTTATTAAAATACAAAACGGACTACGAGAAGATTGCGATGGGTCTGCTCTCCTTTATTCCTGATTTAAATGATGTTAGCCATCTAAAAGCTGAGATTGACTGGTATCAAGAACAGACTGGGCGCCAACTATTTTTATGGAAAAACGCAACTGGTGATATTGCTGGTGTTGTTGGTGTTGAACAGAATAAGGATTATCTCATTATCCGGCACCTGTCATTGAGTCCATCTGATCGGGATGAGGGTAATAGTTTCACGATTTTAGATGAATTAGGTCAGCTGTATCCAGAACTCAAATTAATGGGCACAATTGCAACAGCGCCATTGATTGGTAAGTGGGAACAGCGGCATAAGAAGGATGAGTTTAGTGGCCTTAACGGTTAAATTACCTGAATTTGAGGGTCCTTTAGATTTATTATTACATCTGATCAAGGATTCGGAAATGAATATTTATGATATTCCAATTGTGGCGATCACGTCACAATATATGGATTATTTACATTCCATGCAGCAAATCAAGTTAGAAATTGCCGGTGATTATTTTGTGATGGCGGCAACGTTAATGCGAATTAAAAGTCAATGGCTATTGCCGCAGCCCGAGGAACCCGTTTTAGCAGATGAGGAGCTTGATAATACTGATCCGCGGGATGAATTAGTTACGCAATTGTTGACGTATCAAACTTATAAGCAAGTGGCAACTGAGCTCCAAGGCCGTGAGCAGGAACGCCAAGCGTATTTTAGTAAGGCACCTAGTCTAATTGCCAGTGCAACGCCAGTGCCGATGCCAGAGCAGGCAATTCCACTGACGGCATTAACGGCGGCGTTTACGGCTATGCTACAGCGCCAACAACCACAAGTGGTTCAAACGCGCAAGCTTCAGCCAGAAACAATTACAGTAGCGGAAAAAGTGGCGCAAATCAAGCAGGTGTTACAACACAGTAGCCAACAACGCTTGGATTTTACGTATTTACTTTCGGCTACACCATCGATCGAAGAAACCGTTACGACTTTTATGGCGGTTTTAGAACTTATGAAAAATAAACAAATTGCTTGTTTTCAAGCACAAACGTTAGCACCGATTACGGTTGCCTTGAAAGAGGAAATTGCATGAATATCACGGCAGAGTTAGAAAGCTTATTATATGTTGCAGGCGATGACGGTGTTAGTCTGGATGAATTTGATCATTTACTGACGGCTTCAAGAGCAACGATCAAGCGGGCGTTAGCTGCTTTTGCGGATCAATTACGCGCCGACACACAACGAGGCTTGGTCTTGTTTCAATTTGGTGAGCGTTATAAAATGGTCACCAAGAAAGTTTACGCCGATCTGATCAAACGCTATTTTGCGACGCCGCTGACGACTAATTTGAGTCAGGCATCGCTAGAGACTCTGGCTATTATTACGTATCAGCAGCCAGTAACGCGTATCGCAATTGATGAGATTCGCGGTGTGCAAAGTGGTGGGGCCTTGCAGCGGTTGATGCTGCGTAAGCTAATTGAAGAACGGGGGCGTAAAAACGCGCCTGGCCGGCCGATCCTTTATGGCACGAGTGCTTTTTTTATGGATTATTTTGGCCTCAAATCATTAGCTGACTTACCACCTTTGCCAACAGCCGCTACGCCAACAGACACTACAGCAACTAATCAGGATCTGTTTGCACAATTTGAAGCACAATTAAAAGATAAGGAAGAAAATCATTAATGGAAAGACTACAAAAAGTGATCGCCGCCGCAGGGATCGCATCACGACGTAAGGCCGAACAACTGATCAGTACTGGACACGTACAAGTCAACGGTCAAGTGGCTAAAGCAATGGGGATTCAGGTTGAACCCCATGATCATATTGAAGTTGATGGCGTGCCACTGACAACCGAGAAGAAGCGTTATTTCTTACTGTACAAGCCGCGGCGTGTGATTTCATCCGTTCATGATGAAAAAGGACGTAAAACCGTGGTCGACTTATTTCCAGAAGTCAACGAACGGATATATCCAATTGGACGATTAGATTACAATACTTCTGGTTTGATCATTCTCACTAACGACGGTGAGTTGGCGAATTTATTGACCCATCCACGTTATCGTATTGAAAAACAATACACAGCCAAGGTCGAAGGTATTCCTAAGGTCGAAGCACTTAAAAAGCTACGGACTGGCGTTAAGTTAGCAGCCAAAACAACGGCACCAGCTAAGGTTAAGCTGTTATCCAGTGATCGGACCAAGAATACAGCCTTGATCAATTTAACGATCCATGAAGGGATGAACCATGAAGTCCGCGATATGCTGACAGCAGTTGGGTATCCCGTTAGTAAGTTAAGCCGAGAACGCTACGCCTTTTTAACGACTGACGGCATGACTGCAGGTGATTCACGACCATTACAACCACAAGAAGTCGCATCACTAAAAAAATTAGCCCGCACTGGCAAAATACGCTAGCGGACTAAATAGGCTCATGATTGTGCGGGGCGCCTATAATAGGTGCGTCGTACTTTTCTTATCTGCTGGTGGAAAAGGCTGTGTTTGCCGCTTAATAGCACCAGTGGGGCATTGGCGGTAGGCTTGTTTAAACGCCGTCAACTGTTCTGGTGGAATCGGCGTAGTGCCTTGATTATGATCTGGGCGGTAATAAGCAATGCCTTCTGCATCGTAATTGAATAACTCTGGGGCGCATAATTGGCATAAGCCACAAGCAATACAAGCGTCACGCTGAACACGACTATACATGAAAAAGACTCCTTAAGTATTAATTATTAACCTGATACTATGAAAGAATAAGTGGACAAAGGGTAAAACGCATAACTGGCTAAAGTTGTCATTATATTTTTGGCCTAATTTGGTGCGGTTACCATAATCTGGTGGGTGGAAAATGGAAGATCAATTATATTTACTTTATTTATTCGATCAAAAGCAGTGGCGGCGGCCGTTAGCCATACAAGCGTTACTTAAAGGTAAACGAACAGTATCGAATCTTTACGCTGGCCTTGACTACGATCTGTTACCATTATACCAATTATTGCCACATTTGCCGGCGGAAAAATTTCAGCAAGCCTTAAACCAATTGCTGACAGCGGGATTATTGGAACAAGCGGCCCGCGCGGTACGTTTAACGGCAACTGGTGTAGCGGCTAAAGCAAGGTGGCAGACCGCCGCTATTTTGCCAGTTAATTATTCTGGTTTTGAATTTCAGCATAGTCGTGAATTTAGTGATAGCTTATTTTTAGCGACACAGGCGGTTTCGGAATTACAAGCGCATAATCGGCGCTATTTTCCTTTAGAGGTCAGTGCTGCCACCCAATATCATGTCAAGCAGTGGTTATACCAGCAAGATATTAGCTTAGTGGCTGAGCGGTTGCAACACGAATGGGAGTTACTGTTAGGTGCGTTGCCGCAACAACAGGCCGATTATTATAGTCAGTTTTTACTGGGCTATCAGGTCCAACGCGCTACGACCAACCAAGCTGATCAATTAGCTGGTTGGTCGCCATTGACTGGTGAATTGGTGCGGCAAGAGGTTAGTCATCATTTTTTACGCTTACTGACGACTCAGGCCGCACGGTTTCCGTTATTGGCGGCTTTATGGCAACCATTGGCTAGTGGACCACTTAGTCAAAGCGCTGCGCAAACACTGGCGATGCTACAGCAAGGTTGGTCGCTGGAGGTGATCAGTCAGCGCCGGCGCGTGAAAGTTAATACATTGAAGGAACATTTATTAGAAGCGGCAATTTTATTGGCTGATTTTCCTTTTGCTACTTATTTATCGACTTCAGTACGGCAAACACTGGCGCTTACTTTTGACCAACAACCAGTGGATCAATGGCGTTTTGACCAATTGGCGGATTCTGGATTAGATTTTTTTGAATTTAGGTTATACCAAATTGAACGGAGGAAGCAGCATGGTTGAAGCAGCACAAATTAAGCAAGTCTTACAACAGCGCTTCGGCTACACAGCGTTCAAACCAGGTCAAGCAGAGGTGATCCGTGCTGTTTTAGCTGGTCAGGATACATTTGCCATTTTGCCAACGGGAACGGGTAAATCACTGTGTTATCAGTTGCCGGGCTATTTGCTGTCTGGACAGGTGGTGGTTATTTCACCGTTGCTATCGTTAATGCAAGATCAGGTGGCACAATTACACTATTTAGGTGAAAAGCGTGTTTTGGCACTGACTTCAACATTGGACGCTACGACGCGGCGGTCTAGTTTGGCCCATTTTAGTCAATATAAATTTATCTTCTTGTCACCGGAAATGGCAAATCAAGCACCGATCCGGCAGCAATTACGCCAAGCACAGGTTGACTTATTGGTGGTTGACGAAGCCCATTGTATTTCACAATGGGGTGTTGACTTTCGCCCAGATTATTTAGGACTGAAATCACTACGCGCTGCGATTACACCAAAGGCGACACTAGCCTTAACGGCAACAGCGACTAAGCGCGTTCAAGCCGACATTTTAGCTAAATTAGGTTTGTCAGCAACTGATACCAAACAGATCGTACATTCGGTTGATCGTCGTAATATTTATCTAGCCACGGAGGCGGTAGCGGATGACACCGCTAAAGACCAACGTCTGATCGAGTTATGCCAGCAATTAAAGCAACCCGGTATTATTTATTTTTCCAGTCGGCAAAAAGCTGAAGAAATCACGCAGTTATTACAACAAAAAGTAACGGCGCGAGTTGCTTTTTATCATGGGGGAATGGCTAGTCAGGATCGTTTTGCTGTACAGCAACAATTTATGCACGGTAAATTAATGATTATTTGCGCGACTAATGCATTTGGTATGGGAATTAATAAAGCGGATGTGCGCTTTGTGATCCACTATCATCTACCGAGTAATCTGGAAAGTTATTTGCAGGAAATCGGCCGTGCTGGACGTGACGGCCAGCAAAGTATTGCGTACTTGTTATATGCGCCCCGCGATTTTCAATTGCAGGCGAATTTAGTGACTAATACATTGCCTGATGCCGCGCTGATCAAGCAATATTTTGCTCAGCCACAACGATTTGCGAATGCGGCTATCCCGGAAATCGACTTATTAAAATTTTACCGGCAGCATGGTCAAGATGCAGCAACTTTACAGCACTTATTTGCTAAACGGCGGGATGAGAAATTATTAGCACTGCGCAGTATGTTAGCCTTTTTACAGACACCAGGCTGCAAACGCCAATTTATTTTGAATTATTTTACTGATCCAACCAAGGTGACCCATGATGCCACTTGCTGCAACACGACAACGCCACCTGATTTAGCGGCATTAGATTTATATCGGCCAACAACCATAGCTGACACTGAATCACAGCAGCAAAATTGGCAGGAACGCTTAGCGGCTGTTTTTACGACCACAACTTAAGCGCCACTTAAAAGCAATGCTAAATCGAACCATGATGCCAGAATCGCAATGGGTACTTTTTCCAAACAGGGCGAGCCTTAAAGGAAATTTAAAGAATTTTAAATAAGATTATGTTACAATATTTGCTGAAGGTTTAGCAGAAAGTCTATCGCTAATTGCTCACACGCTAGTAACTCACTGGCTTATTTCTGCTGAACGGAGACGCTTGGTGAGCAAGAAGGAGCAACGATGAGTAAACGAGATCAAAAGTTAACCGATGATAAACCATGGGATGCAAAATTTGAGGATGATCGCGATGATAAGGGTAATTTGTCGCGATCAGCAACTCACCGTAAAGATAAGAGTAATACATTATTTGTCACGATCCTGACAATTGCACTTTTAGTGTTAGCTGCCTTACCAGTTGGCGCTTGGACGATTTGGCAAAATCAAATGAATCGACCTGTGGCAACGGAAAGCGCCGTTAGTAGCAGCAGTAGTAGTGCTAAGCAGACCACAACGGCTAAGAAACAAGCCACTAAATCAACTACTAGTCACAAATCAAGTAGCGCCAGCTCACAAGTTGCGGCTAGTACTGTCGCTGATAGCAGCAGTAGCGTTGAGAGCGCCTCTACAGCCGCTAGCACCTCAAGTGCGACTAGTTCATCGGCTAGCTCGTCAAGTAGCTCTAGCAGCGCAAATGCAAGCTATGTATCGGCTGGTTCTGGTCAGGGCTTATATACCATTGCAAAAAATAATGGGTTGACGATTTCTGAATTATTACAGTTGAATGGTCTTACTAGTACTAGTACAATCAAGCCAGGCCAACAAATACGGGTAAAATAAAAAAATAGGTGATGACGAGATTGCGGCAAAAGTCACAGTCTCGATTTTTTTGAACAAGGGGATTTTTAATAATGACAGCAGGGTTACAAATCGCAATCGATGGACCAGCATCGGCCGGTAAAAGCACAGTTGCTAAATTAGTGGCGAAACAGCTACACTATACATATTGTGATACGGGTGCAATGTACCGCGCGTTAACATTAGCGGCGATGCAAGCGCAAGTTGATTTAAAAGATGAAGCAGCCGTTTTAGCAGTCTTGGCTAAGATCACGATCAGTTTTAAACCCGGCGAGCCTGAGCAACAAGTTTTTGTTAATGAGCAAGAAGTAACGCAAGCTATTCGCCAACCTGATGTGACTAATAATGTATCGACGGTGGCGGCTCTAGCCGGTGTACGGCAACAATTAGTGCGCCATCAGCAAAAAATTGCTGCCGCGGGCTCAATTGTGATGGATGGTCGTGATATTGGGACTGCGGTTTTGCCACAAGCACCAGTAAAAATTTATTTAGTTGCTAGTGTGGCTGAACGAGCACAACGGCGCTATGCGGAAAATATTCGTAAGGGTATCGACACGCCTTTGACGGTTTTACAACATGAAATCGAGGTTCGCGATAAAAAAGATTCAACCCGTAAAGTTTCGCCATTAACACAAGCAAAAGATGCTGTACTAGTCGATACGACAGCGTTATCAATCGAACAAGTGGTTGCCAAAATCAGTGCAATCACGGCCCAAAAACAGAAAGATAATAATAAATAGCAGCTTTTTGTGGCAATTTAAGTCATTTTACTATAAAATAGACAATGTAGTTTCAAGCTGTTAAGGAGGATTTTGGCATGAGCGAAGATAATACAAACCAAGTTGAAAATAAAAATGCCATGGCGGATGCTTTAAATAGCGTCCACGATGTAAAAGTCGGTGACATTGTGAAAGGTGAAATCTTGGCAATCGACGACGACAAGCAATTAATCGTCGGTATCCAAGGTACTGGTGTTGAGGGTGTAGTTCCAGTTAAAGAATTAGCTAGCCAACCAGTTGCTGATATTGCAGAAGTAGCGAAAGTCGGGGATGTCCTTGATCTCGTTGTTATTTCTACGATCGGTAAAGATAAGGAGAATGGTAGCTACTTACTTTCGAAGCGTCGCCTTGAAGCCCGTAAAGTTTGGTCTGAAATTCAGGACAAATTTAATGCTGGCGAAAACATCACGGCACCAGTTACCGAAGTTGTTAAAGGTGGCTTGGTCGTTGATGCTGGCGTTCGTGGCTTTATCCCAGCATCAATGATTCAAGATCATTTTGTTGATGACTTAAATGCTTATAAGGGTAAAGAATTAGAATTGAAGATCATTGAAATCGAACCAAGCGAAAATCGTTTGATCTTGTCACATCGTGCTATCGTTGAAGCTGCTAAGGCAGAACAACGTGAACATGTTTTGGCAACACTTAAAGCTGGCGATACTGTTGAAGGTACCGTTGCACGTTTGACTTCATTCGGTGCATTTGTTGATCTCGGTGGCATTGACGGTTTAGTCCATGTTTCTGAAATCTCATTTGACCGGGTTGAAAAACCATCTGATGTGCTTAAAGTTGGTCAAAAAGTCACGGTTAAAGTCTTATCCGTTGATGCTGATCGTGAACGTATTTCGTTATCGATCAAAGCCACTTTACCAGAACCTTGGACTGGTATTGAAGAAAAAGCACCAGCTGGTAGCGTTTTGGAAGGTACAGTTAAGCGTTTGACGACTTTTGGGGCTTTTGTTGAAGTCTTCCCTGGCGTTGAAGGTTTGGTTCATATCTCACAAATCTCACATCAGCATATCGCAACACCTAACGAAGTTCTTTCTGAAGGTGAAGATGTAAAGGTTAAAGTACTTGAAGTTAATCCAGACGCACATCGTTTGGCATTATCGATCAAAGCATTAACACCAAAACCATCTAGCGAAGAAAGTCATTCAGCACCAAAAGCTGAAAAGAACGATTATCAAGATAATAATTCAAGCTATCAAGATAACGACGAAGGTGGCTTCACCTTAGGCGATTTGATTGGTAATGAATTAAAACGCAGTACTGATGACAATCAAAAATAAGTGATCAGTCATATTGGTTGAAGGGATTGGTAATGACCAATCCCTTTTTCTATGCACACAGATCAGAATTAGTTTAGTGACTAGTTGTTACAGTTTGCTGGTCGAATATGCTATGATCAAGTGATTGCAAAAATAAATTTAAAACAAGTGTGAAATTTAAGAAAGTAGGCGATAAAATGGCAAAACCAGTAGTGGCTATTGTTGGCCGGCCGAACGTCGGTAAATCAACCGTCTTTAATCGGATCGCAGGGCAACGTGTCTCCATTGTTGATGATGCGCCTGGTGTAACCCGTGACCGTATTTATACATCGGCTGAATGGCTGGGCCACGAATTTAATTTGATCGATACTGGTGGGATCGATATTGTCGATCAACCGTTTGTTGTGCAAATTAAAGAACAAGCAGAAATTGCAATTGAAGAAGCTGATGTGATCGTTTTTGTGACGAGTGTTCGTGAAGGTATTACGGATGCAGATGAAAACGTGGCGCGGTTGCTTTATCGTTCTGATAAACCAGTTGTTTTGGCAGTTAATAAAGTTGATAATCAAGAATTACGCCAAGATATTTATGATTATTATGCGCTTGGTTTTGACGAACCAATTGGTATTTCCGGTGTTCACGGTATCGGTGTTGGTGATTTGCTTGATGAGATCATCAAACATTTTCCAACTGATATTGAACCAGAAGACGAAACCCGTATTCGCTTTAGCCTGATTGGCCGGCCGAACGTCGGTAAGTCTTCATTGGTTAACGCCATTTTAGGCGAAAACCGTGTGATCGTATCGGATATTGCTGGGACAACGCGTGATGCTATTGATACACGCTTTGCTGCGGCCAACGGAACTGAATTTAACATGATCGATACAGCTGGCTTACGTAAACGCGGCAAGGCTTACGAAAATGCTGAAAAATACAGTGTTTTACGTGCGATGTCCGCCATTGATCGTTCGGATGTTGTTTTGGTCGTATTAAATGCTGAAGAAGGCATCCGCGAACAAGATAAGAAGATTGCCGGTTATGCTCACGAAGCAGGTCGCGGTATTATCATTGTGGTCAATAAGTGGGACACCTTGAAAAAGGATAATCATTCACTAAACAACTTTGAACAGGCGATTCGGGCTAATTTTGCTTATTTAGACTATGCGCCAATCGTATTCGTTTCCGCAAAGAGCAAGCAACGACTCAACCAGATCCCAGGTATGATCGAGCATGTTAGCGAAAATCAAAGTCGACGGATCACGTCATCAACGTTGAATGATGTCTTATTAGATGCTATTGCAACTAACCCAACACCATCATCAAACGGGAAACGATTACGGATCTATTATGCAACGCAGGTAGCGGTCAAGCCACCAACGTTTATTGTTTTCGTCAACGATCCTGACATGATGCATTTCTCGTATGAACGTTTCTTAGAAAATCAGTTGCGCAATGCCTTCGAATTTTCCGGTACGCCGATCCATATTATTGTTCGGCGGCGGAAGTAGGTTAAAGCCTGATTTAACAATAAAAACGTCGAATTATGAAGACTTTTCTCATATTTAGTGGTTTTTAAAGAAAAAGCGCTTAAAAATATGAAAAAACCTTGCTATCAAGGCGTTCCTATGATATCTTTGATTCAGAAATGATGTTGCAAACCATTATTTCAAAACTGCTAAGTGCAGTACTCATTTTATATTAGACAACTGTCTAATTGTTGCTCAGGAGGTGACATTCACTATGGCAAACAAAGCTGAATTAATCGAAAACGTCGCTAGCCAAACTGGTTTGACTAAAAAAGATGCAACCGCTGCTGTTGATGCTGTTTTTGGTTCAATCCAAGACACATTAGCAAAAGGCGAAAAGGTTCAATTGATTGGTTTTGGTAACTTTGAAGTTCGTGACCGTGCTGCTCGTAAGGGTCGTAACCCACAAACTGGTGCTGAAATTGAAATTCCAGCCAGCAAAGTACCTGCATTCAAACCTGGTAAAGCATTAAAAGATGCAGTTAAATAAAGCATGATGAACTAGCAATTTCGGTTGCTAGTTTTTTTATACCGTGAAAAGGGCTAATTTAACGTTAAATTAGCCCTTTTTGCGTTACACCGCTAATTTGAGCTGTTAGTTATTAATTTTGAGCAGACAAAAGTGAAATTAGTCTAAAGCAGTAGCGTTGGTGGCTTAATATAAGCAGTCAATTGTTTGGCGTCGCAAATTCTTCATGTTTTGGAATAACTTTAACCTTAAATGAACCTTAAAATTAAGAAAATGAGCAATTAAGTTTTAATAACGATGGTATCTTTTTGTGGAAAGGGGCCAGCTTATGTTTAAAGAAGACTTATTAGATAAACAGGACCGAATCACAGTGTTATTACTAGAACAGCTTTACTGGGCGGATGGTGCGCTTAGTAAGCAAGTTTTGAGTCAACGATTGTCAATTTCATTATCTTCGTTAAATCGTTATGTTGAGCAATTAGTAATTGATCTACAACCTGCGATTATTAGTAATGTCGTTGAGCTACAGCTAACACCTAATCAGATACAGTTAAACTTAGCTGGTCAAATAACCCTAAATGAGTTGTGCTTTGATCACGTTTTTCGCAATGCGATCGATTATCAAATTTTATTGTTAATGTATCGTAAGGGTAAAGTTAATTTACAAGATTTTATTTTCACGTTGGCTATTAGTGAGGCCTCGCTGTATCGGCATATTCAACATATTAATCGGGTATTGCGTGAATTTAAAATAGCAATTCGGCATGGGCAATTAGTTGGTTCAGAATTACAGATTCGCTATTTTTATTACCAGCTGTTTACCCAAGTATTACCGTTGGAAATTCAAACTAACATTGTACACGATCAATATATCGCCCGCTTGGAAAGCTATTTTGCTTATCAATTTAACACGGTAGCAGCGCAGCGAATCAAATTATGGATTACAATTTCACGCCAGCGGCAATTAACAAGCGTAAAGTTCGATCAGCAACTACCGCCAGCAATCGCGGAACTTAGTCGCAATAATGTACTGTTCGAACGGATCAATCTCTATTATTGCCAATTGTTCGAGCGGACCAACGCGGCAACCGTTGATTTTGAAACCAAGGCTTTGTTTGCCATGTTGCTAGGCATGAGCGTGTTCAACAGTCACGCCACGGTGGTCCGTCAATTTGCCGATATCTATCAAAAAAATTACACCGAATTAAGTCGGTTGCTGTTAGCCTTTAACCAAACTATTTGTCAGGAATTAGCAATTAAACCTGAACAATGTCCGTTTAGCCTTACTAAATTATTGTTTGATACTTTGGCGCAACCGTATTTATTTACTGGTGAGCTGGCAACCTTTAATTCAGCGGCGACTATTTATTATCAGCAATTTTATTTTACAGCTGAACTGCAAGGGCTGGTGACCGATGTGATCGACAAGTTAAAGCAAAGTGATTATTCACAGTTAGGCTTGATCGTAACAACTAATCAGGCTTATTTTCAGGATTGCTTATTGTTGATTATCAATGAATTTCAAACGCAGCAACGACGAGAAATAACGATTGGCTTAGCGACTGATTTTACGGATGTCTTTGAACGTTTATTGATCGGCAAATTACAGCAACGATTACACAATCAATGGCTGATCAATATCACAATGTATCAGCCAGGGCACGATTATGACCTAGTCATAACTAATCATAAATTAGCTACGGTTGCTGCTGATCAACAAATTTATCAATTAACGCACTTGGGCACTAAACGTGACCTGCATAATATAGAAGAAATAATATCCTATATCGGATGTGGCAGAACACTACTTGAACAGACTAATAGCTTTGTTTAATAGCAATAAACACTTTAATTAAGTGATTATTGCTATTTTTTTGTCCTTTAAATTATTTGTTTTATCATTTTTGGTAATGTTATTATCATTTTTGATAAACTATTTTTAATGATATCGGTTACAATTAACTTGTAAAAATGATTAGGAAAGTAGGTGGACTTATGCGGACTAGGATGTGGCGCCGCTGGCTAAATCTATTTGCTCTTGTCAGTTTGGTCGTTGGAATTGTGGGTAGTTCAGTTCAAGCGGCGACCACAGTAGCGCAACCAGAATTGACCTTAAGTGGTGTTAGTGATTTAGAAGTGGCGTCAAGTAATGAATTGATGTTAACAGCCGTTAATGTCCCTGCTGAGACACAGATTACGTTAACCTTACCAGCGGGACTGACAACGGACGTAGCGGCACTTAACCAGCGTAACAATACCAGTAGTGAGCAATTCAGTGCACGACTTGAGGCAACTGACCTATTGATCACCACACATGCAGCAACAACACTTAAGTTGGCAATTCCCATAACAGCAGTCACCGCAGGCAATTACCAATTACAAGCAACTGCAGGAACGCTACAGTCTAATTTCCAAGCAATAACAACTACAGAGACTACCCCAGAGGCTTCAGAATCAACGGCTTCTTCTGAGTCAACGGAAGCTACTGAATCCGCAGAATCAACAGCTGATGCAACTTTACAGCAAGAAGAGGCCACTAGTGAAACTGAAGCCAACAGTACTGTCGTTGTGGATGAAGATTCGACCTCAACCCCAAGTACCCCAGATTTAGATTCCAGTCTTGAAACAGCAGCAACGACGCGTGCAACATTTTTCTTGAGAGCTGATCAAGCTACTGGCACCAGTGATATCGCAACTAGTTTTTATTATGGCGGCGACTTTACACTTTCCGGTACACTAAATGATACGCTCAAGGAAAAACTGACTTTTGTTCTTGTAGCCTATGCGCACAGTGGTCCTGGTAGTGTGCTTCAGAATAGAACGTTAGGTACTTTTAATGCGATTCTCGGCGACAATCAGCCATGGAAGTACGTTGTTCCAGATAGTTACTTCCCAGATCCAAGTACTGCTATGGCTGGAGCCCTTTATTCGTTTCGAATTGAGGCACGGCGAACTAGTGGTGAGATGGTCTCAAGTTCTTTTAAACTAGCGTACATTCAAGGCACGATCGGTATCACTGCACCGAGTCAGATTAATTTTGGCAATAATCTTGATGTGAAGGCAACCAATGCCGTAACATATATGGGCAGAATTCCAACTGGTGACAAGCCCTTGGCGGTGGAAGATACGCGTGTTTTTCCGGCAGGTGTGAAGATCAACGGCTGGAAACTAACGGCGAGTTTAACTAAGCAGATGACTGGTGAAACCACCGGTACGGTTTTAACTGATAGTTTGCACTATTTGAACAATGGCACTGACTATACATTGTCTAGCGCTGCCAGTCCAGTAGCTAGCTTAACCACAGCAACACCTGGTAAAACCACTAATCTCTCTGATAAGTGGGATGCACAAAATGGCTTGGCTTTTGAACCAAAGCCGGGGCAACCGAAAGCTGAAAAATACTCTGGTACGGTGACTTGGAATTTACAAGAAACACCGCCGAATTCGTGAAAGGGGTCACGCTGATGAATGCAAAGAAGCTCATCTTAAATTTGCTACTAGCTGCGGCACTCCTTTTACCGAGTACGGCTAGTTATGCCGCAATCAATAGTCAGGCGCAAACAAGTTTTGTGCCCAACGCTGCAACCACACCGGCAGCGGTTGTTAAACCAAGTGTACCGAATCAGCAGGGAACAAATCAGGGTACTGGTCAAATCAGTTCGCAAGCAGGCAGCGCCCAATCAGTACTACCGCAAACTAATGAACAAGCTTCTTGGGGATTAACCCTTTTAGGCAGTGGTCTACTGATTGGATTAGCAGGATTAAGTTTTAAAAGCAGGTTAGGGCAACATAAATTAAATTAAGAGGTGACTAGCATGATTAAAACAAGTGCTTTGGTAACAATGACATTACTCAGTGGTTTATTGATTGGTGGGACAGCAACAAGCGTGAGCGCAGCTGTATCCAAATCAGAAGATTCAACTGCGACAGCTACTTTTACCGACACGACTGATCCTACTAATCCAATTGATCCTGAAGACCCTGATCCTAGCAATCCAGGCCCTGGTCCTGGTACTGGTGAAACAGGACCGTTGACCATTGATTATGTTTCTGATTTAGATTTTGGGACACATGATGTACCAACCGCAGATGCAACTTATACAGCTGCAGACGATAAAACAACTGAAGGCAAAGCAATTTCTAATTTTGTTCAGGTGACTGATCAACGTTCTGGTGCGGTTAAAGGCTGGACCTTGACGGTTATGCAACAGGATCAGTTTGCCAATGAGAGCGACGGTAAATTAAATGGTGCAGCATTATCCTTCTCAGGGACGGCGATTACGACGACTAACAATGCTGAAAAAGCACCAACAACACATGATGTTACTTTAACGCCAGGAACGTCATCAGTTATTATGGACGCTGGCGCTGGTGCTGGCTTTGGTACTTGGGCGGATAAATGGGGTGAAACTGGTGCTTCAAAGGCTAAATTAGACGTCCCAGTTGCGGCCCATCCAGATGCAACCACCTACACATCAGAATTAACGTGGACCTTAACTGACGTGCCCGCAAACTAATAATCAACCCGTTCGACTAATCATACTCAGGCGTGCTCAAAAAGGCAGTTAAAGCTGTCTTTTTGCCGCGTACTAACGAATAAAGGATGTGTGTCTGTTGAAACGACGAAATTTGGTATTAGCTACTTTAGCCTTAATTTTAGGACTGTTTACTTGGCTCCAGCCTGCTGCGGCTAGTGAATTGACTTTTGGGGTAGAAACCAATCTGCCGGATAATCAAGTCACCAAAAACGTTAATTACTTCGATTTAAAATTAGCGCCAGGTGCGCAACAGACGATTAGCACAACGGTGACCAACCTGACTGATAAAGCGGTTAAGTTAAAGCCGGAAGTTAATGCGGCCACGACTAATATAAATGGCGTTGTGGAATACACTAAGGTTAAAGCAAAAGCAGACACCACATTACGTTATTCGTTAGCAGATTATGTTAAGCCGGAGCAAAAAACCATTAATATCCCAGCTCATCAAAAAACTGCGGTTAAGTTAAACGTTACAATGCCAGCGGGCAAGTTTAATGGAATCCTCGCTAGTGGGCTTAGACTACAAGATGTCAACGCGCTAGATGCGCAAAAGAAGGCGACTAAGGGAACAACGGTACAGAATCAGTACGCCTACGTGATTGGCATTGTTTTGCATCAAAATACGCAAGCCGTGACCCCACAGTTAAAATTAGGCCAGGTCGCGGCCAGCCAAGTTAATTATCGGAATGTGATCAACGCCACTTTGCGTAATGTGACGGCAACCTATGTCAATCAATTAACGGTCAAAGCCAAGATTTACACGCGTGGTAGTCAAAAGGTTAAGTACCAGCAGACCAATAAAGGGATGCAGATGGCGCCTAACTCTAAATTTGCTTTTCCTGTGCGTCTAAACAGTCAGCCCCTAAAAGCAGGTAAATACACGTTGGACCTAGTTGCAACTTCCAAAGGACGTAAGTGGCATTTTACCCGGAACTTTGAAATCGACGGAACAAAGGCAGCTAAGTTGAATAAGCGGGATGTAACGATCAAACCTGACTATACTTGGCTGGATACCTTGATTGGTGTCATTATTTTGGTGATATTGATTGGTATTTTCTGGTTCATTAGTCGACGGAAATTAAAGGCTAAAGAAAAAGAAAATGCGGCTTTACGTGCTGAATTAGATAAACACAAAAAGTAAATAAAATAACGATGTGGTGTACTAGGCCCTGTCAAGTTGACAATTGAAATAATATAAACTTTTATCTGTTT
>NZ_RHOF01000034.1 GCF_003946445.1 Loigolactobacillus jiayinensis | reverse complement strand
TAGACCAATTATAAGTTAATTCTAGTAAGTGTTGCACTTGGGTTGACAATTCGGGCTTTATTTTTATTATCAAAATCTAAAACATAGTCCTTTAAAAATACTTTAGGATTTGCTACTTTAAAGAAGTCAGAATCTTGATTAAGTACGAATCTTTTAACGCGTAATTTATATACTTCTCGGTATATAGAATCCTTGATATTTTTATCATTCACTTTATATGCCCCACATGTTTTTTGCCTTAAATTTATTCATCAAATAACTACTTTGTATACACCTTAGTTAGTGTTATTAAGCATGACCAATAGATAGTTTTATTTGTAATCCATAATACTATGTTACGCTATAAAATTAAAAAAGCATCAATTAAAAACACACTATTTTCATTACAAGACGGGATGTTCATTATTTGAAAAAGCTGATTTTGCATTATTATTTGCTAATCAAAACCGTCAAATTTTTTTGATTGAAATGTCCAATCATCGGACGTTCTATTCGTGATCATGGCGTAAATTTGACGACCGCCAAATCATTGTCACTGTAGCTGGTATGGAAGCTGTAACCGGCGAAAAGGATCCTAGGGACAAAAGTTAAATTGAAGAGATAGTATTCCAATCACAAAGTATAGGTTGCTGTTTTAGAATTTCACGTTCCCATTTTTTTATTGAATGCTAAATCTTCATACAAACAAGTCTATCATAGCAGTGATTAACAGTAATCGGCTGTTCTCAATTTGGTTCTCAATTTAATTATTTTCATGACTTTTTGTGATGGTTCAGAGCAAACAAAAAGACCGCTAAACACTGGTTTAACGGTCTTTCTAATTTTGAAAAACTTTTCGTGAACATACTCATAAGGAGAGTACAGGATTTGAACCTGCGCGCCGGTATAAGCCGGTTCGACGGATTTCGAGTCCGTTGCATTACCACTCTGCCAACTCTCCACAACAAGATACATTATAGCAAAAGACGGCTTGGTTGCAAAGTGTTTTTTCAGTTTGCTGGATAGTTGATCAGTTAATAGCGAATGATTTATTTTTATTCTAGTGAGCAGAATTGAATCGACAAATACCAGGAATAAAGCTAAAATTAAGACAGTCCAACTGGTCAAAAGAAGCTCACTAACAGCAAAAAATAACGGCAGCTAGGTTGCATTACGCGCTGGCTAAGGTTGATGTTACTGGCATGATGGGTAACGAAATGGTGTTTGCTTAGTACAAAAAACTGCCGTAACACTTGGCTTACAGCAGGTTACGGCAGCGTCTTATTTATATTTACGGGTCAATTTCAGTAATTTTAAGAAATTGCCGAATTTAGTCGTTTTGGTGTATGTTGTGACGTCTTCGGTGACTTCGATACAGCCAATATAGTCACCACTTGGGTTATGTAGGGCATAAAACGCCATGTGGACCTGCTTACCATGAATTGGGACGGTCATCGCAACTTTACCGGTGGTGCCATTGTGCATTTCCGCTAAGACTTGTTTTACGCGGCCGGCACTATGCGCGGGATGAACGTCTAGTACGTGTTGGTTTAAGTGCTTAGGCTCACGTTTGAATAAGCGTTGGGGGCTATTTGAATACCAACGGACAATGTCCTTTTCATCGATAAAGTCAAATTCTTGATCGATGGTGGCAAAAATTGCGTTTAATTGTTCTAGGCGTAAGCTTCCGCTGGCTAAATTGATTTCTGATTGTTCCAAGTGATATTCCTCCATATATAAGTGATTACCTATAGATTAGCATGGAAAAAGGGCTGACTTAAATAGGGGAAAGCACTATAATAATTGTTAGGTACAAATAGAAACGGTCATATTAAGGATAGACTAGTTGTAATTGATGATGAAAGTATTATTTTTCGAGGTGAGTTAAGTATTGGTCACAATTAAGCGAAATATTAAATATGCAACTGATTTAACTTTGGATCAGTATCAGCCTGAGCAAGCGGCAAAAGGTTTAATCATTGCCATTCACGGTGGCGGTTGGTTTCAAGGTGACAAGGCTAAGGAAGCTGACGTTAGTCAATGGTTGGCGCAACAGGGTTATTTAGTCGTTACGCCTAATTATCGGTTGGCCCCGACACATCTTTTTCCAGCACCATTGCAAGATATGAATGCGTTATATGATTGGCTGTGCCAGAAAGAACCAAAATTACCGATTGCGGCAATCGGTGCTTCATCCGGCGGTAATTTAGCTGTAGAATTGGCACTGAATTATGGCATCCCAGCAGTCTCACTATCGGGTATCTTGGATATTAGTCATTGGTTGAGCACGCATCCATTGGTGGTTGCTAAAAAGGTAGCCACCACTGATCCAGATCAGCCAAGCGTTGCAGTTAACCAAACGGGGACGAATGATAGCTTCTACAAATGGTTTATTGAAAACTATTTAGCAGCGGATCAAGCCACAGCGGCTACTCCGTATTTACACGTCAGTTCTGCCAGCGGCCCGATGTTGCTGATTAATTCGTTGGCTGAGTTTGTGCCGATCACGGGCATTACGCGATTGAGCCAGCGTTTGGCCCAGGTGAAAGTACCAGTTGAAACGATGCTATTACCTGGCAGTCAACATGGTAAAGGCTATTTAGCGACCGTCCAAGCTGATATTTTGTTGTTCTTGAAACGTTATTTAGCGGCATAACTAGGTTAACAGGTTGCTGTTCAAAAAGGAGAATGCGGCTAGGACATAATTTTACTTATGTCTTGGTCGCATTTTTCATGGTAGAGATCAATTAAGTTGCTAAGCTTGTGGTGCCGCGCGTTGCAGGCTAATTACATAATAGGCTGCTGGTCAGTTGCTCATTGCAAACAAAGTCGCTATTTTCAAATTTTATTGTTCGCGGGTGGTGCAATAATTTACGCTGTATCATTTACTGATTAGTTATGGTACAATATTTGGCTGGTAATTAATTATTTAACGGGAGGTGAGTGGGATGAATCAATGGATCTACGTGGTTTGTTATCAGAATTTAGCTGGTGATCCGGCAGACTTTGAAGTGTTGCGCGCTTACCACACTGAAAAAAGGGCACAAGAAATGGTGGCCATATTAATGTCCGCGCCCTTTGAACGCCACTCATTGACTACTGGTTATTATAGCTATCAGCGAATTTCCTTAATGTGATCGGCGAAAAAAAGAGCATCAGCGAAAGTTGCTAATGCTCAAACGAATTACATATGATTACGGTATAAACCAACGACTTTACCAAGAATCGTGACTTGTTGTAAAATGATTGGTGCAAAGGTGTCATTTTCTGGCTGTAGCCGAATATGATCCTTTTCACGGAAGAGCCGCTTACAAGTGGCTTCATTTTCTGTCGTCATCGCAATCACAATATCACCATTATCAGCAGAAGCTTGCTTACGCACGATGACATGATCGCCGTCTAAAATACCGGCATTGATCATACTTTCGCCGCGAATCGTCAGCATGAATAGGTCTTGTTCTGTGTCATCGAGATCAGGTGGAATGGGAAAGAAATCAGTTGCTTCTTCAACGGCTAGAATCGGCTCGCCAGCAGTTACGGTGCCTAAAACAGGAATCCGTTCTGGGGCAACACCTAAAACTTTAAGGCCAGCATCGGTTAGCTCAATAGCTCGTGGTTTCGTTGGATCTTTTTCTAACCAGCCTTTTTTCTCTAAACGGGCGATATGGCCATGAACGGTCGACGTTGATGATAAGGAAACCGCAGCGCCAATTTCGCGCACCGTTGGCGGATATCCTTTCTCAGTCACACGTTCGTGAATGAAACGTAAGACTTCTAGTTGTTTGGGTTCATGCGGTTTAATCATGGTTGACACCTCAGTCATATTTTATTAGTTTTAGTGTAGCATATTCAATTAGGTATTTCAAACAAACGTTCGGCCTTAAACGGCTGATTTAATCGTATTTTACGTTGAAATAGTGTTAGATTTATGAAAGGTGACGACAATGATGGAAAATAAATATCTCAAACGGATCAATGAACTGGCCCGTAAAGCTAAAGAAAATGGCTTAAATGCTGATGAACAGGCGGAACAAAAACAGTTGCGCCAGGCCTATATGAAGGAATTTCGTGAGGGTTTACGGCAACAAATCGAACAAACCCAAATTTTTGATAAAAAAGGCCGCGAAACAACGCCTAAAAAGGTTCAACAAATTCAACGCAAGAATGGGTGGCGGCAGGACTAATTTG
Organism: Loigolactobacillus jiayinensis; assembly: GCF_003946445.1. Classification (GTDB taxonomy): domain Bacteria; phylum Bacillota; class Bacilli; order Lactobacillales; family Lactobacillaceae; genus Loigolactobacillus; species Loigolactobacillus jiayinensis. Next base: position 39,162 of record NZ_RHOF01000034.1, on the reverse strand, counting down.
GTCTGTACCTTTTAATTTAGGCGTGAATTGTGTAAAATAAATAAACGAGATCGTTTTGAAAGGGGAAAAACAACGTGGGAATGTATATTCTGATTTTTGTTATCGGTGCTGCGCTGGGCGTTATCGGTGGTTTCTTTGGCGCTCGCCAATATATGAAGAAATATTTGCAAGACAATCCGCCTATTTCTGAAGATATGATGCGGACAATGATGATGCAAATGGGTCAAAAACCTTCTGAAAAGAAATTAAACCAAATGATGTCTTCAATGAAAGCTCAATCCCGTAAATCCGGCAAATAAAAAAACGACCGTCCTTTTTGATGAAAAGGGGCGGTCGCTTTTTTATTTTTTTGGTGTTGGCACGTATTTAAAGTTAGGATCGATTTCAATATCTAACTTTTTAAAAGCTGTTTGCATTTGGTCATCGATCGCTGCCATACCATCTTTATCCATTTTTTGTTTACGATCAATGTAGATTGGGTCACCAAAACGAACAGTAATTCGTTTGCGGGTGAATAAGCGTTTAAAAGTTAATGGTCCTTGATAAACAGTTGGGACTAAAGGCACGCCGCTCATACGGGCAATAACCAACGCGCCACCTTTTAGCTCAGCTGAATGGCGGGTACCCGAGGGAAACATGATCAACGCCAATTCACCCTTTTTCAAAAGTTTAACCGGCGTTTTGATTGCTGAGGGGCCGGGATGGGCGCGATTAACTGGAAAGGCGTTGGCGTGCACTAAGATGAAACGAATGATTGGATTTTTGAATAATTCTTCCTTAGCCATAAATGAAAACTTTTTTGGACTGCCAGCCAAGGCGTAATAAATTGGATCAAACCAGGTACGGTGCGGACCAACTAAAATATACGATCCCTCTTTTGGTAGAACAGTTTTATTTTCATAATGGGCGTTGCCGTTGATTAGCCAAACCAGCCCACGTACAATGGCGCGAATAAAAGTATAAAACATAACTTGGGTCCTTTCCGTGGATAATTTCTTATATTATACCAAAAATTTGCAAATTGACTTGTTTTTTCATCGTTGTTTGGGTAATCTGGTTCAGGACGAATAATTGTGCAGCAGAATGATCGCTTTTTTATAGGGAGACGAAGAATTGTGTTAAAAGCCGATGAACGGATCGATCAACTTTATAGTCAAACTATTCAGATTATCCAAAGCCCAAGTGTTTTTTCCTTTTCACTTGATGCCGTATTATTGGCGGATTTTGCGGTGATCAAAGCGCATAGTAAGACAGTTGATTTGTGTGCTGGTAACGGGGCGGTCAGCCTATTTCTTAGCGGCAAAACAACAGGCCCAATTGCCGCGATCGAGCTACAGCCTCGTTTAGCTGACATGGCACAGCGTTCAGTCGCGTTAAATCAGTTGACGGCACAAATCAGTGTTTATCAAATGGATCTGAAGGATACCTTTACCAAAATTGCCAAAGATAGCGTTGATGTAGTGACCTGTAATCCACCGTATTTTCCGCCATTAGCGACCAGTAAGAAAAATCCGAATCCCTATTTGGCAATTGCCCGCCACGAAATTGCCACTTCATTGGAAGAAATTTTGAAAATAACCAGTGGCTTACTGAAAATGAATGGCAAAGCTTTTTTTGTTTATCGGCCAGATCGCTTTAATGAGTTTGTGACTAAAGCAGCAGCGTGGCGCCTGGAAACTAAGCGTGTCCGATTTATTCACCCTAAAGCTGATTGTGAAGCCAACATGGTACTGATTGAATTGATCAAGGATGGGCGCCCCGGTGGCCAGCGGTTTTTGCCACCGATTACCGTTTACGATCAAAACAACCATTATTTACCAGAAGTCAGGCGATTACTTTATGGCAGTGATTAAAAAATATTATTTTTATGTTTTACTCTGTGCGGATAACACGTTGTACGGCGGCTTTACGACTGACGTTGAAAAGCGCGTTGCAACGCATAACGCCGCTAAAGGAGCCAAATATACGAAGCCGAAAACAAGGCGGCCAGTAGAATTGCTTTTTCACGAAGAATTCAGCACTAAAACCGCGGCACTACAAGCAGAGTGGCACTTTAAGCATCAACCGCGTGAAGATAAGCTAGAATTCTTACAAGAACATGGCGTTAAAGTGAGGTTACGATAAAATTTTCTGAAATCAGCAAATTAAGCTTTACCTATTTTCAGTAAATGCTTATAATGTAAAAGGACTATGAAGGGAGCAATCACAAATTATGAAGTTTATTGTTTATGGTGTACGTAAAGACGAAGAAGGTTACGCACGTAACTGGTCAAAAGAAAATAAGATGGAAGTCAAGCTAGTTGCTGATTTATTAAATAAAGAAACAGTTAAATTAGCTAAGGGCTATGACGCAATCATTGCTTATCAACAATTGCCTTATGACAAAGAAATCTTTACTACCATGAAAGAATTTGGTATCAAAGACTTATCGATCCGTAACGTTGGGGTCGATAACATTCCTACTGATGTTGCTAAAGCAAATGGCGTACGGATCACTAACGTACCAAGTTACTCACCAAGTGCTATTGCTGAATTAGCTGTCACTGGTTTAATGCAATTACTTCGCCGGACACCTGATTTCAACGACAAGCTCGCTAAAGGCGACTTTACTTGGGAACCAGATATTGCCCGCGAATTGCACACTATGACTGTTGGTGTCGTTGGTACAGGTCGTATCGGCCGTGCCGGCATCAATATCTATAAAGGTTTTGGCGCTAAAGTTATTGGTTACGATGTATTCCGTAACCCTGAACTTGAAGCTGAAGGTATGTACGTTGACACTTTGGACGAATTATACGCCCAAGCTGATGTTATCACGTTGCATGTTCCTGGCCTTAAAGAAAACTATCATATGATCAACAAAGATTCCATCGCTAAGATGAAAGACAATGTTATCATCATTAACACTGCCCGCGGTGAATTAGTTGACGCCAAAGACTTAATTGCTGGCTACAAGTCAGGTAAAGTTGCTGGTGCCGTACTTGATGTTTATGAAAACGAAGTTGGTATCTTCAACTCTGATTTCACAGGCAAAAAAGTTCCCGACGCTACTTTAGTTGAATTAATGGCACAACGTAACATTTTGGTTACACCACACGTTGCTTTCTATACGGAAACAGCTGTCCGTAACATGGTTGACGTTGCCTTAGATTCTGCTAAGAGCATGCTTGAAAAAGGCGAAAGCCGTAACGAAGTTAAATTCTAAATTAACGTTTAGACTTAAAAGGTCTGTCCTTCGGGGCGGGCCTTTTTTTATTCACAGCGGCGGTTAGAAAAAAGTAGTTGCACCCAGACTGATTTTACGGTAAACTGTTAATCGGTGCTTTAAGACACCACAATTCACACCTTGCGTGATAATAAGCGTGGTGCTTGCTTGCAAGTTCACTTGTTAATTGACCGCAGGGGAGGAAAAAACCTAGGAGGAAACACATATGTCTGTTATTAGTATGAAACAATTACTTGAAGCCGGCGTTCATTTCGGCCATCAAACACGTCGTTGGAATCCAAAAATGAAGCCTTATATCTTTACTGAAAGAAACGGTATCTACATCATTGACTTGCAAAAGACTTTGAAATTAGTTGATAACGCTTATGACTTCATGAAGAATACAGCTGCTGATGGCGGGATCGTTCTTTTTGTTGGTACAAAGAAGCAAGCACAAGATTCAATTGCTGAAGAAGCAACTCGTGCTGGCCAATACTACGTTAACCATCGTTGGTTAGGTGGGACTTTGACTAACTGGCAAACAATCCAAAAACGGATCGGTCGCTTAAAGGAAATCAAACAATGGGGCGAAGATGGCACCTTTGAAAAATTACCTAAGAAGGAAGTTTCTCAGTTGAACAAACAACGTGAAAAACTTGAAAAATTCTTAGGCGGTATCGAAGATATGCCACGGATCCCAGATGTCTTGTTCATCGTTGACCCACGCAAAGAAAAGATTGCCGTTCAAGAAGCACAAAAATTGAACATCCCAATCGTTGCTATGGTTGATACTAACAGTGATCCTGATGACATCGATGTTATCATCCCTTCAAATGATGATGCAATCCGTGCCGTTCGTCTGTTAACTTCAAAAATGGCTGACGCAATCGTTGAAGGCCGTCAAGGTGAAGAAGCAGAAGTTGCTGCACAACAACAAGCTGCAGCTGAAAGTGCTGCTCCAGCTGAAAGTGCAGCTGCTGATAGCGAAGCACCAAGCAAAGAGAGCTTAGAAGATTTACAAAAAGCTGTCGAAGGCAAAAACGCAAACAAATAGCATAAAATCAATTTTAAAATGAGTGATTTAGGGCTGTCTCCAAGGTTAGGCACAATCTGCAAGCCTTAATTAAGAGGCGGCCCTTTTTTTGTGAAATGTTGGGAAAGCGCTCCGATTATGGCCTTTTAAATACGGTCGATAAGCTGCTTTTGCAACGAGCTTCACCTAGTTGAAACGAAAAATAGTTATTATCTATAGGAGGTTGTACACAATGGCAACAAAGATTACAGCGGCACAAGTTAAGGAATTACGTGAGAAGTCTGGTGCCGGCATGATGGCAGCTAAGAAAGCTTTAGTTGCAGCCGATGGTGACATTGACAAAGCAATGGAAGCATTACGTGAAAAAGGTGTTAAAACAGCTGCCAAGAAGAGTGGCCGTATTGCCGCTGAAGGTTTAGCTGATGTTGCCGTTAATGGTAACGTTGCTGCTATCGTTGAAGTTAATGCTGAAACTGACTTCGTCGCTGGCAACAAAGATTTCCAAAGCTTGGTTCAGACAATTGCTGATACCATTGCCGCTAACAAGCCAGCTGATATGGATGCCGCTAATGCCGCTAAAATGGCTGACGGTAAAACAGTTGCTGAAGCAGTTATCAATGCGACGGCAACAATTGGTGAAAAAATCAGCTTCCGTCGTTTCCAAATATTGACTAAAACAGCTGACGGTCATTTTGGTTCATACCGTCATATGGGTGGTAAAATTGCTGCCTTGACTGTTGTTGAAGGCGCTGATGAAGAAACTGCTAAGGATGTTGCAATGCACGTTGCTGCAATTAACCCACATTATGTTTCGCGCGCTGATGTTCCAGCTGACATTATGAATGCTGAAAAAGCTAAATTAATGGAAGAAGCTAAGCAAGAAGGCAAGCCAGAAAAAATTGTTGAAAAGATCGTTGAAGGTCGTTTAAACAAGTTCTTGGCTGAAATCAGTTTGGATGATCAAGAATTCGTTAAGGATTCTGATCAAACAGTTGACCATTACGTTAAATCAAAGGGTGGCAAGGTAGAAAACTTTGCGCGCTATGAAGTTGGCGAAGGTATTGAAAAAGTTGAAAAAGACTTTGCTGCCGAAATTCAAGCTGAATTAAACAAGTAAGCTACCGTAATTTTAGGGAACGCAGACCCCTGCGCTCCCTTTTTTTAAGGTTAAATAGCGTTAGATATGCTAAAATAGAAGAGGCAACTCTTTCAGTCAGAATGTAATAAATTAATGGTGAAGCAGGAGGATGCAATTCATGACGAAAATCAAGTATAAACGGGTGGTTCTTAAAGTCAGTGGCGAAGCACTTGCTGGTGAAAAAGGCTTTGGAATTAACCCACCGATGATCAAAAAAGTGGCTAAGGAAATCAAGGAAGTTTATGCCTTAGGTGTCCAAATTGCCATCGTTGTTGGCGGCGGTAATATTTGGCGTGGCCAAACAGGTGCCGCAATGGGCATGGAACGGGCACAAGCCGACTACATGGGCATGCTAGCAACAGTAATGAATGCATTAGCTTTACAAGATAACTTAGAACAACTTGAAGTGCCAACTCGGGTGCAAACTTCAATTGAAATGCGCCAAATCGCAGAACCTTATATTCGGCGTAAGGCAATTCGCCATTTAGAAAAAGATCGCGTCGTTATTTTTGCTGCCGGTACTGGGAATCCTTACTTCTCAACTGACACAACAGCTGCTTTACGGGCTGCTGAAATCGATGCCGATGTTATCTTAATGGCTAAGAACAACGTTGATGGGGTTTACTCAGCTGATCCTAATAAGGATGCTAGCGCAACTAAGTATGATCAATTAACACATTTGGACATTATTGATAAAGGGTTGAACGTTATGGATACAACCGCTAGTTCATTATCAATGGACAATGATATTCCGCTGGTCGTTTTCAATTTAAACGAATCTGGCAACATCAAGCGGGTTGTTGAAGGCGAACAAATCGGGACAACAATCAAAGGGGAAAAATAATATGGCTAAAGATCCAGCAATTACAGAAGCACAACAAAAAATGGTTAAAGCTGAAGAAGCACTTCAACGTGAACTTGGCCAAATTCGTGCCGGCCGCGCTAATGCCAGCATTTTAAACCGCGTTACTGTTGATTATTATGGTGCACCAACGCCAGTTAACCAATTGGCAACCATTACGATTCCAGAAGCACGTGTATTAATGATCACGCCTTACGACAAGTCAGCCTTGAAAGAAGTTGAACGGGCAATCTTAGCTTCTGATCTAGGCTTGTCACCGGCCAATGATGGGACAGTTATTCGTTTGGTGATCCCACAATTGACGCAAGAACGGCGCGAAGAATTAGCTAAAGATGTTAAAAAGCAAACGGAAGAGGCTAAAATTGCCGTCCGTAATGTTCGCCGTGATGCGATTGAAAACATGCGCAAGCGCGAAAAGAGCAACGACTTAACGGCAGATGATTTGCATGAATTGGAAGAAGAAACGCAAAAAATCACTAACGCAGCAACTAAAAAGTTAGACGAAATTGCAGCAGCTAAGGAAAAAGAAATTTTAGCTGACTAGAACCTATTTACTTTAAAAATATAAATATGATAGCTTTTAGATGCACTTTAGTGACAGATTGATGGCCGCGGCAAACTGCTCGCGGCTTTTTTGTTGGTGGGTCACTGATTTAATTGGGATTTAATAGTCAGTGCGCGGCTTTTTTGATACAATTAGGGTTAGTTTGAAAATTAGAAAGCAGGCGCTAATCTTTGTTCTCATTTGGAAAAAAACAGCAAACCACGCCGGTAACACTAGACTCGCAGCGTATTCCTGCCCACATTGCAATCATTATGGATGGTAATGGCCGCTGGGCGCAAAAGAAACATCGGCCCCGCGTATTTGGCCATCGCGAAGGTATGGAAACCGTTAAACGGGTGACTCGACATGCTAGTGACTTAGGTGTTAAAGTCTTGACTCTGTACGCTTTCTCAACTGAAAATTGGAAACGACCTGATGATGAGGTCAACTATTTAATGCAGCTGCCAGTTGATTTTTTTGATACGTTTGTCCCGGAGCTGATTGAACAAAACGTGCGGGTCAATGTGATGGGTTACGTTGATCAGTTACCAGCTAAAACGCAAAAGGCTGTCCGTAACGCCATGGCCGAAACTGCAAAAAATACTGGCATGGTGCTTAATTTTGCCCTGAATTATGGTAGTCGTGCCGAAATTGTCACCGCGGTGCAAAAATTGGCGCAACAAGCAGCTGCCGGTGAACTTGATCCGACAGCCATTGATGAGCAACAAGTCGCCGCTGCGATGATGACCGCATCACTGGGCGAATACGCAGATCCTGATTTGTTGATCCGCACCAGTGGTGAAGAGCGCATTTCCAATTTTTTATTATGGCAAATTGCTTACAGCGAATTAGTATTCACCGATGCACTATGGCCAGATTTTGATGATCAAGAATTGGAAGCCGCTATTTTGGCTTATCAAAAGCGTGATCGCCGTTTTGGTGGCATTAAGAAATGAACTTTTAAAAAGACGTTTAGTTATGGAACGTCACCTATTTAATTGAAAAAGGAGTTGTTACCTGAATGCGACAACGTGTTATAACTGCAGTTATTGCATTAATTATCTTCATCCCCATCGTCTTGATCGGCGGAATTACTTTTGACATCATGGCGATTGTTCTAGGTTTAGTTGGTATTTCGGAAATTTTCATTATGCGCAAAAAAATCATTGTTTCACTTGAGGCGCTACTTGGTGCAATAGCAGTATTAGTGATCATGGTCCCGAACACCTGGTTACCAGCTGGAACTAACCGTTTATTTATATTTTACTTAGTCATCATGTTGATGTTGGTCCACATGGTATTTTCGAAAAATCGCGTTAACTTTGATGATGTTGGTGTAACCGGAATTGCTGCAGTCTATATTGGTTTAGGCTTTCACTATTTCATTGCTGCCCGTCAAGAAAGCTTAATGATGCTGTTTTATATTTTGTTCACGATTTGGGCTACTGATATTGGGGCTTATCAAATTGGGCGCAAATTAGGTAAACACAAGTTAGCACCGCAAGTCAGTCCCAATAAAACTTGGGAAGGCTCGATTGGTGGGACACTTTGCGCAGTGATCATTGGCGGCGTTTTTGTGGCGTTCGTACCAGAAATTCAGTTATACTCACTACCAACGATGATTTTCTTTACGTTTATTTTCTCGATTTGCGGACAGTTAGGTGATTTAGTCGAATCATCGTATAAGCGCCACTATGGTGTCAAAGACTCTGGTAAGATTCTGCCAGGTCACGGTGGTATTTTAGATCGCTTTGATAGTTTACTATTTGTATTACCGATCCTTCATTTATTTACCTTGATTTAGTGACCGACTGCCAGTCTGAGAAAGGGGCAATTGTGTGGAGACCTTAATTGTATTTATATTAATATTCGGTGCGATCGTCATCGTGCACGAATTTGGCCATTTCTACTTTGCCAAACGGGCCGGGGTTTTGGTGCGTGAATTTTCTATCGGCATGGGCCCCAAATTGTTAGCCAAACGTTATAACGGTACGACTTATACCTTACGCTTATTACCTTTAGGTGGTTATGTGCGTATGGCTGGTTTACAGGATGACGAAGACGATGAACTGCAGCCAGGAACACCGGTAACGTTGACGCTAGGTGCTGATCAAAAAGTAACGCGGATCAACGCCAGCCAGAAGGTCATGTTAAACGACGGTATTCCGTTTGAAGTTGCGCAAAGTGACCTGCAGCAAGATCTGTTTATTAGTGGTTATGAAAATGGTGACGAGGATAATCTAAAACGTTATCCGGTCAGCCATGACGCCACGATCATTGAAAAAACAGGGACTGAAGTCCAAATTGCGCCGGTTGATGTTCAATTTCAATCAGTGTCAATTTTGCGGCGGATGATGATCAATATCGCTGGGGTAATGAACAATTTTATCCTCGGTATTTTGACCTTCATGCTGGTGGCTTTTCTCGCAGGTGGTGTGGCGCGTTCAGATTCTAATCAATTAGGTGCGATTCAAGCTGATTCAGTAGCCCAAAAAGCCGGCTTAAAAAGCGGTGATCACGTGACGGCTGTTAACGGCCAGAAGACGGCAACCTTTATTGATATTGCGCAACAAATCAATAAGTATCCAAACAAACAGATTAAGTTGACCGTAAAGCGCAGTGGGCAAACAAGTACCGTAAAACTAACGCCGAAAGCAACGACTAGCAATGGCGAAAAAGTTGGCGTTATCGGTGTTGCCGTTGCCCAGGATCATTCAGTCAGTGCCAAAATGGCTTATGGTTTTACCTATACTTGGCAGATTTTAACGAATACACTAAGCACGATTGGTGGTATGTTTGTTCATGGTTTTAATATCAATAATTTTGGTGGCCCAGTGGCGATGTATTCAATGACCTCACAAGCGACTAAAATGGGCTTCACCACGATTCTTAATCTGATGGGGCTATTGTCAATTAGTATTGCAATCATGAACTTATTGCCGATTCCTGCGTTAGACGGTGGTAAGTTATTACTGAATATCATTGAAGCCATCCGACGCAAACCACTAGATCCAGAAAAAGAAGGCATCATTACCTTAGTTGGTTTTGCCTTAATGTTGTTGTTGATCATTGCGGTTACTTGGAATGATTTTCAGCGGTTCTTTATGCGCTAAATTCAAACATAGTTAGAAAAGTTGTAAACGTGGTACCCGGCTGTCGGCCGCAGTATGACGTAAAAAAGGAGCAGACATCGTGAAACAGTCAAAAGTTTTTATTCCCACATTAAAAGAAACCCCAAGTGATGCAGATTCTAAGTCGCATCAAATGATGTTACGGGCGGGCTACATTCGGCAAATGAGTGCTGGTATCTATAGTTATTTGCCATTAGCTTATAAAGTCTTGCAGAAAATAAATCATATCATTGAAGAAGAAATGGATAAGATCGACGCGGTTGAAATGCTGATGCCAGAATTAATTCCTGCCGAATTGTGGCAAGAATCTGGGCGCTACGCAACATATGGCCCTGAACTGTTTAAGTTCCAAGATCGCCATGAGCGTGATTTTATTTTAGGCCCAACCCACGAGGAATCATTTACTGACCTAGTCCGGGATAACTTGAATTCATATAAGAAGTTACCGCAAGTACTTTATCAAATCCAACCAAAATATCGTGATGAAAAACGGCCACGGGCAGGCTTATTACGCGGTCGTGAATTTATCATGAAGGATGCCTATTCCTTTACAGCAAATATTGCTGATTTAGATAAGATTTTCCGCCAAATGGAAACGGCCTACCGCACAATTTTTGATCGTTGTGGCCTCGACTATCGTGCCATTATCGGGGATGCTGGTGCTATGGGTGGCAAGGACTCCGTTGAATTTTCTGCGCCAGCTGCCATCGGTGAAGATACGATTGTTTACTCGGATGCGGGGGATTATGCGGCTAACTTGGATATGGCGACTAGCTTAACTTTGAACAAAAAAGTTACTGAAGTCCCAGCCGACCTAGAAAAAGTAGCCACACCTGGCGCTAAAACGATTGCTGAAGTTGCTGATCTGTTAAACGTTGATGTTACCAAAACCGCTAAAAGTATGTTATTCATTGCCGATGAACAACCTGTTCTAGTGTTAGTTCGTGGTGATTATGAAATCAATCCAGTTAAGCTGAAAAACTATTTGGAAGCTGACAAACTTGACCTAGCCACTGATGAACACGCGGTTAAGTACATGGGCGCTAATTTTGGTTCCCTTGGTCCAGTTAATTTGGCAAAAGAAGTTCGGTTATTGGCTGACTTTAGCATGCAGCATTTGGCGAATGTGGTGATGGGTGCCAGTGAAGATGGTTTCCATTATTTAAACGTTAATGCTGACCGTGATTACACGCCAGAAGCTTATGCTGACCTACGTTTCGTCAAGGAAGGCGAAGTTTCGCCTGATGGTGAAGGCGTCTTAAAGTTCACTAAAGGCATTGAAATTGGGCATGTCTTCAAATTAGGTACGCGCTATTCTAAAGTGATGAACGCCACCTTCTTAGATGAAAATGGTCGTAGTCAGCCTTTGATCATGGGTTCGTATGGTATTGGGGTTAGCCGCTTATTGACGGCAATTGCTGAGCAACAAGCTGATGATAATGGCTTAGTTTGGCCGCAAAACATTGCGCCATACGCGATTCACGTTATTCCAGTTAATGTTAAAAATAAGGACCAAGTTAACCTGGCGGCCGAAGCAGAAACGACGCTTGAGGACGCTGGCTATAGTGTCTTAGTTGATGATCGCAAAGAACGTGCGGGCGTTAAATTTGCTGAATCTGACTTGATTGGTTTACCAGTTCGGGTCACGGTCGGTAAAAAAGCAAGCGAAGGCATCGTCGAAATCAAGTTACGTAAAACTGGTGAAACGATTGAGGTTCAAATGTCAGAATTAGTTAATACTATCAAAATTCTATTGAAGTAAGTTGACCTGTTAGTAAATTAGGTTAAACTAAAGTGAATGTTAAAAAATGGTTGGCGGTTACTTCATAGTACAGTCAACTAGCATTTGCTAAAGTGTTATTGAGTTGCACGAACGGTGCTTTTCTAAGTACGGTTCAGCAAAATTAGTTGTGCAAGAAGATCAGTATTAATTTTCGAACACGACTTAAATACAGTGGATAAGAGTGGAACGGTAGCGCCATCGTTTGGGTTAAGCCAAACAACGCCGTTCGACTCTTTTCTTAATTAAGTTTTAATTTGGAAGGATGGCTGCGTTGAGTTTAAGTGAAACAGAATTATTTAATCAACTGCGCGAACAAATTAAGTTAGACGTCACTGCTGAAAATGAACAATTTTTTAATGCTGCTAAAGTGAGTAAAGTGGTGGTCCATCAACGTTCACAAGTTTGGCAGTTCTATTTGGAATTCGCTGATATTTTGCCGTACCCGTTATTTATCGATCTCGGCCAGCATTTGCAGCAAGCATTTAGCGCAATTGCCAAGGTGAAATTAACCATTCGAACGCGGACACCGCAATTAACAGATCAAAATTTAGGGGATTACTGGACCTACGTAGTGAAAACCAGTGGCATTACCTCGTCGTTGATTCAAGAATTATGTGAAAAAGAACAGCCTTATCTGGACGATGGCCGGGTGATGTTATTGGCGGATAATGAAATTGTTAAAAACTTTTTGACTACCCAGGCGCTAGGGCCGATTGAAGCCACTTATACCGATGTTGGTTTCCCGAAATTGTCAATTCACGCCATGATCGATGAGTCAGCTTCACAGGCGAAGATTGAGGCTTTCCAAGCAGCTAAGGCGAAAAAGGACGCTGCCATGGCGCAACAAGCAGCGGCCTCGTTGCAACAAGCTGCACAGCAACGGCAGCAGTCCAGTGAAAAAACAATTACTGGGCCAATCACCATGGGCCGCAGTATTAATCCTAACGAGCCAGTGCGGCGGATGATCGATATTCAAGAAGAAGAAAATTCGCTGGTGATCGAAGGCTATGTTTTTGATTTAGAAATTCGAGTTTTACGTTCAAAACGGCAATTATTGATCTTTAAAATGACCGACTACACGTCATCGTTTACAGTCAAAAAATTCTCACGCGGCGATGAGGACGAAGCCATTTTTGCGGCTATGAAAAAAGGAATCTGGGTCAAGGTCAAAGGTAGCGTGCAAGAGGATAACTTCATGCGTGATTTAGTAGTCAATGCCCGCGATATGCAAGAAGTTAAACACGCTGCCCGCCAAGATACTGCACCAGAAGGCCAAAAACGGGTTGAGTTACATTTGCATTCCAACATGAGCCAAATGGACGCTACCAATAGTATTTCTGATTATGTGGCCCAAGCGGCTAAATGGGGCCAAAAAGCAATTGCTATTACTGATCACGCGGCGCTGCAGGCTTTTCCTGAAGCACATGCCGCAGGTAATAAAAATGGCGTTAAAATTTTATACGGGGTCGAGGCTAATATTGTCGATGATGGGGTGCCAATTGCCTATAATCTAGACCACACACCACTAAATGACGACACCGAGTATGTGGTTTTTGATACCGAAACTACTGGTTTATCGGCGGTTTACGATTCAGTTATTGAATTAGCTGCGGTTAAAATGAAGCACGGTGAAGTCATTGCTGAATTTGAAGAATTTATCGACCCGGTGCATCCGCTATCGGATACGACAATTAATTTAACGAGTATTACCGATGAGATGGTGCGCGGCGCCAATACGGAAGAAGCCGCATTTGCCAAGTTTAAAGAGTTTTATGCGGGGACGATTTTAGTCGGGCATAATGTTACGTTTGATGTTGGCTTCTTAAATGCGGGCTATACGCGTCATCAGATGGGCCAAATTGATGTCCCCGTGATCGATACTTTGGAATTGGCGCGGATGTTGCATCCTGAATTCAAAAATCATAAGCTCGATTCTTTGGCCAAACGGTTTAAAGTTAGCTTGGAACACCATCATCGGGCTAATGCCGATGCCGAATCAACTGGGCGTTTACTGTATATTTTCTTAAAAGAAGCTAAGCAGCATTATCAAATGAACTACGTTGATCAATTAAATGATCGCGTTGGTGAAAATGATGCTTACAAGCAGGCGCGGCCGTTCCACGCAATTTTATTGGCACAGACCCAAGCCGGCTTGAAGAACTTGTTTAAACTAGTTTCATTGTCAATGATCAAATATTTCTACCGTTTACCGCGAATGCCACGGAGTTTGGTCAACCAATATCGTGAAGGTATTTTAGTTGGTTCGGCCTGTTCCAGTGGTGAAGTTTTTACGGCAATGATGCAAAAAGGCTACAACGAAGCACGTGACAAAGCAAAATTCTATGATTACCTTGAAGTAATGCCTAAGCCAGTTTATGCGCCATTATTAGAGCGTGAGTTGGTCAAAAATAATGGTGATCTAGAAGATATTATCCGCAATATCGTCAAAATTGGTGAGGAATTAAAGCAGCCGGTAGTCGCTACTGGGGATACGCATTATCTAAATCCAGAAGACAAAATTTACCGCAAAATCTTGATTAATTCGCAAGGTGGCGCTAATCCGCTGAACCGAATTAATTTGCCGGATGTTCATTTCCGTTCAACCGATGAAATGCTAAAGTCATTTCAATTTCTCGGTGACGATGTTGCAAAGCAGTTAGTGGTAACTAATCCCAATGCAATCGCTGACGATATCGATGAGATCTCACCAGTTAAAAACAAGTTGTATACGCCTAAAATGCCGGGCGCTGAAGATGATATCAAAAATATGACCTATACTTTAGCCTATAAGCTATATGGTGAAGAATTACCGAAAATTGTGGCTGACCGAATTGAGCAAGAATTAAAAAGTATTATTGGTAACGGCTTTGCGGTCCATTATTTGATTGCCCAAAAATTGGTGTCAAAAAGTAATAAAGATGGTTATTTGGTTGGTTCGCGTGGTTCAGTTGGTTCTAGCTTAGTCGCTTATTTGGCCGGTATCACCGAGATCAACGCACTGCCACCACATTACCGGTGCGCTCATTGTCATTATTCTGAGTTTTACACCAAAGGGGAATATGGGTCGGGTTATGATCTGCCGGATAAGAAATGTCCTGACTGTGGTGCTGAGTTAGAAAAAGATGGCCACGATATTCCATTTGAAACGTTCTTAGGTTTCACAGGGAATAAAGTGCCCGATATTGATTTAAATTTCTCGGGTGACTATCAGCCAATCGCACATAACTATATGAAGGTTTTATTTGGTGAAAATAATGTATTCCGTGCCGGCACCATCGGCACAGTAGCTGACAAAACTGGTTATGGCTACGTTAAGGCGTACGAACGTGATACTGGCGCTACTTACCGTGGTGCTGAAGTTGATCGTCTAGCCAAGGGGACCACTGGGGTTAAGCGGACTACTGGCCAGCATCCAGCGGGTATTTTAATTGTGCCTGATTATATGGATATCTATGACTTTACGCCGATTCAGTACCCTGCTGATGATCAAAACGCGTCATGGCGCACCAGTCATTTTGATTTCCATTCAATTCATGACAATATTTTAAAAATGGATATTTTAGGCCATGATGATCCAACAATGATCCGTAAGCTGCAGGATCTTTCCGGAATTGAGCCTAAATCAATTCCGCCCGTGGATCCGAAGGTGATGTCGTTGTTTTCTAGTACTGAGGTGTTAGGTGTAACGCCGGAGCAAATTGGATCAAAAACTGGCACGCTGGGTATTCCTGAATTTGGGACACGCTTTGTTCGTGGGATGTTGGAAGAGACTAATCCAACGACTTTCTCAGAACTACTACAAATTTCTGGACTATCCCATGGGACCGATGTTTGGTTAGGTAACGCCGAAGAATTGATTCAAAAAGGCATTGTCACATTAAAAGACGTTATCGGTTGTCGGGATAACATTATGTTAGATTTAATTCACTACGGCATGGACGCTTCAATGGCCTTTAATATTATGGAACACGTGCGTAAAGGGCGCGGGATCCCTGATGATTGGCAGCAAGCGATGCGCGATAATGATAATGTGCCGGATTGGTACATCGACTCTTGTTTAAAAATTAAGTATATGTTCCCGAAGGCGCATGCTGCTGCGTATATTTTGATGGCGTTACGAGTGGCCTATTTCAAAGTTTATTACCCCATCTTGTATTACGCCGCGTATTTCACTGTTCGGGCGGATGATTTTGATTTGGTTGCTATGTCCCGTGGTAAAGATGCGGTTAAGGCAGCGATGAAGGAAATCACTGACAAAGGGATGGATGCTTCAGCCAAGGAAAAGAACCTGTTGACTGTGTTGGAACTGGCAAACGAGATGATCGAGCGTGGTTTCAATTTTGAGATGGTTGACGTCACTCGTTCTGATGCTGCTGAATTTTTGATCGAGGATGATGGTAAAACATTGTTAGCGCCATTCCGGGCGGTTCCTAGTTTAGGGATGAACGTGGCTAAGCAAATTGTCTCCGCGCGTGAAGAAAAACCTTTTCTGTCTAAAGAGGATCTAAGCAAGCGGGGCAAGGTCTCAAAAACATTGATCGATTATTTAACCGAAAATCGTGTTTTGGAAGATTTACCAGATGAGAATCAGTTATCACTGTTTGATATGATGTAAATCAGTGTGCAAGTTGCGTCACGACCGAATTTGTGGTATTATAATAAAGTATTTAGAGACTTTGGTCGAGTGAGCAGCGATGCTCACTCTTTTTATTGGATAAAGCCAGTTTACTAAAAGATAAGGCCACCGTATAAAAGTTGTTTTAACCGCGGTGGCTCGGTATTGAGCAGCAATCGTTCCAGATAGGAACAAACTATAATTGCGAAAAGGAGGCAATGGTTTGAGCTCGGTTGTTGAAAGAGTCCAAGATGTTGTCCAACCAATCGTGGACAGTCACCATTTCGAATTAGTTGATATTGAATTTGTTAAAGAAGGAAAAAGCTGGTATTTACGGGTTTATATTGATAAACCTGCTGGTATCACTCTTGAAGATTGTGCCATGATCAGTGAAGAAATTAGTGAAACGCTGGATTCAATAGATCCGGACCCGATTCCGCAAGCTTATTATCTAGAAGTTTCATCGCCAGGCGCTGAACGACCTTTGAAAAAGGAAGCTGATTATCAGCGCGCTTTGAACAGTTATGTCCATATTTCGCTGTATCAAGCAGTCGCTGGTGCGAAGATTTATGAAGGAACATTGACGGCGGTAACGCCTGATGAATTAACGTTATCAGTTAAAGTCAAAACCCGGCGTAAGGAATTTACTTTTGCGCGGCAACAAATTGCGCAAGCTAGATTAGCCATCGAATTTTAATCGGGAAGGAAACAGTTAGCATGAGCAAGGAAATGTTAAGTGCCTTGGATGCACTTGAATCTGAAAAAGGCGTTAAAAAAGAAGTTGTGATCGAAGCATTAGAAGCGGCCTTAGCGTCAGCATACAAGCGTAATTATGGTCAAGCACAAAACGTGGAAGTTGAATTTGATAATAAAAAAGGCGACATCCATGTGTATGCGGTCAAGGAAGTGACTGATGAAGTTTTTGATTCACGTTTAGAAGTCAGTTTGAAGGAAGCTTTGACCATCAACGAGGCTTACGAAGTTGGCGATGATATTCGTTTTGAGGTCACACCAAAGGACTTCGGCCGAATTGCCGCCCAAACGGCTAAGCAAGTTATCATGCAGCGAGTACGCGAAGCTGAACGTAATATTATTTACGATCAGTACATTAAGTATGAAAATGAAATCATGCAAGGGGTCGTAGAACGGCGTGATAGTCGGTATATTTACGTTAATTTAGGTAAGATTGAAGCTATTCTTGCTAAAAGTGACCAAATGCCTAACGAACACTACGAACCACATGATCGCATTAAAGTTTATGTTACCAAGGTTGAAAATACGCCTAAGGGCCCACAAGTTTATGTGAGTCGGACCCATCCTGATTTAGTTAAGCGGTTATTTGAACAAGAAGTACCAGAAATTTATGATGGTACTGTAGAAATTGTTTCAATTGCGCGCGAAGCTGGTGATCGGACAAAGATGGCTGTTCGTAGCCATGACGCTAATGTTGACTCAGTTGGTACCTGTGTTGGGCCGCGTGGTCAGCGGGTTCAAGCCATTGTCAATGAATTATCTGGTGAAAACATGGATATCATTGAATGGATGGATGATCCAGCCGAATATATTGCTAACGCGCTGAACCCAGCGCAAGTGGTTAATGTTACATTTGACCCAACCAACGATAAAGCCGTTACAGTGATCGTCCCTGATTATCAACTGTCATTAGCAATTGGTAAACGTGGGCAAAATGCGCGCTTAGCGGCGAAGTTGACGAGCTACAAGATCGATATCAAGTCAGAAACTGAAGCTGATGAATTGGCTAATAAGACTGATGAAACTAGTGATACCACAGAAGCTGCAGTTGCACCAACGGTTCCAGATGAAACTAGTGCTACTGCAGAAGCAGCGGCTGCACCAACAGTTTCCGATGAAACCACAACCAAGTTGCCTGCTGATGAGGTACCAACCGTTCCTGACACGACAACCGTCGACGATTCAGCTGACAATACAGCACCAACTGTCCCTGATGACACCGCTGATGCTAACGATTAATTATCGGAAAAGGAGCTAACTTGAGTATGAAACCAAGAAAAATCCCGATGCGTAAAGATGTCGTCAGTAACGAAATGAAGCCTAAAAAAGAAATGGTGCGCGTCGTTCGTAGTAAGGAAGGCGAAGTAGCCGTTGATCCGACTGGTAAAAAATCTGGTCGTGGCGCTTATGTTTCATTGGAACCAGCGGCAATTGAGGAAGCGGCAAAAAAGCACATCTTAGATAAGGCTTTAAACGCCAGCGTTGACGATGATTTTTATAATGAATTATTAGCTTATGTTAAACATCAAAAAGCCCGCAAAGAACTTTTTGGCGATAAAAATGGAAAATAATCAAAAAGCATTAAACCTGTTAGGATTAAGTTTACGAGCAGGTGCATTGACAATGGGTGAAGGCTTAGTTTTAAAGGCGATCCAACAGCAGAAAGTCATGCTGGTTTTGGTCGCCGCTGATGCTAGTCAAGCCACACGTGATAAATTTAACGCTAAAGGCGAATTTTATCATGTACCGGTGATAACAGCCTTCACAAAACAAGCAATGAGCCAAGCGCTAGGACGTCCACGAACGATTGTTGGTCTGACCGAGCCAGGTTTTGCCCACCGGCTCATTGCCTTACTGAAAACGTAGGGAGCGTGAAGATATGGGTAAAAAACGTATCTACGAATTAGCAAAAGAATTAGATATTCAATCAAAAGTAGTGATTGATCAAGCAAAAAAAGCAGGATTTGATGTCAAGAATCATATGTCCACGATCGATGATGCACAAGAGAAAACCTTGCGCAATGCGATCAGTGGCGGAAAGGTGGCCAATACGCCAAATACTCAGCCGGTGGATCACACCCAAAAGGCAGCGCCAACACACGAACAGGCAGCTCGCCCACAACAACCGACGCGTAACGAACATAGTCATGAAGCACGTCCACAACAGCACAATGAGCGTGAACATAATGACCGTGAGCGCAACCAACCGAACCGTAATTATCAAGGACACAGCAACCAGAATCAACATGGTAATAACAACCATTCACAAAATCGCAATGATCGTTATAACCATAATAATAATAATCACAACAACAAACCGCGAGTTTCTGCAAGTAATAACCGGGTAGCACCGAATCCACAACATCGTGATGATAATCGGGCACCAGTTAATGCTGCTAAACCAATCAGTTCCACTAATAATACGGTTCGTAGTGGTAATAACCGTAATCAAGGTGGCACTGGTAGCAATACTGCTGCTGGTAACCGCAATACTAACAGCCGTTTTGGCAACAATAATAATCGCGGTGGCCGTGGTAGCAGTCGTTTTGGTGGTAATGCTGGCGGCGGTGGTCGTTTCAACAAGAAGCGTAACCGGCGCAATAAACGTCAAAATCATTCAGTCATTCCAGCAACAACGCGTAAAGACCGTGCTTTGCCAGAAGTATTACAATATACTGAAGGCATGAACGTTCAAGATATTGCGAAGTTAATTCACCGTGAACCAGCCGAAATCATCAAAAAATTATTCATGATGGGTGTTATGGTTAATCAAAACCAATCTTTGGAAAAAGATACGATCGAGGTTTTGGCGGCGGATTATGGGATTGAAGCTGAAGAAAAAGTCGAAGTTGATATTTCTGATTTGGACAAATTCTTTGCAGCTGAAGAAGCGAATACCAAGTATCAAGAAAACCGGCCACCAGTAGTAACCATTATGGGCCACGTCGATCATGGTAAAACGACATTGCTGGACAAGTTACGGCATACTAACGTTACTGAAGGCGAAGCTGGCGGGATCACTCAGGCAATTGGTGCTTATCAAGTTAAGTCTAAAGATCGTCAAATCACTTTCTTGGATACACCAGGACATGCGGCCTTCACTGATATGCGGGCGCGCGGTGCTGATGTGACTGATATTATTGTTTTGGTGGTTGCGGCCGATGACGGCGTTATGCCACAGACCATTGAAGCTATCAACCATGCCAAGGCAGCGAATGCACCAATTATTGTTGCGGTTAACAAGATCGATAAGCCTAATGCTAATCCAGACCACGTCATGAAGCAATTGACTGAATACGGCTTGATTCCTGAAGACTGGGGTGGCGAAACCATTTTCGTCCCAATTTCTGCTAAATTCGGTAAGAACTTAGACGAGTTATTGGAAATGATCTTGTTGGAAGCTGACATGTTGGAACTGAAGGCTAACCCGAACCAAAAGGGTGCTGGTACGGTTATCGAAGCTCGTTTGGATAAGGGTAAAGGCGCGGTTGCCTCACTCTTAGTTCAACAAGGGACTTTACGGATCGGTGATCCAATTGTTGTTGGTAATACCTTTGGTCGTGTCCGGGTTATGACTAACGATCGCGGTCGCCGCATCAAGGAAGCTAAGCCATCGACACCAGTTGAAATCACTGGCTTAAGTGATGTACCTGAATCAGCGGATAAATTTATCGTCTTTGAAGATGAAAAAACTGCTCGGGCTGCTGGTGAAGAACGTGCTAAACAAGCTGTTTTGGCACAACGTAATCGGACTAAACATGTTACCTTGGATAACTTATTTGAGACGATGCAAGAAGGTCAACTTAAAGAAGTCGATATCATTATCAAGGCAGACGTTCAAGGTTCTGTTGAAGCTTTAGCCAATAGTTTACAAAAAATTGAGGTTGAAGGCGTCCGTATTAACATTATTCATGAAGCTGTTGGGGCCATCAACGAAAGTGATGTCACCTTAGCTGCTGCTAGTAATGCGGTTATCATTGGTTTCAATGTACGGCCAACACCACGTGCTAAAGACCAAGCAACTACCGAAGATGTTGATATTCGTTTACACAACGTCATTTATAACGCAATCGATGAAGTTGAAACAGCGATGAAGGGCATGCTAGAACCAACTTATCAAGAAAAGGTTATTGGTCAATTGGATGTTCGTCAAACTTATAAAGTTTCTAAAGTTGGGACTATTGCCGGCTTTATCGTTACTTCTGGTTTGGTTAAACGAGATTCTAGTATTCGCTTGATTCGTGACGGAATCGTCATTAATGAAGGCAAAATTGCTAGTTTGAAGCATCTAAAAGACGACGTTAAAGAAGTCAAACAAGGCTTTGAAGGCGGCTTGATGATCGAGAACTACAATAATGTTGAAGACGGTGACCAAATTGAAGTCTACATTATGGAAGAAGTTCCAGTTAAGTAGTTTTTAAACGTCACTAAGTTAACTACCTGTTTTGAGAGTGGAGGTGCGCAATGGCACAATATCGAATTGGCCGCGTTTCGCAAGAAATTCAAAAAGAAACGTCGGACATTTTATTGAAGCGGGTGCGTGATCCCCGGGTCGAAGGGGTCACCATTACTGGTGTCCACGTCACCGGTGATTTACAACAAGCAACGATTTATTACAGTATTCTTTCCGACAAAGCCGGTGACGGTGAAAAAGCGCAACGGGGCTTAGAAAAAGCGACTGGCTTAATTCGGATGGAATTAGGTCAACGGATTCGTTTATTTAAGATTCCTGAGCTAACTTTTGCGCGGGATGAATCAGTTCAATATGGTAGTCGAATCGATGAATTGATCAATCAGTTGCACCGTGAAGAACGTTAATTTTGCTTAAGCAGGGCTAGGGTAGCTTTTTACCTTAGTCCTGCTTTTGCGTTGAACACTAGCTTAGTAAAATAGCTAAGTGTGCTATAATGATTTAGTTTGCAAGTGAATCAGAAGTGCGGAGGAACAATAATGAACGGAATTTTACCACTATATAAACCACGCGGCATGACCAGCCATGATTGTGACGCTCAAATTCGCCACTTGTTACATACAAGACGAGTAGGTCATGGCGGGACGCTTGATCCGAATGTAGACGGCGTTTTGCCGATTTGCATTGGGTCAGCTACTAAAGTTGTCGATTATTTAGTTGCTGGCGGTAAAACGTATCAAGGTGAAGTTACGTTAGGTTTTGCAACAACGACAGAGGATCTAGATGGCGAGGTTGTTGAACAAACACCATTAGCAGCTGCATTTACGCCGACACAAATCGATCAACAAATGGCGGCTTTTATTGGCCCAATCACCCAAATTCCACCAATGTTTTCAGCGGTTAAAGTCAAGGGGCGGCGCTTATACGATTATGCTCGCGCTGGCGAAACGGTGGAACGACCACAGCGGCAGGTAACGATCAGTGCTTTTACCCGGCTGAGTGAGCCTGAATTTGATGCTACAGCTGGTACCCAAAAATTCCGCTTTGAAGTACGCTGTTCTAAGGGAACCTATGTCCGCACCCTAGCTGTCGATTTAGGCCGAAAGTTAGGTGTTGCGGCAGTAATGTCAGCTTTAACGCGTGTCCAGAGTGGTGGCTTTGCTCTGACCGACACCGTTGATCTAGCAACTGTTGCGCAACTATGCGCTGATAATCAATTAGCGACCGTTTTGCGGCCAATGGAATCAGCGTTAAGTGCGTATCCAAAGGCAGAATTAACGGCGGAACAGTGGGATAAAGTCCAGCATGGGGCCTTTTTGCCGCGGGCTGAAGTAACTCCTTTAAATGAAGTGATCGCACTGGTTTATGCAGGTAAGATCAAGGCATTGTATCAACCTCATGCTGAGTATTCCCATCTGTTACAGCCGGTTAAAATGTTTCTAGCTAATGACTAAGAGCAAGTGTTCTAAAATGCGTTCAGTGGCGCGAACACTAATCTGGTTATAAAGAATTTTATTGAGATTGGAGTTTAGGTTAAATGAAGATCGTTCGCATTCATCATCCATATACAGTGGCGCAAATTGTGGCCACGCCCGTTGTCTTAACGTTGGGCTTTTTTGATGGTGTCCATTTAGGTCATCAGGCAGTCATCAAACAAGCGGCAGCTGTTGCCCGTGAACGGCAGATTCCGTTGGCGGTGATGACGTTTAATCAACATCCTGGACTGGTATTTAGCCAGTTAGATTCAGAACAAATGAAATACTTAACGACGCCAACAATGAAAGCCGAATTAATGGCTGCTTTAGGCGTTGATATTTTATATATTGTCGAGTTTACTTCGGCACTTGGTGCGTTGACACCCGTTGAATTTGTTGATCAATATATTGTTGGTTTTCACGCGCAGGTAGCAGTTGCTGGCTTTGATTATACTTTTGGGCCAGAAAAAGCGACAATGCAGGATTTAGTGCAGTATGCACAAGGCCGTTTTGATGTTGTTCAGGTCGCTAAGCAAGAAGCAGCCGCCGCCAAAATTAGTTCAACAGCGATCCGTGCGGCCATCAAGGCTGGGAACGTTGATCAGGCCAATACGTTGTTAGGCTATCCTTACCGCAATGCTGGTGTGGTCGTACACGGTTTAGCGCGCGGACGGACGATTGGTTTCCCAACGCTTAATTTAGCGATTGATCCAGCACAGCACGTTCCTGGCATCGGTATTTACGCCGTGAAAATTGCGCTTGCTGGGCGTTGGTATTTAGGTATGGGCTCAATTGGCCGTAATGTGACCTTTGGCGATAAAAATGCTGTGACAGTGGAGCTGTATGTTTTTGACTTTGACCAAATGGTTTACGGTGAGCAGGTACAAGTGGCCTGGTTTACCCGTTTACGCGGCGAAATCAAATTTGCTGACGCGGCTGGGCTAGTGACGCAACTGCAACAAGACGAGCAGCATAGCCGAGCTTATTTTACCAATCATAGTGGTCAGGTGAGTCTATGACCGGCGCTTATATTCACATTCCATTTTGTGAGCACATTTGTTATTATTGCGATTTTAACAAAGTCTTCCTCGCTGGCCAGCCAGTGGATGATTACGTTGAATGCTTGCTACAAGAAATGCGCTTGGTGACAGCGGCTCATCCGGAGCAGACAATTGACACCCTCTATGTGGGCGGTGGAACACCAACGACCTTGACGCCGACACAATTGGACCGCTTATTAAGTGGTATACAAGAGATTCTGCCGTTCACTGGGCAGGAGTTCACCTGTGAAGCTAATCCCAATGATCTGTTGACAACGGACAAATTATCAGTTTTGCACGAACATGGCGTAAACCGCTTAAGTATTGGCGTACAGTCATTTAATGATGATGTGCTGAAAAAAATTGGTCGTATTCATCGCAGTGCGGATGTCTACACGGCCATTGCCAACGCGCGCAAAGTCGGCTTTGAAAATATTAGCATTGATCTTATTTTTCGCTTACCTGGTCAAAGTATGGCTGATTTTACCGATAGTCTGGACAAAGCAATTGCACTAGATCTACCGCATTATTCGACTTATTCACTTATTTTAGAACGTAAAACGATGTTCTATAATTTAATGCGCCAAGGTAAGTTACACTTGCCATCAGAAGATGTGGAAGCAGATATGTATGAATTAGCGTTGAATAAATTTACTCAAGCTGGGCGACCGCAGTACGAAATTAGTAATTTTGCGAAGCCAGGCTATCAATCGCAACATAACTTAACCTATTGGCGTAATGATAATTACTTTGGTTTCGGTGCCGGGGCCAGCGGTTACTTAGGCAAGGAACGTTACCAAAATTTTGGTCCGATCCAACAATACTTGACGCCGTTACACGCGGGGCATGTGCCTGTATTACAGCGTCATGTGTTGCCACGTAGTGAACAGATTGAGGAAGAAATGTTTCTCGGCTTACGGACAGTCGCTGGGGTCAGTAAAGCCCGTTTTGCCCAAAAATTTGGGTTACCCATGGCGGAACTTTATGGCACAATTATTGCTAAATTAGTTGCGCGGGGGTTATTGGCGGAAGATGCAGAGCATATTCATTTAACTCGCCGTGGTGAGTTCATGGGTAACGAAGTGTTCCAGGCCTTTTTAATGGATGACGAAACCTAGTGTTAGCTGACTAAAAGCACGCTTTAGCTAAGCTTTTGAATCTCAGCTAAAGCGCAAAAATCGCTACCGCAGAAGTGGCGATTTTTTGGTGAAGTCACTTTTCTCCGTCGTAGGACTGATTTTAAAGGAATTTAACGGAAAAACCAGCTGTTGCCTTGACTTAAATGGGTAGAGTTGGTATATTAATAATTGTGTTAGCACTCAAATGTATCAAGTGCTAAAAAGAGGTGGTTCGAATGCTGACCAAGCGACAACTAGTTATCTTAAAGGAAATTGTCCGTTTGTATACTGAAAGTGGTCAGCCTGTCGGTTCGAAAAAGCTACTCGAGCAACTACCTATGCACGTTAGTTCAGCAACCGTTCGTAATGAAATGGTTCGTTTAGAGGATATGGGTTTAATTGAAAAAACACATTTATCTTCCGGACGTATTCCGTCGACCAAGGGTTATCGCTACTACTTGGATCATTTAGTTGAGCCTAGTAGTGTCGCTGCCAGTGATTTAGCCGTGATCGAAACATCATTTGATCAAAGTTATCATCAAATTGATCAAATTATTGCGCAATCGGCGAAAATTTTATCAAGTTTGACGAGCTATACGGCGATTTCATTAGGACCTGAGTTACGTGATTCACGGTTGACTGGTTTTCGTTTAGTGCCATTAGGTGACCAGCAAGTCATGGCAATTTTAGTGACTGATAATGGCGCGGTGGAGAATCAAATCTTCACTTTGCCACATGAGCTGGATAGCGACAGCTTAGAGAAGGCTATTCGAATTATTAATGATCAATTGGTTGGTTTACCGCTAACTGACGTGATCAGACGATTACGTAGTGACATTCCACAATTGTTGGCCCAATATTTAGGGACGCCAACTGGCTTTCTGAATATTTTTGGCAATGTCTTGAAAAAGGCTGCGCAAGAGCGTTTCTATGTCGATGGTAAAATGAATCTGATCAATCCAGCAACCATTAAAAACGTTGACCAATTGAAGTCACTTTATTCATTGGTCGATCAAAATGATGATTTAGCTAAATTGATTGGGATACCAGATCAGACGATTGAAGTCCGCTTAGGCGATGAATTGACCAACAATCTATTGCGTAATTTTAGTTTGATCACCGCCACTTATGATGTTGGTGATCACGGTAAAGGCATGATCGCATTATTAGGACCTACCAGTATGCCATACTCACGGATGATCGGTTTACTTGATGTTTTCCGCGAAGAATTGGCCAAAAAAATAACTGATTATTATACCCATCGCGGGGATGAGTGATCATTGGAGGTGAATTTGTTTGGCTAAAAAGCAACAACCAAATACTGATGATGAATTAGCACAAAAGACAGAATTCCCATCAGAAAAAGATTTAGCAACTAGTACGGCTGCACCTGAAAGTGCAACCAGCACGACGTCAGCTGCCGCAGATTCAGCGACTAGCGCTACGGACGAAGCGACCGAATCTGCAGCGGTCGACCCACAAGCTGAACAGATCAAGACGCTACAAGCTAAGGTAGATGCTACTGAAGATAAATATCTTCGGGCAGAAGCTGAGATTCAAAACATGAATACGCGCTTCAAGAAGGAGCGCGAACAATTGTTGAAGTATGAAGGCCAGGATCTGGTAAAAGATATTCTACCAGTGATCGACAATCTAGAGCGTGCCTTGGCCGTTGAGGTCAATGATAAAAATGGTGAACAATTGAAGAAAGGCGTGCAGATGGTTTATGATCATCTGGAGCGTACTTTAAAAGCTCACCAGGTCATTGAAATTGCGGCTGCCGATCAGGCCTTTGATCCGACCATTCACCAAGCGGTCCAAACCGTGGCGGTGGAAGGTGATCAAAAACCTGATACGATAGTACAGGTATTGCAAAAAGGCTACAAGCTTAAAGACCGCGTTATACGACCAGCAATGGTCGTTGTCGCACAATAAATAAAATTGGTAAAAGAGGTTAGAAATTTATGGCTAAAGTAATTGGTATTGACCTCGGGACGACTAACTCAGCCGTTGCCGTGCTTGAAGGTAACGAACCTAAGATCATCACGAACCCAGAAGGTAATCGTACAACACCATCCGTTGTTTCTTTTAAGAATGGTGAAACTCAGGTCGGTGAAGTGGCTAAACGCCAAGCTATCACCAACCCTAACACAGTAGCTTCAATCAAACGTCACATGGGTGAAGCAGGCTACAAAGTTGAAGTTGACGGCAAATCTTATACACCACAAGAAATTTCCGCGATGATTTTACAATACATCAAGAAATTCTCCGAAGATTACTTAGGTGAAGAAGTCAACGATGCAGTTATTACTGTACCAGCATACTTCAACGACAGCCAACGCCAAGCAACTAAAGACGCTGGTAAAATTGCTGGCTTGAATGTACAACGGATCATCAACGAACCAACTGCTTCCGCCCTAGCGTATGGCCTAGATAAGGCTGATGCTGACGAAAAAATCTTGGTTTATGATTTAGGTGGTGGTACTTTTGATGTTTCCGTCCTTGAATTAGGCGACGGTGTCTTCGAAGTATTGTCAACTAATGGTGATACTAAACTCGGTGGTGATGATTTTGACCAAAAGATCATCGACTGGTTGGTTGCTGAATTCAAAAAAGATAACGGTATTGATTTAGCAAAAGATAAAATGGCCTTACAACGGTTAAAGGATGCCGCTGAAAAAGCTAAGAAAGACTTATCTGGCGTTAACGAAGCTCAAATTAGCTTACCATTTATTTCTGCTGGCGATGCTGGGCCATTACATTTGGAAAAGACTTTGACGCGTGCTAAGTTTGATGAAATGACTGCTGACCTCGTTGCTCGTACTAAGGTACCTTTCGACAACGCTTTGCGCGATGCTAAGTTAAGCTTAGGCGACATCGATAAAGTTATCTTAAATGGTGGTTCTACTCGGATTCCAGCCGTTCAAGAAGCCGTTAAACAATGGACGGGTAAAGACCCAGATCGTTCAATCAACCCTGATGAAGCTGTTGCCTTAGGCGCTGCTGTCCAAGGTGGTGTTATCACTGGTGATGTTAAGGACGTTGTCTTACTTGACGTTACACCATTGTCATTAGGTATCGAAACAATGGGTGGTGTCTTCACTAAGTTGATCGACCGTAACACAACGATCCCAACGAGCAAGTCACAAGTCTTTTCAACTGCTGCTGATAACCAACCAGCTGTTGATATCCATGTTTTACAAGGTGAACGGCCAATGGCAGCGGACGACAAAACACTCGGTCGCTTCCAATTAGCGGACATTCCACCGGCGCCACGTGGCGTACCTCAGATCGAAGTTAAATTCGATATTGATAAGAACGGTATCGTTAACGTTTCAGCTAAAGATATGGGTACGCAAAAAGAACAAAAGATCACGATCAAGAGTTCTTCAGGTTTATCTGATGAAGAAATCGAACGGATGCAAAAAGAAGCCGAAGAAAACGCTGATGCCGATAACAAGAAGAAAGAAGAAGTTGACCTACGTAACGAAGTTGAACAACTTCTCTTCACGACTGATAAGACATTGAAAGAGTTGAAGGGCAAAGTATCTGACGACGAAATCAAACAAGCCGAAGATGCTAAGGAAGCCTTGAAGAAAGCCCAAGAAGAAAACAACTTGGACGACATGAAGGCTAAGCGCGATGATTTGAACAAGATCGTGCAAGACTTGTCCGTTAAAATGTACGAACAAGCAGCTAAAGAACAGCAAGCTAAGAGCGGTGACGCTGGTGCTACTGATCAGGCTGCTGGTGATGCCAAGAAAGATGACGACAACACCGTTGATGGTGACTTTGAAGAAGTCGATCCTGACAAAGACAAGAAATAGCAAGTGCTGAAAAGCGCTTAACGTTCGAACTATAGTTGTACTGCGTTTTATGCAAGCAGCTACTTTGCAGAACGGATTTGTACCATACCTCACAAAAAGCCAAAGCCATTGCGGCTTTTGGCTTTTTGTTTTGATTTATGGTATGCTTGGAAAAGTTTTTAATGTAACGGAGCATAAATTAATTAACATTAATTCAGTGAAAACGTGTTGTGAAATATAAGTGCCTTTTGCAACGCGCTAAATTTCTAGGAGGTTCTTAACACGCATGGCGGATAAAGATTATTATGAGACTTTAGGGGTTAGCCGCGACGCCTCACAAGATGAAATAAAACGCGCCTACCGTAAGCTTTCGAAGAAGTATCATCCTGATTTAAATAAGGCACCAGATGCTGAACAAAAATTTAAGGATATTTCTGAAGCTTATGAAACGATCGGCGATGCTGATAAACGTGCACAATACGACCAATACGGTTCAGCTGGTCCTCAAGGCCAAGGCGGCTTTGGTGGCGGTCAAGGTTTTGGCGGTTTCGGTGGCGGTGGTCAGAGCTTTGGCGGTTTTGACGATATTTTCAGTCAGTTCTTCGGTGGTGGCGGTGGCCAAAGTGCTAATCCAAATGCACCACGTCAAGGCGCAGATCTACAATACCAAATGGATCTCAAGTTTGAAGAAGCAGTTTTTGGTAAGGAAACCACAATTTCCTATTCACGCGAGGCAATGTGCCATACTTGTAATGGGACTGGCGCTAAGCCAGGAACAACACCAGATACTTGTCATAAATGTCATGGCTCCGGCTATATCCAAGTTACGCGGCAAACACCGTTAGGCCGGATGCAGTCCCGTGAAGTCTGTGACGTTTGTCATGGTACTGGTAAAGAAATCAAAGAAAAATGCCCAACTTGTAATGGTTCTGGCCATGAAGAAGAACGGCACAGCGTTAAAGTTAAAGTTCCAGCTGGTGTTGAAGATGGTCAGCAAATGCGGTTATCTGATCAAGGTGAAGCTGGCGAAAACGGTGGCCCTTATGGTGATTTATTTATCGTTTTCCGGGTGGCAGCAAGTAATAAATTTGAACGTGATGGCGCTGAAATTTATTTAGAAGTACCAATCAGCTTTGTTCAGGCAGCCTTAGGTGACGAACTGCAAGTGGATACTGTTAGCGGTAAGGTCAAGCTAAAGGTACCAGCTGGCACACAGACCAATACAACGTTCCGGTTACGCGGCCAAGGTGCACCACGGTTACGTGGTAACGGACGTGGGGACCAACACGTTAAGGTCAAAGTGGTTACACCAAAGCATTTAAATGGTGAACAAAAAGAAGCCTTGAAGGATTTTGCTGTTGCTAGTGGTGACAGTATGACCGAAACAGAAGGTAATTTATTTGATAAATTACGTGACACCTTTAATGGTGGTAAACGTAAGAAATAAGTGATTAAAAGCAAGTGGCTACGGCTACTTGCTTTTTTGATAACAATCAGAATTGCACCAAACGGTTGAGCTTGCTATAATTTAAAGGACAGCTTGCTTTAGCGAGCAAGGAGAAAGTAGGCAAGATAATGGATATTAAAGCGATGCAAGAACGCCAAAAACATATTCGTAATTTTTCGATAGTTGCCCATATCGATCATGGTAAATCGACGTTGGCTGATCGGATTTTAGAATTGACGCATACGATTGCTAAGCGCGATATGGAGGCACAGATCCTTGATACTATGGATCTGGAACGTGAGCGTGGCATCACAATTAAATTAAATGCTGTTGAATTAGCGTACCAGGCTAAAAACGGTCAAACATATACCTTTCATTTGATTGATACGCCAGGCCACGTGGATTTCTCTTATGAAGTTTCTCGTAGCTTAGCAGCCTGTGAAGGTGCTGTTTTGGTGGTAGACGCAGCACAAGGTGTTGAGGCGCAGACCTTAGCTAACGTTTATTTAGCTATTGATAACGACTTAGAAATTATTCCAGTGATCAATAAAATTGATTTACCGGCGGCTGATCCAGAGCGGGTCAAAGCCGAAATTGAAGACGATATCGGTATTGAAGCGCAAGATGCTGTATTAGCCAGCGCAAAACAGGGGATTGGCATTGAAGAAATTTTAGAACGTGTTGTGACCGATATACCAGCGCCAACCGGTGATTTAACGGCACCACTACGCGCATTGATATTTGATTCTGTTTACGACAGTTACCGTGGTGTTGTATTGAACACACGAGTCTTTGAAGGTGTGGTTAAGCCCGGTGACATCATCAAACTAATGCAAAGTGGCAAGACGTTTGAAGTTACTGAAGTCGGTGTGATGTCACCCAAGGCGGTTAAGCGTGAAATGTTGATGGCCGGGGACGTTGGCTATATTACGGCTAGTATTAAAACAATTCAGGATACTGAAGTTGGGGATACAGTTACTTTGGCCAATAATCCTGCAACTGAAGCAATTCAAGGTTACCGGAAAATGACGCCAATGGTTTACTGTGGGCTGTATCCAGTGGACTCGTCAAAATACAATGAATTACGTGAGTCGCTTGAAAAGCTGCGTTTAAACGATGCTGCCTTAACCTTTGACCCTGAAACATCGGAAGCGTTAGGTTTTGGCTTCCGTTGTGGTTTCTTAGGCCTATTGCACATGGATGTTGTTCAGGAGCGCTTGGAGCGTGAATTTGACCTTGATTTGATCACCACGGCGCCATCGGTTATTTATCACATTAATCAAACGGATGGAACTCAGAAAATCGTGGCTAACCCGTCAGAAATGCCAGATCCTGCTTCGATTCGTTCAATTGAAGAACCCTTTGTCCACGCCTCAATTATGGTGCCTAATGATTACGTCGGCGCAGTTATGGAATTATCGCAAAATAAACGTGGCGACTTCGATACCATGGAATATTTAGACAATAATCGAGTCAATGTGATTTATCATTTACCATTATCAGAAATTATTTACGACTTTTTTGATAAATTGAAGTCTAGCACTAAAGGCTACGCATCATTGGATTATCAAATTGAAGGTTATCGTGAAAGTAAATTAGTCAAAATGGATATCTTGCTTAATGGTGAAGCCGTTGATGCTTTAAGTAGCATTGTTTACCAGGATTTTGCGATGAATCGTGGTCGTGAAATCGTCGATAAATTACGGACGATCATCCCGCGGCAACAATTTGAAGTACCCATTCAAGCCGCTATTGGTAATAAAGTTATCGCTCGTACTAACATTAAGGCATTACGTAAAAACGTACTGGCTAAGTGTTACGGCGGTGATATTTCCCGTAAGCGTAAATTATTAGAGAAGCAAAAACGGGGTAAGAAACGCATGAAACAAATCGGTTCCGTTGAAGTGCCGCAAGAAGCCTTCATGGCCGTTTTACGGACTGACGAGGAAGAAACCCATAAGAAATAACGGGTTGCATGAAAATAGTGAAGTCTAAATAGACGATTTGCCAACATAGCTTTTAATCGTTCTGTTGAATTCGCTCAAAGATGTCGACCATGTTGGTTTTTATTTTTTGAGTGACATGTGAATAAGTAGCCAACGTAGTGGAGATTCGAGAATGGCCTAGCCGTTCTTGGATCTCTTTTGGTTTGGCGCCGTTTTCTAAAAGCATAGTGGCATGGGTGTGGCGTAATGAATGAAAATTAAAGGGGATTTTTAATTCTTTTGCGATGTGTGCAGATTTATATTTAATTGAGTTAGGGGTCACGGACTTACCATTCTCATGAGTACAAACAAATGAGTGCAAACAAAATTTAATTCAGTATAATAACCTGCATAGCGGACTCGGGTACTTAATTGCTGTTTGGGTCATTTTTCGCCGCACCGTTTTATATTTTTTCTGCCATGATGATGGCTTCCTAATATGATGGATTTCCAAAAATCGATCATATTGACGGGAATGTATGTTCTTTTGGCTTTTTAAATAAAATCCCTATGGTATGAATAGGGATCAACGTAAGGCTAATAATTGCTTTTTATCTGACCATGTATATATAGTTATGCCTGAATCATAAGCTATTTTTTGGGAAGTATCGGAAGCATTCATTTCTGAGTCGTTATATATGATTGAGTAAGCAATATTTTTCGAAAAATATTCGCTACTATCGTTTATATCTCGATACTTATATGCGCCAATCATGACATCATTTTTAGTGATTCTATTTTGAAAATCAATAATTTTAAAGGGTTTGTCATTTCTTGCGGGAATCACATAATTTAAATTATGTTTTACACCGCTTTTACCTTCAACTGCATAATGAGGCAAACCGCCAAAATCATTTGTTTCAAAATATTTATAAACTTCCTCAAAAAACATCTTATCAATATTACTTTTCTTCGTATAAGCTAAATCACTTACTTTAAGAATTGCAGACGTTAGCCGTTGCTTCATGTTTGGAAAATCGTTAACTGAACCAGAGACAGATAACACATCATCAAGTTGGTCAATTGAGAATTGTCGTTTGATATTATTTATGATACTTTTTCTTGAATCTGATAGGTCTATACCTGATAATTCGAGATCTTCTATTGTAATACCATCATCACTTAACTGTATTCTATTATTTGACAATGATTGTACATAGATACGCATATTATCACCAATGCTGTTAACAAACGGAGTTGTGATTTCGTCAGCAGCGCCAATAGATTTTATTTTGTACTGAGTTCTTAGCCAATTAGCATAGTCGTCCAGCATTTTGTTGGTATTCATTTACTTCACCTCAAATCTTCTTAAACTGTTCTTTGACTTATTTGATTATTAGTCAAATCAAAGTTGTTGAATTTTAAGAACTCTGCAAGAGAGTCTATTATACTATCAGTGATGTTGTAATTAGCGATTTGACTCAGCGGAATTGCAACTTCACCTTGATTATGTTCTTCATCATAAATATGAATATGGGGTGTCGGTACGCCTTCATGTGTTGCACCTATTATATCAACTCTTACCATGATTTCACTAGCTTTATGTAGTAAAACGTAGGATAGATCATTTTGTCTGATATGTCCCTTTCGAGCTTGTATTACTTTAAAAGTTTCTTTTTCGTTAAATATAGCATGACCATTATATATTTCCTGTTTTCCTTGTGCAGCACAGAATAGTTTTTGCTTATTTGTTAGTTTTGGATATCCGTGAATTCTGCGATAGCTGTCATCCTCCAAAATAACACCTCCAATTAAACTATAATTATTCCCCTCCATGGAATCGAACCACAGTGCACCGGTAGGGGATGTTATTAATTTATGCAAATGACGTATTTTTGGCTTTCCAGTCTTCAAGCTTGATATTGACCCAAAAACTGTAGATACCGATCGTGATGATGGTCAGTAGCAGCCATTTGATCCAGTTACCAAATAGACCGATTGCCGAACCATGAAAGCTCATGCGCTTACCGTCGATTACAGTATGATTAATTTTCCAACCGTAGATCATTGTTAGTGCCCACGGGTAGCAAATACCCAACGTAAATACTGTAATGATCATACCAATAAGCGACCAACCAATAAATTGTAATAATCCGCCATCAAAAAATGATGAATGCCCATGTTTTACTTCCATAAAGTCCTCCCAGATAACCTAAGTATTAATTTGCTAATTCTGTTTCGTGATCCTTGGCTTGTTCAAAAGGCTCAGTTTTATAGGTTTTTGACCAAGTTTCTTGCTCTGACGCTGAGTTGGCCTTTAGATTACCCCAAATAGATTGCCTACCTCCTAAGTTGTTTTTATAGTTCTCAGTTAATGCTTTGTTTCTAATCATAATATAACGTTAATCAATAGCTAACACAACTTAATTTAAGTAGGTCATGTCTTCAAATTAAAAATTCAACCGCAACAAAGCAGCATGCTTAGTATTGTTAGTCTAGCTAATAGGTTGGCGCATAAGGGTTGCTGCTTTTTAGCCACTGAGTTAACCGAATAAAAAACAGAACTAGAAGTTGTTTAACTTCTAATTCTGTTTAAAATTAGCTACCAATAAGATTTAAAAGGTGCTTTTTGCACTAATTTAATTAGTTTCTAAAAAATGACGTTAGCCTAAATTTGAAGTGCAACAGCACTGTAAGTTAAAGTGCATGACTATAACCCTTGGCTTGCCTGCAACCAATTTTTGGCAGCGGCAAGTTCTTGTGGGCTTAGCGCGTGGGATTGTTCGGCCTTAAAAACGGTTAAGTCTGCATGTGCGGTAGTTAATGTCTGCGTTAATGCCGCAAAATTTGTTGCGGTAACAATTGGATCTAGGCTACCATACGAGGCCCAAACTTTGATCTCGTTCAAGTCTGGTATTGGTTGATAGTCAGTTAGTTGCATCGGGTGAAATAAAATACCAGTTTTGAATTTTGCTTGCTGGGTTAGCCACGCATGAGTTGCGATGTTGGCACCATTTGAGTAGCCAACGACGATCATGCGCGCAACAGCGAGCTTGTATTTAGCAGCCAGTTCGTCGATTGCAGTCATCAACCAAGTCGTTTCGTTGGCCAAACTAGTGAGATCGAAGTGACCATCCGGGGTGTGAGCAAAGTACCGGGTGCGGCCTTGTTCAGTTAAGCGGCCGCGAATACCCAATAGTGGGCTACCAGGTGCTAATTGTTGTGCAAGCGGGGCTAACTCATCTTCGTAGCCGCCGGTGCCATGGAACATCAAAATTGGTGGCTTAGTGGCAATGCCTGCTCTAAAATAGTGATAATACTTGGGCATATTAATCGACTACTTTCTTGTCTGTGTTGAACGGCACTAAATGAGCTTCAATATCAGCGCGCTGGGCTTCTAGAAATGGCGGTAATTCCAAATGAACACCAGCTTCTTCGTAAGTTTCATCGACTAAAAAGCCAGGACCATCAGTCGCAATTTCAAATAAAACGCCTGGGCCAGGACGGAAGTATTCAGATTTAAAGTAGAAACGGTCAACAAAGCCAGATTGGCGCAAACCAGCTGCAGTAATTTTTTCGATCCAGTCACGTAATTCCTTTTCATCAGCGGTACGAAAAGCTAAATGATGTACGGTACCGTAAGCTTGAACTTCATCGGCGGGTAATTGTTCGTCAGCCACGATCACTTGAGCACCATGACCACCAGAATCAACTTCATATAAGGTTTGTTGGCCTTCAGTCGCTACTTTTTCAAAACCTAATAGGTCGATGAGTACTTTTTCCATTTGGGTAAAGTAGTTGACGGTGATCCGCATTGGGCCTAAGCCGCTAATAGCAAATTCAGCCGGAACGGGGCTGTCACGGTAAGGCGTGCCAGCAGGGACACCATGATTAACTTCGTCGGAAACTAACTGGTAGCGT
Organism: Loigolactobacillus jiayinensis; assembly: GCF_003946445.1. Lineage (GTDB taxonomy): Bacteria > Bacillota > Bacilli > Lactobacillales > Lactobacillaceae > Loigolactobacillus > Loigolactobacillus jiayinensis. Next base: position 2,955 of record NZ_RHOF01000034.1, on the reverse strand, counting down.
TCATGATCAAAATCGTAAAAGCGCAACGTTTTAGCACCAAATTCAGTTACGATTGGTTCGTGTTCAATTTGATGATCAGTGAAGCGTTGTTGCCAGTAGGCTAGAGCGGCGTCATTAGGAACGCGGAAACCAATTCGTTCAATGCTATTGCGGCCTTTGTTACCTTGAAATTGGCCTGGAAAATCAAAGAAAGTGATATCAGTGCCAGCTGCGCCACGATCATCGGTAAAATAGAGATGATAAGTGCGAATATCGTCTTGATTGACGGTTTTTTTGATTAAATGTAAACCGAGAATACCAGACATAAAATTGAACATTTTAGGTGAACTGGAAGTAATTGCTGTTAAATGATGTAAACCGAGTAATTTAGCCATGGGTGCGGCCTCCTTGTTTAAATGATTGGCAGTATCATATCATACTTATTTTAAGTAAGTAAGTTTAAATGCTCGAGTTCATGCTAAATATTATGGCTCAGGGAAGCGTGATTATGGGTTGCGCCCAGTAGGCATGCTATACTGACGGTAAGCGCTTTAAAATTGGAGGGATAAAATGACAAAATTAGTAATGATCACCGGTGCTTCAGCTGGGTTAGGTGAACAGTTAGCTTATGCTTTCGCTCACCGCCAAATGCGCTTGCTTCTGATTGGCCGCAATCGGCAGCGTTTAGAAAGAGTTGCCCGTAAGGCTGCTAAGTTGACCACAGCAGGTGTAGCGATTTTAGTGGCTGATCTGGCGGTGGATAATGGTGCGCCAGTTTGGCGTCAGTGTGTGGCTAAATGTGGCTTGCCAGATATCTTGGTCAATAATGCCGCTTTACCTGGTTTTGGTGCAATCAATGGGGTACCAGTTGCCAAGATGCAGCAAGTCTTGCAGTTAAATACTGTAGTACCAATTACACTGAGCCAATTATTTATTCAAGCTCATTATCGAGATCAGCGGTCGAGCTACCTGATCAATCTTGCTTCAGCTGGTGCAGAATTAGCGTTACCGTATGCTGCCATTCATTCAGCAAGTAAGGCCGCCTTGCTGGGATTTGCTCGTAGTAGTCGGTTTGAATTGCGGACAACGCGGATCCATTTAATGACGGTCTTGCCAAGCTTACTGGCTACTGGCCACTTCCAACAACAAACCGTACCCTATTTGCGCGCCAATCAATTGATCATCAAGGCAATGACTGCGAGTCAATTGGTTCCGGCAAAAGTAGCTAAAAAAATCGTGTCCGCTACATTGCAGGGACAACAAATTTTGCGGTTACCAATGGCTTATCAGTGGTTTGCGGCGTTTACTCGCTTAGCGCCTAACATTAGTCGTAAAATTGTTGCTCTACCATACCGGACACGATAAAACTTAACTCTATTTTAGTTTAGTGCTTAATCCCAGAACTTGATCGTTGAATTACCGATATCATGGTGTTCAGGATCGGTTACAAGTTCAACGGTTATTGTGATCGTGCTGTCAGTGGTGATGTGGTTTTTATAGGCTGTTGCAGCTTCAGAACTGGTTTTCTGGAACATTTTTTGAAAGAATTTGGGTAGCTCAGTGATTGGCGCTGTAACATTAACGGTCGCATCAGCGGCGTACAGCTTTAATAATTGAAAAACTTCACTATCAACAATTAAATCATCAACGAAAGCAGGTTGTGCCGCAAACTTTAATTGTAGGGTGTTTGGGCTGATTAATTTGTCGACTCGATCGCCATGTTCTTCGATAACTTGTAAAATGTTCCGTAATTTTCTTTTCAAAAAATCGCCCTCTTCTTTTCTTTGGTTGTCCTAAATATAGCATTTTTTAGGGGTTTTGCAAGTTGTGTGCCGGAAATTAATGGTAAAATGAAAGTGGTTCAACTGTTATGTAAACCGATAATATGACTATTTTTAGTTTCGTTTACAACTTGATGCAAGTACTAGCGACTAGTGATTTAGAAAAGATGGCAATAAATTGTAGAGTAGGAGTGACATCATGCAAAAAATTGGTTTCATTGGTACTGGGGTCATGGGAACAGGCATTATCAATAACTTGCTGAAGGCAAACTTTGCGGTGACGGTGTACAACCGAACTAAGGCGCACGCAGCGACGGTGTTGGCGCATGGCGCAACGTGGGCCGATAGTCCGCGCCAGGTCGCACAAAATAGTGATATTATCTTAACTATGGTTGGCTACCCGCGTGATGTTGAGGCGGTTTACTATGGGGCAGATGGGCTATTTGCTGGCGCTAAAGCTGGTGATATCATAGTCGATATGACTACCAGTACGCCCACATTAGCGCAACGGATTGATGCAACGGCGATCACTCGTGATATTCAGGCACTTGATGCACCAGTTTCCGGTGGGGATGTTGGCGCTAAAAATGGGACATTAACGATCATGGTTGGCGGTGCGCAGTCGACCTATGAGCAGTTGGTCCCTTTATTTAAGGTCATTGGTCAAAGTCATCATTTATTTGGCGCTGCGGGTAAGGGCCAACACGCTAAAATGGCTAATCAGATCATGATCGCCGGTACAATGACTGGCATGACTGAAATGTTGGTTTACGCCAAGCAAGCTGGCTTAGACTTACCAGCTGTGATTGCGACTTTGAGCGCCGGTGGGGCAGCCAATTGGAGTTTGACCAATTATGCGCCGCGGATCTTAGCCCAAGATTACACGCCTGGTTTTTTTGCCAAGCATTTTCTAAAGGATTTACGAATTGCTTTAGCAGAAGCGCAGAAACAAAACCTCGATTTGCCGGCCACTAAAGCAGCCGCGGAATTATATCGGCGCTTAGTTGAAGATGAAGACTTAGGTGATGATGGCACTCAAGCACTGATTAAGTTATGGTGGCCAATTAAATAGACTTATAATGACTACGGCAAAATAACTTGGCGTAGTTTTTATTTGTTGCTGACCAACTTATTTTTAGGCCCAAATTGTCAAATCAAGTGCAACAGTATCGACCTATTCTTATAAATTGGTATA
>NZ_RHOF01000033.1 GCF_003946445.1 Loigolactobacillus jiayinensis | reverse complement strand
TAATAGATTACCACTTTGAGCAATCTATCAACAGGATAAAGTATAGAGCCATAAAAGTTAAGGACCACACGGGCTGCCGCTAAGGTAGCTTTTTATTTCCCCAAATTATTGTTAGCCGTTAAAACGCTTGCTATTGCTAAATCGAACCAGCTATAATGGAGTCAGCAGAACGATGCAAGAAAAAAAGTGAGGTATCGGTAAAGATGAGCGCAAAAAATACGCAGGATCCATTAGACTTTGATGTGCAACCAATGGCATTTCGGCGACTATTAGTGGCCGTGGATGAGGATGATTCGACCTCTTCGATTCGCGCCTTCAACTATGCGGTGACGTTGGCTAAGTCCTACCACGTTCCATTGGCGGTGGTCACAATTTTAGAAACGAACGATTTCAATATTTATGATTCACTTTCACCAGACGTGCTGGCTAATCGGCGCGAGGAAGTGCTGGCCAAGCTTAATCGCTATGCCGATAAGGCGAAAGAATTCGGTGTGCTCGAAGTTTCGACCATGATCGGCGAGGGCAAGCCCGGTAAAATGATCGTCGAGCGCATGATTCCTGAATGGCGGCCTGATTTGTTGATTGTCGGCTCAGAAACGAAAGAAAAAAGCCGCCTCTTCATCGGCTCTCAGGCCAGCTACATGGCACAAAATGCGCCTTGCTCAGTAATTGTCGTCCGCAGCAGCGATGGGTATACGGACTAGGGGTAGCGGACTTTGGCGGAAACGATAGCTTAGCGCTTTTTGCTAATAACTTTCCCTGATTGTGGAGTAGTAGGCTATGCTCCATAACCTAACCGCTTTTTCCCCGCACTTTGGTTGAAACGTGGGTGAAAAAGCAGGTTATTGCGTATAGCTACGCTTAGCGAACGATCCACTTCGTGTATCTTATCGTTAAGCTAGGCTATACTCCATAACCTAACCGCTTTTTCCCCGCACTCTGATTGGAAACGTGGGTGAAAAAGCACTGTCGCTCGGCTTTCCAACACTATTACAATAGTATTAGTTA
>NZ_RHOF01000032.1 GCF_003946445.1 Loigolactobacillus jiayinensis | reverse complement strand
ATCTTATCGTTAAGCTAGGCTATACTCCATAACCTAACCGCTTTTTCCCCGCACTCTGATTGGAAACGTGGGTGAAAAAGCACTGTCGCTCGGCTTTCCAACACTATTACAATAGTATTAGTTACCTGTGCACTGTCATTAAGTAACAGCTTGCTTCCCGTTGTCGATTGGACTAAGCCGAAGTGCGGCAAGTCCAAGTCGCAGCAGCCTGCACATAGCTACGCTTAGCGAACGATCCACTTCGTGTATCTTATCGTTAAGCTAGGCTATGCTCCGGCTCCTAACCGCTTTTTCCCCGCACTCTAGAATAGAGGTGTGTTCTTTGCAATACCCAAATAGTCAGCTGGCTCGTTTTGTTGCGCGGCCTAATCGATTTATCGCCACCTGCCGTTTGCACGATGAGTTGGTGCAAGTTCACGTGAAGAATACTGGCCGCAATAAGGAAATTCTCCAGCCCGATGTACCGGTGGCGCTGGTTAAAAGTGATAACCCCAAGCGGAAAACGCAATATGATTTGGTGGCGGCGCAGGTTGGTGCGCGCTGGATCAATATTGACAGCCAAGCGCCGAATCAAGTCGCCTACGACAGTATTTTGTCTGGCGCCATTCAGCTGCCGGGGATTGCCACCACGGATATCATGACGCTGAAGCGCGAAGTTACCTTTGAAGATGCGCGTTTTGATATTTTTGGCAGCACCGCCACTCAGCCATTTTTCGTGGAGTTAAAAGGGGTGACGCTGGCCAATGGTACGCTGGCCGCTTTTCCTGATGCACCGACTAGCCGTGCCGCCAAGCATGTGGCCACGTTGGTGCGCGCGCAACAAGCGGGCTACCAAGCTTATTTGTGTTTTATCGTCCAAATGAGTGGCATTGATGCGGTGACTATTTACGCGCAACGCGATCCTGCGCTGTACGCCGCAATTTTAGCCGCCAAAAAAGCCGGCGTCCACCTGCTAGCCTATGGCTGTGCGGTGACGCCGGCAACGTTAGCAACCACTAAGTCGATCCCAATTGACTTAGCGCAAGTATTCACTGAGGTGAGCTAGCGACCATTAAATCTAAATTTTGCTGGATATAAGAAGCGGAATGGTTGAACGCCGCCTGTTCTTCCTGCGGCAAATCAATGTCGACGACCCGCAAAGCGCCAGTGCGGCCGATCATCGTGGGCTGACCAATATACAATTGATGGTCAGTGTTCCAACTGGAAACGGGCAAGGTGACGTGGGCGTCGCTGTAGATTGCCTGGATCAACGTGATCGTAGCGCCAGCAATACCATAGCTAGAAAAACCTTTGCCATCAATGATCTGCCATGCGCGGTCGTGGATGGCTTTTTCTAGTGCCACCAAATCGGTGCAATGCTGCGCCAAGGCGTGTTTGATTGGCTGCGTGCCAACGGTGATGGTCGACCACGCGGTGAATTGCGCTTTGCGGTGGGCGCCTAAGGTATAGCCGCTGACATCCTTTGGTGAAATGCTTAATTCCTCAGCGATGGCGCGGCGCATCCGCATTGTATCGAGCAGGGTGCCGGTGCCTAAAACTTGTTGGTGCGGCAAATTAGTCAACCGCTGTAAATAAGTGGTGCTCACATCGCAAGGATTGGTGATGTTCAACAAAATCCCGTTAAACCCACTGAGCATGATCTGCGGCGCTGCTTCCGCGATGATTTGACTGGCAACGCGTAATTCGGCTTGTTGAATGTTGACGCCACTATCAAAAATTGAAATGTTCCCGGCGGCAATGACCACAATATCAGCGTCCCGTAACTGCCAATAATCTTGAATAATGATCTGCGTGTGCGTCGTTAAACCAGCTTGGGTGTCCTCTAGATCCAATTTTTCCCCGTGGGCGACTTGATCGTTGCGATCGATCAACACCAATTCATCGGCAATGCCCTTAGTGACCAAAGTATACGCGAGCGCCGCGCCTACGTGGCCCAAACCGATAATACCAATTTTCCGCAAAAGAAAATACCTCCTCGTATAATAGTAAAGCAGATGCGCTAATTTGCAAACGCTTACCTAACGCTTATAGTATACGCAAAATTTGCGGAAAAGTCTTTGCTTTTTTTAGCTTCTCATCTAAGTTTCATTTTGTGCTGGATGTAACAAGGGCCGACTGGTAAAACGGATCACGACCAAATTGATCACCAACAAGCCGGCGGTCATCGCGAAAACGCCGCGATAATCAAACTGACCAGAGATCACGGCACCTAACATTGGGCCGACCACACTCCCCACCGCCTGAAACGACTGATTGTAGCTGAAAATGCGGCCAAAAACGCTTTGCGGCACGTGCTGCGTCATAATCGTTTGCACTGCAGGTAACAAAGCCGCGTCAGAAACGCCGACTAACAAACGCAAGAAGCCCAGCTGCCAAATATTTTGCACGAAACTCATCGGAATAAAAACCAAGGTTGCAAAGGTTAACCCAGCGAGCAACACTTTTTCCGGGCCAACGCGATCACTTAATGCCCCTAAAGCTGGCGCGCAGACTAAGGTGACCGCGCCGGGCAAGGCCGCCACCACGCCACTGACCATGGCGATCGGCCCATGCTGATGTAGCAATTCACCGACGAACAAACTAATGATCGGCGTCACCGACATATTGGCCGCCTGAATGATCAAGGTGGTGACAAACATGCCGATGATCAATTGTGGGTAACGCAGCTGATGAAAAATCTGCTTAGTCGGCAACATTTGATCAGCCGCCACCGGTGTAAATTGTTCATGCACGAGCAACAAAGTGGTGACAAAAACCACGGCCATTAAGGCGCCGGTGACGAAAAACGTACTACGATAGCCAAAGGTACCGGCGATCACGCCACCTAATAGCGGGCCTAACAAGGTACCGACCACGTTCCCAGTAGCCAGCGTGCCCATAGCCTTACCACTATGTTCGCGCGGCGCCGCGGCGGCCACGATCGCGTTGGCGTTATTGATGTAGCCGGAAAAAGCGCCTTGGAGCGCCCGCAAAATGATCAAACTAGTGATGCCGCGCACCAACCCACAAGCGGTGATGGTAAAGGTCATCCCTAAAGCCGCGCGCAAGCACATGATTTTACGCCCGTGCGCATCGGCCAACTGCCCCCAAAACGGCGACACAATCGCCTTAACCAGAAAAGTGATCGCAAAAGCAATCCCACTTAACATGGTCAATTGCGGCTTGGTGAAGTCGCCTAACGTTTTAATAAATAGCGGCAGGAAGGGCATCGTCATCGAAAAGCCCATTCCCGTCATGAAATTTCCGGCCCAAAGTACGGCCAAATTCTGTTGCCAAGTCGCTTTCTTTTGCATAAATTCGCCTTCTTAATAGTAAAAAATAGGATCAGCGCGCAACTGCCGCCGGTCCCATTTTTATTGCTAACTGTGTTGTAAAACTGCTTTGGCCGCAACCGATTGCTCTTTTTTCAGGTCCTTGTTGCGCCAATATGACGACAACGTTGAGCCGGAAATGTTGTGCCAGATACTGAAAATCGTTGACGGGATAGCAGCAGCGGGATGGAAATACTGCATTGCTAAGGTGGCGCCTAACGCAGAATCCTGCATGCCAACCTCAAAGGTGATGGCCTTACGTTGCGGATAATTTAAGCGGATCAAATGGGAGAACAGGAAACCAAGGCCGTAGCCGGATAAATTATGTAAAATGACAACGGGGATCACTAACGCAGTTTGGGCCGTGAATAAATGGGCGTGGTTAGCGGCAAAGACGGCGCAAACGATCAATAAAATAGCTGTTTGTGAAACTAATGGTAACACATGATTGACCGCCGCGATCCGATCACCGAAAATCGTATGGACTAACACACCAAGGAAGACGGGCAACAACACGATGCGGATCGCGCCTAAGAATAAGGAAGCTGCCGGAATCGTGACCCACTGACCAGCGTACAACATCAACAATGAAGGCAACATGATCGGTGCCAACAACGTTGATAACATGCCGATGGAAACATCCAAAGCCACATCGCCGCCAGCTAAGTAGGCCATCACATTTGACGAGGTCCCACTAGGACACGAGCCAACCAAGATAACACCAACTGCTGTCGGGCCGGATAAATGAAAAATCAAGCAGAGCAAGTAGGCGATTCCAGGCATGATGACATAATGGGCAACTGTCCCAGCGATGACAGGCCAAGGCCGCCGCAAAATCCGCGCGAAATCCTTCCGTGACAACGTTAGGCCCATGCCGAACAAAACAACACCAAGTAACAACGACGTGTGCGGCGCAATCGCCGTACCAAAACTAGGAACAAAGAAACTAAACGCCGCCACAACGACGACTAAAAGGGTAAACCATTTGCTGACCCAATTACCAACTGCTTCAACTTTCTGCATAAAAAAGACCTCCAAGTGTATGTGAATGGGTGTTGTACACCCAATAATTAAAATTAATGGTGCGGTGCTGTGCTGACTTTAGTCGGCGGAAACGTGAGTGAAAAATCAGCAGCTTGAACATAGCTACGCAAGTCAAACGCATCACTGCGTGCTGCTTATTGCCTTGCTAGGCTAATGCTCAGAAGCTAAGCGCTTTTTCACTGCACTCTGGCTGAAACGTGGTTGAAAAAGCACTGTCGCTCGGCTTTCCAACACTATTACACTAGTATTAGTTGCCTGTGCACTGTCATTAAGTAACAGCTTGCTTCCCGTTGTCGATTGGACTAAGCCGAAGTGCGGCAAGTCCAAGTCGCAGTTTATTGCGTATAGCTACGCAGGTCGAACGAGCCATTTCATGTCTCTTATCGCCCTGCTCCTAGCGCTTTTTCACTGCACTCTGGCTGAAACGTGGTTGAAAAAGCAGCAGCTTGCACATAGCTACGCTTGGCGAACGCATCACTTCGTGCTACTTATCGTCAAGCTAGGCTATGCTCCAGCTGCTAAGCGCTTTTTCAACCACTCTAATGCACTCCTAATGCGATTCTTGCATAGCGGCTCATTTTATCGATGTTCCACGCGGGTTCCCAGACTAGGTTGATCTGCACGGATGTGACTTCTGGCAGCGCGGTTAGGGCGTTGTCGATCATTTGTTCTAGTACATCGGAAATTGGGCAGCCCATGGTGGTTAGGGTCATGGTGACTGTGGCCACGTGATCGACCATGCTCAGGCCGTAGATCAAACCGAGGTTGACCACGTCGCAACCGAGTTCAGGGTCGATCACGGTATTTAAAGCATCCAACATGCGATCCTGCAAATCAGTGGCACTTTTAGTGGTTTCGACCATTGATCAACGCTTCCTTTCACGAGCTATAAGGGACAAAAGCTGCGGCATGAGTAAAATCTGCCACAGCCGTTTTATCTCTGAATTATCGTTGAAACATGTGCCATAAGCTACTGTCACTCGTTCTTAACAACACTGCTCAGCAAGTATCAAAATTGGAACTTATTTGCCAAATAGTGTTTGCTTCCCGTTGTCGATTGGACTAAGCCAAAGTACGGCAAGTCCAAGTCGCAGCTCCTTCCGCTATTGTGAAGTAGTAGGCTAATGCTCAGGAGCTAAGCAGCTTATGGCACACTCTTACTTCAGCCTATTTTTCTTCTGGTCCGAATAATTCGTCGGCGCCTTTCATGATGCCGCCGGTGTTGGCTGATGTGACCAAATAAGTGTAACGAGCTAAGTAACCTTGGCGGACTTTTGGCTGGAATGGCTTCAATTCTTTGCGCCGTTCCGCAAATTCAGCTTCGGAAACGTTGACGTCTAAGGTCCGCTTGATCATGTCGATCGTGATCTCATCGCCATCATGGATCAACGCAATCGGACCACCAGCGGCAGCTTCAGGTGAAATGTGACCAACGGCGATCCCGTGAGTGGCGCCGGAGAAACGGCCATCGGTGATCAGGCCAACATCACGGCCTAAGCCACGGCCAACTAGGTCAGAGGTGGGGTTCAACATTTCTGGCATACCAGGGCCGCCTTTTGGACCTTCATAACGGATAACCACGACGTCGCCTTTTTTGACTGTGCCGTCATCGATGCCGGTAACCGCGTCATCATGGGAGTCGAAGCAAACGGCTTTCCCGGTGAAAACGCGGATGTCAGGATCAACGCCGCCAACTTTCAACACGGAACCATCAGGGGCAATGTTGCCGTAAAGAACGGACAAGCCGCCTTCATTAGAGTAAGGATTGTCCAGTGGCCGGATGACTTCATGGTTCAAACTCTTAGCGCCAGCAACGTTTTCACGCAGCGTTTTACCGGTGATCGTTGGCCGATCAGGGTGAATGATGCCGCCTTTTTCAATCAGTTCATTAATGATGGCCGGCATCCCGCCAGCTTCATGCACATCTTGCATAGTCCAAGATGACGAGGGGGCGATTTTGGCTAAAAATGGGGTCTTGGCGGCGATGGCGTTAATATCGCGTTCACTATAATCAACGCCAGCTTCATGAGCGATGGCCAACACGTGCAAAACGGTGTTGGTCGAACCTCCCATAGCCATGTCAAGTGCGATACAGTCATCAAAAGTTTCCTTAGTCAACAGATCGCGTGGCCGAATATTATCCTTGACCACGTTCATCAATTGCTTAGCAGCTTTGCGGACTAAATCGCGGCGTTCTTCGGAAACGGCTAAGGCAGTCCCGTTATACGGTAGCGCCAAGCCACTCATTTCCATCAAACAGTTCATCGAGTTAGCGGTAAACATGCCGGCGCAAGAACCACAGCTAGGACAAGCATTTTGTTCTAGTTGTAGGAAATCTTCCTTGCTAAGTTTGCCGGACTTAAAAGCACCAACGGCTTCAAACATGTTGGAAAGCGTGACGGCTTTACCGTTGGGATCAAGCCCAGCTTTCATTGGACCACCAGAAACAAAAACGGAAGGAACGTTGGTCCGTGCCGCAGCCATCATCATGCCAGGTGAGATTTTGTCACAGTTAGGCATGTAGAGGACACCGTCAAACCAATGCGCGTTGACCACAGTCTCGGCAGCATCGGCGATAATTTCCCGACTTGGTAAAGAGTAGCGCATCCCAATATGACCCATGGCGATCCCATCATCAACGCCGATCGTGTTAAATTCAAACGGAATCCCGCCAGCCTCGCGAATCGCTTGCTTTGCGACATCAGCCAATTCACGTAAATGAACGTGGCCGGGAATGATTTCTATGTACGAGTTACAGATGGCGATAAACGGTTTCTTCATATCATCAGTGTTTTTGACTTTACCAGTGGCGTACAGCAAGCTACGCCCTGGTGCCCGATCGTCGCCGACCGTAATTTCGTCACTACGCTTCTGCATATCTTTACCTGAGATCGAAAAATTCAAGGTGTCACTCATTTTGGATCAGCTCCTTTTATGATTGTTAAATGTGAATTAGATTAGGAAAAGTTGTAATGGTGCAAATATTAACACCGAATATTTTAATCGTCAACCGCAAAAATAAATTAATTATTTTCAAAAACACTGTTGACAAGGGATATACAGCCGTGTAGAATTAGCCTCAATCGAAATATAATTTAATCATTATCTAATTTAACGGCTTCGACGAGGAAGAGTAGTCGATTGCAGTACCTGAACAGAGAGCCTTGTTAGCTGAGAGAGGCAGTACTGTTATTGATGAAAGTAACCTTTCAGCTATCTGCTGAACAAAGTAGGCGGGATTGGGAGTGCCCATTATCGCACCAACGCATCAACTTTAGAAGGGATGAGCTAGCTCGTTTCTATGTGTGTGTTCTATCTACAGGTTCCAAGCAGACATAGCATTCTGATTTCTAAAGTTTGTGCGCGGCAGAGGCATTTACGGTGACGTAAGTGTAAATTAAAGGTGGTAACGCGCGAAAGCGTCCTTAGTGATCTCATTCAAAGAGATTACTTTGGGCGCTTTTTTTTTCGTCAAAAACGTGTTCCAGAAGGCAGCCTTTTTCGCTTAGCTCCGCTTGGCAATATCGTCAAACTAGCTACTGGACGCCTTCGCTCACACATTAGCGTGTTCTTTGACAACTACATCTTGAAGGCAGCCACTGAATTTGAATCCAGCGACTTACGGCGGCAAAAAACCGTAAAGCGCGCATTTACTGAATTTACTATAGAAGAATACCATTACTGTGAGAATCGAAAGGGGAGTTCCATTATGGAAACAACTTATGAAATGATCGTCTGCGCTAACTGCAATCACACTGTCCCTAGCGGCAACTACTGCACCTGCTGCGGTCAACACCTCTTTGAAGAACAAGGACACAATGTATTCAGCACCAGCTTCTGCGTCAATTGCGGCGCCCAAACACCAAACGCGAAGTATTGCAGCGTTTGCGGCTTTGAAAAAGATTTTGACCGTTATTTCTAAAAAAGTGTTGACAATGAGTAAAAGATAAGTGTAATATGTGCATTATAGAAATTGACTTACATTTAAATTAATAATGTGTTGACGAGCAAAAGTATTTTTCAGCGTTTGGACAAGCGAACCGCGTTTGGTGAGAGGCGGTACCAATGATGATCAAGAAAATCGGCTCTGAGCAATGAATCGAAAACCTAGTAGAATTCACTGGCTGCCACCATTATCTGGCTAGCGTATCGGCAATTTTTTGCCCGCACGCGAAGAGGTGGCTGCAGTAATGCAGTCCACAAATAAAGGTGGTACCACGTTAATACAACGTCCTTCAAGATAGTTATTTATCTCGAAGGACGTTTTTTTGTTCCCATAAGCACCAAACAAGCTGATTTGAACTGATTTCAAAAAAAGTTTTAAAAAGTTGTTGACAATCTCAAAATAAAGAGTAAATTAAGTTACATTAAATCTAATCGTATTTTAATCAAAATGGAGGTGAGCAGATGCAAGCACCAGAAGAACAGCCCATGCCAGCACGTAATGGCGCTGAATTATTGCTTGATACATTAACTGCACAAAATGTCGAAATGATTTTCGGCTACCCGGGTGGCGCAGTCCTCCCGCTCTACGACGCTATTTATCGCCAACAATTCCGTCACATCCTTGTCCGGCATGAGCAGGCCGCTGCTCACGCTGCCGAAGGTTACGCTAAAGCAACCGGCAAGCCCGGCGTCGTTTTTGTCACTAGTGGTCCTGGCGCAACCAATGCCATTACCGGTATTGCCGACGCGATGATGGATTCCGCACCACTAGTTGTTTTCACCGGCCAAGTTGGCACGCAAGCCATTGGCAGTGATGCTTTCCAAGAAGCCGATATCTTAAGCATGACGGCCTCGATCACCAAGAATAATTATCAAGTCCACGATGTCCGTGACTTGCCACGGGTTATCAACGAAGCGTTCTATGTTGCTTCAACTGGGCGTAAAGGGCCAGTGTTGATCGACTTGCCGAAGAATATCGCTAATCAAACGACCAACGCGCCTTTCCCTGATAGCGTCAACTTACCCCAATATCAACCAGCACCAACAGTTGATAAGCACCAAGTGGCTCAGCTGATGCAAGCCTTAAGTCAGGCACATAAGCCAGTATTATTAGTCGGCAATGGCGTTCACGCCGCCGCAGCGCAAACTGAAGTTCAACGTTTCGCGCAGCGTTACCAAGTACCAGTTGTGGCAACTCTGTTAGGGCTTGGCGTTATGCCAACCACAGCACCATTATTCTTAGGCATGGGCGGGATGCACGGTACCTACGCCGCGAACATGGCGTTATCCGAGTGCGATTTATTGATCAATGTGGGCTCGCGCTTCGATGATCGCCTAGCCACGGCGCCGGCTAAGTTCGCTCCCCACGCTACGATCGCACACATCGATATCGATGCTGCCGAGATGAACAAAATCATTGCCACCACGTATCAAATCGTCGGTGACGCTAAAACGGTTTTGAAATTGATGCTACGTAGTTCAGCGGCACGGCCGGAAGTGGCAGCCTGGCACGAACAGTTACAACAATGGCAGGCTGAGCACCCCATGCGCTACCAAAAGAGTGCCACGGAAATCAAGCCGCAGCAGGTCGTCCAGTTAGTGGGCGAGCTCACGCATGGCGATGCTTACGTGGTTACCGATGTCGGCCAGCACCAAATGTGGGCCGCGCAGTATTACCCATTTAAACACCAGCACCAACTGATCACCAGCGGCGGCCTTGGCACAATGGGCTTCGGCCTTCCCGCAGCGATCGGCGCCAAATTGGCTCACCCCGAGCAGCCAGTCGTGTTATTTGTCGGTGATGGCGGTATCCAAATGACTAGTGAAGAGCTAGAAGTCATCGCAACTTATGACTTGGATATCAAAATTGTACTATTAAATAACCACACGTTAGGCATGGTGCGCCAATGGCAAGATCTCTTCTATGATCAACGGCGTTCAGAAACAATGTTTGAACATCAGCCGAATTTCATGAAACTGGCGGAAGCGTACGGCTTAGCCGGCCATCAACTCACTGATCCACAAACGGTGGCCGCTGATTTAGCCGCAGCTTTTGCCGCACCCCACGCGGCCCTGATCGAAGTCGCCATTCCAGCCTTGGAGCCGGTGATGCCGATGATCGCACCCGGGAGTGCTAATAATGAAATGATGGAGAGTGATTAAATGCGACGGTTACTTACTTGTCTATTGAGCAATAATCCAGGCGTACTGAATCGCTTTACTGGGACGCTAACACGACGTCAAGTCAACATTGACAGCATTTCAATTAGTCCAGTTGGCGATAAAAGCGCGTCACGCGTGACGGCCGCCGTCTACTTAGATGACGAAGCCGTGGCGAAGCAGTTAGTGGCACAGCTAAATAAGCAAATCGATGTGTTGGAGATCCACGATATTACAGAACAACCACATATCGAACGCGAGTTGGCGCTGATCCGCGTCAACGCCGCAACGAACAAACGGGCGGAGTTGTTCGCAATGGTACAACCATTTCGCGCAGATGTCGTCGACGTCGCGCTAGATTCACTCATGATCCAAATTACCGGTTCACGCGAAAAAGTTAACGCACTACTCCGCGTGGTCCAACCGTACGGCGTCACTCAAGTCGTACGCACCGGGGTTGCAGGCTTTACCAGAGCAGAAGGATAGCGTGTGACGGTAAGCGGTCAGCTTCTGGAATATAACTACGCTTGACGATAAGTGACACGAAGTGGCGCGTTCGCCAAGCGTAGTTATATGGAAGAAGTTGCTTACCGGAACACATTTTCACTATCCTAGTGACGAGCACTCGCCACACTCAATCTCAAAAAAGTCTGAGCACTAATTCGCACCAACGGCACCACTTAATTCAGGTCACAGTTTCGCTTCGACCTATATAATAGGAAGAAAGACGAAAATTTGCGATAAATTTTGGTTACAGAAAGCAGTGTGGTTACTGCTTTCAATTCGAAAAATGGAGGGTTTTATATGTCAGTAGAAATGTTATACGAGAAAGATGTCACCACTAATTACTTAGAAGGTCAAACAATCGCCGTTATCGGTTATGGTGCTCAAGGCCATGCCCAAGCAAACAACTTCCGTGATTCTGGCTTCCACGTTATCATCGGCGTTCGTCCTGGTAAGTCATTTGATAAAGCTAAAAAAGATGGCTTCGAAGTTTATTCAGTTGCTGAAGCAGCTGAAAAAGGTGACGTTGTTCAAATGCTGACACCAGATGAAGTCATGTCGGATGTTTACAAGAATGAAGTTGCTGATCATCTGAAACCAGGCAACACACTCGGCTTCTCCCATGGCTTCAACGTTTACTATAAAGAAATCGTACCTCCAGAATTTGTCGACGTTACCATGATGGCACCTAAAGGCCCAGGTAACTTATGCCGTCGTACTTATAAAGAAGGTTTCGGCGTGCCTGCACTTTACGGTGCTGAACAAGATGCAACTGGCCATGCCGAAGACAAGTCTAAAGAATTGGCTAAAGCTAATGGTGCCGCTCGTGCCGGGCTTTTGAAGACAACCTTCAAAGAAGAAACTGATGAAGATCTGTTCGGTGAACAAAACGTCTTAATGGGCGGGGTAACATCATTGATCGAAACTGGCTTTGAAGTTTTGACTGAAGACGGCTACTCACCACAATTGGCTTACTTCGAAGTTGAACATGAAATGAAATTAATCTGTGATTTGATCTATGAAGGCGGCTTTAACAAGATGTACGCTGATTGCTCAAATACTTCTGAATATGGTTCATACGTCGTTGGCCCTAAGGTTGTCGGTCCTGAATCAAAACAAGCAATGAAGAATGCTTTGAAAGAAATCCAAAACGGCAAATTTGCTAAAGACTTCATGGCTGACTACCGTGCTGGTTTCCCAGAATTGAAACGCCTACGCGAACGTTCAGCTAACTCACAATTATCACAAGTTGGTGCTGAATTACGTGCCCATATGCCATTCGTTACCGAAGCTGACAAATACAGCGACTAGAGTGCGTTTGAAAAAGCGTTCAGACTTTACTCCGCAACAGGGGCAGTTTACTAACCAAAACCGTTAATAAACTCTGATGCTACGGGCAATGACCATTCTTGTGGCAAAAATCGTACCGCAAGAAACATGGCTTTGAGCACTAGCCTAGCTAGGCGCAGAAGGCTGCTTTTTCAACCACGTTTGCGCTAATTAGTTGCAGAAACTAATTAGCGTTCAGGTTTCAAATATAGCTGAAAATAACACGGCCAAATCGTTCAATGGAAAATGAGTCAAGGGGTAACTTTTGTCCCGGGCTCTTTTTCTTTACATAGCGCAGCGTATTTGGAAAAGTGTTCCAGCTGTCTTTCCAAACACGTTTCCGCAACTTCGCTGGTAACCTAACAAACAGGTAGCCCATAGCGAAAAACATAGCACCACACATAAAACATAAGTAGCAAAACATAAGCGTCAAAACATAAGTACCAAAACATAAGTACCAAAACACATAATGAACGACAAAACTGAAGGGATGTGACTAGATGGTCGCCGTACAAAAAGAATCCGCATTACTTACTAAAACTGACGTCGATAAAGCTTATGAGGTGTTACGGCCGATTATTCGCCACACGCCGCTCCAATACGATGTCTATTTATCGCAAAAATACCATTGCCAAGTCTACTTAAAACGCGAAGATCTCCAAAGCGTGCGCTCATTCAAAATTCGTGGCGCTTACTACGCCATTGCCGATACGCCAGCAGAACAGCGGGCGCGCGGGGTTGTCTGTGCCAGCGCAGGTAATCACGCACAAGGCGTGGCTTGGACTTGCCACCAGATGCAAGTCCCCGCGACAATTTTCATGCCGGTGACAACACCGAAACAGAAAGTCGGCCAAGTTGAATTTTTTGGTGGTACTGACGTCACGATCAAGCTGATCGGTGACACGTTTGACGCTGCGGCAGCGGCTGCGGAAGCTTTCTGCAAAGAAAACGACCAAACGTTTATTGCCCCATTTAACGATAAACGAACCATGGCGGGACAAGGCACCTTGGCGTTGGAGACGTTGGCGGACGCGGAAAAAATTGGCATCAACGTTGATTACATGTTTGCGGCAATTGGTGGTGGCGGCCTGATCAGTGGTGTGGCCGCTTACGTTAAGGGCACCAATCCCGCAACTAAAGTCGTCGGCGTTGAACCAGTTGGTGCCGCTTCAATGAAAGCTGCCTTAGCCACTGGCGGCCCAATCGCGCTCAGTGAAATGGACACCTTCGTGGATGGTGCTGCCGTGAAAAAAGCGGGCCCGCTAACTTACGCGAACGTAAAAGCATACGTCGATGATGTTATCGCCGTGCCAGAAGGCCAAGTCTGCAGCGCGATTCTCGATTTATATAGCAAAGAAGCAATTGTCGCTGAACCAGCCGGTGCCTTGAGCGTCGCTGCTTTGGCGACCCAACAAGAACAAATCGCCGGTAAAACAGTCGTTTGCGTGATCAGTGGCGGCAATAATGATATTAACCGCATGCAAGAAATCGAAGAACGTTCCTTGATTTTTGAAGGTTATCAACATTACTTCATCGTTAATTTCCCACAACGCCCCGGCGCATTAAAGGAAGTCGTCAACGAAATTCTCAGCCCAGATGACGATATCACAAAATTTGAGTACACAAAAAAAGTCAATCGCGGCAACGGCCCAGTGCTGATTGGCGTACGCCTAGGCGACAAAGCCACACTACCCGGCTTACTAGAACGACTAGCTAATTTTGACCCTAACTACATTAATCTAAAAGAAAACCAAATGCTGTATACAATGATGGTTTAGAGTGGTTGAAAAAGCGATTAGAAGCTGGAGCATAGCCTAGCAAGGCAATAAGCAACACGAAGTGATGCGTTTGACTTGCGTAGCTATGTGCAAGCAGCTGCGACTTGGACTTGCCGCACTTCGGCTTAGTCCAATCGACAACGGGAAGCAAGCTGTTACCTATTAACGATGCGCAAATAACGGATACTTAGCGAATAGTGTTGTCGAGTCGAGCGACAGTGCTTTTTCAACCACTTTTCCGTCAGCAACGGAAATAACAAAGCTAGTAGAACGATAAGATATACGCAGTGATGCGTTCGACCTGCGTAGCTATACGTAAGCAGCTGCGACTTGGACTTGCCGCACTTCGGCCTGTCACGTTTCCGCCAGCAACGGAAACAACAGAGCTAACATGGCAGCAAGGCAATAAGATACATGCAGTGGATCGTTCGACCTGCGTGCAAGCTTCTGTATGTTCGCCCCGCCTCTGTTTAACGCAGTCCAACACCTGTTACCGCAATTACGCTTACTGAAGGGAAAGATCGTCATGGCAAAAATTCTAGATTTTCAAAATGTGAGCTTAGAACGCGGTGAGCGCACGATTTTACACAACATTACATGGACGACCCACACGCATGAAAATTGGGCGATCCTCGGCCTAAATGGCGCCGGTAAAACCACATTGCTGAAGCTGATCCACGGTGACATGTGGCCCACTACTGGGCGCTTGGAGGTGCTCGGCGGCGTGTTTGGTCATACCTCGATTCCAGAATTACAACGTAAAATCGGCTGGGTCAGCACCGCACTACAGGATGCCTTACACGTTGGCGAGCGCGTCGAAAAAATCGTTTTGTCCGGCAAATTCGCCAGCATTGGCGTTTACGAACACTACACAGCAGCGGATATGGCGCAGGCCAAGCAATACCTTGAGCAAATGGGCGGCAGTGCTTTAATTGGCAAACGCTACGCCACGCTGTCGCAAGGTGAGCGGCAAACGGTGCTGATTGCGCGGGCGCTAATGGCACGGCCGCAACTGCTGATTCTCGACGAACCCTGTAATGGGCTAGATTTGTTCGCCCGCGAACGCCTGCTGCAGCACGTGGCGCAATTGGCGGCAGCACCTGACAGCCCGGCGTTATTATTCGTGTCACATTACACGGAAGAGCTGTTGCCTTGCTTCCAAAATGTGTTGCTGCTGCGTGATGGCCAAATCGTGCGCCAAGGCACGCGGGCAGCGTTGTTAAATCAGGCGGTGCTATCAGACTTTTATCCCGCACCAATTCAAACAGCGACATTAAGCGGTGAGCGCTTGGCCGTTTATCCACAATAATAACCATAGCATAATCTGTTCGTTATGGGAACTAACGTTTGCATTAGACTTAACGTTACCGGTTTCAAAAAAACGCGCAACCACCACGGGTGCGCGTTTTTACACTTATTTGCTGGCGATATATTCGATTTCGATCAAAGCACCAGCTGGCAGTTGCGCAACTTCAACGGTTGAGCGTGCCGGCAATGTTGGCGCGTCGGCGAAGGCTGCGGCGTATAAGTCGTTGACCTGGGCAAAAGTGGCCACGTCGTCGAGGAAAATTGTCGTTTTAACAATATCAGCAAACGTCATGTCGGCCGCCGCTAAAACTTGGCCGATATTCGCCAAAACTTGTTTCGTTTGTGCTGTAATATCGGCGGCGACTAATTTACCGCTGGCAGGATCAATACCAACTTGGCCGGAACCGTAAAGTGTGTTGTCGACAAGGACCGCCTGTGAATATGGTCCTAAGGCCGCGGGTGCTTGCTCAGTTGCGATTAATTTTTTCATGAAATAGGTCACCTCATTAGTTAGATTAAATTAATCATACATTTGATTGTGCTTAAAGTAAATGTAATTATGATACAAAATATATTAAGTTTAATCAGGAATTTTAGAAACACGGTTGACAAAATGGCGGTAGGTTACTACACTTAATATTAAAATTAGATAATAAACATCATTGTTTTATAATTTAAGGGGGAAACATCATGTCAGTTAAAGCTAGTGAAGTTGATTTTGATAATTTAGGGTTCGATTATATGGACCTACCATACCGTTTTCGCGCGTATTATCGCGATGGGGAATGGCAAGAAGCAGGGTTGACTGATGATCCCAACATCCACATCAATGAAGGTTCAACAATTTTACATTACGGCCAAGGGTCATTTGAAGGCTTGAAAGCTTACCGCACCAAAGACGGCAGCATCAACCTTTTCCGGCCTGATCAAAACGCCAAGCGGATGGTCGATTCTTGCGAACGTCTTTTAATGCCAGCTTTCCCACAAGACAAATTTGTCGACGCGGTTAAGCAAGTCGTTAAAGCCAACGCTGATTTCATCCCACCATATGGCAACGGCGGTACCTTATACCTACGTCCTTACATGGTCGGTGTCGGCGGCAATATCGGTGTCCATCCCGCTAAAGAATACATTTTCTCAATTTTCGCCATGCCCGTTGGTAACTATTTCAAGGGTGGCTTGACACCAACTGCCTTCATCACATCTGAATACGATCGTGCCGCACATAAAGGGACTGGCGCTAACAAAGTCGGCGGTAACTACGCTGCCAGCTTGTTCCCAGGCCAGTACGCTCATGAAAATGGCTTCAGTGACTGTATCTACCTTGATCCAGTTTCTCATCGTAAGGTCGAAGAAGTCGGTTCCGCTAACTTCTTCGGTATCACGAAGGACGACATTTTCGTAACACCAAAGTCACCATCGATCTTGCCTTCGATCACTAAGTTCTCACTATTGTACTTGGCCAAAGAACGCTTAGGCTTAGGCACTGAACAAGGCGACGTTTACGTTGACCAATTTGACCGCTTTAAGGAAGCCGGCGCCTGTGGTACTGCCGCCGTTATTTCCCCAATTGGCAGTGTTACACATGAAGGCAACAAGCACGTCTTCTACTCCGAAACTGAAGTTGGCCCAGTTACAAGAAAGCTTTATGACACCTTGACTGGCATCCAATTCGGCGACGTCGAAGCCCCAGAAGGTTGGATCCAAAAGGTCGAACTTTAATATCATATTAAAAGCATTCTGACTGAAATTAAATTCACTTAGAATGCTTTTTGTTTGGCCAAATGCAATCTGTTTAGCGGCTGCAGGCGAAAATAATTGTATTATCAGATAATATTTAGTATAATGAATCTCACTTTTGTCTCTGCAAAAGTGCTTTTTTTGTGGATTCATTTACTTATTTATTGAAGCCTGTTTTCGCGCAATTATCATTAAATGTACACGGAGGGACTACTGATATGATCAAGGCAATTGGCAAACATAAAGGGCTGCTGCTGGCGGCACTGGTGACCATGCTGGTGCAGGTCGGCGCTGCGTTATGGCAGCCCAGCTACATGAAACAAATTTTAAGCGTCATGGCGGATACGTCACTGTCGCTAAATGGCAAAGTGGACAAGATCAGTAATTACGGTGTGGCGCTGATCGTCATCGCCGTATTCGGCTTGGTCGGTTCCATTTTAAATACGATCACCGCGGCCAAAATTGCCCAAGTGGTCTCAGCTGATTTGCGGGAAATGACGTTCCGCAAGATCCAAACTTTTTCCTACGCTGATATCGAAAAATTCAACTCGGCGAATCTAGTCGTGCGGATGACCAACGATATCAACCAGATCCAAACGTTATTAATGATGATTTTTCAAGTCTTGATCCGCGTGCCGCTGTTATTCATCGGTGCTTTTATTTTGTCGATCATTACCTTGCCACAATTATGGTGGATCATTATCGTGATGGTCGTTTTGATCGTGCTCGTCACTGGTCTAGCCATGCGCATCATGGGGCCGCATTTTGCCTCGTTCCAGCAATTAATGGACCGTATCAACGCCATTGCCCGCGATAATCTGCGTGGCGCCCGCGTGGTGAAATCATTCGTTCAGGAAAAGAATCAAGCACAGAAATTCGACAAAGAATCCGACGACTTGTTGCAACATAACTTAGCGGTCGGCTATACGTTCTCAACCATGATCCCAGCGTTCACGATTATTTCGCAGTTGGCGATTTTTGTGGCGATCGTTATTGTGTCCACCTTGGTCACGAAGTCGCCAGCCGTGGCGCAGGACCAATTAGGTGGCATTATGTCGTTTATTCAGTACATGATGCAGATCATGTTTGCCATCATCATGGGCGGCATGATGTCCATGTTCGCTTCACGGGGGATGGTGTCCATGGGCCGAATCCGCGAAGTATTGGACGCAGAAACCTCGATGCACTTTGATACCACCGCTGATGAGGAGTTAGACGGCGCCATCGAATTTGACCACGTTGACTTCGCGTACCCCAACGATGAAACGCCTACGCTCAAGGATATCAGTTTCAAAATTGATCCCGGCGAAATGGTCGGTATTGTCGGTGCAACCGGGGCTGGTAAATCAACGCTGGCCCAGCTGATCCCGCGGCTATTTGATCCCACTGCCGGCACGGTTAAGGTCGGCGGCAAAGACGTACGCCACGTGTCCCAAAACACGTTAAAGCGAACAATTTCAATCGTCTTGCAAAAAGCGATCCTCTTTTCCGGTACGATTGCGGGTAACTTGAAGCAAGGCAAGCCTGATGCTGACGACACTGATATGAATCGTGCGGCGCAAATCGCCCAGGCGTCTGAGTTTATCAATCGGTTGCCAGAAGGCTACAATGCGCCAGTTGAAGAGCGGGGGAATAATTTCTCTGGTGGCCAGAAACAGCGGCTATCGATCACCCGCGGCATTATCAAGCAGCCGAAAATTTTGATCTTAGATGACTCAACTTCCGCGCTGGACGCCCATTCGGAAAAATTAGTCCAGGATGCGTTTAACCGCGAATTAAGTGCTACAACGACGCTGATCATTGCCCAGAAGATCTCGTCAGTGGTGCACGCCGATAAAATTTTAGTCTTGGATGCAGGCCGCTTAGTGGCGATCGGCAACCATAAGGCGTTGCTGGCCAGTTCCGAAGTTTACCAGCAGATTTACGCGACGCAGAAAGGACAGGAGGACTAGCCGATGAAGGATACAGCACGCGCAATTAAATTCTTTTACCTCTATTTAAAGAAGTACAAGCTCCAATTTCTCGTGATTGCCGTCTTAGTTTTTGTGGCAACCTACCTGCAAGTTGCGGCGCCAGTCGTCATGGGCGATGCGATCACGCATTTGACCACCTATGTCGGCGACTTTTTCACCCATCAACACGCCGGGGATGCGATCAAGGCTTTGAAGAAAATCGCTGCCGGCGCGGCGCAATCACAGGACGCGCTGCAAAATATTGCCAGCCAAATGAGCCAAGCGGCTGGCCACAATGTTGATTGGACAACGCTGACTAACAGCAATGTGCCGCAACAAGTTTTGGCCAATTTACCCAAAGGCACGACGATTGATAGCTTACAAAAGTTAGCCGACATGCCGTCAAACTGGAAACACTTAACTGACGCCAACGTCCCAGCTAGCATTTTGTCCAGCTTACCAAAGGGCACGACGATCCACAGCTTGCATCAAGTGGCGCTGTCCAACCCAGCTAGCAAAGCGACGTTCTTCGCTTCAATGTGGAAATTGCTGGCGTTTTACGTGATGACTGGCGTGGCGCAATTGCTGTACACGCTGCTATTTGCCCGCATCGTCGCGCACTCAACTAACCGGATGCGCAAAGGCTTGTTCGGCAAGTTGGAACGAATGACCATTGCGTATTTTGATCGGCATGAAGACGGCGATATCCTCGCCCGCTTCACCTCAGATCTAGATAACATTCAAAACACGCTGAACCAAGCGGCGGTCAACGTAACCACGAACATCGCCTTGTACGTCGGCGTTTTGATCATGATTTTCCGCCAAAACGTTAGCATGGCCTGGGTCACTGTTTCAACGACACCAGTGGCCGTGATCTGCGCAGTTTTCATTATTATCCAAGCCAAACGCAATACCGATCGGCAACAAAGAGATATTGGTGACTTAAACGCCTACATGGACGAAAAAATTTCTGGCCAAAAGGCGATCATCGTTGAAGGTCAGCAACAAGCGGCCATCGACGGCTTTACTGTCCGCAACGACCAAGTCCAGAAATCAGTTTTCGGCGCGCAAGTTTGGTCAGGGATGATCATGCCGCTGATGAACGGATTTTCACTGCTAACCACTGCCTTGGTCATTTTCCTAGGCACACGGATCGCGTTAAATGACAGCTCATTGAGCGCCGCGGCGGCGTTAGGTTTAGTCGTCACGTTCATTCAATACGCGCAACAGTACTACAATCCAATCATGCAGATCTCCTCGTCATTTGGCCAATTACAGCTGGCCGTGACTGGGGCGACACGCCTGAACGTGATGTTTGACGAACCTGAAGAAGTGCGGCCAGAAAATGGTCAGCAATTTGACCACATGGACAAAGGCATTCAAATCGAGCACGTCGACTTTGGCTATTTGCCGAACACACCGATTTTAAAGGACGTTAGTATCGACGTGAAAAAGGGCCAAATGGTCGCCTTAGTTGGCCCCACTGGCTCCGGTAAAACCACGGTCATGAACTTGATGAATCGTTTCTACGATGTCGACGGTGGCGTGATCAAGTATGATGGCACCGACATTCGCCAGTTTGATTTGGACAGCCTCCGTTCACAAGTGGGGATCGTTTTGCAGGAATCTGTTTTGTTCGCCGGCACGATTGCCGACAACATTCGCTTCGGCAAGCCAGAAGCCTCAATGGACGACGTGATCACCGTGGCCAAAACCACGCACATTCACGAGTTCATCGACAGCCTGCCTGACAAATACGACACCTACGTGGACGACAATAATTCCGTCTTCTCCGTTGGCCAAAAGCAGCAGATCTCAATTGCCCGCACCATTTTGACCAACCCGAAGATTCTGATTTTGGACGAAGCCACCTCCAATGTGGACACCGTCACCGAGCAACAAATTCAGTGGGCCATGGAAGCAGCCATCACCGGCCGCACCTCATTTGTCATCGCTCATCGCTTGAAGACAATCTTGAACGCCGATAAAATCGTCGTGCTCAAGGACGGCCAAGTGATCGAAGAAGGCACCCACCGCGAACTACTTGAACAAAAAGGCTTCTACGCCGAGTTGTACCATAACCAATTTGTATTTGAATAAACCAATTGAACCACTCCGTCAGATAGTGATGGGGTGGTTTTTTTGTCGAGTTAAGGCTTTAATAGCCAACTCTTGCTGTCAACTGCGGTATAATAGCGGCAACAAAGGGAGGCACGCTGAGATGAAACTTAGTCGGTTGCAGGCATTTAGTGATGGCGTTTTTGCGATTTTGATCACGATTTTAGTGATGGATTTTAAGGTACCTGACTATCAAACGGGCCATTTATTGGCGGCGGTCATACAACAATGGCCGGTGCTGGCGGCGTATATTTTATCGTTTATGTACATTGGTATTTTGTGGCTGTTCCACCACGATTTATTCAGTGTTTTTGCGCAAATCGATCGCAACGTCAACTTGCTTAACCTGCTGATGCTGTTTGCCATCACCTTGATCAACTACCCAACGGCGCTGCTGTCGCACACGTTGATGCACTATCAGCGGACTGATTTGCAGGTGGCTTTTATCAGTTATGCTGTGATTGCATTGTTCATCTCGCTGACCTTTTTAATGCTGTACCGCTATTTGCGCCAGCATCCTGAGTTGAAATCTGCCCGCGTTAGCCCGCAGTTGTTCGCCACCATCAGCTATGATCCGCTACGCAGTATGGTGATCTATTTATTGTCGATCATTGCCACGTTTTTTTCAGTCGAATTAGGCGCGCTTTTATTGGTCGGCGGCATCATTTTTCACTTCTACGCTTACCTGCATTTAAGTCGCCGCATAACTGTCTAAACCTTTTGTACAAAGTAAGTGAAAATGCTAAGATAGGGCTGTGACGACAAACGCTTTCAAATTTATTCTGGGGAGGAATTTTTATGGCAGCATTGCAAAATGATTTGGCACAACTGATCCACGCACAGGGTGATCAGGGTCCGTTTATCTCCATTTTTATGAAAGTTTCACCGTACGAGCGTGATATTGCGGAAGATAAAGCGACGTTCCGTAATTTGATCCAGCAGGCGAAAAAAGCATTTATTACGCGCTTTACTGAAAAGGAGTGGGCAACGTATCAAGCTAAGTTTGCGCCAGTTCTGCAGCAGCGTGCGTTAGGCAATAACGGCGCCGCTAGCATCGTTGTCGTCGCCAGCCAAAGCGATACCTTCGTTTATCCGCTAGCGCAGGAGGTTGCCAACAGTGCCCATGTCGGCGATACCGTTTATGCGTTGCCACTGATTGCCAACGACCAATTCAGTTGGGACTATCATTTGCTAAAAGTTAGCCAGGACAGCATTGCGTTGTGGGATGTTACTGAAGGTGTGGCCACGCCAGTTGACTTGCCGGCTGACGCACCGTTGACCCGCGATCAGGCGCTGGGAACTGAATTAACCACCGGCAAAGCACGGACGACGCGGATTGGTTTAGGTGCTGGCCAAGCTTCTCACGGCAATGATCCGAAAGAAGCCAGTCAAGCCAGCGACACCCAGAATTACTTCAAGCAAGTTGATGATTACATTTTGACCAATTATTCTAAGCCAACCCAGAAGCCATTAATTTTGTTAGCGGTCAGCGAGAACCAAGCTGTTTTCCGCAAAGTAAGTAAGAATAAATATTTATTGCAGAATACGCAGTTAAATAAGGTGCCGGCTAAAGTCGATCAGCAGGCGGTAGCGCAAGTAGTCAGCCAGGTGAACCAACAATTGGCTGAAGAAGTTTTGGCAGTGTTACAAAGTCAGGTTGATCGGGCGCGCTCGGCTAAAAAGTACATCAGTGACCTCGGCGCAATTACGCAGCGTGTCAGCGAGGGTAATGTGGCCACGCTGTTTGTTGCTCAAGGCGCTTATGTGGCTGGGCGCATCGATGGCGAAAAGCTCGACACGTCTAGCCCTGCAGCCAAGGCGACGAACTTGTTAAATGAGTTAAGTGTTCAGGTTTTGCAACTAGGCGGCCAAGTTTATGTGCTGCCAGCTAGTGAATTACACGCTGACGCTACCGCAATTTTACGGCGGCCAGCTACAGATTAAGCTAAAACAGCAGCCACGACAGTAAATCTATGTCGTGGCTGCTGTTTATTTATACGTCACTTAATATCGCTAGCTTGGGGAATCAGCTGCAGCGCACCGACTAACGTTAAGATAGCAAGCGCCAGTAGGAGTGTGTGCAGCGCATCATCATGTTGAACGATGACTGCCCGCAAAAGCGCGGTGATCCCGATATAGATGAAGCGATTCAGTGAAATGTGGGCGTTCTCTTCAAAATAAGCCTTAACTAATGCGATAAATTCAAAATACAGAAAAAACGCAATTGTAGCTTCAGCAATCAGGCTAAAGTTATGTTCTGTTTCCGGTTGAAAAAATAAATGTCCCAAATAATAGCCTTCACGTAGGAGAAAAAAGAACATCACAGCACCTAAAGCTGCCATGGCTAGATTTAAACTAAAAGCAAAGAAGCGGCTGATTTTATGTTGCATAGTTACCTCAAAATTCTGCGTACTCACTAGGTAAACGCATGAATTGCTGGTTAGCGTGTTGCTGGATCACAACTTCATCTGGCAGCACTAGCGCATTATCGATCAGTTCTAACGTGAAATGTTCAGTTGGTTCAACTTGGTGACAGTAAATATCGCAGTGGCGGCCGTCCTTGGTGATGATAAAAACCACACTATAAGGAAAGCGCGTCACCTGAACGCGTAACGCGTCATAGAAATTCCAAAGATAATTTGTGAAATACTGGGGTAATTCAGTTTGGACACCATCAGAAACTTGCCGTAAAAGGGGCCGTTTTCCAAAAATAATATCACATCCCTAATTTAAAAGCGCGCTGACGAGTAGTTGTTTAAGTCCTCTTATTGCTTACTATTCTAGGGAAGATTGTACTAAAAAACTAGTCAAAAGACTCAATGTCATCAAAATGATATATTATTTAAACATTATTGAAAAATTACTTCCGTGTGTCTTTGTGGGCGTGGCGCATCGTTGGTTGCTGCACTGCAAGGCGGGCTTGTAAGCGCGGATAAAAGCGTCGATACAGCCACAACGTTGTGCGCAACCAGAGATAACCCAGCAACAAGGCGGCCACTGTGTCACTAGGATAATGTGCGCCGAGGTAAACACGGGCAGTGACCACTAAGCCCAGCCATAAGCCAACAGCAATTAAGCAACCTAGCCGCTGCCATAGTTTAGGCAACGTACGGGCAAAAACGAAATACAGCAAGCTGACGATCATTACAGCGCTGAAAACATGGCCACTGGGGAAGCTATAGCCATTTTCCGCTACCAAAACATGTGCTGTTGGTCGCGGTCGGGCAACAATGAATTTAAGCAGCCATGAGCCTACGCCACCCAGACCGAAGGAGACTAGGACCCAAACGGCGGTGGCGCGGCGTTGCCAATACCACAGCGCCCCAGTTAACACCACGGCATACAGCACCGCCATTGCTGGCTTAGCAAGCACACTGATCAAGCGCATCAAGAAGGTTTTAGTTGGCGTTACCGTCGTTTGTAGCGGCGCCGCTAAAGCCTGATCCAACCAGTTCAGTGGTGTTGCCTGAAAATGCGCCAGTAGCGCTAATATGATTAGAATTACCGTGACCGTCACTAGCGCAGATGGTCGTCGGTTCATTTGCCATTTCAATCGCATAACTTCCTTATTAAATCGCATTTATAAATCACCCATAACTTAGCTTAGCGTAAAAAGATAAATTTTAGCTAAAGATTCTATCAATTTTTTATCAAAAAAATAAAAAAGCGTCGTCAGCCGCAGGGGGTGCTCCCTGAACTGACGGCGCTCTTTGACTTTATTTTAGAGGATTTGGCGCCAATAAGCTAGTCTAAAGTGTCTAATAATGTTTCTAATTCATTTAAGCGTTGTTCGAAAACCTTAAAAGCTTGTTCCAAATAGCCAGGTTGGGTCATATCGACGCCGGCTTTTTGCATGATTTCGATTGGATAAGCTGAACTGCCTGACTTCAAATAATCAATGTAGGCGGTTCGCTCAGCTCGTTCGCCGTTAACAATTTTGTCAGCTAACGTTGTTGCCGCCGCGAAGCCAGTGGCGTATTGGTAAACGTAGTAATTATAGTAGAAATGCGGAATCCGTGACCACTCCAACGCAATTTCAGGATCATTTTCGACGGCAGGACCGTAGTATTTCTGATTTAGCTGGCCATAATAGTCTGACAAATGTGCCGCGGTCAACGGTACGCCTTTAGCGTCTTCGGTGTGAATGAAATGCTCGAATTCAGCGAATTGTGTTTGGCGGAAAATTGTTCCCTTGAAGCCATCCAGATAGTAATTCAAAATATAAGCGCGAGTGCGGGGATCAGTTTGTTGCTTCAATAAATAATCCGTCAACAAGTTCTCGTTCGTTGTCGAAGCAATTTCTGCAACAAAAATCGCATAGTCGCCGTAAACGTAAGGCTGGTTGTGGTGCGTGTAGTGGCTGTGGATCGAGTGGCCCATTTCATGCACCAACGTGTACAAATTATTCAAGTTGTTCTGCCAGTTCAATAAAATGTAGGGATTGGTGTCGTACATGCCGGAAGAATAGGCGCCGCTGGTTTTGCCTTTATTTTCTACCACGTCGACCCAACGATCAGCAAAGGCTTCTTCAGCGATGCTTGTATATTCGCGGCCGAGGACTTTAGTTGCTTTTAACACTTCGGCTTTAGCCTCATCATAAGTGTAGGATAAGCTTGGTTCGCCGGTTAATGGCGTATACATATCGTACATATGCAATTGGTCAACGCTGAGGACTTTTTTGCGTAAAGCGACATAGCGATGCAGTAACGGCAAATTTTTCTCGACCTCGGTGACCAAGGTATCATAAACGCTTTCTGGGATGTGGTCAGCAGCGAGGGAAGCTTGGCGCGCGGAATCGTAGTGGTGCACCCGCGCTTTGTAATTGTGCATTTTAACGTGGGAGGACAATGTCGATGCCAACGTATTGCGGAATTGCCCGTAAACCTTGTACAGCTGCTGGAACGCTTGCTTGCGCACGTCACGATTAGTCGATTCGATCAAGGTGCCGTAAACGCCTTGCGATAGTTCGACGTCGTTACCTTGCGCATCCTTAACGGTTGGGAAAGGTAAATCAACATCGTTCAACACGTCAAAAGTGGCGGCAGAAGCGTCGAAGACATCACTGGCTCCAGCCAATAATTCCTCAGACTCAGCCGACAGCACATGTTTGCGGGTTGCCGTAACTTGATCAAAGTAATGTTGGTAAACGGTTAAATTCGTGCTGCTGGCGATGTAATCAGTTAACACATCGGCTGGAATTGCTAGAATTTCTGGTTCGAGGAATGAGACCTGCGCGGCAACTTGGGCAGCCAAAGCGCCAGCCCGCTGATCCATGCCTTGATAGGTCGCGTTATTGTTATCTTGATTATGTTTCAAGCTAGCGTAAACGTAGAGTTTCTCTAATTTACGGTATAGATCAAAAATCTGATCCAAGCCGTCACTGAGATCACGGGCGCTGTCGCCCAGCGTGCCTTTTAGCTGTGTCGCTTTTTGACCTAGTTCAGTGACTTCCTTAAATGAATCTTCCCAAGCGGCATCGTCTGGGTAAACCGTGGTCAGATCCCAAGTTAATTCCGTGGGTACTTGCTCACGGCTAGGTAATGTTTTAGTGGACATAAAAAAACCTCCTACTAGTTCAGTGGGTCCTTAAACCACACTGTCAATGTTATCGCTTTAATCATAGCATAATCTCCAGTTGAAAGGCAGTCCCACTGATTTACTGTGCACAAAAAAACGCCCACCGCAGTGGACGTTTTGAAATATCTAAGTTATGTGGTGACGGCTTAGTACCAGCCGTTTGACTGCCAGAATGATTGAGCAGCAGTCCATGAACCGTAACGTGAAGTTACATAGTTGTTAGCAACTGCTTCTTGGTTAGCAGCAGAGTAGTCACCATTTAAGTATGAAGAACTTAATTGGTATTTGCCAATGTATTGACCGTTAGTAGCTGTGTATGAACCACCAGATTCTTTGTTAGCAATCCATGCTTTAGCAGCAGCATCAGAACTTGAAGTTGTTGATGAAGCAGTAGATGTAGTTGCAGCTTGTGTAGCTTGAGCAGCACTAGCTTGTTGTTGTGCTTGGGCAGCTTGTGTAGCTTGAGCTGATTGTGTTGTTGTTGTAGCTTGTGTATTAGCTGTTGGTGTTGTTGTAGCAGCTTGAGCAGTTGATGTTGTTGTACCATCAGGAATTTCGTATTGTTGGCCAGCGAAGATCAAATGAGTTGTTGCGTTGATCTTGTTAGCTGTTTCAATACTATCGATTGAAACACCGTATTTTTCAGCAAGCTCGGAAACTGTATCACCAGATTGGGCTGTTACAGTTGCGGCCTGTGCTTGTTGAGCACCGACTAGGAATAAACCTGCGGCACCGGCTGTGGTGAACATTAACATTTTAACGCGTTTGCTTAATAAAATAATAATCACTCCTAAAGGATTTATGGGTTTAGTTTCTATATAAGATTTAGACTATCGATTTGCGTTGCTTAGTTACTATCGATTCAACAGTGATAAGTATAGTGCTGCACTGTAACAAACCAATACCAACGATATTACAAAACTGGCCGAAATTGAAATATCGTCACATTTTTGTAATATAACGTAATAGAAAATAGGTGAAAGCCTAAGCCTTTAGTCTTAGACGGCATTTTGAATTCTGAAATTGTTACATAAAAAACGATTTTTTTTTGAATTTTTTTCCGATTTTCGGTTAAATTTGCGCATAAATTAACAATTCACCCACAATTTGCTCATTTTTAAGCTTAATTTAACAAACAGATGACGGCTTGTATTGAATTGTAATCCTGTCAACGTTTACCGGTAGTGTTCTAGTCCATTTTGCTAGATTTACCGGCAGAAATAAGCAATTTGGCGCTGAGAATTAACAGCTATGTGGGGTGAGCTTGTGTAATTAATGTTATGTTCTAACGCGGTTAGCGCTCGCTGCAAATGGTCATCAGTAGAAATCATTAATTAGCCGGGCAGCCAGCGTGAAACGCTTGAACGATATTTTTTTAACGTGGTAGGCTGTGAGTGAATGTCAATAGGTTCCACCCGCAAACACTTTTACTAGGTAATGCCCTGCGTTCTTGGTATAATGAGCTTTCAAAAAAGGAATACGGAGGGCACCAATGCCATTTAAATTAAATCAGCACACCAACTGGCGACTTAATTTTTACTTGATTTTCAGTGGTCAGTTTATGTCTAACTTAACCACGATGATCGTGCAATATGCGTTCATGTGGTACATTACGGATGTGTTAAAGTCAGCCACAGCGCTATCACTATCAACCTTGATGATGTTTCTGCCGTGGATCTTCTTGGCGCCGGTGGCTGGGGTGGTCATTGATCGCTGGTCGCGCAAAGTGATCATGATCAGCATGGATTTGTTGGCCGCGTTGGTGGCGATCGTTATTTCGCTGACCATCGGCCAATTCAGTGATGGCGGGCTGCTAACGTTGTTATTGGTGGCCATGCTAGCGCGGGCAATCACGCAAGTTTTTCAACAGCCAACGCTTAATACCATCGTTCCAGCGATTGTTCCCGAGGCGCAACTAACTAAGGCAAATGGACAAATTCAAACGCTGCAGTCGCTAACGGCAATTATTGCACCAGGGATTTCGGCGGTATTATTTGGAATCATGCCGATGCAGTGGATCATTTTACTGGATGTGATCGGCGCAGTATTCGGTTCGTTAACTGTTTTATTAGCCTATGTGCCGAAAACACTGCCGCAAGCTGCGGATGTTTCTTTTTTCCAAAATATGCGCTTAGGTGTGCGCGAATTATTGCGGCATCGGGGTATTTTTCAGTACAGTATTTTATCCTTGATCTCGGTCATGTTCATTATGCCTGGCGCCAGCTTATATCCGTTGATGACGACGCAGCATTTCGGGGGCATCATCGGTCAAGCGGGAATTGTGGAAACGGTATGGTCAGTGGGCAGTCTGTTAGGCGGTATTTTTATTAGCGTGTGGGGCGCAGGCAAGAATCGTTTCTTCGCTATATTCGGTAGTTTAGTGGTGATGGGCGCAACTTTTAGCTTGTTCGGGCTACTGCCGCCAAATCAGCGCGGCTTCTGGATCTTTGCTAGTTTAAATATTTTTGCTGGTTTTGCGCTGGCCTTTATGAATTCACCATTTATGGCCATTGTGCAGGAGAAAATCGCGCCAGAAATGATGGGGCGCGTGATGAGTGTTTTAATGGCGTTGACCAATATTGGCGCGCCGGTGGGTTTGATGTTTGCCGGACCGTTAGCGGATCAATTGGGTATCGCGCAATTGTTTCTGATTGCCGGCGTCGCCACACTAGCGACTGCCGCAGCGGCGTTATTACTACCGGCGGTGCGCCGAATCGATCGCGAATAAATAAAAGGTGATCTACCGGAAATTAATTTATCCGGCAGGTCACCTTTTTTGGGTTCTTTTTGAAGTTTGGTTATTCTAGTAACTCGTAGGCGGATTTAGTTTGGTTCCATTCCGGCGCTGGCGTATGGAACGCGTGGCACGTTGTCAAGCTAATTTTCTTTCCAATTAAGCCCAATCGGAAAAGAAAATGGATCTTGCCAGCCGCGCATGGTACTAGGCGACCGCGGTCACCAAGTACCATCGACACAGCTGATAACGCCAGCGCCTCCATTTCACCTTGGCAGCGTTTGAGCATTATTTTGTGAATCAGATTGAACGTTTAGTTAGCTCAATTAGGACTACCTGACAGCTGTTTGTGATTCGTAGTTTTAAAGTAGGCTGTATGTGCATAAAAACACCCACTAACTTTGCCACTTAAACAAATCAACACTTGAACGTTCAACCGTTGCCTGCTGGAATGGAGTCGCCAGTGGGCCAGATGTGTCGATAGTTCTTAATGGTGGGCTGTGCCATTTAGAACTATGCGTGGCTGGCGAGATCCATTTTCCCGCCTGCTTTTGTTTTTATTCAGGGAAAATTAGCTCGCCAACGCGCCACTCGTTCCGTCCACTGGCGACGGAATGGAAGCTAACTAGCTCTGCTTACAGCCAAAGTTCAGAAAGGCCCTTTTTTGCATAGTTACGTTAAATTAGTTAGACCGTGCGACCGCTAAAAACTGCGTCAATCCGCTGCTTCATCAGCCACTCAGGCACGTTGGCTAGTTGTGCGGCGGTGTGGGTAATCACATTAAGCTGCGCGTAATTGACTACCATGTCCTTATTGTGCGGGGCAATCATGGTCAATTGCTTCTTAGTGATGTCCATGGCCAATGCGGTTGTTTCTTGAACCAAGTCTTCTGGTAGCAGTAAGGCAGTGGCTAATTTTTCAACGGTCCATTTGTTCATGGCGGCCGTATTTTCAGCAAAATCAGGCACGTAATCGGCAATGTGCAAAATATAAGTCGCCAAACCTTGGCCAATCAACCATGCTTGTTCCTGGCCAGTGACGTGGCGATCACGAATAATTAGTGAAGCAGCGACTGCCCGCCATTCTGCGCCAACCACCCGCTTTTGTGGATGAATGGCAAAATCAGTTTGCAGGTCACTACTATAACTAAGCCGCACTTGTAAGCAGTTGGCTAATGGATGTAAAGCGATACAAGTATTAGTCGGTGACAGCTGCAAATGGCTGAGATAATCGAGCATTTGCGGAAAATCGCGGACAATTTCACCGTAGATGTCTTTACCATTGACCATTTGTACGGCCGCTGGTTCGGCTGAATTTTCGTTAGTGTGCTTTTTCTGTTTCTTATCGTGTTTTTTACTCATTAATCGTTAGTTCCTTCCTATATAGAGGTTAAGTGAATAAACTTAGTATAGCAGGGGTATACGACATAATATGACGTTTATGCCAATTTAGATTAATTTGTTAAAACGTTAACTGCTAAAAAGGACATTGACAAAAATGAGAAAAACTACTAACATAGTGGCATTAACTTAAAAAAACAGGTAAATGATTGAGATGAGTAGCAAACAACACTTACAAGCGAATTCGTGGTTGGTGTGAACGAATGAAGGGTTGTTTGCGAATATGGTCTCCTTAGTTAATGTGTTGGTGAGGTATAGACTAAGCCAGCAACGGGCAAGCCCTCGTTATCAGGCAAAGTTTTGCTCCGGTTAAACGGATGAAAACTTATGAAGCTGTCTTTTGTGAAAAAGGCAGAAACTAAGGTGGCAACACGGTAAAACCGTCCTTTGAATTCTTGAAAAGAGAATTTTAAGGGCGGTTTTTTGTCGCAATCTTTACCATAATATTGGAGGAATTAGTTATGTTCAAACATAAAAAGCTCGCCTTACTAGTTGGTTTGGCGGCAGTTACTTTTGGTGTCACAATTGGTCTTGTTGGTGGCAATGCCGCACCAGCACATGCAGCAACCACCGTTTCAATCGGTATTAATGGGAGTGATCACCGTCAGTGGGATCCGGCGGAAAAAACGTTGAAAAAGGAAGGAATCAAGCTAAAGTTTGTGACGTTTAGTGACTATAATCAGCCGAATACTGCGTTAGTTAATGGCGACGTTGATTTAAACGCCTTCCAAACGAAGTACTTCTTTGACGATTGGAAGAAGACGCATAACGCTAAGCTGAGCGCCATCGGCAAAACGGTCATCGCACCACTAGCACTGTATTCGAAGAAACACACGAAGGTTAGTCAAATTAAAAAAGGTGACACGATCATCATCGCCAACGATGTCACTGATGAAGGCCGCGCGCTGACCTTGCTACAAAACGCCGGCTTGATCAAAATTAAAAACAAGACGTTACCAACGGTTAATGATATTACGCAAAACAAACTGAATTTGAAGATCAAGGAAGTTGACGCGTCACAAACAGCACATTCATTAGGTGATGTTTCTGCCGCCGTAATCAATAGTGGGGTGGCCACTGATGCCGGCTTAAACCGTAAGAGCGCGCTTTACGTTGAAAAAATTAATCAGAAATCAAAACCTTACATTAATATCATTGCCGCAAGAACTAAAGATAAGAACAATAAAACTTATTTGAAAGTTGTTAAGGCGTTCCAACAAGATGCAACTAAAACAGCTATTCAAAAGATTTTCAAA
This sequence comes from Loigolactobacillus jiayinensis, assembly GCF_003946445.1. Taxonomy (GTDB): domain Bacteria; phylum Bacillota; class Bacilli; order Lactobacillales; family Lactobacillaceae; genus Loigolactobacillus; species Loigolactobacillus jiayinensis. The sequence continues at coordinate 10,474 of NZ_RHOF01000032.1, read as the reverse complement.
GGTTCAGAAACAGCAGCTTGGGATCTTAAGCTGAAATAACCAGGAGGCGATTGGATGAGTGAACAGCAAAATATTGCCGCGTACCAAGCTAAGTTAGCCCAATACATTAAGCTAGGCTCGGTTTCGGCGCAATATCAACAGATTCAAGCGACTGCCCAATTCTTACAAGGTATTTTCACGCAGCTCGGCGGTCAGGTGCAAGTTTTCAGTGACCATAAATTTCCGTTGGTGTTCGCGGATTTTCCCGCTGCCACGCCGGCTGCTAATGCGACCACGCTGCTTTTTTACAATCACTACGACGTTCAGCCAGCTGATCCCATCGACCTGTGGCAAACAGATCCGTGGACGTTGACCAAACGCGATGGGAAGTTCTTCGGCCGCGGTATCGCTGACTGCAAAGGCGATCTCTTTGTCCGTTTAACCGCGCTGAAAAATTATTTGGATGCGCACGCTGGCCAGCCACCAGTCCACATTAAATTCTTGGTTGAAGGCGCTGAAGAAATCGCCAGCCAAGGGTTGCAGGATTACTTTGAACAATATAGTGATCTATTTAAAAGTGACTTGATCATTTGGGAGTCTGGTAGTAAAAATGAGCGCGGCCAGTTGCGGATCACAGGCGGCAACAAAGGCATCAGCTGCTTTGAATTATCGGCTGATTCAGCTAGTCGTGACTTGCACTCATCCAATGCCGCGATTATTGATGGCGCGCTGTGGCACCTGATCGACGGTATTTCCAGCCTGCATCAACACGGAAAAATTAGCGTTAACGGCTTTTACGACGGTATCGCCGCACCCACGCAACGGGCTAAAAACTTGGCGCACAAAATGTATTTTGCGCCGGAGCAGCTAAGTCGCTTGTATGAGTTGAAATACCCATTTTTGCAGGGTAGTGATGAGGATAAGATCAAGGAAGCGTACTTATTTGCGCCTAGCTTTAATATGGAAGGCATCAGTGGCGGTTACGAAGGGACTAGCGTTAAAACAGTGTTGCCGGCACACGGCGTTGCTAAATTCGACATGCGGTTAGTGCCAGGCCAAGACCCAGCTGAAGTGGCGCACAAGGTTGCGGTTCAGCTGCATGACAACCATTTTGCTGATCTCAAAGTCAATTACACAATGGGCGTTAAAGCCTATCGCTCCGACATGGACGCACCACTGATCCAGCAACTGATTGCCACTGCGCAAACCGTTTATGGCGGGGCAGACAGTGTGGAAGTTTTGCCGACATCAGCCGGAACGGGGCCATCGTACAACTTCAATCATTACTTGCACGCGCCGATTGCGGCCATTGGCATTGGCAATCCAACCTCAGGGGCCCACGCGCCGAACGAAAATGTTACTGAAGCTGACTATTTGATGGGCATCAAAGTCATCAGCCAGTTTTTCACCAATTTAAGTCAAAGGTAAGGCAGAAATAGTGGAACAAGCAGAAAAAATTAAAATTCTTCAGGATCTGATTCGGATTCATTCCGTCAACGGCAATGAATTGGCGGTCGCACAATATTTGCAGCAACTATTTAACGCACACGGCATCACTGACGTCGCGCTGATTCCCTTTAACGGCGCGCAAGATCGCTGCAGCATGATCGTGGAAATCGGCAACCACGCCGCGGACAAGGTGTTGGCACTGGCGGGTCACATGGACACGGTGGCAGTGGGCGCTACTGCTAACTGGCAGTTTGATCCATTCAGCGGCCAACAAGTCGGCGATACGATCTACGGCCGCGGTGCCGCAGACATGAAGTCAGGCTTGGCGGCAATGGTGATTGCTGTGATTGAAATAAAAGAGGCCAACGTGCCATTGACGGGCAGGCTACGCTTCATTGGGACTGCTGGCGAAGAATTAGGCGCACGCGGTGCCGTTGAATTGACGCAACAAGGCCGTATTCACGACGTCACCGCGATGGTGGTCGGCGAACCAACTGGTGGCAATATTGTGTATGCGCACAGTGGCCAATTTAATTACCGAGTTAAATCCTATGGTAAAAGCGCCCACAGCTCGCTGCCAGCCACTGGCATCAATGCCATTTATAACTTGAATGAATTTATTACCGCAGAGCGCACGGCTTTCATTGATGCACCAAAAAGTCAGCTGCTGGGGAACCTAGAACACAGCATTACGGTGATCCAAGGTGGCGATCAGATCAATAGCATTCCTGATTACGCCCAATTAGAAGGCAATATTCGGCCAATTCCGGAGTTCAACACGCAGCAAGTGCTTGACCGGCTACAAAGTATTATCACTACTTTGAATCAGCAGCCGCAAGTTAAGCTGGTGCTACAGGTGATCGACCGTTTTGAAGCCTTGGCCAATGATCCTGATGCGCCATTCGTGCAGCAACTTCAAGCAGCACGGACGGCAGCGTTTGGCACACCAGCACAAAAACTGATCATCCACGGCGCCACTGATGCCTCAGCTTACGTGGCGGATAATGCGTGCCCGATGCTACTGCTCGGCGCCGGTGACTGGCAAGTAGCCCATCAAGTCGACGAAGCCGTTAGTATCGATAATTATTTAAAAGTGATAACGACGTATAAGAATATCGTGCGCAGTTATTTGTGAGCTAATGTTCGGCAATGAAAAGGAGGCTGCGACATAATTTTACTTATGCCGCAGCCTCCTTTTAGTTATCTTCATACATGGGCTAGCACTATATTTGCCGTTTAAAGGTGACCAGCATTAAAAAGTTAGTCCGTAACCGGCGGCGGTGATTCCCATATCATCGACAAACTTTGGTGTATAGGTAAAATCAGTTAAGTCACCGTGTGCGGTAACATAGGCGATTCGCTGGGTCAATTCGTTGAAAAGATCAGCGAAATACGCCCAAGCAAATTCATCAGCCTCGTCATCAATATCGATGCCATCGCGGCGATATTGATCGGTGAAACCGCCTAAATTGGCTAACGGTAAGTTAAATAATTCTGCGGTGGGGATGTCTTTTGGTGGCATAACGGTATCCAGTTGATCAAAAATGGCCGTCTGGATCGTGCCAACATAGTGAATAGGTAATGGGGCAATTTGGCGGCGCAAGCGTTGTTCCGTGCGCAAGGCAAAGGCATCGGCGGCGGTTAATGTAACCACGTTATCCGCGTTTGCTAGGCCGGCGGCGGTTGGCGCATCGATAAAAATATAGTCGTAATTAGCGCGTTGTGCCGCAATTTGTGCCGGTAAATCAGCCACTGTAGTTGGCAACAAAGTCAGCCCAGCCGCTAATTCAGTCGTTGTCTGCGGAAAAAGTTTGTGCAACAGCTGGCTGGCAGCATTTAACGTGTCCAGCACCAGTACGCGTTGCTGGAAAAATTGGTGGGCGGCAATTGCTGTGATTGCGGTGGTCAGCGTTTTACCGTTGCCGCTAGCATTTGATGTGATGAAAACGACTTGTGCCATATCACTGACCTCCTTGACTGAGCCAATGCTGAATACCGTAACCCACGCCGTCTTCGTCGTTGGTTTTTGTGATCACGCGGCCAGCCTGCTGAATATCTGGCTGTGCGTTGGCCATAACGATGGGGTAGCCGACCCTTTTTAGCATCGGCAGATCGTTGTAGCCATCACCAAAAGCGGCTGTATCAGCTTTGACTAAATGATCGTGGGCCAAAATATAGTCGATGCCGCGGGATTTCTTAGCTTGATCGCTGGTGATTTCTAGATAGGCTGCACCGGCTTGCTGGATACTGATACCAGCGAGATTCAAGTCCGTTAAGCAACTTTGCAACGCCGTCATTTCTTCAGGGTCAAAGGTGATCAGCATCAGTTTAAAGACTTGATGGGTGGCGTCAGCGAAGAATTCTGTGCTGGCGGTCATCGTCGGTATTTGGTCAGTGAGTTGGTGCTCGTACTGAATACCAGCATCGATTCGTGGCGCGTACCAGCGATCACGATCGTAAAAGCTGCGGCTAACATTAGGAAACTTTTGTTGCACCAACTGATAAATGTGCGCGGCGGTGGCTAGTTCGATGGTACTTTCTTGCAAAACATGCCAACTAGTTGCTTGGCGCTGGAAAATCAAGCCGCCATTAAAGCCGATTTGCGGCGTACTTAATTGCAAACAATCGATCACCGCCGCCATTTCCATTGGTGCGCGGGCGGAAACTAAGGTTAGAGGGATTTTGCTGGCCTTAATGATGTCAGTGTTGGTTTTGGAAATCACGCCTTGGCTATTAAGCAAGGTGCCATCCATGTCGGAAAAAATATGTTTGATCATTTTAATTATTCACCTGATTATTGCGTTTTAATTTGTGTTTGGCGATCTGCTTTACTAAACACTTTCAGTATACCGCAACACACAAAAAAGTCAGTCACAATGGGTGGCTGACTTGGAGTAGCAGACTGAATGCTACAAACTATGTTGGTGCTAAAGGAGAAAATATATCACAAGTTCATCATAGCACGCTACCGGTGAAAAGCAATAAACCGATTACAAAATAGGTAATAACCCTAAGTATAGCAGCAAAAAAGCGCACCCAAAGCTCTAGATCAGGTGTGCCTTTTTATTGCTAGTAGTCACCTTTGATGACAAAAAATGAGCCACGGATCGTACCTGCTAGTTTAGATTTTTGCCGCGCAAATTTAAATTTACCTTCAAATTCAGCGGGAATTTCCATGCCGTCGCTGAGTTTGAAACCAACGGCGCGCTTGCTGCCGGCTGCTAAGCCGTACATCACGTTGATCGCTAAGCCATTTTCATAGAAGACGTAGGCAAATTTTGTGCCTTCTGCTTCAAACGAAGTCACTTCCAAGGGTTGGTAGGGAAAGTGCAGGTCACGCTCAGCCAAAATCGTTTCGATCCATTTTAACGTAGTGGGATCCGCTGCGGCAGGGACGGTAGTGAATTCGTGCTTGAATTTATTCCAGTAATAGCGCGCTTCATTAGCACGCAAGCCGGCCAAAGTAGCAGCAACCGGCGAGCTTTCTAAGCCAATGGTAGATACGTTTTTGAAATCAACTTTATAAGCCATAATTGGGCCTCGATTCTATTGTAGTGCTCTGATTATAGCAGATTGATTTCAGGTTGTCTGGAAAAATAAATTGTCGCTAAGCTGTAGTGGTTGAATGCGACTAGTTATTGATGCGGTAGGCATTTTAGCTATTTAAACTGCTCTTTTCGGCAACAGCAAGCTTATTTTTTCGGCGCCAGCAAGCCGTAACTATGGATGACCCCGAATAAGATAGCGGCAATCGGAAAAATCAGCCAGGATACGGACCAGAGGCCAAAAACAAATGAAATGACGAAGTAGGCGAGGGTGATCAATAGCCAATAGATTTGAAGAAAGAAATGCAATTTCGGCTTGCGTTGTTTCAGCTCATTCATTGCGCGGTCAGCGGCATCAGCGATTGCGTAGAAGGTGTTAGCTTGCGCGATTCGCGCGTAACCGGCGTAAATGATGCTACCATAGATAATGGAAAAAACGCCACTACCCATGATCCAGACAAAAGCGGCGGCACTCAGTGAACCGAAGCCGGATACTTGCAAAACGGCCTGCAGTAGCGACGGCAATAGCGCGAAAATACATAAAGCAACACCGGCAACTAAGGCGATGGTAAAGCTACTAGTATAGTCCTGCTGCTGATTGCGTGCGGTTACTTGTAGTGCTGGTGAAATTGTGCGTTTATCCAGCGGCATTTTTACGCGCACATGCGCCATACCGACGATAATAAAGGAACTGATCCCAATAATCACGCCAAGCAACATCAACAAAATACCTAACCAACTAAACATTGTGGGCACTAGGGCAATCATGGCGCCGACACCTAGGGCAATACTTAAAATACCACCGGCCACCGCTAATGCCAAGCGCTTGGTGCTGCGCCAAAAAATTTCTGTTTCCGGCAACGTGAGCTCGTTTTGCGGTTCCGCAGTAGCTACAATTAATAGTGCTTCTTCAAGTGAGTCGAATTCATTGATCACGGTACCCAACGCTTCGTTTTCATTTTTACCGGCGGCTAGTAGTGCTTGATAACGAGTGGTCATTTTCACAAGTAGATCAGCTTTAGCCTTTTTAGCGGCGGGCGTGTCAGGAATAGTGGCGAATTTACTGGCCAAATAGTTTTTGATTGGATCCATGTTTGCGCCTCCTCTATCTCGCAATTAAGGTTACTTTTATTGCGACAAGCGTTTTGGGTGCATGGCGACGGTGGTGGCTGCCTTAGGCAAGCACTGCTTAGCGAATAAGTTCAAACCAGCACCTGACTAAATTTAGTTTGTAAGCACGAGCGCCCGTGATCAGTCCTATGACACTTTTAAGCGGCGTGGTTGACCATTGCATTTTCGCGACGTAAATCGTTTCACTACAAGAAACATGGCGTGATGGCTAAGGTGGATGCAACAAAGGCGTACGCTAAACTTAAATCTTAGCTGGGCGCTTTTAGCTACTTTTATCATATAATATTCACTTTGCTAGGCAAAGTAAAAGACTAATTTAGACGTGACCCGCCAAGTCGTGACAGCAGCTTTACAATTAATTTGGCCTAAGTGAGCGACGGTCTTACATTAGCGCCAGCAAACAAAAAAGCAGGTTTCTGCGCCTAATTTAGATAAGCGTGCAGAAGCCTGTTTTTTAGCCTTTTTATTTATTGATGCGGTGGTAATTTTTATCAAAATATTTACCAGCACGAATGTCGTCAGGTAAGCTGGCGTATGGTGCTTCACTGATGACGTCATCGTTGTTTTGACCAGCATCACCCATATAAGTGATATTGGCAAATTCAGGAACAACTAACTTAGGGTACGTCGCGTATTTTTCACGGGATGCTTCCATTAAGTCAATGTGCTCATTTTGATATGTGACGGTGATTTCAGGATGTTCTTCAACCCATTTAGGGAAGAAAATCGTGCCGTGAATCTTCTTTTCATTAGGTAGGAAGTCCAAAGCAACGTCAGTACCCGTTGGTTCTGTCCAGCTAATTTTGTAAATACCTGCTGTTAACATCACAATATTGGCTTCTTGACCAGTGACCCAGCGGCCAGCGACCATACCGCCATGAATGCGGTAATCAACGGTGTGATCATTCTTCGCGTACCATTCGTATTCCCAGCCGTTATCGTATGTGTAAATAAAATGTGTCCCTAAGAAATCATCTAGTGTGTTAAATGTTTTTTCAGTCATCAAAATGCCTCCTGATTAAGTTTAAAATAATGAGTGTTAAACAAGTAATCTTAAACGTGTATTTAATTACATGTTTTAAATTATATGATTATGGTATACTGCGAGTAACAAAAAGTCAAGTGGAGGTAACTAATGGTGCAAAAAAATAAATTACAATACATTATTCTTGGCTTGCTCAGTGAACACGAGCTTACCGGTTATGACATTGCCAAAGCTTTCACCGCTGATATCGGCGAGTTTTGGAATGCTAATCACAGCCAAATCTATCCACTATTGAAACGCTTGGAAACTGCTGGTTTGATCACGCATCAACTTTCAATTACCGGCGAAAAGCTGGAAAAAAAGGTTTATTCGTTAACGGCAGCGGGACAGGCACAATTGCAGGAATGGCTGCACGAACCAACGACAGAATTAACTGCTAGTAAGGATGAATTTATTTTAAAATTATATTTCATTCAAGATGCGCATGACCCAAGTTTACAGCCTATGTTGACGGAGCAACTATTGCTGCATCAGGCTAAGTTAGTCCATTTACAAAAGCAAATGACCCGTAAATTTGCTGACAAAGCCAGTCAATTAGCCAATTACGGGCATTATTTGATTTTGCAACACGCCATTGACCGTGAGCAAGGTTATGCCGATTGGCTGACGGCGACACTAAAAAACGTGGACTAGCAGATGCCAGTCCACGTTTGTCTGTTTAGTTTAATCTTCGCTTAATTGATCAGCTTTAACTTCTTCCGCCGTGACCGCCGCAAAGTGGGCAGCGGCTTTTTCGTTATCGGCAGGTTTTAAATTGCGGATAACTTTGACCACAATGATGATCAAAATAATCACGCCAGCAGTGAAGACGAGATCAGGGATGATCCGCGCCCACAACAGTTCAAAAACAGGGCTGCTGTGGTAGAACGATAATAGCCGGGCGTGCCAATAACCATGTTCCAGCGCGTCTTTTAATTGTAGATAGCCAACTGGCAATAGGCTGATGAAGACCATGCCAGCTAGGCCAATATTCATTAACCAAGCGGACCAGTTAACTAATTTGTCCATTTTTGGGGTCCAAATTTTTTGTTGCGAAATGTTACGCAAAGCGTACAGCATAATGGCAATTGAGAACATGCCATAAACGCCGGCCATTGAACCGTGGGCGTGCGCCGAGGTCCATTGTGTGCCGTGTTCGAAGTAGTTGATTGCGGGTGCGTTGATGATAAAGCCTAATGCACCGGCACCGATTGCGTTCCAAACCCCAGTCCACATCAAGAAAACGAAGGTCCCTTTGTACGGGAAAGCCACATTGCTATCTTTGAAGACACGGTAATGGGTGTACGCTTCCCACAACAGTAGGCAAAGTGGCACAACTTCTAGCGCCGAGAAGCAGGCCCCAAGCGCTAACCAGATCGAGTGGTCACCTTCCCAGAAATAGTGATGGCCCATGCCAACAACGCCAGAGCCTAACAGCAAAGTCAACTGGAAGTATAGCGCGCGGACAGTGGAGCGGGTAGTGGTTAATTTCAGATCGACCATCAAGTAGCCGATCAAAATCACGGCAAAGGATTCGAAAATACCTTCGACCCACAAATGAACGATCCACCAACGCCAATAGTCGGCGAAGGTCACGTGAGAGTTCGGTAAAATAAACAGTGAGGCCAAATAAAAAGCAGGAATGGCGATAGCACCGCAGAATAACAGGGTGATCAAACGCTTGCGATCGTAATTGTCTGGCCGTTTCATTGCTGGGATGAAGCCACGCATCAGGATAACGACCCAAAGCACCATACCGATAATGAAGAGAATCTGCCAGAACTTACCGAGTTCAATATATTCCCAACCAAATTGGCCAAATAACCACCAGTTATGGTTCAGCAACCCCAATGTAGACGCCCATTCGCCTAGCATGCTACCGACCACAACGACGATCAATGCCCAAAATAGCAGATCGACCAACAAGCCTTGCCGCTTGGGTTCGCGGCGCAAAACGCGGGGGACAATGTAGATACCAGTGGCCAACCAAGTTGTTGCCACCCAGAAAATGACTAACTGCAAATGCCACGCTTTAGCCAAATTAAACGGCCAAATATTTTGTAGTGGAATACCGAAGAACTCATTTTCGACATAATAATGGGCCATTAGCTCGCCCAATAAGATTTGGACAAGGAAGAGGCCAACCACCACGAGAAAGTATTTGGCGATTTTACGTTGACTGCTGGTGATCGCAAAATCAGTGTCCAATGCCGGCATTTGTTCAGCACTGGCATAGGTGGCTTCCATGTCAAAGGCGTAGCGGCGCTGATAGTAGATAATAACGCCGACACCGGCGACTAGTAAGGCCACGCTGATGGCGGTCCAAATTAGCGATTCTGAAGACATTGTATTACCAGCGTCTAAATCGTAGGGCCAGTTATTGGTGTACGAATAAGTTTGCCCTGGTCGGTTAGTGGACGACATCCACGCCCCCCAGAAGAAAAAGCTAGTCAACTGATCGACCTTGTTACCTTTATACATGAAGGCGTCGGTCTTTTTCGTGTTGATCATATTCTCCGGCAAGCCAGCTTGGCGCGGATTATTGATAAATTCGTGCCGATAGTATTTGGTTAAATGGTGATAGCCAGCCGCCTGTGCTGCCGTTAAGGTTAGCGTTTGGTTGGCCTTAGAATAGCGATTGACTTTAATTTCGTGCTTGACCTTGTCCTTGATCGCACCTTGTTTAAAGTCGCTTAATGATTTGAATGATTGCTGATATAACTTTTGCGCATAATAACTATTCATGCCCTGTAAATAGATATGTAAGCTTTGCGCGGTGTAATCAGGCCCTAGATAAGACCCATTGCCTAAATAAGTGCCATAGTCAGCCAAGCCGTATTTTTCATAAACAGCTTGGCCACTAAGTAGTTCATTGTGCGTCACCAGTGTTTCCCCATTAGTGGCCACAATTTTTGCTGGGCGCGGTGCTTCATTTTTGAAAATTAGAAATCCCCCAGCGATTAAAATTGAAAAAACGACAACTAAAGTACCAATCAGGACCTTAGTTAATCGTCGATAAGTATATTTTGGTTTAGCCATGATATTCATCTCCTTTGAAAACAACTATAACATATTTTATATATTTAGCCTATATAAATTTAAACCGCTTTTATACTGTTATTACACAGGCAAAAATTTGTTATAAGACAGAAGCAGTAGCAGTGATACTAAAAAATGATTTAAAGAGTGATTTAAAGTGATTTTAGGCCGTTTATCAGACGTTAAATGTAAGCTGATTTACGCTAAAATGAGCGATTTTAGTTATTTTTTCATTGTTATTAATTGACTGCTGAGTGTTTAAATAATTATGTGTAAATGATTTATTGGGAATTGAAAAAGGGAAGCC
>NZ_RHOF01000031.1 GCF_003946445.1 Loigolactobacillus jiayinensis | reverse complement strand
TACCACCCAGAAAGTCGCTTAAAGTTTCGTCCAATATTTGGGGTTCACTTCATGTCATCGCTTTTTTGATTGATTACAGCAGCATCAAAGTGTCAGTAACTTTGCGCGTAATTGTGGGTCAGTTGCATAAAGGTACAGTCCATAGCGACCGCGCTGTAAAAGGACATTGATCGAATTTAAAATAATTTGCTGTTTGGCCTGCCAAGCTTGTGGTTCGGTAAGATCTGCGCGGCGTTTAAAAGCTTCATGATCCTGATAATTATCTGGCAGTAACTTTAGGCGCTGTGCGGTAGGGTCATAGGTAACGGAAGGGCCTAAAATAACGGCAACATAATTTAAATCAAAGCCTTGAATCGTATAGATCGAACCGACTTCATTTAATGTTTCTGGCCGTTCCGCCCAAGTAATATTTGGATCCATGTTCTTATCCCATGGTAGTTTGAAGCTTGGTGCGATCACGTAATAAGTCTGGCCATCAAGCTTATATGGAAAGTCAGCGGTGGCAACTAGCCGTGAAAGGCCAAATTCGTGATCACGGTGGCGGAGTTGTTGATACATCTGACTAGCATCAGCGAAGATTCGTAGATCAAAGGTAGAATCAGCTGGTCGGGGTAATAATTGGCCTTTAGTGCCTAGTGCCGTCAGCCAGTGTTGTGTTGCTGAATTAGCGTGAACACGAAATTGTTGATCAAGTTGAACTATTTTATAGGAACGTTTAGCGAGTAAGGCCATTAACTTCGTTTGATTCCAGTAGCTTTTCATTTTTAAGACTTGGTGCTCATCGAAGACTAGAATCACGATACGACTATGGTTGCAAATCTCGGTTAACTGATTTTCTTGGTTGAAACGGTTATAACGATCGCTTTTAGTTAATAGGAGATGGGCTTCATCGACGAGCACAATATCCGCAGTCGTTGCTTGCTTAGCCATTTGATTGATAAAAGGCGTTGGCTTCATGAAATCTTTTTTGCGTAAATTAGGTTGATCCGCGGCGATTTGTTTATAAGTTTTTAGCATTTCAGGGTGATTGACGAGCAAATAGTTATTTGTCTGGTAAAAGGGGCTTTGCGCAGCGGTACGCGCTTGTTGCAGCGTAGCCATCAACGCACTAAGCACGACACTTTTACCAGTTCCGGCAGCACCTTTGATGACGAACACGCCTGGTTGCTGACTAGCGAGATGTTCAGCACAAAATGTAAGTGCCTGCTGGGTTAATTTCTTTTGCTGCGGTGATAATTCAGTTTCTGGTGCTAACTTACTGGTGGCAGTATTTTCTAACAATGATCTGACCTACTTTCTACAACCAAACTTAGCGCAGCCTAGCTAAATTTTCAAGGGATGTAGCGATTGATCACCTTTTGTAAGTTATGGATTTCTAGTAATGTGATTTCTGGAAAGAGTTTGAAGACAAACGACGCAAAGGTGTCGTGGTGGTACTTGTAATTCATTTTACCAATCGTATAAGTACTTGTAGTTGCTTGGCGGCAGACTTCTAAATCGTAATTGGCTTCCGGGTGGAGAATAATATATGTATCGGTAGATAGCGGAATTGCTTCAATATTGGTGTCAGTAATTGGCATAACGGCTCAACTTCTTTCCAAGTGATAGCTCCATCATACAAACATACGTTCTAGTTTGTCAAGGACTTTCGCTTAAGAATCGATGAAACTTAATCGTGATACATTGTAGACTTAAATAGCGTACTACCTTTTCAGCGTCATACTATGCTAAAAATGGCGCTAATTGTGCGTCAAAGAATAAAATAAAGTAGTAAAAAAGCGCGCCAGCCGGTAGCCAGCGCACTTTATAAAGGTTATAAATATTTAGCATCAAATTCAGGATCTTGTGAGGTTAAGATTTTAGGACCATCTTTTGTGATTGCTAAGGTGTGTTCATATTGTGCAGCCATAGAACCATCTTCAGTAACGTAATATTCCCAATTATCATGTGGGGTAACGCGCGTGTTTAACCGCCATGTACCACGGGTGATCATTGGTTCGATGGTAATGGTCATGCCTTCGCGTAAACGCAGGCCCTTACCAGCTTCGCCATAATGAGGCACATTAGGTTCTTCATGGATCGTCGGTTGGATACCATGACCAATTAATTCGCGGATGTCACCGTAGTTATTTTCAACCTCGGTGTATTGTTGGATCGCATGGCCGATATCACCGATACGGTTGCCAATAATAGCTTGGTCAATACCCAAATATAAGGCCTTTTTGGTAACATCCATCAAACGCTGATTTTCTGGTGAAATTTTACCAACCGCATAGGTCCAGCAAGAATCACTTTCGTAGCCGTCTAAGTTGACGCACATATCAACTTTCACGATATCACCTTTTTTTAGATCTAACCCGCGCCGTGGAATGCCGTGAGCAACTTCATCATTGATGCTGACACAAGTGGCGTATTTGTAGCCATCAAAGCCGATTTCTGAAGCGATCGCGCCATGGGATTCAATGTATTCACGAGAGAATTTTTCAATGTCCCAAGTTGACAAACCAGGCCTGATCAAATTACGTAAGCCCAAATGAACACCAGCTAAAACGGCGCCAGACTTGCGCATACCCTCAATTTCACGTGCTGATTTTAATGTAATCAAAATAGTAGCCTCCATAGTAGTAATCAATTTACATTGTAAACTTTTTTCATAAAAATAACAGCTGGGAAAGTTATATAATGGAAACAAGCGCTTGCGCGATAATTTAACTATCTTACTCGAAGAAGGTTTGCCTATGTTCAGTTTTGAAGTGGCACCAAAAGTGTTTGTATAACGCCTAGCGCCTAAGCTTCATGTTGAGTAAAAAGCTGGTAATTTGGACTGAAGTTATTTAAAATAAAGCCAGCTAGGACACTGTCCAACAAGATTACAGGAGGTCACATTATGAAATTAATCGAAGTACCAGTTAAAGTTAATGCTAGCTTACGCAAAATGATTCCTAACACAATTGCGTATTTGTACGGTAATAAAGCGATCCGCTATTTCCGCAAGTATTCACTAGGTAATACCAGTGTCCATTATGTCGATAATTTTGACCATATCGATGTGATATTGACCAATAGCAACCGCCGGATTCGCGAAGAAGAAATTAAATTCGTTTGCGAGCGGCTGTTACCTGAGCAACCTGACAGTGAAACAACACGCTTCAGCAAAGATGAAATTGAAACCGCACGCCACCATAAAATTCGCGCAATGAAAGATATTGTGATCATCGAAGCACCTAATAAAACAGAGTAGCTGAAAAACGGCACTTCAACGGCATTATTACCGTTAAAGTGCTGTTTTTTTATGAAGCGTTAAGCGCGCTTGATTTGGTTTCAAGCGCGCACTAGCATATTTCTATATTTGCCGTGCAGTGGCTGGTAAACTGGATTTGTAACCAATAATTCTTCACCAGGAGGGCGACAAATGTTACTCAAAGTGGAAACAACTGGCAATGAAATTTTTTATCTCAACGAGAACCAAATCACGTATATCGAAAAAGTGGATGTGTCCGTACCGGATGAAGATAGTACGTGGCGGGTGCATCTAGTCGGTGAGGCGACGACTGTTTTCGATGTCGGCTATGCACAATTGAAGCAACACTTAACAAAATAGTGATTACGTGGGGGCAATAAAAAAGCCAGTCAACCCTTTAATCAGGGAGTTGATTGGCTTTTTGCGTTACTCTTCAATTAGAATTGCGTTGATGCCATTGCCGGCTAAGATTCGCGCCGCCTGATACGGGTTCAGACCTTTACGAAAAGTGATGTAAACTTTGCGGTCAGTTGGAATTTCAGCTAGATGGTCACGCAGTACGCTAAAGGGAATATTCTTGGTTGCCTTAATGCTCCCATCTGCTGGTTTGTCAGCTTCACGTACATCGAGGAAAAAGGCGTGATCTAAGTCAGTTTGCGGAATGGCAGCGGCCTTAATTGTTTTAGCCGTTTTATTGAGCTGATTGATGGCTACATAACCTGCAGTATTTAGCGGATCACGGGTAGTTGAATAAGGTGGTGAGTAAGGTAGTTCTAAATCAGGCAAGTCAAAAACCGTTAATTTACCGGTGATTGCCGCTGATAGTTCACCGATTCGTTTATCCACACCGCGTTCGCCGACAGCTTGGCCGCCGAGAAGCTTACCGGTTTTCTCTTCAAAAATTAGTTTTAAGTTTAGTCGCTTAGCGCCGGGGTAGAAGCCAGCGTGATCAAACGGTGTGATGAAAATCGTTTTGTAGTTGGTAATACCTACAGCTTCTAGCATGTGCTCGGTGTAGCCGACAAAACTGACGGTCAGATTAAATATTTTAGCGACACCAGTGCCGATGAAGCCCCGATAGTGCAGTGGGTTACCGTGAATAATATCGGCGAGCAAATGGCCCTGACGATTGGCGGCACTGGATAACATGCTAGGCGTTGGCAGACCAGTAATGTAGCTAGTGGTTTCAACGACGTCGCCGATGGCATAAATATCGGGTAGTGAGGTGGCCATTTGGTCATCGACGATAATATGCTGGTCTGCCGCTAATTCAACGCCAGCTGCAGCGGCTAATTCGCTATTTGGCTGGACTCCAGTAGCAAAAATCAATAGATCCGTGGCTAAAGTTGTGCCGTCAGACAGGACTAATTCTTTACCAGCAGCTTGGATTTTAGTCACAGTGGTGTTCAGGTGTACTTGCACGTCATTAGCCGCTAATTCAGCGGCAACAATTTTAGTGATCTCGGCATCGTAAGGGTAGGCAACCGTTGGTAATTGATCGATCACGGTGACGGCCATACCACGGTGGCGGAAGTTTTCGGCGATTTCTAAACCAGCGGCACCAGCGCCGATGACGGTCGCTGTTTTTGGCTGTTGGTCATTAATGAACGTCTTGATTGTGGCCGCGTCAGTTACGTTGCGCAAAACGCAGCCATTTTTCACAGTATCAATGCCTGGAATTGGCGGCAAAGTAGCACGAGTACCAGTGGCTAGAACTAGAACATCATAGGCAGCTTGTACAGTGGCGTGTGTCGTCAAATCTTCAATTGTGACTTCTTTAGCTTGTGGATCAATGGCGATGACTTCGTGGCGCACTAATACATCGATATTATTTTTCTGCTTTAAAATTTCTGGTGTCCGTTCGATCAAGGGCTCTAATTCAGTAATAACATCACCTAAATAATAGGGCAAAGCACAACTAGCGTAGGAAATATAAGCGCCGCGCTCAACCATGAGAATTTCAATATTTTCATTTAAACGGCGTAAGCGAGTGGCAAATGAAGGCCCACCAGCGACGCCACCAATAACAATAACTTTCATTAACTGGTAGCCTCCTTTTGTAAGCGAATTAATTCTTCTTCATCATACCTTGTCAGCATTGTTGCAGCAACTATTTCCACTGATTATGTCGATTAACTATAGGTAGAAAAAAAGCCGCTTAATTAGCGGCTTTGGTTGTTATTGATTTAAAATCCAAATGAACAGGACGAAGACGAAGAATAGCGCGTACATCAGCGGGTGCACTTCTTTACCTCGTTTAGCAGCAATCATAGTAATTGGATAAACAATGAAACCCAACGCGATACCATCAGAAATGCTGTAAGTTAGCGGCATCCCCAGCACAATCAAAAAAGCAGGAATAGCGACTTCTAACTTATCCCATTCGATTTCACGTAATGATTGGGCCATCAGTACGCCAACGATAATCAGTGCAGGCGCGGTAACCTGGGTCGTGACAACGGCCAATAGTGGCGAGAAGAATAAGCCAACGATAAACAATAAGCCAGTAGTAACGGCAGTTAAGCCGGAGCGGCCACCAACAGCGATCCCAGCGGAAGATTCGACGTAAGCTGAGGTTGGTGAGGTACCAAGCAAGGACCCAGCTAACATTGACGTGGAATCAGCTAATAAAGCACGGCCGACACGCGGCATTTTATTGTTGACCATGAAGCCAGCTTGTTCAGCTAAGCCAACTAAGGTGCCGGCGGTGTCAAAGAATGTGACCAGTAGGAAGGTCAACACGACGACCACCAGTTGCATTGAATTGATGTCACTAATATGAATGGCACCAACTAAGAAAGTTGATTTGATGCTTGGCGCACCGGCTAAAATAGCACTTGGTGCGGAAATCAAGCCAGTAACTAAGCCTAAAATAGCAGTCGCCACCATCCCGATAAAAATGGCGCCAGGTACTTTGCGGACCATTAAAATGGCAGTGATGATCAAGCCGAAAATGGTTAGCCATGTTGTACCAACACCAAATGAACCTAAGCCCACCACCGTTGATTTGTTAGCAACAATTAAGCCGCCATCGTGTAAACCCAGAAAGGCGATAAACAATCCAATTCCGGCGGCAATAGCTAATTTTAAATTTCTGGGAATCGCGTTGATGATTGCTTCACGCAACTTGAGAACGGTGATCAACATAAAAATCAACGAAGCGACAAATACGCCAGCCAGAGCGGTTTCCCACGGAATTTTCATGCCGATAACGACTGAGTAGGTGAAGAAGGCGTTAACGCCTAAACCAGGGGCAATAGCGATGGGGTATTTGGCCAAAACGCCCATTAAAATACAACCCAATGCACTAGCCAAAGCAGTAGCGGTGAAAACGGCACCTTTGTTCATCCCTGCAGCGCCTAGCACGCTAGGGTTAACGAATAAAATGTAGGCCATGGAAATAAAGGTGGTGAAACCAGCTAAGACTTCACGTCTAATCGTGGTATGTAGATTGGTGAGATCAAAATAATGAACTAGACTTTCTTTCACGATGATTACCCCTTAACAAGTATAATTTATAAGTGCTGATGGAAATAGTTCGTGTTTAACTTGATTACGAGACCTATATTACTATACTTGTTCGTTAATTTCAATAAAAATCTTAACGATATTTGTTTATTAAAGCTGAACATTTAGGGTGTAAGTATGAATAGTCATATAAACTAAACTGCAACAGCTCTAACAGAATTGCTAGATTTTGGTATACTGGTCATTGAGGGCGGGTGAGTGCGGCGTGACAAAAGAATTTACGGTAATCGTACCAATTTATAACGTAGCAGCTTATTTGGATCAATGCTTGGTGAGTTTACAGGCGCAAACATACCCAAATTTTACTGTGTGGTTAATTGATGATGGTTCAACCGATGCTTCAGCAACTGTGGCTGCAGCTTGGGCCAACAAAGATTCGCGCTTTCACTTATTGCAACAAGCTAATCGTGGCGTATCCGCAGCACGCAACGTCGGTTTGCAGCAGGCACGCGGCGACTATGTTTGTTTCGTGGATGGTGATGATTGGTGCGAGCCAACGTATTTAGCTAATTTCGCGAAGCAAATGGCCCAACCAGATGCGGACATGGCGCTTTGTGGTTACTATACGGATTGGCCTAGCTTGAAAGTTTTGTTAGGCGATACAGCGCAACGGTTGTTGGATCAACAAAAAATGTTAGCGGCAGTGTTGAAGCCTAGTGGTGATGTTCGGGGGTTCTTGTGGAATAAATGTTACCGCCTAGATGTGATACAGCGGCACCAACTAACATTCGACGAGGAAATTACATTGCTAGAGGATCAATTATTTAATGTGGCCTACGTGGTGCATACGCAATATTTTTACTACACGGCTACACCGCAGTATCACTATGTCACGCGTAATGACAGTGCCATTCATAAATGGACACCGCACACGGTGCCAGCTGAACTACAAGCATTGAATCGAATTCAACAATTATTGGCGCAATATCCACATTTGAAATTTGGTCCGTTAATGAGTCGCCGCCGCAAACGAATTCGTCATGACTTAGCTACCCGCCTACAGCAGCACCGAATGACGCGAAAATGATTAATAAAGGAGTGGTTTGTTTATGGTAGAAAAGTTAGATTATGCGCAACAAGCTAAGTGGCCGCAAACAAGTGGTCAACAGCAGTCGCCGATTGCATTGACAGTTAAGGCAGGACAAGAGATCGAAGCCGCTGACCTATTAGAATGGCAAGTGCCGTATTATGGCGAAACGCTTAGCGATGAAGGCAACAACTTGCAGTTGGCGGGCCGCGGTTTCGCCAAGTTGGATCACCGCAACTATCGCTTCGTCCAAATGCACCTGCACACACCAGCTGAACATACAATTGAGGGCCAACAACCAGCGATGGAATGGCATTTTGTCCACGAAAACTCATTAGGCCAAAAAGCAGTGGTCGCGGTGACAGCAGTACTTGGTAAAGAAAATCCACAGCTGAACCAAATTTTAGCGGCATTTGTCCCTAAAACAGCAGTACCGCTACCAGAAACTATTTTACTGACTTCATTATTACCGACACGCGGGCTGATTTACCGTTATGTGGGCTCGCTAACCACACCACCACTTAGTGAAGGGGTCGAATGGTTCGTTGCCGCTGAACCAGTGACAATTTCCGCCGCTCAATTAGCACAGTACCGTGAGTTATTCCCGCAGGATAACAATCGCGAATTACAACCGCTAAATCAGCGTCCCGTAATGGGCTATAATTTAGGCGACGGCAGTCCAGAACAACCAGAATACTAGTAATAAAAATAACAGCTTGATCTGAATTCAGATCAAGCTGTTATTTTTGTTAAGCTTCTGCAGGTAAGTATTCTGGCCGACCAAGAAAATAGCCCTGTAACATCTCAACTTGATAATGAGAAAGAACAGCGATATCAGCAACCGATTCAACGCCTTCGATCGTCAACAATTTGTGATGTTGTTTAGCCATGGCGTGCCAATAAGTTAATTTCGGTAAGATTGCTTCTAACGTTTGGGCAGGACGAAAATTTTGAACGGCAAATTTGTATTCATGGACATAAGGATCCATCAGCTCGATTCGGGCTAAATTATTATCGCCGGAACCGACATCATCTAAAATCACACGCATACCAAACTGATCAAAGCTTCTAGCGGCTGCTAATAATTGTGTATCAGCGATCGGATGCTTAGCTGGGTGTTCAGTTAGTTCCACCGCCAGATTGACTGTTGGTAATTGTTGCTTGATCTGGGCAAAGCGTAAGTAAAACTTGGGATCAACAAATTGGTCGATATCGGCATTGATCGATAGATTGGGCGTTGATTTTGGTAATTGTGGCGCAGTTCTGATCAGCAGGTCGATAATTTGTTGCGCCGTAAATTGACTAAAATCAGTCGGAACGCGCCAATGATCAGGCTCGCCTTCACGTAAAAATAGTTCATAGCCAAACGGTGCAAATGGTTCCCGTGAGTACCGTGGCTGACCCCAGAAGCATAACATAGGCAAATCCTCCATGAAAGATAAAAACACGTCGCGCTCTGATGAGGGACGTGTTTAGTGACAATATAAGATTCAGAATACTTATTCTCTTTTAATCTGCGCATAAGCATAGCAAAATTTGTATACAATTACAATAAGAAATTTAGTAAAGTTTACCTTTTTTTGTGCTAAATACCTGAGCACAACGACTTTGTATTGGTGAAAAGCGCAAATTCACCATGGTAAAAAAACTCACTTATTTTCGGTAAGATGTTGTTCGCGCAAAACAGCATTCGTTGTCGCCTTAAAAGCGGCTTGATTAGCAGTGTCTTCAGGCTCATCATGTAAACGCGCCTCGGCAATCGCCCAGTGGACAATATTTTCCGTTACACGTAGTTCATCGGTTAATATTTGAAAATCATAATTGGCCGCTAACATCGCGGTTAGTTCCTTATACCGGCGTCGATTTGAGATTTCGCGGAAACGACTCCCATCTTTATGACTGGTCGCTTCAAAAATTAATAGTGGTGATTCTCGAGCGGCGGCGATAAGTTGATTTTGCAACTGTTTCATTTTAGGTGACATAGTTGACCTCATTCTAAATAGTTAGCGCGTAATGTAGTGATATCCGCGGCAGTAAAACCAAGTTGATCGATTAGATAACGCTCAATCCCGCCAAATGCGGCCAGCGTCGCAAAAACGGCGTCAAAATTGGCATCCTCAACGGACAGCGTTTGGTTCATTCGGTTAGTTAAATCTTCGCTTTCATTTTGCGCAACAACTTGTTCAATGCTGGCACGATTGCCGGCACCAAAAATTTGATTTGTGAGCAAATAATCGCGCTTGATCGTTTCTGGCGCCACGTTAAGCGCGCTTAAAACTAGCATCGCGCCGATACCGGTACGATCTTTACCCGCAGCACAGTGAAAAACGACACTTTCCTTTTCACCAGTAGCGTCCAGCATAGCCTGAAAAATAGCGCGCCAAGCTTGTTGTGGATGAGGATCAGCAATCATTTGTTGGTAGACCTGAGAAAACATTGCCCAGTTTTGATCTTTTAATTTGATATCCAGGCCACTAAGCGAATCGCGTTCGCTGAAAGGATAGACTGGCGCTGGAATCATTTTGGTGGCAGCTGGTAAACGGTCGGGAAAAGAAGCCATTTCATGTTCGGAACGCAAATCAACATCATAACGTAGGCCATAATTACCTAGTGCTGCAATATCGCTAGGTGTCAATTCATCGAGCCCACCAGCGCGGAGCAGCTTTTGCCACTTCACTTTGCGGCCGTCGGTGGTGCGATAGCCACCGAGTTCACGAAAATTAATACCGCCTTCTAAATTGAGTACGCGTTGTGGTTTCATGACAATTGTTCCTCTCTGACTAAATTATTGGTTTAATTATACCACCAGCGACAAAAAAAGCGCATGGCAGGCTGCCACACGCTGGACTGATTATAAGCGACCAGAATAAATCATGAAACTAATATAGCAAACATCGTCATTAGGCAGAGTGTAGCCGGTGTTGATATTACTACCATCATCTTCGTGTAGAACGACGAATTCGCCGGTGCCGTAATCTTGCTGATTTAAGTAGGTTACTAATTTCTCATCGCATTCGGCTAATGTTTCACCGGTGACAATGCGTTTGTTCCAGCCGCGATGAATTGCGTTATTTGTGTTTGTGTTCATTGATAGTCATCCCCTAATACTTGTGTAAGTTAAGTATGAGCCTTACTAGATACATGGTCAAGCGCTGGTGGTAGCTAAATAAAAAAGATAAGCTCTAACTAAAAATTTGGTTAAAGACCGCTGCATTCGTGCTAAAATTTAAGAAAGCGCTTTTATAATTATATTTTAATTCTTAGGGGTTGGTAGACATGAATAATGTTGAGTATAGGGCACCAAGCAATCATAGAACTGCACGGCGCGTCATTTTGGTAGTGATTTTTTTAGCCGTTTTACTTGGGGGATTATGGTACGTTAAGTGGTCACCATACTGGCAAAAGGCTTTGTTGGCTGGTTCGACGCATTCAATTGGAACCGCGATTATTGCTGATATTGGCGCTAAGGCCAGTGGCCCATCATTACAGGCCGGTTGGTCGTTTACAGTGGCCTATTTTACATCTGTTTGGAAGGCCGTTGTTTTAGGTTTATTGGTGGGTTCCTTGATTCAAGTTTTGATTCCAACCAGTTGGATCAAGCGTCATCTTGGCGGTACGCGTTTCCAAGATTCATTAGTGGCTGCCTTAGCTGGTGTGCCAACAATGATGTGTACCTGTTGCAGTGCGCCAGTTGCAGTTGGCATGAAGCGGTCAAAGGCATCAACCAACAGTGTAGTGGCTTTCTTCTTGGCTAATCCAGTGCTGAATCCAGCAACACTTGTTTTCATGGGTTTTGTCCTGGGCTGGAATTTTACGATTTTTAGAATTGTTTTCGGCTTGATCACTGTTTTAGGTATTGCAACACTTGTGGCAAAATTCGGCACCCAAAAGAGTGTTGAACTGCCTGATAATAAGATGTTTGATCCAATTGTTGAATCTAACGAAGCACTGATTGTTCGCTGGATCAAAGCTTTGGCACGTTTAGTGATTGAAAGTATTCCTGCCTACGTGGTTATTGTTTATATCTTAGGTACTTTTTCCGGCGTGCTATTCCCAGCTATTCATAATGGTTTAAACGGCGGCATATTAGCTATTTTACTTTTTGCTGTTGTTGGTACTTTATTTGTACTACCCACTGCTGGCGAAATTCCAATTATTCAAGCATTAATGGCTTTAGGCTTATCAGCCGGCCCAGCGGCAACGTTATTGATTGCTTTACCAGCAGTTAGTATCGTGTCATTAACGTTACTGAAGCCTGTCTTCTCATGGAAGAATTTAGGTATTATCGGCGGTGGGGTTGTTGTGATGAGCATCATTGCTGGTCTATTTGGAAGCTTTATTCTTTAGTCAACTATTCGAAAAGTGTGGTCAACCGTACATTTTACGCGCTAACCACACTTTTTTAGCACGCAAAATAAATAAAAAACATTGCACTTACTTTTTGTAAGGACTATACTCATGGTATTGAATCTTATTTCCTGAAGGGAGTTTTGAACAATGGCTTTTTTCCCAGCTTATAGTGATACAGAAATAATTGAATTTTTGAAGGCACAGGCACCAAATGCAATAATCGTAGCTGATACAGAAGGACTGACGGCACACCAATCCGGTAAATATGGACTTGGTGCTGGTGGGCACTTATTGGCCTATATTGAAGTTGCCGATGTTGCTGATATTCAAAGCGTTTTACGGACGGCGCGTAAATTCCATTTGCCAGTCATTCCGCAGGCAGGTGCGACTAGTACCGTCGCTGGTTCAGATGGCTTGGAACATGGCCTGATGTTATCGACTAAGCGAATGAATAAAATTATTGATGTTAATCGTGCTGACCAAGTTGCTGTTGTTCAGCCTGGTGTCATCAATCAGGATTTAGATAATGCGGCACGCAAGGTTGGCATGTTCTATGCGCCAGATCCTGGTTCTAAAGCAATTTCAGCAATTGGTGGGAATGTGTCAACTAATGCTGGTGGTATGAGCACTGTCAAATATGGCGCGACTCGTGATAATGTATTAGGTGTTAAGGTCGTTTTAGCTGATGGACGTGAATTATCCTTGGGCCACCGCACATTAAAGCAAGCTTTTGGTTATAATTTGACGCAATTATTTGTTGGTGCTGAAGGAACATTAGGGATCATTACGGAAGTAACCGTCAAAATAATGCCAATTCCGTTAGGTAAACCAATCACTGGGATGGCCTTTTTCCCTGACATGAAAACATTAGCAGCAGCAGTAACGGAGATTCGTGCTTCAGGTGTTTATCCGGCAATGTTGGAAGCTTTAGATGGCGCAACGGTTGCGGCATTGGATCAATTTGAAGGCACCCATTATGCACAAAACAGTGGTGCGTTATTGATCTTGCACCTAGATAACGGTGGCGACGAAGCGTTGCAACAGGTACAAACAATTCTTGGTGATTTCAAGGCACAAAATATTAGTGTGACTAGCGATGCTGATGAACAAGCAGCAATTTTGAAACTACGGCAAGATATGTTACCTGCTGTTTTCGCTAACGGGAATCACGTTATGGAAGATATGGCAGTGCCAATGTCACAATTAGCTAATATGATGGATTATATTGCTAAAATCGCGCAAGAATTAGATGTTGAAATCTATACTGCAGGTCATGCTGGTGATGGTAACGTTCATCCAACCTTGATCTGGCCAAAAGAAGAAACTGAAGTGCCGGCGAAAGTAACTAAAGCGCTACAATTAATGTTCCGTGAAGCCCTACGTTTAGGCGGTACAATTTCCGGCGAGCACGCAGTTGGTTTGCTTAAGAATCAATGGAACAATGAAGAATTAGGCGAAAATGTCGACCAATTACAGCACCAGATCAAAGCGTTACTTGATCCAATGAACTTGTTGAATCCAGGACGGAAAATTGACTAAGGCATTATCTCAGGTCACACGTTTAACCTACAATGTTCGGCAATAGAAAAGAGACTGGGACATGATTTCGCTCATGTAACGGCCTCTTTTTGTGTACAAGCAATTAATTTACAGATTGAAAACGGAATCATCTATTATCGGCAATTAAACTATGGTATGGTTATGCAGATAGGTTTCATGTAAAGAGGTAAACAGCGCTGTATCCAGCCTGATAAAGTTTCTAGCACTTATACATATAATGGGCTAAGCGGACAGTCGGTACCACGACTGCTTTTTTGTTGCCAAAATACCTGAATCAGCCATCAAAAATAACGCGGAACGGCCGTTATGGTCGCCGCTATTTAAATTCAGGAGGAAAAATTTTGGTTCATTCGTTATTAGCGGAGTTCATGGGTACTGCACTTATGATCATCTTTGGTGTTGGTGTGCATTGTAGTGAAGTTTTGAAGGGGACGAAATATCGTGGCTCTGGTCATATTTTCGCCATCACAACTTGGGGATTTGGGATTACAATTTCCTTATTTATTTTTGGTAATGTTTGTATTAATCCAGCGATGGTATTGGCCCAATGTATTTTAGGTAACTTAGCTTGGTCCGTATTCATTCCTTATTCAGTCGCTGAAGTTTTAGGTGGCGTTGTTGGGGCGATGATTGTTTGGGTAATGTACGCCGATCATTTTAAAGCTTCCGAAAGTGAAATTTCACCGATCACGATCCGCAATTTATTCTCGACGGCACCAGCTGTTCGCAATTTACCACGGAATTTCTTTGTCGAATTCTTTGATACATTCATCTTTATTTCTGGTATTTTAGCAATTTCAGAAATTAAAACTCCTGGTATCGTACCCATTGGCGTCGGTCTATTGGTTTGGGCCATTGGGATGGGCCTAGGTGGACCAACCGGTTTCGCGATGAATTTAGCGCGGGACATGGGACCACGGATCGCGCATGCGTTGTTACCAATTAAAAATAAAGCTGATAGCGATTGGCAATACGGCATTATTGTGCCCGGAATTGCACCATTTGTTGGCGCAGCCTGCGCAGCTGTATTCATGCACGGTTTCTTTGGGATTGGTTAATAGCAGCATGATTAAAGTCTACTTATAAGTAGGCTTTTTTTGATGCCAATAATAGGTTATATTAATGATTGAAATGACTTGGACATGGAGGTGGGTAAATGCTAATTCGTCAGGCAACTAAAGCTGATTTACCACAATTAGCACAAATTTATTTAGTTGTGCGCCAGCAAACTTTTACTTGGTTAGCAGCGCCACAGTTGATTGATTTTCAAAATGAAACCAAGGGCGAGCAGCTGTGGGTGGCGGAAAATACGACTGGTATCTGTGGCTTTGCGGCATTTAACCCAGTCGCAGCTTTTGTACATTTACTGATTGTTGCACCAATTGCACAAAGACAAGGTGTTGGCCGTACTTTATTGCATCAATTGCAGCAACATCGGCGGAAAGCACTGCGTTTAAAATGTGTTAAGCGTAATCAGGCTGCATTGGATTTTTACGCTCATTTGGGTTTCCATATCATTAAAGATAATGCTAGTGCACAGCCGGCTAATTATACCTTGCAGGCAACACGGAAAGTCTAGCGCTTAAGCTCTGACTGCTTTTCCAATTTGGAACTGGACATTTTCCGCGAAACGGCTTGCATTTGCGCTTGATTTTCGGTACAGTTAGTAGGTACGTGAAACACAAATGTTTCACGAAATTAGACTATAAATTTAATTTATTTAGAGAGGATGGCGGCAATGACTCCAACTGCTTTTCAAGCGGCTCTAGCTGAGCAAGGTATCGACTTGTCAGCGCAGCAGATGGCGCAATTTCACCGCTATTTTGATGTATTGGTGACGGTTAATCAGCAGATGAACTTAACTAACATCACGGCGGAACCGGAAGTTTATTTGAAACATTTTTATGATTCATTGACGCCTAGTTTTTATTTACCAGAATTACGGACGGAAGCGCTGACGATTTGCGATATTGGTGCTGGCGCTGGTTTTCCGTCAATCCCACTAAAAATTGTTTTTCCACAATTGCAAATTACGATTGTGGATTCCTTAAATAAGCGGATCAATTTTCTCAATCAATTAGCTGGCGAATTGAATTTAGATAAGGTCGCTTTTTACCACGATCGGGCAGAGACTTTTGGTAGCAAACGTAGTGAACACCGTGAACAGTACGATTTGGTGACGGCGCGGGCAGTGGCGCGACTGAACGTATTAAGTGAGTTGTGCTTGCCGTTAGTTAAAAAAGGTGGTCGCTTCGTGGCTTTGAAGGGACAATTACCGGATGGCGAGTTAGCTGAGGCTGAGTACGCCATCAGTAAGCTTGGTGGTAAATTGAACACAACAGCAGCGTTTGAATTGCCAGAAACCGGTGATCAGCGGCATATCATTGTGATCGATAAGAAGCGGCAAACGCCAAAAAGCTATCCTCGGCGCGCTGGGGTGCCCAATCGTGAACCGTTAGTTGCCGCCGATTAAGTTTTCAATATGAAAGGAACTGAATTCATGGCACAAGTAATCGCCATCGCCAATCAAAAAGGTGGTGTTGGCAAAACCACCACCGCCATCAATTTAGGCGCTTGTCTGGCTGAGCTCGGTGCGCATGTTTTACTCGTTGATGCTGATGCACAGGGTAATGCCACTAGTGGTGTTGGGGTTGAAAAAGGCCATATTGAACATGATATTTATAACGTCTTGATTGATGAATATCCGTTATTGCAAGCCATTCAGCATACACAGCACCAAAACTTAGATATCGTGCCCGCCACTATCCAACTAGCCGGTGCAGAAATTGAATTGACTAATTTAATGGCGCGCGAGTCACGTTTGAAGTTAAGCTTGGCGCCGGCGCGCGAACACTATGATTATATTTTAATTGATTGTCCGCCTGCGTTAGGCAACTTGACCATCAACGCCTTCACTGCTAGTGATAGCATTCTAATTCCAGTACAAAGCGAATACTATGCGCTGGAAGGGTTAAGTCAGTTATTGCACACAATCAAATTAGTTCAGAAACATTTTAATCCGGATCTGCGTATTGAAGGTGTTTTGTTGACGATGTTTGATGCACGAACTAACTTAGGTGCTGAAGTCGTGGCCGAAGTGCGTAAATATTTTCCAAAACAGGTTTACCAAACGATTATTCCCCGGAATGTGCGCTTGTCAGAAGCGCCCAGCCATGGGCTACCGGTAATTGATTATGATGCACGGTCTAAAGGGGCAGAAGTCTACGATTTATTGGCAAAGGAAGTGTTAGCTGCCCATGAGTAAGCAAAATAAAAGCTTAGGTCGCGGCATGGATGCGTTATTTAGCAATTTTGATGATTTCACCACGCCGCAAGCCAGTGAGCAAGTGACCATGATTGCATTAAGTGAAATTCGGCCTAATCCATACCAGCCACGGCGCCAATTTGACGAAACAGCGTTGCAAGAATTAGCAGCGTCGATCAAGGAAAATGGTGTTTTTCAGCCCGTGATCGTGCGCAAAAGTATCAACGGTTACGAATTGATTGCAGGTGAGCGACGCTTTCGGGCGTCTAAGCTAGCTAGTAAAACGGAGATTCCGGCGTTGGTCCGCGAAGTTGACGAGCCATTGATGATGGAAATTGCGGTGCTAGAAAATTTACAGCGCGAAGACCTGAATCCATTGGAAGAGGCGGCTGCCTATGATATGCTGATGAAGAAGCTCCATTTAACTCAGGAACAAGTCGCGCAACGCTTAGGCAAAAGTCGACCATACATCGCTAACTATTTGCGGTTATTGACGCTGCCCAATGCAGTGAAGAACTTTGTTGAAGCCGGTGCGTTGTCCATGGGCCAAGCGCGGACCTTGTTAGGGCTGAAGGATAAGAGCAAAATGGTCGCGGTGGCCAACAAAACGATCAAGGAACAATTGACCGTGCGGGAGCTGGAACGCTTGGTTAGTCAGTTAAATGCTGTCAAGCCCACCAAGCCTGCGCCACAGCCAGCTAAATCGCCTTATTTAACTGCTAGCGAAACGCAACTACAGCAGCATTTTGGGACTAAAGTTAATATTGCAACCCATGGTGACAAGGGTAAAATCGAGATCAATTACTTATCCACCGCAGATTTGAATCGTATTTTAGATCTACTAGGTGTGGCAGAGGAGGAATAGCGTTGTTCGATTTAAATGATATTGTTGAAATGAAAAAGCCGCATGCTTGTGGCGCTAATCGTTGGCAAATCATCCGCGTTGGTGCGGATATCAAGATTCAATGCACCCAATGTCAACACATTGTGATGATGTCACGGCGTGATTTTACGCGTAAAATGAAAAAAGTGTTAGAAAAGGCCAGCGATACTGAATAGCTGGGTGCCTTTTGCAACACTCTCAAAATTTGTGAAAGTGAGTGGTTTATAAAATGGCTTTAACTGCAGGTATTGTCGGGCTTCCTAATGTCGGCAAATCAACATTATTTAACGCAATTACAAAGGCAGGCGCGGAGATGGCGAACTATCCTTTTGCCACTATCGATCCTAACGTCGGCATGGTTGAAGTACCAGATGCACGTCTGGCACGGATCGATGAGATCATTCCCGCTAAGAAAATTGTGCCCACGACCTTTGAGTTTACTGATATTGCCGGTATCGTTAAGGGTGCTAGTAAGGGTGAGGGCCTTGGCAACAAGTTCTTGGAAAATATTCGCCGCGTCGACGCTATTGTTCACGTTGTGCGCGCATTTGATGACGATAATATTACCCACGTAACTGGTAAAGTTGCGCCATTAGATGATATTGAAACGATTAATCTTGAATTAGGCTTGGCTGATCTAGATAGTGTTAACAAGCGTTTGGCCAAAGTCGAACGAGAAGCTAAGTCACGCGATAAGGATGCGTTAGCTGAATTAGCAGTTTTGGAAAAGATCCAACCTGTTTTGGAAAATGGTGGTTCCGTTCGCTCCATTGAATTCGATGAAGATGAACAACCCATCGTTAAGGGCTTGTTCTTGTTGACGGCAAAACCAATTTTATACGTGGCTAACATTGCTGAAGACGATATGGCTGAACCTGAGAAGTCCCCTTACGTGCAACAAATCACTGATTACGCGGCTAAGGAAGGCGCAGAAACAATTGCTGTCTGTGCTGAAACTGAAGAAGAAATTGCCGAGTTAGATGATGCTGATAAGGCTGATTTTCTTGAAGCAGAAGGCGTTGAGGAACCTGGCTTAAATCGCTTGATTCGTGCGTCATACCATTTGCTAGGCTTAGGGACATTCTTCACTGCTGGCGGCAAAGAAACCAAGGCGTGGACGTTTAAACGCGGTATCAAGGCACCACAAGCAGCTGGCATTATCCATTCTGATTTTGAACGTGGATTTATCCGCGCTGAAACAGTATCGTTTGCAGACCTAGACAAGTTTGGCAATATGCAAAAAGTCAAGGAAGCTGGTCGATTACGCTCAGAAGGTAAGGAATATATCGTACAAGACGGCGATATCATTGAATTTAGATTCAACGTTTAATTTGGAGGAGAAAAAATGAGCGAAGATAAGCAGGCGCGTAATGCTGGCGTGCAGCAGCATCAAAAGCAAAGTCCAGCCAGCGATTTACCTGATGAATTAACCAAAAAGAATCAAGATTACTTGTATCATTTAAAAAAAGCCTTGGCAGAAACTAAGCTAAGTTCGGAAAAGCAGCAAAAGGCAATCGATGAAACAATTGCAAAAATGATCGCCGGTCAAAAACAAGGCCAAACGGCGCGGCAGTTATTTGGCACCGTCACAGAGCATGTAGCGGCAGTTATTGCTGGCCCTAGAGCTGATCCGAATGCCGGCCAAAATAAATGGTTGTTGATGTTGGACAGCTCATTAATGGTCTTCATGGTCTTCAACTTGATGTACGGTATCATGTTCTTCTTCACTAAGAGTTCGAAAGTTCAGACGGGCCAAGCTGGGATTCTGTCAGAACTTATTCTGGCTATCGTAGCTGGTTACGGTATCATGATGATGCAAACGACTCTGGCACGTGGTGGTAAACGCAAAATACCAATTTGGCGGATGCTAATTTATGGTGTCCTGTTCTTCATCGTATTAACGGGGACCTATACGTTAGTCATGATGATTCCTGGGCCGTTGAATGCTAACTTACCAGCAGTAGTTTATATCGTTATCGGTGCCGCTGCACTAGGGATTCGTATTTATCTCAAGAGTAAATTTAACATTAAAAATACAGTCTTTTAAATAAAAGCGTGGTCGACCTCAGTGTCGCCACATTTTTATTTACGAACAATTATATAACCACAAATATTATTATGTGTAAAAACCGAACATAAAATAATATTTGTGATTTTTTGTTTATGAAAAAACGATTAAAAAGTCTTGACGATACTACTTATCTCTGGTAAGTTAGTCGGTAAACTTAAATCAATTTAACAACCGATAACAGCGTTTATTTGGTGCAAAAGTTACCGGTCTAGGCTTTGATTTTAGTCAAAAATTTAACTCAACTACTGAAGGAGTGGATAATCGCCATGTCTAATTGGGACACGAAATTTGCGAAACAAGGTTACACGTTTGATGATGTATTGTTAGTTCCTGCTGAAAGTCATGTTTTGCCGCACGATGTTGATGTCAGTGTGCAGCTTGCTAAAAATTTGCATCTGAACATACCAATCATGAGTGCTAGTATGGATACGGTCACGGAATCAGAAATGGCGATTGCGATGGCGCGCCAAGGTGGGCTCGGCGTGATCCATAAGAACATGACGATCAAACAACAGGCCGATGAGGTACGCAAAGTTAAACGTTCTGAAAGTGGCGTTATCGTTGATCCATTCTATTTAACTCCAGAACATTCGATTCAAGAAGCTGAAGACTTGATGAAACGCTATCACATCAGTGGGGTACCAATCGTTGATTCACTGTCTAATCGCTTATTAGTCGGTATCATCACTTTCCGCGACATTCGTTTTGTCAGTGATTATACGGTAGCAATTGATACAGTAATGACTAAGGAACCGCTAGTAACAGCACCTGAAGGAACACCTTTAGACAAAGCAGAGCAAATTTTACAACAACATAAAATTGAAAAATTACCATTGATTGACGCTGACGGCCGTTTGAGTGGCTTGGTTACAATCAAGGATATTGAAAAAGCCGTTGAATTTCCTAACGCTGCCAAAGACGATCAAGGTCGTTTGTTAGTTGCTGCCGCTGTTGGCGTGACCAGCGATACTGCCGAGCGCGCTGAAGCTTTACTTGAAGCTGGTGCAGATGCAATTATTATCGATACTGCTCATGGCCATTCAGCTGGTGTGATCCGTAAAATCGGTGAAATTCGTGCCCGCTTCCCAGAAGCAACTTTGATTGCTGGTAACGTCGCTACAGCCGCCGCAACGCGCGCTTTATACGATGTTGGTGTTGATGTCGTGAAGGTCGGTATTGGACCTGGCTCAATTTGTACCACTCGTATCGTTGCCGGAGTTGGCGTACCGCAGTTAACGGCCATTTATGATGCAGCAAGTGTTGCCCGTGAATATGGTAAAACAATCATTGCTGATGGTGGAATCAAGTATTCTGGCGATATTGTAAAAGCTTTAGCTGCTGGTGGTAACGCCGTTATGCTGGGCTCAATGTTGGCTGGGACTGATGAAGCACCTGGCGAATTTGAAATTTATCAAGGCCGCCGCTTTAAGACTTACCGTGGTATGGGTAGTATGGCCGCAATGGACAGCTCACATGGCTCTTCTGATCGTTACTTCCAGAGTGGTGTTAACGAGGCCAACAAGTTGGTGCCAGAAGGTATTGAAGGTCGTGTCGCATACAAAGGTAGCTTAGCCGATATCGTTTACCAAATGGTCGGTGGCTTGCGTTCTGGGATGGGTTACGTCGGCGCCGCTAACTTACAAAGTTTAGCTGACGACGCACAATTTGTTCGCATTTCCGGAGCAGGATTACGTGAATCGCATCCCCATGATGTTCAGATCACTAAGGAAGCGCCAAACTATTCAGTTCAATAAGCATGATGTAACGTCACCAATGACTGGTGGCGTTTTTTTGTCTTGAAATACTTACGCCGTGATTATTGTACTTCAACGGTTAGCAGGGTAAACTTAGGGTAAATAGTTTTAAGGGAGCCTAGCCGATGGAAATTAAAGTGAAGCAGCCTAGTGCGGTCAAAGTGACTTTGGACGAACGACAGTTGGTAATTGAGCAAACAATTAAGCACGGCTTAAGACGGACATCAATGACCACTTCTGTTCCGCGCACTGCGTTGGTTGGGATGGAGATGCACTTGCCGACCGAAGAAGATGATGGCCATTTTCAACTGTCTTATCAATTAGATAAAAAGGCGCCAGAGCAAATAGTCGATTTCTGGTTTGGTTATTCAGATGCGCCATTTATTAAGGAGCTACAGCAGACTTTAGAACGGCAGATCGATAAGAATAGTGAATGGGGCGAAGCTGACTTCGTTGCTAATGGTCAGTTGATCATGGAATATTTGGATATGAAGGAAAAAGGCTTGTTAACGGCAGCGGAATTCGAAGCGAAGAAACGGGAAATCCTCAGACTCGATTGAAGGGAGCGATAGTTTATGGTTAAGCGGCAAAAACAATTGAAAAATAAATTGAAAAACTTACAGCGAGCCACCCAAGAGCGACAGCAACGCTTAGTTAAGCAAGAACCGCGTCAAACTAGTGCTTTAGCACAAAATCTAGCGCTGTTGTCAGACGATGAGCCAAGTTCAAGCGCGCTTGAAACGCCGCTTGATGTTGAAAATGTATCAGTCGCGCACCACCCAGATTTGTTAGCTACCTTGCGGGGATTAATTGCACAACAAAAGTTGCGCGCTTTGCCAGACAGTCGCCTAACAACCGATCAATTAGCTGATTTAGCTACTGAATTACCTTTGCCACTACCACGTGGGTACCAACAGATGTTGCGTGAACTTGGTGTACTACAAGGCTTTGGCTATTTCTTTGCTGGAATCAGTCAGGATAATGTTGCCGCTGACTTAATTTATTTAAATCAAGCTGCCCGTCAGGATTTTTTAACTGCAGTGCAAGCTGAAACGTTACTAATTTTTGCTGCTAGTGAACAACGTTACTTAGCTTTTTCTTATGCGCAAGCAGGCGCGCCGAGTGTTGTTCGTGGCGATCAACAACAACAGACGACTGTGGCACCTGACTTTGCAACCTTCGTGAGCCAGCTAGCAATCTAGCACGATTTTTCTTTTTTAATGGTGAACTTGTTATACTAAAATTAGAAAGCGAGGTCACCATAGATGAAAAAAATCCGGCAGCAGTTATCGATTTGGCAACAGAAAAGTAAACCGTTAGTTGACGCCTATCAAGCAGCCAATATCAGCAAAAATGCGGTGGTGGTAGCTTACTATGCGTTGTTATCGATTTTTCCGTTGCTGATTTTTCTAGGTAACTTGTTGCCGTTTTTGAATATTCCGGTTAAGGAAGTTATGTCCTATATTCAAGCGCTGGTGCCAACTTCGATTTATACGGCCTTAGCCCCTCAAATAAAAGGCTTTTTAACACAAGGAAGCGGCAGTCTGTTATCGATTGGGGCGGTGATCACACTGTGGTCGGCTAGTCGTGGTATTGTTAGTTTACGCGATAGTGTTAATCAAGCCTACGGAATCAAAACCCCACAAAATGCCTTATTGACACGAATTTTATCGTTAGTTTTAACTTTCTTTTTTGTATTGATCATGGCCTTATTAGTTTTAGTGTTCGGTTTTGGCCAAGATATTTTAAATTACATCGTGCCACGTCTAGATCTGCCAACTGTGATTGCGCGTGTCTTTGCCCAATTTAAACTGCCAGTTACTGGTCTAGGGTTACTGGTTATCTTACTGTTACTCTTTTATTTTCTACCTAACGTCCGTCTCCATTTACGTTGCGTCATACCTGGAACGTTACTAACGGCAAGTGGCTGGCTAGTGCTGGCGCAATTTTTTGCTTTGTACGTGCGCTACTTTGCCCGTTCCGTCAGTAGTTACGGGGCAATTGGGACTTTTATTGTGATTATGTTTTGGCTGGTCTTTATTGCACAGATTTTACTACTCAGCGCCTTTATAAACAGACTGGTTGAGGAACATTTTTATGGTGAAATTCAACCAATTCCGGGCAAGGTCCGTGATTGGTGGGAACGTTGGCGTCGAAAAAAAGCGTGATTCCGTGGAATCACGCTTTTTTAACATCACCATCAGCTAAAACTTCATTCAAGTACGGAATCGAAGGCTGTGCGCCGAGTTTTTGCACAGTCAGTGAAGAGGCTTTATTGGCGAAAAGAACGGCAGCCGCTAAGTTACTCAGATCAGGTTCAAGTTGTGAGCTGAGGGCACCGATAAAGGTATCGCCAGCCGCCGTGGTATCGACAGCAGTGACCTTAAAGGCGTCCACAAAGCCTTTGTTGGCATTTGTCTGATAGTAGGCACCTTTAGCGCCAACGGTAATAATAACGGCCTTAACGCCTTGCTTGAGTAAGGCTGTTGCGGCAGCGGTCATGCTAGCTTCATCTGTCACCTTAATACCAGTTAATGTCTCACTTTCAGTTTCGTTGGGCACGATTAAATCAGTTAAGGCTAACAATTCTGGGTCGAGATTAGTTTTGGCCGGCGCCGGGTTTAAAATTGTCGTAACACCGACTGATTTAGCATAACGGAAAGCAGCTAAGGTAGTAGTCAACGGCGTTTCAAATTGAGCAATTAAGAAATCAGCTGCTTCAATCGTTGCTTGCGCCGTTTCGATATCCCCAATTTTGATTTCCTGATTGGTGCCACCATCAACGAGAATACTGTTTTGACCGTTATCATCGAGTAAAATAAACGCTTCACCGGTGTCAGCGTAGTTGCTAGTACTGATTTGGGTAACGTCGATATTGGCTGTTTTCAAGGCCTTTAACATCAACTTACCGTTAGCGTCGTCGCCAACTTTACCGATAAAAGCTGTTTCTGCGTTTGCGCGCGCCGCAGCGATTGCTTGGTTAGCCCCTTTGCCACCGCCAGCAACTTGCTTACCGCTCATGGCCAACGTTTCACCTGGTTTAGGTAAGCGGGGAATTTGGAGAATCGTATCGACATTGATACTGCCGAGAATTGTTACATGTGTCATAACATAGCCTCCAGAATTTAATTTAATCTCATTATACCTAAGCTGACTAAGTTTAGGCAAAAAAATAGAGCTGTTACCAAAATAATTTGGCACAACTCCTCATTATTAACGGAAACTTATCACTGAACTAGTGGAAACATAGCAAAAGTAATTCCCTTACTATGTTCATCTATTAACGATATTGGCGTAAGGCCCGTTGATATTCAGCGGTTGTTAAGCGGCCGGCGGCATATTCACGAGCTAACATTGCTCGGTTCATTGGCCGTTCAACGCGAACTTTAACGGTTTGCCGTTGCCGTAAATTAACACCGATCAAACCAGCCATTAACAGAATCATCAGAATACTTACTTGGATCATCATGGTCACCACCACTTTCTGTGCGATTTGCTTCTATAGGTCTATTGTACCCCTAACTGGTCATTTTTGGCGACGATTTAGTTTAAGAAATTGTGAAAGTTTGGTATAGTAGAGCCATGTTTCTTGCGGCATGATTTTGGCCACAAGAATGGACGTCGCCCGGAATATCAAAGATTATTAGCGGGCTTAGCTAATAATCAACCTGTTAATGGAGTAGAGCCATGTTTCTTGCGGTGACCGAAACGGGTTAAGTTGAGGAAATGCAGTTGCGGACTTTGCAACTACGCGCCTTAGTGGTGAAGTATAAAAAATTCTAAAAAAGAGGTAGCGACATGTTTGAACCAACAAAAAAGCGTCAAACTGCAGATGAAGTAAAAGAACGTGTACCAGCAACTGTCATTAGTTTATTATGGCAAACAGTAAGTGATTTTCGCACTAAAAAGAAAATTGTTTCATCGCCACTGGCAATGGCCTTTAGCGATGACCATGATGCCGAACATATCTATGTTTTAGTCATGCAGGAAAATGGTGATGTGGCTGAAGAAGTCACATTAAATTATAATGGATCAACTGATTTCCTAGGCCAAGGAACAATCGTGATTGTCACTGATAAAAATAAAACCATCAATATGGCGCTAAGCAAGCTGAATAAGGATTAAGCGCGTTATCAAGCGCGCTTGATCGTAACTGTTTTGAAAAATAATTTGACGGTTTTCATTCTATGTGCTATTCTCATAATAATTTAATAATCGATTTTGTCACCACAATGACAAAAGTAGTGTATTACCTCAGTGAACAGAGAATTGGCGGTCGGTGCAAGCCAAGCAGGGTAACAGCATGAATTATTTTGTGGCGCCGATGGACTTAGCCATTATCTAATTATGAGTGCAGAATTAATTCTGAAGCTGGGTGGTACCACGGTAAATCGTCCCTGTTGTCGACAAGACAGCAGGGACCTTTTTTTATAAAAAAGTAGGCCTTGGTAACTATGTTTTCATAAAATAAAACGAAACAGGAGGTGTCAGTTATGACAACAGTGATTATTGAAGGCTTGGGTTTGATCGGCGGTTCACTCGCGCTTGCGCTTAAACAGGAGGTGGCTGACACTTATCTGATTGGTTTAGATCAAAATTTAAGTAGTCTGCGTTTTGCTAAACAAGCAGGCATTATTGATGAAATCGGAACTGGTTTGGCGGCTGTTGCGCCACAAGCAGACGTTATTATTTTAGCCACGCCGGTCGAAAAAATTGCCGCTTCATTACGATTATTAGCCACGTTAACTTTAAAACCAAATGTGATCATTACTGATACTGGCAGCACTAAGCAGGTTGTAATGGCCGCTGCAGCACCATTACTGACGCAGGGTGTAACGGTGATTGGTGGTCATCCGATGGCTGGTTCACACAAATCAGGCGTTCACGCCGCTAACGCTGATCTTTTTCGGAGTGCTTACTACTTTTTGGTGCCGGGACAACAGACAGCACCACTACAAGTTGCGCGGTTACAACGTTTATTAGCTGGTACCAATGCTAAATTCTTGCAGGTTGAACCGACTGAGCATGACCATATTGTTGGTATGCTCAGTCATGTTCCGCATATGCTAGCCGCCACCTTAGTTAATGAAACAACACAACAATTTAAAGATTCACCGACTGCTTTGCGTTTAGCTGCGGGGGGCTTTCGTGACATGACGCGAATTGCTTCCTCGGATCCACAAATGTGGGCCGATATTCTGCTGACTAATACGGCACCAATTCAGCAAATTTTACACCGTTACATTGGGGACTTAACTGATTTAGAGCAGGCAATGACTGCCCGTGATCAAACCGCGTTGTTAGACTTTTTTAATCAAGCAAAGGTGACCCGCGACGCAATCAACCCGCAAAAAGCGGGTGCTATTCCAGGTTTCTTCGATGTTTTTGTTGATATTCCTGATCGAACTGGCGCTATTGCTGAAGTGACTACGATTTTGGCGCAGGCGGAAATTCAGTTAGTCAATATTCAAGTGCTGGAGACACGGGAAGAATTAAATGGTATTTTACAGATAACTTTTGCTAGCGAAGCAGCACAACAACAAGCACAACAACTGCTGGCAGCACAACAAATCAATATTTTAAGGAGGGCGTAAAAGAATGTTAGATGTGATTTTAGTTGGCTTCATGGGCACCGGCAAAACAACAGTTGGGGAGGTACTAGCGGCTAACTTTAAGCGCCCGCAAATTGATTTAGATGATGAAATTATTGCCAGTGCTGGCAAGTCGATCAAACAAATTTTTGCGGATGCAGGTGAAACTGCCTTTCGTCAGTTGGAAACACAAGTATTGCAGCAGGCCTTTGCTAAAAGCGGCATCTTATCAACTGGTGGCGGTGTGGTTGAATCAGCGGCTAATCGCCAATTGTTGCAAACCACCACGATTCCAGTGATTTATTTACAAACGGAACCAGCGGCAATTTTTACGCGGCTTAAAGGTGACGACGGTCGACCGTTAGTACAACAGTTGGGTGAGTCTGGTTTACGTGAGCTATGGCAACGGCGGGCACCACTGTATCAATCAGTCGCAACGCATACGGTCACCACGGATGCGCGGACACCAGAAGAAGTAAGTCAACAAATCCAACAATTAATCGGTCAGGAAGTGTCACATTATGCAATCTAAGCGACTTATTCTAGGACTATATTTAAATTATTTTGTACTTGGGATCAGCCAAATTATTTTAGCGCAAAATATGGATGCTCTACGGCTACACTGGCACACAACAACTGCTGGCGTGGCCTTTGTTATCTCGGCGTTAGGGGTTGGCCGGTTATTGGTTTATCTATTATCGGGCTTCCTATCTGACCGCTTTGGGCGGCGACCATTTGTCATGCTGGGAATGGGGGCCTTCGTTGTTTTCTACGCTGGCATCTTACTTAGTCCTAATATTTACATTGCTTTTGGCTTCAGTGTTTTATCGGGGATCGCCAATTCTTGTTTGGATACGGGAACTTATCCAACGCTGATTGATTTGTTCCCACAGCGCGATGGAGCGGCCACAGTGATGCTTAAGGCCTTCATGTCCTTAGGCGAATTATTTATTCCGCTGATCATTGGCTTGTTAACAGTTGGCCATTTATGGTATGGCTGGTCAATGCTGTTTGTCGTTGCCGTGATCCTGTTAAATGCGTTCCTGCTTTGGGGCGCAGATTTTCCTAGTCAAGCGGCAGTTAAACAGCTAAGTGCCAGTGAACAAGCAGCACAAAAAACACCGGCTAAATGGTACCTCGACGGCGTACTGTTCGTTATGTACGGCTACTTATCAATGGCTACCTTCTATCTGATTGCGCAATGGCTGACCAAATATGGTGCATCTGTGGCGGGAATGGGTAGTTTAGCTGCGCACGCTTTGTTGAGTTATTACAGTATCGGTTCGATTGCTAGTGTAATTTTGACAGCAGTGATGGTCAATCGCTTAGTCAAACCGCTGACGATTCAAGTGGGCTACACGTTCATGGCGTTATTGGCAATCGTTGCAATGTGGCAATTTCCTACGCCAATTGTACTCAGTATTGGTGGCTTTAGTGTTGGGTTCTTTGCAGCAGGAGGTGTGATGCAATTAGGCCTAACCACAATGGCGAAGTTTTTTCCAATCGGCAAAGGGCTGGTCACGGGTATCTTCTATACTGCCGGCGCGCTGGCATCATTTTCGATTCCGCTGATTACCGGCGCATTAGCGCAAACTAATATGCACGGCATCATGCTCGTCGATGTGATCATCGCGGCCTTAGGTTTCATCGTTTCCATCGGCATCAGCCTACGGTATCGCGTCTTATTCGGTAAAGCGACTACACCTGAACTAAATTTAGTCAAATGAAAGAAGTGCTACCGTTACCCGCTGAATCATGGCGTTAACAGTAGCACTTCTTTTACCTGCGTCGGTGAAGTTTGATCAAGCTGACTAATAGCGTTGGAACTAGTAGTACTAGCCACCAGACACTAAACCAAGTGCTGAACCAGATTTCTAGGGCAATGATAGCAATACAGATGATGAGTAGTAAATAATATTTAAGTGCCATTATACTGCACCCCCAGCGAATACTTTACCCTCATTATAAGTGATGTCGTGTGTGGACTAAATAAAAATGCAGCGACATTAAATGAATAGTGTCGTTGCATTAGCAGTTAAACCGTCGTGATGTAATCGGCCAAGCGTTGGCGATCTTCAGGACCGACTTCGGCTGTGATCTGAGTGCCATCAGCGGTGTAATCTTGTTTTAATACATTAGTGCGTTCATTGAGGTAATCGACCCACTTACCAGCGGCAAACGGAATCGAGAAAGTGACCTTAGTCAGATCTGCAAATAATTCCTTGGTGATCATCTGGGTCAGTAATTGCAGCGAAGCGGAATCAGTTGCGGCGTAAACCAAGTCGTGATCACTGGTTTCCACTGGAAATTCAGTATCTGGTTTACGATCAGCCTTGTTATAAGCATAAATCATCGGCACATCGTCGATACCCATCGCGTGTAATGTTTTTTCGGTGACCTTGATCATCTCTTCATAATTAGGATCAGAAAAGTCAATTACCTGGATCAAAAGGTCAGCGTTAGCGGCTTCGGCCAAGGTCGAACGGAAAGCTTTGACCAGTTGCGTTGGTAATTTATTGATAAAACCAACTGTGTCGCTAAGCAGGAATTTCTTATTATCTGGCAACAGGATCTCGCGGACACTAGTATCTAAAGTCGCAAACAACATGTCCTTTTCGAAAACTGTTTTGGTGGTATCAGCGTTAAACAAGCGCAATAGTCCGTTCATCGTTGTGGACTTGCCAGCGTTGGTGTAGCCAACTAGCGCTACCGTTGGAATTTCAGCCCGTTCACGCTGTGCACGCTTAGTTTGTTGCGCAACTTCCAACGTTTTTAATTCATGGCGCAGCTGGCTGATTTTATTTTTGATCGTTCGTTGGCTCATTTCCAGCTTAGTTTCACCACTACCACGATTGGCGAAGCCAGGGCCGCCGCCTTGTTGCATCAAGTTGGCTTGTTCGCCGACCCGTAAGCGCGGTAATTCGTATTGCAGACGCGCGATTTGAACTTGCGCCTTGGCTTCACGGCTTTGGGCCCGGTTAGCGAAAATTGCTAAAATCAAGCCAGTGCGATCCAGTAACGTCATTTTTAATTCTTGTTCTAGATTACGAATCTGTGACGGGCTGAGTTCGTCGTTGACCACTAAGGTGTGGGCATCGTTTTCTTCAGCTAGTTGGCGAATATCCAGCAACTTGCCGCTACCAAAATAAGTAGCTGCCACTGAACGCTCTAAATTTTGCCGAATATCACCGACCACGGTCATTTTGTTTGCTTTGACTAACTCGGCTAATTCAGTCATATCGCTTTCAAAGTAAGCTTGGTTCTGGCTGACGCCGCCGATCAATACTTTAGTTAATTCGATTTCTTGCATATTTCCTCCATGAGTGGCAAATAGCGGCCACTTTGACTTGAGTTATGATTAATTATTGGGTAATGCTTTTTTTATAATCATAATGAAGACTCCTTTACAGTTGTGCCGCTTAGATGAAAGCCGTGCAACTGTGAATGTTGGGATTAAATTTGTGACGGCGCCAACATTCGGTTGATTTGTAATGAGTCTATTGTACCATGGCAGTAGAACAAAATCAGTGAAGGAAGGTTACGAAAATGTCAGATGATATTCAAGCTTATTTAAAAAATCACGTATTCGGGCAGCCGCAATTGAAGCCGGATGAGAAGCGTTCGTTTCTGGGTAACTTCCGTGAGCGGGTAGCGTTGGCGTTAACAATTAAGCAATTGCGCACGGCAAAAGCCGAAAGTTTGGTGCGTGACGTTTTGGCGCGTTATCCGGGGATGCGGATCTATATTAACGGACGGATGGGTAAAACCTTGATCAATCGCTATTTAAAAGTAGCGGTGGCAATGGATTATCCGTTTACGATTTTGGCGCAAAATGGTCTGCGTGTGGATAAGCCGCTAACGGATCAGGATTTTGGCTTAGTGATTGCGGGTAGTCAAAAGATCACGCGGCCAGTCGTACTTTAGTGGCGGAGCGGGGCTAAGCTACGTTGGTAAACCACTAAGGCCGCAATTTCACAGCCTAAAATCAGCAATGCCATTGGTAAATACGAGTTTTGCCCCATGAGACCGACAAAAGGGGATAGAATTCCACCAATCAAATTTTGCGTTAACCCGAGTAATGCTGAGGCGCTACCGGCATTAACGTGGGCATGCTGTATGGCCATTGAGGCGGCGACAGTACTGACGATACCGACCATTGAAACAATTAAAAATAACGGCACCAGGACGGCAATCAGATTGTGTGGTAAAAAGAGTGTTACAAACAGTGCTAGTGCGCCAGCTAAAGCAACGAGCACGCCGCCTTGTAGAACGCGGTATTCATTAAAGTGAGTAGCTAAATAACCGGCTAGTTGTGACATAATGACGATGCCAAGGCCATTTAGTGCATAAACTAGGCTGAATCCTTGTGATGATAGGCCAAAAATATTTTGTAGCATAAATGATGAACCGGAGATATAGGCGAATAAACCACCAGAAACTAGACCAGTGACTAAGGTGTAACCCATGAAGACACGATCATGCAGTAAAGTGATCAGTATTGCGACAGGTTTTTCTGCGGCAGTAGTTTGCGTTGGATGCGTTTCTGGCAGGCCTAGCCAGACGCTAAGCAATAGTAAGGCGCCGATACCAGCTAAAATATAAAAAATACCATGCCAAGTTGTGAAGGTCAGTACGAAACCGCCAATAATTGGTGCGATTACGGGAAAAATACCATTGACGCCCATTAATAGTGCGTAAAATTTGGTCAATTTTTTGCCGCTAAATAAGTCGGTGGCAATTGCTCGTGAAGTAACTAATCCAGCCGCACCGGCTAAGCCTTGAATTGCGCGTAGAAAAATTAGCCACCAAACGTTGGTTGCTAAACCGGCTAAGACTGATGCTACTGTGAAGCCGACCATGCCCAGTAAGGTTGGCAACTTACGACCTACGCGATCACTCCAAGGACCGATGAAAATTTGGCCAACTGCTAAGCCAATCAAGCAAGTTGTGATCGATAATTGTGTTAGCGAAGCGCTGGTGTGTAATTGCTGCTGCAACTGTGGCAACGCTGGTAAATACATATCCATCGATAACGGCCCGAAGGCACTTAATGTTCCCAATAAAACTAATAACCACAATTCCCGTCGTTTACTCATAAACTTGTCCTCCTGAACTAGTCTTGCCTTACGTTGAAATAATTCAAAAAAATTAGACCGTCGTTAGTTTTGTGCTAACGCGGTCTAATTCGTATTTAATCCTACTTAAAAGCGCTTTGGAAAAGCCACTTGGTTTATCCCTGCCGCCAATGATTATACCCTAAGGCGCTTAGGTAAAACAAGCACTCAATTGAGGCGATGAAGAACGTTACCGGCCAATTAGTGATGTAGCCTAGATATAAGCCGCCCCAAACGCCGATCAACGACATACCGATGGCCACTAGCATCATGCCACTGACCGTATGGGCAAAGTAGCGGGCGCTAGCGGCGGGTAAGGTCAGTAAAACGAAAATCAGCAGTGAACCAACAATTTGCGCCGCAACGCTGACTGATAACGCTAGTAAAACGAGAAAGACGATTGATAGCACATTGGTCCATAAGCCTTTGACCCGGGCGCCAATGTGATCGAAAGAATCAAATTTCAAGTCACGGTAGATGAATAAAACAACTAGCAACACCACCGCTGACAGTAAAATAACTTGTAAAACGTTGGCGCGGCTAATACCAATGATACTACCAAATAAAATATTGGTGGCATAGCTGGAAGTTTTATTGGCCAGGGAAAGGAACAAAATACCAAGACCGATAAATAGACTAGAGATGGCGCTGATCGAGGCCTCACGCCGCGAAGCTTTGACACTCATTTGACCAACAATTACCGAACTGACCATAGTGAACAATAGCATCCCGTTCAACGGTGCCCAGCCGGCGAAAATTCCAAAAGCGGCACCAGCAAAGCCGA
The DNA here is from genome assembly GCF_003946445.1 of Loigolactobacillus jiayinensis. Taxonomy (GTDB): domain Bacteria; phylum Bacillota; class Bacilli; order Lactobacillales; family Lactobacillaceae; genus Loigolactobacillus; species Loigolactobacillus jiayinensis. Next base: position 14,368 of record NZ_RHOF01000031.1, on the reverse strand, counting down.
TTTCAGATAAGGTATGGGTGAGAAATGACATGTTGCGAGCAATGACAAAAACGCCGACAACGCCACTAATAATTGCAATGAAAGTACTGGCCAAGAAGGCATTTTGCATAAAAGGTAGACTAAGCATGCGCGGCGGCACCTCCTCGTTCACTGATCAAAGCGTCCTCTGGTAATTCAGCAATTGGTCCTAATTCATAGCCATCGCGGCGTAATAACAAATACTCATCAGCATATTGCTTAGCTAATGGCAGGTCATGGGTGACGAAAATTACGGTTAAGTTCTGTTCATGGTTGAATTTTTTAACTAGGTCCAACAGTTCGTATTTCATCATATTATCGAGGCTGGCAGTTGATTCATCTAAAATTAATAAATTTGGTTGCTCAACTAAAGCTTGTGCTAAATAAGCACGTTGCTTCTCGCCGCCGGAAGCCATCCCTAGTGGCCGTTTGGCTAGCGCAGTTAAATTAGTACTGCGCAAAGCTTCCTTTACAGCGGCCCGTTCCTTGCGCGATAGCCAAGGCAAATGAATGCCGCTTAAGTTTAAACTGATAAAATCACGAATCGATAGCGGGTATTCTTCATCTAGGTTACGAAATTGTGGCACATAACCAATTCGTGTGGCTTTACGATCAGGAAAAAAACGGATTGCACCAGCACTAGGCTTCAATTGATGCAATAACGTGCGGATCAGCGTCGTTTTACCCGCACCGTTCTCACCAACAATACTCAAAAAACGACCACGCTGGAGTGTAAAGTTTAAATCTTGAAAAACCTGGTGATCAGGAAAATTGACCGCCAAATGCTCAACTGCTAAAAGAGGTGATTGCGACATGAGGACCATCCTTTTTTTTATAGAGAGTGTTAAAAAAGACGCTAAGATTATGGAGTATAGCCTAGCTAGGTGATAAGAGACACGCAGTGGCTCGTTCACCTAGCGTAGCTATATGCAATAATCTGTCTTATTTAACACGTTTAATCAATTTTGTTAGGCGCAGGAATCTGCTTTTCCAAACACGTTTAATCTACTTCTATTGAAAACATACTCTAAGTACTACCGGGCTTCATTCAGCGGCACTTTGTATTTTGCTTAACTGTTCGTATTGTTTCAGCATCCATTGCCGATAGGTTAAATTGTGCGGCTTGGTTTCAGTGACCTTGATTACGGGTACATTGTGTTTATGCGCCAAGGTGACCAGGTTAGCGACTACTTTATCAGTGGCTTGGCTATTTTGGACGAAAAAGGCAATTTTACGCTTGCGAATAACATTTTGCAACGCTTTGATATCACTGGGTGATGGGTCAGTGCCTTCTTCAATCGAGTTAGCAAAGTGTTGATCACTGATTTTGTAGCCTAATTCAGCTAAAGCATAATTAAAAACTGGCTCACTGACGGCAACTTTTTGATGTTTGCTTGTTTGTTTTAATTGTGCAAGTTTAGTATTGATCGGCTGCAGTGACTTAATGTATTTTTCGGCATTATGCTGGTAAGCTGCCTTATGCTTAGGGTCACGTTTGGCGTAAACTTTAGCTAGGTGTCGTGCTAGAGTAGGCATTGTATTTTTATTGTACCAAAGGTGTTCGTTCTCACCAGTTTTGGTGTGCATCAAATCCTCGCCAACACGAATACTAGTGACCGCATCATTTCCATTGGCATTGATCAGTTTCTGCATCCAGCCATCATAGCCAACGCCATTCGCGATGACAACATCGGCTTCAGCGACGGTGCGTGCCGTCTTTGTTGTCGGTTCAAAATCATGAGGATCAGTATTTGGGCTGGTGATGATCGACGTGACCGTGCCGTGATCACCGAGAACGGCCTTGGCAACTTCGCCATAGAAATTCAGTGAACTAACCACTGTGATGCCAGCTTTTTTAGTAGCGGGTTTGGTTGTGCAGCCAACAAGGAGCAATAACAGGCTGGCCAGCAAAGTGATGCTAGTCAAAAGTTTGCGTTGCTTCATCATCAATCAGTTCTCCTTAAAAAAGTGTAATATTATTGGAATACTTGGCGTTCGAACGAGCCAATTTGCTATACTAAAAGGTAAGCAGATGCTTTTTCAGAATACTTAACTTAGTTTACTGGTAAAATTTATTTTGTCAAGTGAGTTTATTCGGTCTGAATCAGTTAAAGCGGATTAAATATAATTTTGAATCAAGTTTTTAGTTTCCTTGAAAACAATTAATTAAGAGAGTTGGCATACTTTGTTAAAAGTGATTAGGCAACGCGTGAATAGTCGATTAGGCTTTTTCAGTCTAGTTTTGATTTTATTCTGGTTAAAGACACTTTTAGCCTATACGTTTGATTTTTCTTTAGGCGTCAGTGGAATTTATCAATATTTTATTTTGATTATTAATCCGTTGGCGACGACGTTATTGTTTTTTGGCTTGGCCTTGTACATAAAAAAACCATGGTGGTCGTACTTATTTTTGCTAGTTTTGCACACCGCTAATACCGCGTTGTTGTACTTCAATATCATTTATTACCGGGAATTTACCGACTTTATGACGATCAACACGATGACTGGTTTTTCCAAGGTCTCCAACGGAATCAGTGGTAGTTCATTAGCACTAACCAAGCCGCATGATGTGCTGTATTGGCTAGATATCGTTATTTTGATTGTATTATTGTTAGCAAGATTGATCAAAGTTGATAAAAAACCATTACCGCGGCACTTGCCGTTGGCGTTGACCTCGTTGAGTGTTGTTTTATTTGCGGCTAATTTAACGCTTGGTGAAATTGACCGGCCACAATTATTGACGCGGACCTTTGATCGTAATTACATTGTTAAATATTTAGGGATCGATGCTTACACCGTCAATGACGCGGTAAAAACAGCACGCAATGACCAAACGCGCGCGGCTGCTAGCACTTCTGATCTAGCCAGTGTCCAGCAATATATCAAGCAACACTATGCAGCCGCAGATCCACAAATGTTTGGTTTAGCTAAGGGCCGTAATGTGATCGTCATTCATTTGGAAAGCTTCGAGCAATTTTTGATCGATGATAAGGTAGACGGCAAGGAAGTTACGCCATTTTTGAATAGTTTGTATCATGATAAGCAAACTTATTCGTTTGCTAACTTCTTCCATCAAGTTGGACAAGGTAAAACCAGTGACGCAGAAAACTTGTTGGAAACCAGCACTTACGGGTTACCGGAAGGATCATTGTTCACGCAATTAGGCAGTGATAATACGTTCCAAGCAGCACCAGCAATTCTGCAACAAACACAAGGCTATTCGTCAGCGGTTTTTCATGGTGATGTTGCCAGCTTCTGGAATCGGAATAATGTTTATAAAAGCATGGGCTATCAGAATTTCTTTGACAAAAGTTATTTTGACGCTGCCGGTGACCGGAGCATTGGTTATGGGTTGAAGGATAAGCTGCTATTTAAGGATTCGGTTAAATATTTGGAACAAATGCAGCAGCCATTTTACGCAAAATTCATTACCGTTACTAATCATTTTCCGTTTGAGATGGATAGTGAAGATACTGATTTTCCGAAGGCTAACACAGCTGATGCGTCGGTCAATAATTATTTCCAGTCGGCCCATTATTTGGATCAATCAGTGCAAGAGTTTTTCGCATATTTGAAGGCATCGGGCTTGTATCAAAAGTCGATCATCGTTTTATATGGCGATCACTATGGTATTTCTAATTCGCGCAATACTGATTTAGCGCCGTTGCTAGGTAAATCAGCGGACGATTGGGATAGCTATGATAACGCCCAAATGCAGCGGGTACCATTTATGATCCACATTCCAGGGATAAAAAGTGGTGGCATCCAGCAGCAATATGCCGGCGAAGTTGATGTTTTACCGACGCTAGAGCATTTGTTAGGAATCAAGACGAAGAAATATCTCCAATTTGGGACGGATGTTTTCTCGCCACAACATGATCAAGTTGTACCGTTTCGTGACGGTGACTGGGTCAGTCCGCAGTACACCAAGGCAGATGGTAAAGTGTATGATCAAAAAACGGGTCAAGAGTTGACCAAATTAACTAAACAGCAAAAAACACAGGTCAATACGAATCAGAATAAAGTGACCACGGCATTGCGGTTATCAGATAAGTTGAATAATGGTAATTTGTTGCGTTTCTATACGCCAAAAGGGTTCACGCCAATCAAGCCACAAAATTATGATTATACTGATGGTTTCACCAAGCTGGCTCAGTTACGGACTAAGTTAGGGCAACGGTCGACTAGTTTATACTCTGAAGATAAAGATCAATCGACGACTAGTTTGTATCAAACCGATGCGCCGGAAGCTAAATAGTTACGAGAAGGGGATGGGTAAAATTGGCGATCAGTAAAACGACACAAGCGGAACTGCAGCACTTTGCGCGGGTACAGACACGGTTACGCTTAGTCAAAAATGAACGTACCTACTTTGAACAGTTAGGTGCGCGGGTGGGGCGTGATATTCATTATCACGGTATTTTACGGTTTACACCGAAAACACATTTGGTCGAAGCCGATGAGTTAGCCGGTTATATGATCGATTATATTCAGGCGCGTGAAGCGGAGGATGACATGGATGAAGCTGCTGCGTTGGCCCAGGCGGAGATCGTTTTCTTAGTTGATTCAGCCGAAAATCCATTGGTGATCAATCCAGAATATCGGCAGTGGCAAACGTATTACGCTCAATTGGAGCAAGTTACATTTAAATTATTGTGGCTTACTTTTGGCAGCCGGCTGTTGATTGGGACAGTTGTTGGCGCGATGCTTGGTGTTCTGGCGGAAAGCCGTTACGCTGATCGTGCACTGGGCTGGTTATTTTGGTTACTGCTCGCGCTTGGAATCCTACTGGGCTTGGGTCTGGGGATTGCCAGCATGTTGAAAGCAGCCTGGTCGGAACACTAAGCTTACAAAATTGTTAGTGGTTATTTTGTACTTGCCTTTGTATACTGATGAAAAAGTGTGGGAGGTTATACATGATGCGTAAATGGCTATATTTTTTAGTGGGTTTGGTGATTTTAGGTGCTGGCTACGGCTTGTACCAGCACGAGTTTGGCAGCCAGTTATACTATACTGAAATCACAACTAAAGGTGAACGTATTGTACAAAAGGCAGATGATGGCAGTGAGGTTGTCGATTATCGTTACAAATTAGCCGCGTATAACAAGGCTGGTGTCAAACAGGTTTTAGAGTTTACCGGCAATAAGGAACGGCCGCTGAAGCGTCATGCGTACTTGGAACTGAAAGTCCGCGGTAAGGATCGTGTGCTTAGTTGGCAAGCGGTGACCAAAGTGCCGGAAAAAGCGGCGCAGCAACTAAATTGAGTATACGAAAAACCGTCTTACGCGAGATACAGCGTGAGACGGTTTTTCTAATTAACTAACTAAAATAGTAGCGTGGCTAGGTTAAGCTTTCTTATATTTGCGCATCATTTCTGCTAAATGGACTTCATGAGTGATAAATTCGTGCGTGCGGCAAACGTAGTCGTGTTCGCGGCCTAATTTAGCAATGTAGCCGTTGATGTAATCAACTTCGGTTGGTCGGCCTTTGGAGAAATCTTGATACATGGATGGGTAATGTAAAGGATTACCAACACGGCTAACGTAGTCAACAGAGTCGATTTCTTCTTGCCGAGTAGAAATCATTTGAATACCAGCTCGTTCGCAAGCGTCATAGGACTCGTTCATCAATTGGGTCGCCATATCCTTAGCACCAGGATATTCGATAAATTGGCCCATCGTTAATTCGAACATTGTGCACAACGTATTGACCACCGCGTTGAAAACGACTTTTGCCATTAATGTCCCCATGAAGTTATCGGTAACAATTGGATTCAAATTAGCGGCTTTAAAGTCGGCTGCAACAGCATTAATTTGTGGATTGATTTCTTCAGTATAGTTGGCCATATGCATTTCACCAGCGCCAGCTTCACCAATAAAGTCCACATCCCCAGGGCCGTTTAACACGGTGGCGATCATCGCTGTACCACCGATGACTTTATCGTCGGCGAAGTATTGGCGAATTTTGTCAATGTGCCCCATGCCGTTCATCGCGGAAAAGGCGACTTGTTGGTCGTTAAATAGCGGAGCACAACGCTTTAAAACATCAGCTAATTGCATTTGTTTGACGAAAATGATCCAAACGTCAGGCGTACCTTTGTATTCTTCTGGATAGAAAATATCAATTGGGACTAAATGGCGATTTTCGTGGTTACGAGCGGCATAAACGCCACCTTGTTCGCGAACCTTTTCTACATTGGGTTGCCAAGTATCAATAAAGTCAACTTTGATCCCTGCATTTTCCTGTAATAAAACACCAAACCGATAACCCATGGCGCCGGCACCAATAATTCCATAATGCATAACAAAGATCTCCTTTTCTATTGACAAGATTAATTTTAAATGAAAAAAAGCCCTGGGGAGTCGTAACTCCTCAGGGCGATCAACGCGGTACCACCTGACTTATCAACATCACTTACATGACATTGCTCACTAAGCGTTATTGCACAACGCTTATGCTTGATAGTGGTGGCTAAACCAGTATTCCTCGTATGGGATACATGTTCAATGACTTTTGACGTTAGGCAAGGTATCTTCTCAGCAACGATACTTTCTGGTGACATTACCTAACGGGGACTCCTCAATTGAATTCACATTTGATTTTCATTTATTTTTAATGATTGTTAGTTTATTCTAAAATTTATCGTTTGTCAATTACTTTTTATAATTTAACTTGGTGAGGTAACGACCATAGCAAAAACGTCTGGAAATCACGGTACTTTTTTCATACTTCATTCAAATTTTTGCACTACACTATTAAGTAATAGAAATGATAAGTTTTAATATGCAACTTAGCAAAATAGATAGCGACTAAGCACTGCCGCCGTTTAATTAGTCAGTTGTGCGAATCAACTGATTTTGTGGTATGGAGGAGGTTACTTAATGGCTGGAAAACGCCGGATCGCGTGGATCGATATTGCTAAAGCAATTGGCATCATTGCCGTTGTGGTTGGTCACGCTTATCCTGAGCATGATACTTTTTATAAAGTTTTATATTGGTGGCACATGCCATTGTTTTTTATGATTGGCGGCTTCTTCTTGCGCCCATTACAACTGGGTCAGTTTAAAACGTTTGCTCAGCATAAATTGATTCCCTTGTTGCGCGAATATTTTGGTTTCGGCTTATTTTTGACGCTGATCAGTGCGTGGGTTACGCCGAATCGCTGGCAAGGCTTAGGACAAGGGCTCGCTGATTTAATTTATGGCGGTACACATTTAAATGGGGTGCTCAGCGCATTTTGGTATATGACCGTTTACATTTTAGCGCTTGTCCTACTGACGGTCATTATCTCTTTTGTGCCGCAAAATTGGTTGCGCTGGGTGATCGTTACTGCAGCTTTTCTGCTCGGAACGGCCTATTCGAATGCACCAGCTTTATTCGGCTTTTCCTTGCCAGGGGATGCTGATGTGACACTGTGCGCACTATTTTACATGTACGCTGGTCGTGAATTGTTCCGGTATCAACGCCAGCGATTACACTCTAAGTGGTGGCTCGGTGTGGTGATTGGCTTAAGTAGTGTTGGCATCATGGCGCAACAATCAGGTGTGTTTGATTTGCGTTTGTATCTAAAGTCCCACGAAATCACGAGTCGATCATTAGCGCTGATCTTGCCGCTAATATTGTGTAGTGCCATTTTTATGCTGGCTTATTGGTTACAGCATACGCCGCTGGTGGATGGCTTAACGTTTATCGGCAAACACACGATGATCATCATGTACTTACACAAATTAGTTTTTGCTATTTTTCAGCAATTGACTGATGGTTCGTGGTTACTTTTGGCTGTTGCCGGAATTATGGTACCATTGATGGTGATGGTGCTACACGAGCGGTTAAGGGAAAGTCAGCAGCGCTTGTTCTGGCTGACACCACGTCTGCAATGAAGTAACGCTAAATACGCAAGAACAGGTGTGATCGAGCAATGAAAAAGTGGCGACGCTGGGTGATCGGCTTATTTGGCACGTTTTGTGTAGCCGCACTATTGTTAACGTGGTATCAGCAGCGACAAAATTCGCGTTATTTGAGTAGCACTACAGCAACAGTGTTCGTCCATGGTTGGCGTGGCACCGCTCATTCGACTGACCAAATGATCACTGCCGCTGAGGAAGCTGGGGCGGCTAAAAAAGTGTTGACGGTGACAGTCAGTCCACAGGGAAAGTTGATTTATAGTGGCTACTGGCGTAAAGGGCAACGCAATCCAATCATTCAAGTAATTTTCAGCAACAATTATGCTGGCGAGGTGCAGTACACCAAATGGTTGGTTAAGTTAATGCGCGATTTGAAACAGCGCTATGACGTCAAGGCGATTAATTTAGTTGGCCATTCGATGGGCGCTTACGCCGTGGTGGCCTATGCTATGCAAGCTGGGAAGCAGCCAGCTTTTCCACGGCTTAATAAGTTAGTCGCTATCGCGGGCCCCTTTGATGGGATTGTCGGCCAGCAATCAGCAACACACCCCAAAGATGGCACCACGTGGACTGATCGACCGCACAAAAATCATTTGCAAGCAAGTGGTGAGCCGCTGATCGTGCACTCGGAATATTTGCGGTTAGAACACTTGCGGCGCCAATTTCCGCATCAAGCCAAAGTCTTGAATATTTACGGCGATCTAAAAGACGGCACCGCTTCGGATAAAGTAGTGACCGTCGTTTCTGCGACGTCACTGCGTTATCTAGTCGCAAAGCGTGCTGCCAGCTATCAAACACAAAAAGTTACTGGTCCTAATGCTGAGCACAGTCGCTTACACCAAAATAATCCAGTAGTTGATGGCGCGCTGATCGCATTTCTGTGGGGAAAATGAGGATGATTTTGCAAGAAGTTAGGGAGTATGCTAAGATAGCAGGTGTTTTGGGGTGACAGGATAGCCCGTTAAAAAGGCAAAGGTGGCTTAACTAACTGATGAAGACAAAATGGAAGATCGCACTGGTGACCAGTGTTGGGTTGATCATTTTGCTTGGGTTTCTGGCGGCATTGCAGATAGCTTGGGCAATAACGATACTCGGCATGGTCACAACTTTGCTACTAGCTAGCATCGTTTTGGCGATCATCTCTTACGTTTTCGGCGTAATCGAGTCGAATATTCGACGTAATTAAAGCAAATAATACAAAAAGCAAGTCGTCAGCTGTTTAGCAGCTAGCGGCTTGCTTTTTTGCGCACCCGTAAATTATTTTTCTAATGCAGTGTGGTTATCTAGCTTAGTTTTGACCACTAACACATCAGGTAATGCATGGCGGTTAACGTATTCGGTTACTGAACCGACTAACACACGCTCAACAGCGTTCAAACCAGTTGCACCGATCATGATCAAATCATTGTGATGTTCAGCTGGAAAATCTTGTGAAATAACTGTTTTAGGACTGCCAAAACGAACGTGAATCGCGATATCTTCAAAGTTGTCAGTTTCCTTAACCTTTTTGACAACATCCTCTAAATATTTTTGGGCATCTTCGGACATTTTGTAGATAACATCGCCATCGATCAAGCCAGAATAATTATAGCTGTATTGCTTAGTATCGAGAATATTTAATAAATCAATGTGAGCTTGATTTCGTTTGGCCACCGAAATTGCCTTTTCTAAGGCTAATTCAGCTTCGTCAGAACCGTCCATGGGCACTAAAATGTTGCGATATTCTTGTAACATCATACTTCCCCCGCTTTCGTAATATAGTTAACACTACTATTATAGTCTAATTAGGGTCAACTTTTCAGCAAAAACGGATAAAAAAATGCCCACTACAGGTAGCAGGCACATCATCTTAAGAAACGAGGTAAGCAGGCCTCATTTCAAATTTACCATTAAATTAGCGTCAGGTAAATCTTTTTTCGTAGAAGTTCAGCCTGTAGCGCTGGATGAAACTAGGTCGAAAGCATGATGCCAGTTAACGTTGTGGCCCGTATAATAAACTTAACCAGTCAAGTAAGAAAAAGGAGCTTAAAAATGACTAAATTACGCAAATCAACGACTAACCGCATGGTGTCCGGAGTTCTCGGCGGCTTTGCAGAACGTTATGGTATTGACGCCACCGTTTTACGAGTTATTTTTGCCGCGTTGACCGTTTTGACCATTGGCTTTCCGATGGTGATCCTCTACGCTTTAATGGCAATAATTATGCCAAACTAGTGTGTTAACAACAATTGTCTTTTTTTAAATGGATAACGGCCTACTTTTTGGTCGTCTTTGTGCGCATTGGTTACAGGATGTTATGAAAAATAAATTAAAAGAACAATTTAGTTACGTTTAGCATAGCTTAGTTGTAGAATACTTGGTAACCTACACGTTTTTGGTTATTATTTTCGCCACCGTGCAAAGGCTGCACGGTTTTTTGCATTACTTGACTTGAATCAATTTAACTGCTCAATAATTCCCGTATATTAATATAAAAGAGAGCGAGGCTAGACTTATGATCAATATGTATTTTCATACCAGCGACCCAGCTAAAAATAAAATGGTACGGTGGTTTAAACGCCAACATATCGGTTTGCAGATTCGTAATATTTTACAAAAACCGTTGGACAAAAGCGAAATCACAAAATTATTTTTGATGTCCGATAATGGCACCGACGATTTATTAGCGCAGCGGGCCAAAGCAACTCAAGCCTTAGCGTTAAACGATGATTTAACTTTCAACGAATTAGTCGATTTGGTGCAAGCGCACCCGCAAATTTTAAAGAACCCAATTGTTTTTGATGAACATAGTTTGATCACCGGCTTTAATTTGGAAAAAGTAGGTGTGTTTATTCCGCAAAAGGAACGTAAACGTGAACGGATGTCGCTATTTGGGCAACTTTATATGGCCGATTTGATTTAAGTTATTGGGGGAAAATGTTTTGGGTGTTAACTGAAAATGAAAACGCTTTTTAAACGTAGCCGGACATTTGTATTAAAGTGTCCGGCTACAAATTGCTCATTTATTTGTAAAATGTTCTCTAGAGCAATTTATGGATATTAAAAGTAGCGGTTCATTTTAAGTTAATTTTTAGGTGGGAAGGGATTTAAATAATGAAAATGGTTAAGAACGAGTGGCGGTTCATCCGGCACAACCGATTGATTCTCCTATCAGTGATCGTCATGACGCTGATTCCGTTTCTATATAGCGTGTTCTTCTTAAAATCAGTTTGGGATCCGTATGGTGAAACCAAGGAATTACCAGTTGCCGTAGTCAATCAAGATCAGCCGGTTAAATATAACGGCGAAACCTTGAATGTTGGTAAACAAACAGTGCAGAAATTGAAAAAAAATAATCAATTGGGCTGGCGTTTTGTTTCCGCAAAGCAGGCTCAGCAGGGGTTGAAGGATAAGAAGTATTACACGGTGATCACATTGCCGAAAAACTTCTCGGCCCACGCAACGACCGCATTGAATAAGAATCCAAAGAAAATGCAGTTATCCTATAAAACCAATGATTCGCTAAACTATATCGGTGAAGTCATCAGTCAAGTCGGAACCACCGCATTGGATAAAGAAATTCGTGCAGCAGTTACTAATGCGTATGCCAGCGCTATGTTTGATCAATTGCATGTGGTCGGCAAAGGGATGACCACGGCAGCTAATGGCGCAACCCAATTGGATAATGGGTTGGTTACGCTAAATGACGGCTTAGGCCAATATACAGTCGCAGTTTCACAGGTCAATGATGGGGTCCAAACCTTGAATGTTAGTGTGAAACCATTGGCAAGTGGCGTGCAACAATTAACAACTGGGGGCACACAACTAGCCACTGGTGTCAACGCATATACAAATGGTGTCGGCACCTTAGCTAACGGTATTGGTACCTTACAAAGCAGTGTCGGCCCATTGGCAAGTGGTGTGCAGCAGTTAGCGACTGGTGGTAACCAGCTAACCGCGCAGTCTAGTAAATTAAACAGCGGCGCTACTCAGGTTGCCGGGGGAATCTCGACCTTACAAAGTAGTGTCGGCCCATTAGCCAGTGGCGTCGGGCAATTAACGACGGGCTCATCTACATTACAAAACGGTGTTGCGCAATACACTACTGGTGTTAGTGATTTGAATACAGGCTTAGGTACGTTATCTGATAAATCAAATCAAATTACAAGTGGTGTGAATCAATTAGTAGCGGGTACAAAACAATTACCAATGGTTGCTGCTGGTATTTATGCCTACAACAAGGGTATTAATGCAGGTCTCCAAGAAGTTCAAGCTGGCTTGCAGTCAACTGACTTATCAAAGCTATCTACACAGATCGATCAAATGAAGTCAATTAATCAGCAATCACAGTCGGTAGCAACACAAATGGACACATTAAGTGCTGCGTTACCCGCACTGCAAGAATTAGCACCAACGCTGCAGAAATTGGCAAATTCACAAGATACGATTACCAATATGAAAACACAAATTACTAATTTGAGTAAATTACAGGGCCAATTAACAACAACCTTGACCGGTATCGCAACAACAGATGGTCAAATTGCACAAAGTAGTTCAACAACCGCACAACAACTACAAAGTATCGATCAAAGTAAATTAAGTGATGCGGACAAAACTAAGCTAAATGCGGCAATTCAATCGACAGGATCCAATGCTACTTCTGCAAAAAATAATGCAACAGCTGTAGCAGGAGTGGGGACAACCTTGAATACAGCTTTGAGTGGTATTGATTTAACTTCAATCAATGAATTAATGGACGCTATGCCAAGTGCATCTACAATTGCAACTGCACAACAATTAATGACTGGCTTACCTACTATGATTGATTCAGCACAGAGCTTGTTAAGTGAAAGTAGCGATATAACGAGTCCTGAAACGCAAACAGAGTTGAGTGGCTTGATTACTAAAATGAACAAACTAAGTACAGGTATTCAACAATTAACTACTAATTCCGATAAAGTTACTGACTATGCTAATCAGTTGAATACACAGGTGAATGGTGCTGGGGTCGTTACAACTGATCAAGAAACAATAGCAGCTACAATTGATCAATCAAGTATGTTATCCCAGATTAACCAAGTATCGGCTGGTTTGCAGCAATATGTTGGTGGTGTAAACACAGCAGCATCAGGCTCTAATAAATTAGCCACTAATTCCAGAGCCCTAACTGCTGGTGCTTCAACATTAGCTGGTGGTTTAACAACACTTAACAGTCAAATTCCAACCCTAACTAGTGGTGTCAGCCAACTTGCAACTGGCTCTAGTCAGTTGGCAACAGGTGTCGGCCAATACACTAATGGTACTGGTCAATTAGCGACAGGCTTGAACACAATGAACAGCCAAGTGCCAACGCTGGTTTCAGGTGTCGGCCAATTATACACAGGCTCACAGACATTAAATGCTAATTCTGGAACGTTAAATTCAGGCGCAACGCAATTGTCTACTGGTTTAACGACACTGAATGCACAAGTGCCAACATTGACGGCAGGTGTAGCGAAGTTAGCTGATGGTACAAGTCAGTTAAATGGCAAATCAACAGAGCTGACCTCTGGTGGTGATAAATTGAATGCTGGATCCAGTACTTTAGCTGTGGCTTTAACCGCTGGCGGTAAGAAAGTAAACGGGATTCAAACGACTGCTAAGACGGCCGATATGTTTGCTAGTCCAACGAAGTTAAGTCATAAGAGTTATAGCTATGTACCAAATTATGGTCATGCATTAGCACCGTACGTTTTATCATTAGCGTTATATGTTGGGGCAATTGTCTTCAACTTTTCTTACCCAATTCGCAAAATTTCAACGAAGGGCCAGTCAGCAACGGCTTGGTTCTTTAGCAAAATTTCCGTTGGTGGCGTTGTTGCCATCATGATGGCCGTTTTGGAAGCTAGCCTGATGTTATTATTCGGCTTGCAAGTTGATCATATTGGGTCGTTCTACCTGATTGCAATCATTTTTGCCTTAGCATCGATGTTCTTAGTCATGCTGTTGTCGATGGCCTTCGATAATCCAGGTCGTTTTGTGGCGATGGTCTTGCTAATGCTACAACTTGGTGGTTCTGGTGGGACGTTCCCGATGGAAGTCACAAATTCATTTTATAATGCGATCCATCCGTATATTCCGATGACCTATTCAATTCTTGGGTTCCGACAAGCCATTACTTCAGGCTTAGGTAACGGGCAAGTTTGGAGCTCGGCAGCTGTGTTGCTTGGTATTTTAGTTGTCAGCTTAGTGCTGTTATGGTGGACGATGCGGATCTTGCAACAAATTCATTTAGGTGGCGTTTCCCAACTAGATGAAAATCAAAAACTACAAAAATTAGAGCGCTAATTTTAAAGCTTGAAGTGAACCCCCGGTATTGGACCAGAATCCAATATCGGGGGTTTTACTATGACTAAATATACTAAGCAGTTTAAACGTAAGCACCTAATAATAAACCGTTTTTCAATACAAATCGCCCGATCTCAGAA
>NZ_RHOF01000030.1 GCF_003946445.1 Loigolactobacillus jiayinensis | reverse complement strand
TTAAAGAAAAAGACGAGAGGCTTTTCTATTTACACATAAAATTTGACACTCTCTTTTTTGGCTTATACCGCAATTTTGTGTAAGCAGCGGCCACGTTTAGATGCCGCAAACTAAACTTTAATTATTAAAGGAGGATCATCATGAAAGTTATTGTTGTTGGGTGTACACACGCTGGTACTGTAGCGGTTACGCAGATTTTACAGGAACACCCAGAAACTGAAGTGACTGTTTACGAGCGCCACGATAATGTGTCCTTTTTATCATGTGGCATCTCACTTTATCTTGGCGGTGAAGTGAAACGGCTAGAGGATATGTTCTATTCTAGCCCAGAGCAACTGCATGAATTAGGCGCAACGGTGCTGATGCAACATGATGTACTCAAAATCGATGCACAAGCTAAAACCGTTACTAGTACTGACTTAGTGACAACTGAGCTTACGACTGAACACTATGATAAGTTGATTATGGCAACAGGCTCTTACGTCGTGGTGCCACCGTTATTTGGCATTGATAATTCTAAAGTGTTGCTGTGTAAAGATTATGCGCAGGCCCAAGAAATCTATAAAACGGCGCAAAATCATCGGCACATCGCTATTGTCGGTGGCGGCTACGTTGGCGTTGAATTAGCTGAAAGCTATGCTGATACGAATCACGAAGTCACGCTGATCCAAAGCCGTGATCAATTATTGAATAATTATGTCGATAAAAATTTAGCCGATAAAATTAGTACCCTGCTAACTGAACATGGGGTCCATGTTTTCTTGAATGAGCGGGTGCAAGCTTTTAACGGTGACGAACAAGTCGTTGTTGAAACTGATCAAGGAACGCACGAAGCTGATTTGGCGATCGTTTGCACTGGTTTCGTTGCCAATACAGAATTATTGCGCGGCCAAGTTGAAATGGATCGCCGCGGCGCTATTATCATCGATGATTATATGCAAACGTCTGATCCAGATATTTATGCGGCAGGGGATGCTTGTGTTGTCCATTATAATCCAACTAATAAGGCGGCGTATATTCCACTGGCGTCCAATGCGGTGCGCCAAGGTATTTTAGCAGCAACCAATCTTTTCGGCCATAAACAAAAGTACATGGGGACACAGGCAACGTCAGCGATGGCACTTTTTGGCCATACCTTGGCATCAACAGGAATGACGTTACATGCCGCACATACAGCTGGATTTAACGCCGCTTCCGTTACCTTTCACGAAAATTATCGTCCTGAATATATGCCTTCCACAGCGATGTTAACCATTAACTTAGTTTATAATCGCGACAATCGGCGTATTTTAGGCGCACAGTTATTCAGTAAACACGAGGTTGCCCAGTCAGCTAATACGATCTCAGTTTGTATCCAAAATAAGAATACGATCGATGACCTCGCTTACGTTGACATGTTATTCCAACCCAATTATGATCAACCGTTCAATTATTTGAACTTAGTTGCACAAATGGCGGTGGCACAAGAACGGCGCGCTTAAGGACTTAGTAGCGGATTTTGGCGTTAAATAAGGGATGAGATGAATGACACAACAATTGTGGCTTGTTCGACCACTATTTACAGGGATATTTTTTACATTAGGGATCGTTATGTTTTTTCAGCTGATCGTGCGTTCAGCACTACGCTGTTTAAATCAACAACGGCAAAAAATTGATTGGATCGACTTCTCAGTGGGGTGGCTACGCTTTATTAGTGTGCTGTATTTTTCAGCTTTAGCTATTTTCTTCGAGTATAGCGGCGCGCATGTACACCATTATGTCGCATTTATTAATTTTCGCTTGTTACTTTTAGTTTTTGTTGTCGTATTTCTCGGGTTGCGTTCTAGCCTTATTATTATGCTGTGCGATGATCTGTCACACTTATTCTTTTACCATTTCACGATCGTTACGCTATATCACAGTATTTTCGTGTTCATTGTTTTATTGATCGTCTACTTAGGTGTTAGCTTGATTCAGCGAAATAATTCAGCAGCGGCGTGGATCATCCCGGCAACGACTGGCGTTGCAATTATTGTTTGGGTGACGATCCACCTAGTCGATATTCAAGGTATTGGTTTAGTGACCCGCTATGAAATGATGTACAACATCATCAGCTTTTTGATCATGGAAACGTTACTCTTTTATGGATTGACCTCATTGTTTCAGGAGAATCAGCAACTGCTGACGATTACACGGCAGGCCAGCATCGATGACTTAACTAAGGTGAAAAACTACAACGTATTTAATAAGGAATATGCACAAGTATTTGCGGATGCGCGGCAGAAAAATTTAACCCTAACAATGCTGGAAATGGACATTGATCGTTTTAAAAATATAAACGATCAGTACGGCCATTTAGCCGGCAATGAAGTTTTACGGCAAGTGGGGGCCACTCTGAAAAGAGTGACTAAGCAAGTTGCACAGGCTGAATGCTACCGAACTGGTGGTGAAGAATTTAACGTTTTACTACCTGATTTAGCGGTGACAACAGCCGCGCAATTTGCCAATAGGTTGCAGGCCGAATTAGCGCAACTTGACGTGATCTATAATCATGAGCACATCCAAGTAACGGTTTCAGTAGGTATCGCGACGCTACGGGCGCACGATCAAAGCGCTGATCATTTATTCGAGCGCGCTGACCGCATGCTTTATTTGTCGAAAGGCCGTGGCCGCAACCTTGTGACCACAGACGAAACAGCTTAAAATCAAGCGCGCTGAAAAAGCAAGCGGGTGGCATAAGACGTTCTGCTTAGCCAATTCTTACTAACCAGTGTTGGTCAGAACGGGCGACAGCAGCTTAGGGCACACGTTTTAATATTCGGCAATAAAAATGAGACTGTGACATAGTGAAATTAGTCACAGCCTCATCTTTTTAATCATTTTCGTTAAGAAATCCCTGCTGTTTTAAAACGGTCAATAGCTCACGCCGCGGGTGCGAGGAAAGCAAAGCACCGCGGATAACTTGAGTAAAGTCAGCTTGACGGGCGTTGCTACTGCGCGCTTGATAATATTGTTGTAACGTTTGCTGATAAGCAGTCAACGCTTCCGAATAGGCGGTGGGTTCTTGATAGCCATTAGTGAAGTGAACAGCCGCTTCTGGCAAGCGCGGTTTAATTTCATTTTGATCATTCGGGTAACCGACCAATAGGCCAAATAGTGGCATGGTTAAGTGTGGTAAGTGTAACAGTTCAATTACTTTGGCGGCATCGTTTAACACACTGCCCAGCACAACTGCACCTAAACCGA
The DNA here is from genome assembly GCF_003946445.1 of Loigolactobacillus jiayinensis. Lineage (GTDB taxonomy): Bacteria > Bacillota > Bacilli > Lactobacillales > Lactobacillaceae > Loigolactobacillus > Loigolactobacillus jiayinensis. The sequence continues at coordinate 46,850 of NZ_RHOF01000030.1, read as the reverse complement.
GGCTTTCGGCAGCCGTGATCAGATTTTGCGTGGCTAAGGTCGCATCTTCAACACTGGCTAAGAAGCGATCAGCGCCACTTAGTAGATCAGGTGCTAAGCCTTGTTGCTGCGCTAAGGTGGCGTTGCGATGTTGGTCTGCAACTACGATCAATAGGTGGCCACTTTGCTGTACAAACGGCATCGTTGTGATTGCTGCGATTTGTTGCCGCAACATGGGTTCAGTAACGCTGATAAAGCTATACGCCTGTAAGAAAATACTAGAAGAGGCGTGCTGAGCAGCTGTGATCAATTGGGTCATTAAAGCAGCGTCAACTGGTTTAGTACTGAAATTACGGTGCGACCGATGCTGATTGAGTAAGTCGATTGTTGTCATGTGCGACGACCTTTCCTTTTAATTCGATATTATTTCTAGATCATGTTTTATAATTACGATTAAGCAAGTTTTCAGTGCGACTAACGGCCAACTTGCTTGCTAATTCACGCCGTAAGGGTTAATTTGTGGTTGGTGAACAACCAACAGAAATGAGGAAAAAGCCATGTATCATTTTACCCGCCAAGACCTGTCAGCGCAGCAACAGTATAAATTTATCAGTGGGAGTATCATTCCGCGGCCAATCGCTTGGGTCACGACCCTAGCTGGCGACGTCGTTAATCTAGCGCCATTCAGCTTCTTTTCCAGTATTCCTGGTAGTGAGCCATTAATGACATTGGCAATTGGCCGTAAAGCGCCGCAACAGCCAAAGGACACGGCGGCTAACTTGCTAGCCAATGGTGAGGCGGTAGTCCATATTGTTTCGGCCGATTTAGTCGAGCAAATGAACGCCACCGCGGCCACGCTACCACCAACTGAAAGCGAGGTCCGTGCTGCCGATTTGAAGTTAGTCAATAGTCAGTCAGTGGCTGTTCCTGGCTTAGCTGCAGCCAAGATTCGTTTTGAAACCACTGTTTATCAACATTTGCTGGTGCCAGATCACAGCGGAACGCCGATGGCTGACCTGTTCGTATTGCGGGTCAGCGATTTTTACTTTGCTAGTGACGTATTCGATGCGACACATGGCTATATTTTACCCGCTGCTTTACAGCCAGTAGCGCGCTTAGCCGGCGCTGAATATGCTGAATTAGGGGCGACTTACCAATTAGCGCGACCACAATAGTGGGACGCTTTTTTATTTACGAGCGCGCTCGGCAATTAACTGGCGGCGACGCTTGATCCGCTTGACCCAAAAGCCGCCATTGAAGGTTGTGGGTTCCAGCGACAGCATAAATGCGCGCTCATTGAAGGCCAATACCATAGCGTAAATCGTTTTTTCATCTTTGCGTGGGACTAAGACTTCAAGCACCATCCGCGCACCATCACGGCCAGTACCATCAAATTCAGTAACGCCATAGCCGGCATCGCGCAATAAACTAACGAGCGTTTTCTTGTCACGGTTTTCCTCATCGCGGGGAATAATGATCTGCACGATCACGTAACCGATGGCTAGCCAACGATCGATCAGCATGCCTAACGCGATCCCGGTGCCAAAGCCTAGCGCATAAGCTACCAAATAAAGGGGATTGGCTAAGCTATTCAACACATAATTTAACCCTAGGGTGTATAGCGTGATTTCAACCATACCAAAGAACGGTGCCACCCAGATCAAGCCTTTATTTTGAAAAATCAATCTTAATGTATTGATCGTCAAGTAGAGTACATTGATACCAAACACTAAGCCAATAAAACCAAAATCAACGTGCATATTTACACCCCCGTACAAAAATAATTCAAGTGCTAAGTTAGTTAGTCACCTGATTACAGTTCATTCTAAACTGCTACTATTGTAAAAGGCAAGTTTCCTATAGCCCGCGCAATCTTATGATTCAGTTGGGACTGGTTTAGATTCAACGTGCAAGGTCTGTTGGGTAATAATTTGATATAAAATCGTACGGATAGCCGCTTTTTGCGTACGTTCATACGCTGTGTCATTTGCGCTAAATAGCGGTGTGGCAGTTGCTTGATCCAAACTAGCCAATTCAGCGTTGATCCGTGTAACGAATTGATCATAAGCTTGTTGTGCCGTTGTATCGGCGGTAATGGCTTGCTGGATACCAGAATGAATGGCCTCCAACGGAAATGCAGCCTTGAATAAGCTGACGATCATAATTTCGGCTAAATGAGTGCGCGTATAATGTTTTTTTTCAGGGCGATGAATAATTTTACGTTTAACGTAGCTATTAACCATACTTTTAGTCAGCGGTTCAATGCCCAGTGGCCGTAAGTAACGATCCGTTTCGGTGATCACTTGATCCATATATAAGTCAAATTCGGGTAAGGCTTGCCAAGTTGGTAAGCGTACCGTTGCGAGCTGTTGCAACCAATGATTAAAATCAGTTTCTGCCATTAAAATTTCCCCTTACACTAAAATAAGTTACTCTTATTATGCCACATAAAAAAAGTAATTGCATTATCTAGACTTTGTATCTAGATGTGGTAAACTATAACTAGAGATGTATAAGGAGGCTATTTTATGGCAACGAATATGAAGCACGAAATATTAGTATTAGAAATCTGGAATGCAATCACCCATGGTATCGGGTTTATCGGCAGTGTTGTTATGTTTGTTTTACTGGTTCGCCGAGGTTTAACGGCGCCGGAACCAGCGCTATTAGCCTTAACGATTTATGGTATCACACTGATGTTACTTTACTTAGCGTCAACCTTATATCATTGCTTGTCGTTAACACGGGCCAAACGGCTATTTCAAATCTTTGATCACTGCAATATTTACTTACTGATTGCCGGCACATACACACCATATTGTTTACTAGCGATTCGCGGCGGCTTTGGGTTAGGCATGTGCTTAGCTATTTGGGGCCTAGCCGTAGCGGGCATCGCGTTGCATATTTTCAGTGGCGCACGCCAACAAAAGCTAGAAACCACGATTTATGTTGTAATGGGCTGGCTGTGTCTACTGGCAATGCGGCCGTTATACCTGCATCTAGGCACAACTGGCTTCATTTTACTAGTCGCTGGTGGGGTGACCTTTACACTTGGTGCAGTCATTTACAGTTTTCCCAAAGTACCATACCTTCATCTAATTTGGCATTTTCTGGTTATGCTAGGCACGACGCTGATGTTCTGCTCGATTTATTGGTTTATTTAAGCCAATGTAAGCGCGATTACTTGCTATTTCCCCGACAATATATTTAGATATAGGTGTGATTAATAAAAACATGTAGATTAATTTGCGTATATTAAGATTAAGCACCTAAATCTTTAGTATTGTGGAGGGATCTGAAATGACTCAGAAAAATGTAAATCGCCTACGTCAGGCGACAACGGTGGCTTTAACCGGCATTCTTTTTAGCTCGACACTTATGGCAACGGTACCACCGCTAGTTCAGGCCGCGACGACAACTAGCACCGAGCAAGCAACAACTAAAAACCCAGCGCAATTAGCGGCGCAACAAGACGTGCTGGCTGATAAGGCTAGCGGCACCAGCAGTGATCCTGCCGGTGATGCCACTTACCAAGCCGATTACACGGCGGAATTTAATTTGGGCCAGCAAGAATTAAAACAAGGCCAAGCCGCGGCGGATGCTGATGTTACTGGTCAAAAGCTGGAAAACACCAGTAACCCAGCCAGCAGCAGCGCTTATTTTGCCCATGGTTATGCGGCTGAATTTACTGCAGCCACAACGGCATTCAAAACAGGGATGACAGCAGGGCAGGCAGCTGGCTATGCACAAAAGCCAGCCCAAAGTGATGCCACATTGGGCGCAGTCTATCAAGCCGGCTACACGGCAGGCTACGCGCAAGGTAAAGCCAAACAAGCCGCTGAAGCCAGTACCGCAGCCAGTCAAGCGGCAGCCGCTAGCCAGGCCGCCAGTGACGCTGCGAGTCAGACTGCTAAACCTGCGACTAGCCAGGCAACAAAGCCTAATACGAGCCAAGCAGCGACTAGCAAACCCGCTAATAATCAAAGTCAGGCAGCTACGCCAACTGCAAGTCAAGCAACACCAGCTAAGTCAGCAGCGACTGCAGTTGCGCCAACTAATAGCGGTGCAACTAGTGCGGCTAGTAGCACGACAACACCAATTTTGGCAACGCCGACAGCGCCAAACGAGAATAATGGGTTCGGTAATAACCTTGCTAGTGCCGATAATAGTTGGTTGTATACAACCGGCACGCCGGTTGCTTCGCATACGGAGTTCATTAAGCTATTCGCGCAAGATGCCCAAAAAATTGCCCAAAAACAAGGCTTATATGCTTCAGTCATGATTGCGCAAGCAGCGTTGGAGAGTAATTGGGGGACCAGCACTTTGTCACTAGCACCAAACTATAATTTATTTGGTGTCAAAGGTAGCTATCAAGGCCAAAGTGCGCTGATGGCCACACAGGAAGATAACGGGTTTGGTCAACTCTATACAATTAAATCGAATTTTAAGCGCTATTATGGTTATAAAGATTCATTGACGGATTACGCCACCTTACTTCATGATGGGCCTGGCTTAGCGTCTAATTATTACGCTGGTGCTTGGAAGCAAAACGCCAAAGATTATCAAGCAGCTACCAAGGCACTTACTGGTCGGTACGCCACTGATACGAGTTACAATTTGAAGTTAAATCAGATTATTGCTACTTATCATTTGACGACTTATGATCAAGCACCAACTACTAGTGATACTACAGCAGCTAAACAAGTGAATTTCACGGCTACGCTCAAGCAACGGCCACAATTAAAGCATATATTACGTGGTTATTTTCAGAGTGAGCAAACGGCCCATTACTTGATCAGCAAGACGCAATTATTGAAGACACCAATTATTTGGCAACTTTAATAAGAGTGGGTTTTAAGCCGCTTGAGTAACGGTCAGCGCGACGGGGTAAATACTGAGCATTTTAAAATACCAAAAAAGCGCACCGACAAAAGTCAGTCCGCTTCGTGAACCGGTTATAAAACAGTTTACGGGGGACGTAATCTGAGCTTACCGGTATCACATTAATGGTACCATTAATGGTCTCTAAATCAAGCTGTAACTGTATATTTATACTGAATATTTTTGCAAAAAGGATTCCTGCCTCAGTGAATCCTTTTTGGCGTTCCGTGAAAATCAGGTGTTACGTTTCACATGAAACATAGCTGGTTGCACCACGTTTTTAACGATTAGGTACAAAAAGTAAGGCTAATTATGGTATATTAAAGGCAACTTAGTAACGCTAGAGCTTATGGCGTGGTTTTTCACCATAAGAATGAATACTCAAACGTAACCTTATGAATTATTAGAAAGCAGACTTTGGCATGACCGAATTTTATATTGTGCGCCATGGACAGACACAAGCGAATACACAAGATATTAAGCAAGGCACGATCAATACGCCAGCAACTTATTTAAATGATACTGGTAAGGCGCAAGCGCAAAAACTGCATGATCATTTTGATTTAAAATTTGCTGATCGAATGATTGCTAGTCCATTAGAACGGACCAAACAAACCGCTGCCATTTTAAATGTTGGCTATGACCTACCTTTAAGCTACGATCAGCGCTTGTTAGAAATTTCTTATGGCCGCTGGGATGGTCAAACTAACGCCAGTTTACGCAAAACCTATCCTGAATTATTTAATCCAATCACCGGTGAAGTGTACCCAGACTACGCCATTCCGGCCAAAGGGGAAGAATTTACCGCAGTTGAAGCGCGCGTGCGTGAATTCACCGAGGACATGACGCAACGTTACCCAGAAGAAAAAATCGTTATCGTTTCTCATGGCTTTACTGTGCGCAGCTTTGCAATTAACGCGGTACAACCAAAAGATCCAATGAGTATGCCGGAACCAGAAAATACCAGTGTAACCAAGATAATTTGTGCACCAGATACACTGCAACAATATTTGATTTACTACAATCGACGTTACTAGGACTAATTTGTGCTATAGTCGACTTAAAGGGATGATTATATGGCAGAAGATCGGGTAGCAGATTTAGAAAAGATTAAGGCGCGCTTAGTTAAGTTAGCGGCAGATATGCGAAAGTTAGGCGCTAAAACTAGTGGTATGAGTCAGCACTGGACGCAAAATCAAGCGATTCGTGAAGTTAATGCAATCGTCAGTGAGACGAAAAAGGTAACGGCAGTAGACCAGCCACTAACTGCAGCTGAGCGGCGTGGACTGGAATATATTGAAGTTGAATTTGTCGATCTTGACGATGCGCTGGTTAATTTACCTGATTCTGCGGATAAGTTAAAGCAAGTTATGTTACAGCAACAAGCGCTTAAAGCAGTTCGGCAGCGATTAACACTAAAATAGCGTTAGGCAATTTGCCTAGCGCTATTTTAATAACTGAGCTGTTTGCGGCGACAATGCGCGGCGTTTTAACTTACCGTTACCAGTACGGGGATAGTCGGTGACCAAATAGAAGTCACGGGGCACCTTGTAATGCGCCAAATGTTGCCGGCCGTAAGCACGTAATTCAGTAACACTTATCGCTGAGTTTAGTTGAAGATAGGCTAGTGGCACATGGCCCCAAGTCTTATCGGTAGCACTGGCGACCACAATACTTTTAACGGCAGGATGTTGCTGATAAACAGCTTCGATTTCTCCGGGGAAAATATTCTCGCCACCGGAATTGATCATATCACCACTGCGGCCTTGGACAAACAGGAAGCCTTCATCATCGAGATAGCCGATATCGTCTGTATCGAACCAGCCAGCATGGAGCTGCTTGGCCCAGATTTCTGGCTGATCAAGGTAGCCGGCAGCCAAGGTTGGTGTTTTAACTAAAATATGCTGGGCAGCATCGATTTTAATTTGAACCGGAAATAACGGCTGGCCAGCGGAACCTAATTTACGTGCTGCGTTGGCAAAATCTAAAGCAACGATCTGCGAGGCCGTTTCGGTCATACCATACGACTGGATCACAGGGATTTGGCGTTGCTGACACTCAGCCAAGGTTGCGCGATCGATCGGCCCACCGCCCAGTAGCATGCAACGAAAAGCCGCCTGATAATGTTGTGTTTGTGGCAGCGTCTGTAGTAATTTCTGTAACATATAGGGCACTACTGAAATCGTTGTAATCGGCTGTGTACACAACAGATGGTTGATTTCTTCAGCGTCAAAATGATCAACCAGCACAACTGTCATACCGTAGATCAGGCCACGCAACATGATCGATAAGCCGCTAATATGAAATAACGGCACGCAACAAAGCCAAGCATCCTCTGTCGTTAAGCCTAAATTTAGGACAGACCCAATGGCGGAGTAGAAATGATTGCCATATGTTTGCAAGACACCTTTAGCGTGACCAGAAGTCCCAGAGGTGAACATGATGCTGGCAACGGTTGTCGCGGTGAACTCAGTCGGTGGTGTGACTACTAGCGGCTTTTGTTGGGCTAATTGACTGAAACTAACAACTTTGATTGGCAGCGGCCGTACCAATTTATCAGCGGTTAAACAGAGTGTGACGGCGGCATCAGCTAGTTGCTGGGTCAATTCGTCGACGCTCAACCGCTGATTCAATAGCACTGGCGCGACATCTAGCTGTTGGACAGCCAAAATCGTGACGTAGCCAGTCAGTGAATTATCGGTCAGCACAGCAATGCGGCCGCTAGGTGCTAATTGCTGAATGCGGCCAGCTTGCTGTAAAACTTGTTGCTGTAACTCAGCAAAGGTCAGACTTTGTTCGCCAGCACGCACGGCAATTTTTTCCGGTGATAGGCGTGCGCGTTTGCTTAACCAATTCTCCATTGTTTATGGAAACTTCGGGAACTGATCAAAATCAGGTTTACGTTTTTCGTTGAAAGCGTCCCGGCCTTCCTTGCCTTCATCGGTGGTGTAAAAGAGCATCGTTGCGTCGCCAGCTAATTGCTGCAGCCCAGCTAAACCATCGGTGTCAGCGTTCATTGCTGCCTTAATGAAACGTAGGGCAGTTGGTGATTTAGTCAAAATTTCATTACACCAATCCAGCGTTACCGATTCAACTTCGGCTAATGGTGCAACTTTGTTGATCCAATTCATTTGATAAGCTTCCTCGGCGCTGTAGAAATGATTGAGGAACCAAACTTCCTTGGCGCGCTTATGGCCGATAACACGGGCTAAATAGCCGGAACCATAGCCAGCGTCAAAGCTGCCAACTTTCGGACCAGTTTGGCCAAATTGAGCGTTGTCAGCGGCGATGGTTAGATCACAGATCAATTGTAAAATATTACCGCCGCCAACGGACCAACCCTTGACCATGGCAATGACTGGCTTAGGGATGATGCGAATCAAATGTTGCAGATCTAGCACGTTGAGGCGGGCAATTTTGTCGGGGCCAACGTAGCCACCATTACCGCGAATTCCTTGATCGCCACCGGAGGAGAAGGCTTTGTCGCCGGCGCCAGTTAAGATGATCACACCGATACTGGCATCATCACGACAGATCGTAAAAGCCTCGATCATTTCTTGAATTGTCACTGGGGTAAAGGCATTGAGTTTTGCCGGCCGATTCATCGTAATTTTTGCGATTTTGTCCGCACGTTCGAAGATAATTTCTGAGTAATCTTTGACGCTTTGCCAAGTTACACTAGTCATCATTACAACTTCTTTCTATATGGAGGTAAATTATGAATTTACTTGAATTGTTGGGCATTAAAACACTGCGCGCCACCACCACTGAAGCCGTTATTGAAGTACCAGTTACGGCAAAATTAAAGCAACCATTTGGCATTGTCCATGGCGGCATTAACACGATTTTAGCGGAAACTGCCGCTAGTCTAGGCGCTAATGCGGGCTTGGATACGACCCAGCAAGTGGCGGTGGGCGTCAACGTGGAAACGCACCACCTTTATACTGTAGCACAAGGAACGTTGCGCGCCAATGCTAAACCATTGCATGCGGGCAAACGATTGCAGACCTGGCAAGTTGAGGTTCACGAGCAAGCTAGTCAACGGCTGACCAGTGTTAGTACCGTAACGTTGATGATCACGAAGCGCGCTAACTAAAAAACGTGCGTCAGTGAAGGCGCACGTTTTTTAAATTATTCTAAAAAGCCAGGTTGTGCGTAAACAGGGTTAGGGTAGGTGTAGAAACCTTCGCCAGAACTGACCCCTAATTTACCTTTATCAATAAAATTCGTTTTGAGCAGGCTCGCCAATTCATCATATTTATGATTACCGGTAGTCGCAGCGTAGTTTTGAATAATATTGTAGGCGGTGACGATACCGACAACGTCGAGGATGCCAAATGGACCTTGCGGTGCGCCGGTAGCCAGCATCCAAGTTTTATCAATAATTTCTGGGTCGCCGATACCATCAAGGTACAACATTTCTGCTGCATCGAGGAACGGCACTAAAATTGAATTAAGAATGTAGCCAGGTTGTTCCTTTTGCACGGGAATCGGAATCATGCCAATTGCTTTGGCGAAAGCGATAATTTGAGCGAATACTTGTGGGTCAGTTGTTTTGTGACCCATAATTTCAGCGGTATTATTTTTCCAAATTTCGTTGGCAAAATGGAGTGCTAAAAAGCGTTCTGGTCGACCAGTTTCAGCCGCAAACTGACTAGGAACTAGGGTTGACGAGTTAGTAGCGAAAATCGTTTTTTTCGGAGCCAGTGGGGCAAGTTGCTGATAAAATGATTGCTTGATCGTCACGACTTCAGGAATCGCCTCAATCACTAAATCAGCGTCACTGACAGCTTTTTTCAAATCAGAAGTATAAGTGATCCGCGCTAAAGTCGAATCCACCGCATGTTCTGATTGTTGAATCGCGGCAGTAACGGTATTGTTCAGCCCGGGTAATAGGTTGGTGTTGTAATTCAAATTAGCAGTTGACTGTGTGAACTGGGCTTTTGCATTATGAATCTCAGCTTGATAAGTCGTTTCCAGCCCAGCCATTTTAACTTTAGCCTGACCTAAAACGGCATCATTAATATCATAAACGGTTACATTAAAACGTTTAAAAGCGACCTGAAAAGCAATTTGTGCACCCAAAACGCCACTGCCGGCGACGACTACATTTTTAATTTCCATGATCTACACCCTTTCTAAGTTGAGTTGCTATACCAAATATCGCTAGTTTATAACTATATTAGTATAAAATCAACAATAAAAAGCGCTTACTTATCTAATATAAACATATACCAATTGTGATGATTGTGGCAAATTAACGTTGGATAAGTGATCGATCAGGTTAACTGGCTATCTTTAATTGTGGCGAAATACACATAATCGGCCGAAAAAGGTCTGCAAAGGCTAAAAAAATATTTAAATGCTACGCGTAAAAAAGCACAAAAAAAGACTTCAAGTCTCCTCAGTCTTGAAGTCTAACGGTTCGTGGAAAATGCCTGACCTAATTTACTTTGGTCGTACAGAAATTTTTGAATATCTAGACACCTTCATATTAAGTTTTACGCGTGCGGCTACTTCTAGCTAACCTGTTCATATAATATATCATCTGTATGGTCGTACCTATCAGTGGATAGGATTCATGACCCGAAAACTAGGTTTTAGCGAAGTGCCAGAAGCGTTGGAGCTGTGGTTATGCCTGCTATGCGACATACACCTCCATAAAGAATTTGTTACCTATTTGTTGATTCGACGTTTCACAACATAGATCTTGTTTAGAAACCTTGGAACAATCAAGTGTTGCCAACGACCGCCATCGCTTGTCTTGGTGGTCTGCCGAAGACTTTGGTGATACTTAAATTGTTACCAACGACTGCTATCTCGTGTCTTAGCAGTCTGCCGAAGACTTTTGGTAATACTTGGATATTGTTGCCAACGACCGCCATTTCGTGTCTTGGTGGTCTGCCGAAGACTCTTGGTAATACTTTTAAAATCATGTGTTACCACCGACTGCTATTTCACGTCTTAGCAGTCTGCCGAAGACTGAGGAGCCTTATACTGCTTGGTCAGGTCTTATTCCTTTCCACACTCATAATATAGCATCATCTGTAAGCGATTGCAAGTGATAACTTCCTTTTTTTGAACGATTTTTTTGCGTTGTTTAAGCGGCAAAAAAAGCCGCGCGTTTATTGCCGTTAGCGTCGCTGCTAGTCGGCCTTTTATGGGTTGGCGATGACGTTTTGCGTGGCAGATTAATTTAAGTGGGCAGCTAAATTAGTTTACTGAATAATTGAATTCATAAAAAAACGCACAGCCCGAATAAATCGAGTTGTGCGACTTTAACATACTATTGAATGGCTTCCTTATTAACACGTAATTTTTTCTGGCAGTCAGGGCATAAGCCGTAAACTTCCATATGATTACCGGAAATCAAGTAGCCGGTTAATTCAGCGGTTTTTGCTTCTAACTGGCGTTCAACCTGATTGAAATTAGGATAACTAACGTCAGTAATGCGGCCGCAATTGGTACAAATTGCGTGGTAGTGGGGCGTGCCGAAATAATCATAGTGCGTGCTGCCATCACCATTTTGCAATTCAACGACGATACCGAGATCGACAAAAGTATTTAATGTGTTATAAATTGTTGCTGCACCAAGGTTTGGTAATTTTTTGCTAAGCGCCACCCGGATCATTTCGACTGATGGATGGTTATGGTGGCTGGCAAGGTATGAGAGGATAATATGGCGTTGTGGTGTGACCCGCAAACCATGATCCTTCAATACCTGCAGTGTTTGATCCGTAACATCAGTAGCCACAAGCGGTCATCCTTCCTAAATATAATTGCGTACTTCATTATTTTTCACAACTTTAATTTTTCACACCCTTAGTAAACCACTTTTTTAGAATGATTCCAAGCTAAAACACTATCCCAACTGAAAAAAGTTTTCAATTAGCGTTATACCAGTCTTTTTGAGAAAAAGGTAAAAATCACTTTACTTTTAAAAGAATTAAAATTATAATTTAATTGATAATAAATAAGAATGATTCTAAATTAAAAAAGACTAAGCGGAAGAAGGCTGCAGTATGGAACGGGCTAAGAAACAACGCTCATTAGCAGAAAAAATCAACGTCATGCGGGCCAGTGTCATGGGTGCTAACGATGGTATTTTGTCCATCGCTGGTATCGTAATCGGTGTTGCCGGAGCGACGAGCAACAGCAACGCAATTTTTCTGGCTGGTATCGCTGGTATGTTGGCTGGGACAGTGTCAATGGCGATGGGTGAGTATGTATCGGTCAATACACAACGTGATTCAGAACGTCGTGCTATCGAAAAAGAATCAGCAGCATTGGATGATCATTATCAAGATGAATTTGATTTTATCCAACATAAGTACATGCAAACTGGGATCCCCGCTGAACTAGCTAAAAAGGCGACCCACGAAATGTTACAAAAAGATGGCTTGTATACAGCTGTTCGTGAGCGCTATGGCTTCAACCCGCGGGAACAAACCAGTGCTTACGCCGCTGCGTTTGCTTCAATGATTGCTTTTCCAACTGGTTCAATTTTGCCACTGGTATCGATCACGTTCTTCCCGCCGGCCATCAAAATCGTCGCCACCGTGGCGGCAGTGATCGTAGCGTTGACCGTCACTGGCTACACTGCAGCAGCATTAGGCAATGCCAACCGCGGCCGCGCCGTTTTGCGGAATATAGTTTCTGGATTGTTGACGATGGTCGTTACTTATGTGATCGGTAGTTTGTTTGCGCATTAAGGAGGCGCTGAATAATGATGAAAGCTATTAAACCAACAGCGGCGCCAAAACGTAAAATGACCATGGCCGAACGCTCCAATACTTTGCGTGCTGGTGTGCTCGGTGCTAATGACGGTATTTTGACGGTGGTTGGTGTGCTGTTTAGTGTCGCTGCCGCTACCACCAATGAGTTTACAATTTTTATCGCTGGTTTAGCTGATTTACTGGCCTGTGCTTTTTCCATGGCTTCTGGCGAATATGCCTCAGTCAGTTCGCAAAAAGATACGGAAAAGGCGGTGGTCGCCAAGGAAGCTGAGCTATTAAAGACAAATTTTGCCAGCGAATTGGCTGCAGTGACCGCGCATTATCAGGCTCGTGGCGTTACAGCGGCGACTGCCAGTGAGATTGCCGCGGCATTAATGGATAAAGATCCGTTGGGAACCGTGATCCGTATTAAATACGATCTAGAATTAGGCCATTATATGAGTCCTTGGCAGGCGGCGTTTTCGTCACTTGTTGCCGCAGCTTCCGGCGGGCTGTTCCCGTTAGTGGCAATGACACTAGCACCAAGTGCGTGGGCCTGGCCAAGCACGATCGCCGCTGTTACCTTATCGGTAGCGCTGACCGGATTTCTCAGTGCTAAATTAGGCGATGGTCTTGTCAAAACGGCAATTGTGCGTAACATATTAGTTGGGATCATTACAATGTTTATTCATTATTACATCGGTCAGTGGATGTAAAAATCTGACAACGAGCGGCTGCGTCCACGCGCAACTGCTTTTTATATGGTGAAATTATACTTGGAGGCTTTTTTCGTGCAAACAAAGCAAACGCAACGTTTCTGGTTTATCGCAATTTTACTGGCGGGCACCTTTACGATGTCGATCAGCCAATCGTCACTTTCAACGGCGTATCCCACGCTGATGCAGTATTTCAACTTACCGGCGGCAACGATCCAGTGGCTGACCACCGGCTTTATGCTGGTGATGTGCGTCATGATGCCGGTTAGCCCTTGGTTATTAAAGAACATCCCCTTTAAGCACTTATTCTTAGGCGTATTGGTGATTTTTGATCTCGGCACTTTGATTATCCTGTTAGCTCCTAACTTTGGTTTGATGCTGACTGGACGTGTATTAGAAGCCATGGCCGTTGGGGTGCTCTTTCCGGCCTATCAGGCGGTTATGCTGACGATCACGCCAGAAACTAAGCGCGGCAGCACCATGGGCTTGGCTGGCTTAGTTATGGGTTCTGCGTTGGCAGTAGGACCAATTATTTCTGGGATCGTTTTGCGCTTCACCACTTGGCAAGGGCTGTTCATCGTTTTTTTGGTTATTATTACCTTGGTGCTAATTGCCAGCTTATTTACGATTAAGAGTGTGATGACCTTAGCGCCATCTAGCGTTGATTTCATTTCAATTGTCTGTTCTGTCGGCATTATTGGCGTGTTATACGTCGTCAACCAAATTGGTCAAAGCGGCAACTGGGCCTTTAATTGGGTGTTACTACTCGTCAGTCTTGCAGCACTGTACATTTTTGTCCGGCGCCAATTTAAACTGAGTCAACCGTTATTGGAGCTACGGGTGCTGAAAACATTTAATTACGATTTAGCGGTTCTATTAACGGCGATTTCCTATATTGCCTTGATCGTTGTTACCATTATTTTTCCCTTGTATTATCAAAAAGTCCTAGGCGTTTCGCCATTTATTTCCGGTATGGCGCTAGTTCCTGGGGCAGTGGTGCTCAGTATTTTGAACCCACTGACCGGTAAATTAGCAGATCGTTTTGGCTTTAAGAAAGTGATGCTGGCGGGGATGCTGCTGATTTGTTTAGGCTGGTTGATTTTGACGCTATTTGCGGCGCACATGAATTTAGTCTTGATGATGATACTAGCAGCGCTGATCGAAGGCGGCAATGCATTTGTTATGATGCCGGCTGTGACCCTAGGTGCCAACGCGTTGCCCGATAGCCTGATTGCTCACGGGACCGCAGTGATCACCACCGTGCGCCAAGTCTTAGGTTCCACCGGGGTGGCTGTGGCGACGTTGATTTTAGCTAACGCCACCCAAGCACTGCAACGGCGCGGCGTAACGCTGAATCAAGCGCAGTTAGGTGGGTATCGTGCTGTGTTTTTGACTTTCTTGATCGTTGAATTATGTGGCTTGGTTTTGGCGTTTATGTTAAAGGATACGAAAAAAGCATAAAAAAGTCCGCTAGTAGTCGTTTTTGTTTACGGCCGCTAGCGGATTTTTGAATGACCTGAACCTGATTCGGAGTCAGATTGCATTTTATTCACCACACTTATTTAATTTACGCGTTCAACGCGGTAATCTGTTGTAATTGAGTAGAAGTCATGCCCATTTGATTTAACGTTAATAATGTTTGCTTTAAATTTTGAAATTCGGTTTCAGTGTACAGTCGATCGTCAATGGCAATATCAAATTTTCCAGCAACGGTGAAGAGTTCACGATTCAGACGTTTCTGAACTTCCGTCTTATTCATTTTAACACCTCCAAACATAAGCTTAGTCACATCATACCACAGAATGTGAGAAAATATTAGTTTGTCTTACCTTAAATTATGATTTTATACCTGATAGGAAGTGGGTTTTAGATAAAATTTTATTAAATAGATATTTATTTATCATTTAATTACAACTATTCTAATCTAAGCGGGGATATAGCTCATTTTTATAATTATTTATCTAAATAATTTTTTATTATATATCGTTTAAGTGCTGTTTTAATAGCTTTTACATGAATTTTTTATAAATGAGATAATGATGTGAAAAAATTCTATATTCTGTAAAGTTATGCTATAATGCGGATAACAGAATATAGGAGGTGGATAGAATGGCAGTTAATGATTATATACCGGTAATCGCGTTACTTTTAGTGGTTGGATTAGTCGTGTTCTTGCAATATCAATTAGGGGTGCGACGTAGTTCAGTCAGAATGGCTTGTGTTTTACCGATTGCTTACAGCATTCTATTCACTACCTTGACGATTATCGTAGCTGGTTGGCAGGCAGAGGCGCTTCTCTTTATCGGTTCACAATGGGCAGTTGGTTACTGGCTCTATTTTATCTATGAATTTGGTCAGCACAGCACACAACCAGCAACTCCAGAAGCTGAACATAAATACACATTACAAACAGAAAAGAATAGCAAATAAGGCCAATCGTTAATGATTGGCCTTATTTTTGTGGAATTAAAAACAAGCTTCATTTTAAAAAGTGAAAATATTATCAAATTAGTCTAGAAAGCGCTATTATTAAGATGTATATTTGTTATCATGTAGTAAAATTATCAATTATGAAATAGAGGGTGTTAAATTTATGGTAGAACAACAACTAATTCATGAGTACATTCAACAGTTTGTTCCAATGATTGATTTCCTGGCAGAAATACTTGGTGAAAACAGTGAAGTACTATTAAACGATCTTACTGATCTAGATCATTCCGTCGTTGCGATTCGAAATGCAGATATTTCACACCGTAAAGTTGGCGATCCGGCAACTGATTTAGCGCTACGCACGGTACAAGCAGGTAAAATTGAACAGCGTGATTTCTTGGCTAATTATGAAGGTGTTATTCATAACCATCATAAGCTCTGCTCTTCCACTTATTTCATTCGTTATGAGGGCGAAATTGTAGCAATGATCTGTATCAATACTGATAATGGTCAACTAGATGAGTTACAAAAGGCGGTTACTAAAGTGATTGATGGCTATAACCATCTCAAACCTAATGCACCTAAAAAGGCTGTAGTTAATGACGTAATTGAACCAGAACATTTAACGAGTTCAATCCATGATTTAGCGACTTCAGAAGCTGAAAAAGTTTGTAAGGAACGTGGTGTTTCAGTTGATTACTTAAAGCGGGATGATAAATTAGAAATTATTCGACGACTTCAAAAACAAGGTTATTTTTTACTGAAAGATGCTGTGAGTAGCATCGCTAAGGTAATTAAGGTATCAGAACCCAGTATTTACCGGTATCTACAAATGGTAAAAGATGAAGCCGTTTAAATCAGCTAATCTTAGTTCTAAAATGGCGGTCTTATCTGTTTATTAAGATAAGATCGTCATTTTACTATAGGTCAGTAGAAACCTGTAAATCATTCACCGACTTTAACAGTGTTGCCAAAAATACGCATTTTCATTTGAATACCAGTTGGTGTTGCTGCTAAACCACCTAAACCAGTTTCACGTAATGCTTTTGGTAACCCTTTACCAACTTTATCCATTGCTTCAATGACTTCGTCAGCTGGAATTTTATTGGTTAAGCCAGCGAGTGCCATATCAGCAGATATTAGCGCGTTACCAGCACCAATTGCGTTACGCTTAACACAGGGTAATTCAACTAATCCAGCGACTGGATCACAGACTAAGCCAAGTAAGTTACTAATGGCCATGGCTAAAGCTTCAGAACTCTGCTCAGCGGTTCCACCAGCAGCTTCTACAGCTGCTGCGGCACCCATGGCAGAGGCACTGCCAACTTCAGCTTGGCAACCACCAGTAGCACCAGCAATACCAGCGTTATTGGCAATAACCATACCATAGGCACCAGCTGTGAAGAGGAAGCGGACCATTTGTTCATGATCGAGGTTTAGACGATCCTTGATAACGAACAATACACCAGGCAAGGTTCCAGTAGAGCCAGCAGTTGGTGTTGCACAGACAACGCCCATCGAAGCATTAACTTCATTTGTTGAAATTGCGTTTTGAACAGCTTCCATCATGATATCGCCAGATAACGTATGACCTTGTTCACGGTATTTTTTAAGTAAAACGGCTTCGCCACCAGTTAAACCAGTGGTTGAAAATACGCCATCACCCTCAACACCACGTTTAACTGCTGCTTCCATAACATCTAAATTACGTTCCATTGCTGACCAGACTTCTTCACGACTGGAGCTAGTCTTAGACATTTCTTGCTGAATCATAAGTTCAGAAACTGGTGTGTCAGTAGTTGTTGATGCTGCTACAAGTTCTTTAATACTCATATACATGAGATGACCTCCCTATAGGTAAACAAGTTGTGAATGTTTCTTAGCTAAATCGTCTAAATCATGATTCTTCAAGCGATTCTCTAGATCATATTCATAGAGTGTGCGATCGGCTGTGTGGTAGGTTGCTTCGTCGTTGACGCTAGTAACCGTGGCTAACTTAGCACTGACAGAGCGATGGTCATCATCATGACCTTGCATCAATAAAATAGGTAATGGACCTTTTGGCTTAATGTCAAAACCATCCATTTTGATTTCACGAATTTCAATGGTACCACCACCAATAGAACATCCAGAAACAATCACTTTACGTTGTTCGTTACTCAATTCAATAATTGCAGTGTTGGGATGACCGATTGGACTGTCTTCGCTTTCTTCAATAAAGGTAACCTTGATGCCTTGCTTTTCTGCAATTGGGATAGCGTTGGGAACTCGGCTATCATCGGGTTCAAAGCCGAGAATACCACTGATAATCGCATAATCAGTGCCGTGACCCTTGTGCGTTTCGGCAAAAGATTCATAGTAATGGATAATGACATTAGTTGGTTTATCGTGGAAGATCCGATTTGCTGCTCGACCAATTGCCACTGCTCCAGCTGTATGTGAACTTGAAGGACCAATCATAACTGGACCGATGATATCAAAAACACTTTTGTAATTAACTGCCATTTTAATCCGCTCCATTTCTATAAATTAAGCATTTGCGTGTGCCGGAACTTCTTCAATATTGTCATCAGCCCGAATTTCAGAGACTGTATGAATTTTGAAGTTTTTGAAGACATAAGCGCCGACGTAAGCCCAAATTGTACTATTAACTAAAATCAAACCAACTGCAATCAGAGTCTTAACAATAGAATTCATACCTAGCGCAACAATTAAACCTGCCCAAGGTGTTGCCATCCCAGTGACGTTGATCACTAAGCCAAAGGAGGTGACGATGATACCATTAATGGCGCCAGCAACTGCGTTAGTGGCAAATATCGGTACTGGATTAGCAGCAATGATATCAATCTGCGTTAGTGGTTCAATAGCAACAGCTAAAGTGGTAGAATCATTACCAAATTTCATTTTTCTGAATAAACTGAAGTTAAGGAATGAATTACCAGTACAACCAAGCGCGCCGATTGCCATTGGAACACCAACTAAACCAATCAAACTGGTCAAAACCATTGAAGAAAGTGGCGTCATACCGACCAAAGGAATAATCGCACCTAGTACTGCACCCATTACATATGGATTACCCTGGGTAGCGGTAGTGATTGTGTCACCAATTAGGTGAAGAATCATCAGAACAACTGGAGAAATCATTGTCGCAATTAAATTAACGAGAATCGGACCAGCCAGAACAACAACAATTAAATCAAGGCCATCAGTTACACGTTTTTGTATTTCTTTAATTAAGAAGGAGATAACGTAGGCGGCAATGAAGGCTGGTAATAATTTAACCTTGAGTAGGGAGACACCCAATAAAATTGCAAATACTGGACTGATGCCAAAAGATAAAGGTACTAGCGCTCCAGCAGCCAAACCACCAAGCGAGCCCATAGTGTCACCGATTTGTTTGATAAATTCAATGTGAAAAACACCACCAATTGCATAACTTAGAAATGCTTGTGGTAAAAAAGTCGCGCAGGCAGCGCCAGACAAAGCGCCAACAGCTTTCTTACCATTAGGGGCTTTAAAAGTAAATAAGGTCATAATTGCGATAACGGCTAGTAGCACCAGCACGCCTAGAATGATTTCCATGAGAAGTCCTCCAATTTATAAATGAGTGAGTAAAATTAGAATGATGACTGAAATCAGTAGGGCCGGCCAATGTGAAATCAGTCACGAAAAGACTTTTGGTAGCCCTTTCATGCTTACGAGAAAAGATTATCACACAGATAGAAATGATTCATGATAATAGAATGATATTATTATGAAAAAAAACAGTTAAAATTAAAAAAAGATGATAGCCATTTCCTGAATATTCAGAAAACAGCTATCATCTCATATATATATTGCTAAAAGTAGGGATTCAAAAAAGTATCATCAGTGATTAAAAAATATCTAAATAATAAATTTTACTCATGATAAATTTATTTTATTATCTTTTGACCATGTAGATAAGGCTGCAAAGCTTCAGGCACTTTTACACTTCCATCGGCTTGTTGATAATTTTCCAAAATCGCAGCAACTGTACGACCAACGGCTAAGCCAGAACCATTTAATGTGTGAACATATTCTACGCTACCGTCTTCTTTGCGATAACGAATCATTGCACGCCGAGCTTGGAAATCAAGACAATTAGAGCATGAACTGATTTCACGATAGATTTTTTGCTCGGGCATCCAAACTTCAACGTCATAAGTTTTAGCAGAAGAGAAGCCAGTATCACCAGTTGAGAGGGTGATCACGTGGTAAGCTAAGCCAAGTTTTTCTAGAACCTCAGCGGCGTTTTGGGTTAAGGTTTCTAGCTCAGCATAAGAATCTTCTGGTTTACTGAATTTGACCATTTCAACTTTATGAAATTGATGCATACGAATTAATCCACGGGTATCACGACCGGCACTACCAGCTTCAGAACGAAAACATGGTGTAAGGGCAGTGAAGTGAATTGGCAGATCTGCTTCATTTAAGATTTCGTTAGCATAGTAGTTGGTTAAGGGAACTTCAGCAGTTGGAATCAAGGTCATACCTGTAGATTCGACTGTATAAACGTCTTCCTTAAACTTAGGAAATTGACCAGTACCAAACATTGTTTTGCCGGTGACTAGATAAGGTGGGATGATTTCTTGGTAACCCTGTTCACGGGTATGTAGATCAAGCATGAAGTTATAGACAGCTCGTTCTAGTTGCGCACCAGCATTTTTGTAGTAAACAAAACGTGCACCAGAAACCTTAGCAGCCCGGTCAAAATCTAAAATATCTAAATTTTCGCCGATTTCCCAATGGGCTTTAGGTTCGAAATCGAATTCGGGAAGTTTTCCCCATTTACGAACTTCAACGTCACTGGCTTCATCGGGGCCAATTGGAATATCATCAGCAGGTAAATTAGGCAAACGTACTGCAATGTAGTGTAAGCGCTCAGCGACTTCTTTTTGACTTTCTTCAATGCTACGAATGTCGTCGTTAAACTGTTTAACTTTCGCAATTAGTGCCTGACCAGCATCAGATTTTGGATCGGCAGCTTTGATTTCTTCTGTGACTTTATTTTTTTCTTTTTTTATATTTTCTGCTTTAGTAATGGCATCACGATTTTGTTGATCAAGTGTGATATATTCATCGATTTCGCTAGGGTCGACGCCGCGAGTTTCTAATTTAGCTTTAACTTCAGCGGGATGAGTGCGAACTAATTTTGGATTTAACATAATAAAGACCTCTTTCTAAAAAATAAATTTATAAAAAAATCCCATAATCCTCAAAAAGAAGATTATGGGACGTTGATCACGTGGTACCACCCGTATTTATGCTGTTAAACAGCAATACTCTGAGTTTATCGTCTCACCGTGACCTTTTCAAAGGTCAAGCTAAGCAATGGATTCGCTATCAATAATGTATTAGCTTGCACCAACTGCTAATTCTCTGAATTATTAGTGATAGTTACTAGTTGCTATGATTGCGTTTTCTTTTGTTTACAGTCCTACTATAACAACCTTATATTCGTCTGTCAATAAAAAATTATCTAAATAATAGTTAAATCTTAGCTAGATAATTATTTTATCAAAAAAAATCACCGGTTAGGCGATTTTTGTAATCCTATTGCAAAACATCAATATGGTTGCCAGAAACGGCGCCGCCACGATCATGAACGACAGCTTCACCATAAGGCGTTTGGATATGTGTACCGAAGGCGATGTTGCTACCTGCAGCAGCAATCAAATAACCATCAGCGTCACGGCCAGTTGCAGTGCTGGTGCCGTCAGCAGTAGTGCTAGCGTCGCCCCAGCCTTGCTCTGGTGTTGCGTTGTAGTAAGTAAAGGTATAGTTACTATCAGCGCTGGTCGTTGAGCTACTAGTTGTACTGCTGCTAGTCGTTGTTGCTTGTGTTGTTGCAGCAGCAGTTGATGCTGTTGCTTGATTAGCAGCTTGATTCGAAGCAATCGCCGCGGATTGTGCCGCTTGGCTAGCTGCTTGTGTTGAGGCAATTAAAGCTGCCTGGCTAGCAGCAGTTGCGGATTCAGCCGCTGCTTGGTTGGCCGAGGCCGTGGCAGCGGATTGCGCTGCGGCACTAACTGCTGCTGCGGACTGTGCGGCTGCTTCGTTAGCTGCCTGTGTTGCTGCTTGACTAGCTGCGTTAGCTGAAGCGGTAGCGGCAGATTGTGCGGTTGCACTAGCAACTTGTGCTGAAGCCGTATTGGCAGATTCAGTAGCTGCCTGTAAAGCTGCGTTAGCTGAAGCAGTAGCAGCAGATTGTGCGGTTGCACTAGCCGCTTGTGCTGCGGCCGCGTTGGCAGATTCAGTGGCTGCCTGCAAAGCTGCATTGGCTGAAGCGGTAGCAGCCGATTGTGCGGCTGCGCTAGTGGCCTGTGTTAAGGCTGCATTAGCAGCGTCAGTTGCGGCTTGAGCAGCTGCTTGGCTAGCTGCGTTAGCTGAGGCCGTAGCAGCAGACTGCGCAGTTAATTGGCTATTCCAATCAGGTTGTACTGATTGCGCCGCTGCGCTGTAAGTAGTATTGTTTGTATTTTCTGTCGGAATATCTAATTTTTGGCCAATCAAAATAATTGGATTATCGCCGCTTAACTTATTAGCGGTTTTAATTTGATCAACGGTGACCCCGTATTGTTGGGAAAAGTCCCAAACGGTATCGTTGGCTTTAACGGTGACTGTTGCGGCGTCGGCTTTAGTAGCCACAGCGGTGACACCGATAACGCTAAGTAAAGTTGTAGCACTAATTAATAGTGCGTTCTTTTTTTGCATGCGGAAATCCTCCCAAAATTAAGTGAACGTTTTCGTTATATTAATAGTCTAACTTTAGCACGAAAATGTGTAGCTAACGTAACAGGAATATTACAATATGCTAGTTGTATGACATTAACATTACGTAAAGATAACAAAACGCCTGTTATGGGATTAACAGACGTTAAATCGTGGTATCAGGAACTTGCATGCTGCTAGTTTGGCTAGTGCCGTCACTATAATTAAAAGTGAACCCTGGCTGAACATTATAAATATAGACATTAAAATTTAAGCTACCATCAGTACTGATGGCTTGCAATTGGACACCGCGAGGCATTAATTCGTTACCACGAAAAATTGCGTGGGGTTGGTAAATGATTTTTTTGCCATCGCGCAAAGCGGTGCGAATTTTAGTTTCGTAAACGGTTTGTAGTCGTTGATTGCTAAACGCTGTTTGCGTGAATAAATTTTTCAAATTATTTTGATCGCCACTTTGCAAACTGGGATCGTAATTGCCGCTAGCGCTGATACCCTTAGAAATAGAATAGGCGACTAGATGACCACGATTGAGGATCGCAGTTCGGTTGGAAAACTTTTGGTGCCAGCCGGTGGGTTGTACGGTTTGACTGACTCGCAGTGAATCGTCGGCCACATTACGCTGCTCCAAATAGGCGGTATTAGCCGTGCTAGTGCGATTTAATTTATCTAAATTGGCGTAAACAGCATGATTGGTTTTCCAACTGCTGGGTGTCAGCGTTGACTTGTTATGATTGACGGCCACTACTGCTGTGGCACCAGATTGATAGTTGAGATTTGCCAATTCGGTCGTGCTGGCGCTAGGTTGGTCGCTACTAGTGGTGCTTGAGGAACTTTGCGTGGTTGTTGGCAACAAGTTCTGCGCCGTTTGCCACAAATTTTGCGATTGACTAGGTTTTAAGCCTAACCAACCGCCAATCAAAATCACTGCTAAAACTAACAGTGATCTGGTGCGTCTTCTCTTTCGTCTCTTCATGCCAAAATTCTCCCTGCATCATTATCCCAGTAGGACTAAATTTTTTTCAACGCGAAAGCCAAATAAAGCGTGCTTCTGGCCCTGATATTCGACATACATATAGCGGCGTAATTGATGCTGGCGCAATAAGGCGGATAGTTCCCACAAACGCAAAGTTTGGCGCTGGGCCGCAGTTTCTAGCATCAGCTGTTTCTGGGGTGCGTCTACCGTGTGTAAGCCGCTTAATTTGATGTACTGAACGTGGTCGACTTCTTCAGTTCGCTTACCATGACGATTAGCACCGAATTCATACAAAACTAATGCGTTACGATTTAGGTCGGCAATCATGGCTAAAAAATCTGTGATCCGCATAGACATCCCTCGCTGTTAAAAAAATAGTCGAACGGTTGTTCCTATTTTAGCATGAACTAAACGAAAAAAAAAGCCGCCAATTTGGCGACTAAATTCGCTGACGCTAAAAGTCATAGCGCAAGCGTGTTTGCGTTTTGTTCTGTAAATCAGTGACACAATTTCAAATGC
Source organism: Loigolactobacillus jiayinensis (assembly GCF_003946445.1). Classification (GTDB taxonomy): domain Bacteria; phylum Bacillota; class Bacilli; order Lactobacillales; family Lactobacillaceae; genus Loigolactobacillus; species Loigolactobacillus jiayinensis. The sequence goes on along the minus strand of NZ_RHOF01000030.1, from coordinate 22,884 downwards.
AAACATTAGTTCTCTTTCTAGTGCAACTATGTTATGGTGAGCTTGTGCCTAACTTAATTGGCGCAACGCTAATGCTTGATAGATTTTTTGCGCGCTGACGATTTTGGCGACACTAACAGATTCGTTGGCTTGATGGGCAGCCGACCAATCGCCAGGGCCGAAAATGATCACGGGAAATTTGTGCGCAGATTTGGTGAATTCAGAGGCATCAGTCGCACCGTGGATCACAGTTTCTGGTAAGTTTTTATCGGTTACTTGTTTAGCACTAGCTTGTAAGGCGGCGACAAAAGGATCATCTGTGGCGGTTAAAACAGGTACAAAGCTGAAATCAACTTTTAATTGTAAATTAACGTCAGGTTGCTGATTTAATTTGTCGATGATCGCCTGCAAACGGCCGATAGCTTGTTCATTATTGAAGCTGGGAATTGGGCGCATGTTACCGGCCAATTGAGCGTAGCCGGGGATGTTGTTGACCTGCGTGCCACCTTTGATCACGGTGACGCTATGGACAAAGTCACCTAGTGCCGGATGCGGTGCGACGTCATCGAAGGCGTGCGCTTCGGCGGTAATGAACTTGACCAAGTTAGTGATCGCATTGATACCAGTTTCCGGTAATGAACTATGCGCTGCCTTACCGATTGAAGTAACTGTATAATCGATCGAGCCACTATGAGCAAAAATAAGCTGTTCACCAGTGGGTTCACCGATGACTAAGCCGCCAAAATCGTCAGCATAGCCTTGTTCTGTCAGTTCACGCGCACCGTGAGCACCAAATTCTTCACCAACCGTGGCCACAAAGCGTAGGCGACCTTTTAGTGGCGCATCCTTCAAAGCAATCAGCGTTGCGGCCATCGCGGCGAGGCCACTTTTCATATCAGCGGCACCACGACCATAAATGCGGCCAGCATGCAGTTCGCCAGAGAAGGGACCGGCATACGGCCAATCAGCAGTATCACCGGTGGCTACGGTGTCTTGATGACCGGAGAAAACCAAGACGTTTTTACTAGTAGGATCGCCAATTTCGGCAATTAAGCTAGTCCGTCCAGGCGTATAGGTCAGTTTTTTTGCGGTGATGCCATTGGCGCTGAATAAGTTGGCTAAATAATCACTAACAGTTTCTTCGTGATCATTAACAGTATCAAGCCGGATCAAATCTTGGGTTAATTTAACTAATGTTGCTTCATTCACGAACTTTCGCCTCTTCTTGATTCTTTTGTTGCCAATACTTTGCCGTAAATTCTTCGCGACCAGCAATTTCTTCCGCAAAGCGCTCTGGGTGGCGCTTGTAAAAGTCTTGGTGTTCTGGTTCCGCTGGGTAGAAAGGCTGTACATCCTCAATCTTAGTCACGATTGGTGCGTCAAAACGGTTGCTAGCGGCTAATTGTTGGCGTGAGGCTTCAGCTAATTTACGTTCCGTTTCATTTTGGACGAAGATAACTGGCCGATAATTATCACCGCGATCTTGGAATTGACCCATGGCGTCAGTTGGATCGGTTTGTTGCCAGTAAATATCAAGTAGCTGTTGATAGGTGATCACTGCTGGATCATAGGTGATAGCCACAGACTCTGTGTGGCCAGTTGTGTGGGACTTAACTTGCTGATAGGTTGGATTAGCGACATGGCCGCCGGTATAACCAGAAACAACATTAACAATACCCGGTGTTTCATCAAATGGACGTACCATGCACCAGAAACAACCACCAGCAAAAATTGCAGTTTTAGTTTGACTCATATTTTCAACAGCTCCTATTATTAGTTTAGATTTCACTTCAGTGTTTTGTTCCAAACTGGAATTGAAGCACCTTTAGATGACTTAGAGATAACTTTAGCGATGTCTTCAGATTGGAAGGCTTTAATCACTTTTTTGTAGATCGCTTTGTTTTGGTTCTTTTTTTGTGCAGCGATAACGTTGATATAAGGTTCAGCTTTTTTATTGACCTTTTCCAAATAAACAGCGTCTTTCTTAGGATTCAGCCCGGCATCAACCGCCATACCGGAATTAATGATTGAAGCATCAACGTCCTTTAAGGCCCGTGCAGTTTGGTTGGCATCGAGTTCTTTGATTTTCAAGTTCTTCTTGTTGGCGGTGATATCTTTGGTCGTTGGATATTGACCTTTTTTAGCATCAACTTTGATTAAGCCGGCAGCTTGTAAAAGAAGTAATGCGCGGCCGTCATTGGAAGGATCATTTGGAATCGCAATGGTAGCGCCATTTTTGATCTGGGAAAGCTTGGTGATTTTATTCGAGTACAGGCCGAGTGGGGCGATGACTGTCTTAGCGATCGGAACTAAGTTAGTGTGATGCTCCTTATTATAGGCCTTCAAATAAATATTCGTTTGAAAAGCGTTTAAGTCTAAGGAGCCTTCAGCTAAGGCGTTGTTCGGTTGAACGTAGTCGGTAAAAGTGATGATCTTGATGTTGATGCCTTTTTTCGCTAACTTCTTTTTGACGGCGTCCCATTCTTCGTGTTTGGCGCTGGTGACGCCGACCTTAACCGTTGTTGCGGCGTGGGTGGTGGTGCTGATCCCACTGAAAAATAGTAACGCTGCTAGTGCGAGTAACCAATATTTTAATTTTTTCATAGTTGAATTCCCCCAAGTTGTGTGTTTGTGCAAGCTCCTTTTTGAACAGTTAATCTTGGCCCGGTTTGTGAACAACAAAAAAGCGTCCTTCTTCGTTGTTCACGAAAAAAGGACGCTTGAGCGCGGTACCACCTTAATTGCAATTCTAGAAATTGCCACTTAGCCATTTCTGCATCACTGCAAAAATGCGCTGCGCTAACAGGCAGCTAACCGTTGTCACGCTCAGTTTGCGCGACCCGCTCTGAGGCCATTTTCCTTGATTTTGTCGCGGCATCTTTACAGCTAACCGATGCTCTCTGAACACGCGCCATCTTGTACTTTCCTCTTCAATGCGTTTTTAAGATTACCTTATATTCTAGCGTGTGATAAAAATAAGTCAAGCCTGATTGTCGCCACACCTGTTTCGTGCTATGGTTAAAACAATAATAAAACTGGTTATGGTGGGGATATGCGGTGAAAAAAATTGCGAAGAAAATGCGGGCGTTAGACTTTGGTAGTCTCGGTGTTGGTGAGTTTATTTGTCCTAGTTGTGGTCTGCCAGTTACCTTACAGGAAGGGACTTGTCCTAATTGCGGCTATGATCTTGTGGCTTACCGCAAAGCAAATGGGATCACGCAACCGCCACTTAGTTCGGCTGCACCTAGCGCAGCCGCCAGTGCCAATTTTGGTACGATCGATTTTGGTAGTCAGCCGGTTCCTGTGGCCAAGTCAGCGCGTCAATTGTTGGCCAGTGACGTCATTGAATTTGATGTCGCCTCGGTAGCTGCACCGCAATCATCAGCGCCAGCAGTTGCGGTACGTCAAGCTGCTGCAGCCACACAACCAGTGGTCCACTCAAGTGCTGAAGTGGTGGTAGAAAGTGAAGCAACGCCACCATTTAATCAGGCACAAGTTGATCAGCGTGCTAGTAGCGCCGCTGCGGCTAACACTGCCAGTTTAGCGGTTTTGGTTGCTCAAGTACAAAGTAACCAAGCAGTGGTCAATCAGATGTTAGCGCAGTTACAAAGTGATCAAGCGGCGTTGCGGCAATTGGCTGATAGTGTCGCCACTAGTGCGGCTTCTGCGGCGGCCAGTGCGGCAATCGCGCCCCGGCCTCGGCAGCGTAGTTGGCTAACCAGACTATTGCGGCGTGTTTTTACGCCGCGCCAACGCCAATTACCACCACCTAAATAAAAAACGTCAGCCCCCTAGGGGACTGACGTTTTTTTATGTTTATACAATAGCTAATTAAAGGATATGTCACAATTGAATAATACCGTTTACTTAGGTCATAGTTGACCACTCAAAGCTGGCTTCGTTGCCAATTTCATAGTAACATATCCGAATTTGAAAGACTAGCTATTTTGGAAAATGTCATCTTTGTGTAACATTGAGCGCTTGAACAACTTGGCGAACAATGGCTAATTCTTCATTAGTCGGTACTAACAATGCTGTGATAGCTGCATTTTCTGGGCTGATTGGTCCTTCGTTGTTAGCTTGATTACGTTTTGCGTCTAGATTGATTCCTAGTGCTTGAACGCCATGCGCAATTCGTGCACGAATGTCAGTGTCGTTTTCACCAATACCACCTGAAAATACTAAGGCATCGAGGCCGCCAAGTTCGACGTAATAACTGCCAATATATTTAACGATGCGATTAATAAATATATCAATGGCTAACTTAGCGCGTGGATTCTCTTGCTCGGCGGCCATAAGGTCACGCATATCCATGGAAAGGCCGGAGATACCGAGTAAGCCTGATTGGCGATTTAATATATCAGTTACGACTTCGTCAGCAGGTAAGTTTAGTTTTTTGGCTAGGAAAGGAACCAAGGCAGGATCGACATCGCCGGCACGGGTACTCATCGTGACGCCCGTCAATGGTGTGAAGCCCATTGAGGTATCATACGGCCGACCGTTTTTAATGGCGGTGATCGATGCACCACTGCCCAGATGGAGTGTGATTAGTTTAAGTTGCGTAAGTGGCTTGCGCAACAAGTCAGCACTACGTTTAGCGAGATAATCATGGCTAATGCCGTGTTCACCATAACGCCGAATATTATATTGCTTCGTGTAGTCGTAAGGAATGCTGTAAATGGCGTTGATTTCAGGCAGTTGCGTGAAAAATTGACTGTCGAAAACCGCCATTTGTTGAGCATGCGGTAAAGCAGCCATAAATAATTTGATGTAGTGCGCTTCGGCTGGATTGTGTAACGGGGCGTAGTCGCTTAGGTCAATAATTTGTGCTAGCACGGCTGGTGTGACTAAGGTTGGGTGTTTAAAAGCGGTACCCCCAGCGACAATGCGGTGGCCGACAACGCTAATTTCGGTGCGCGCGTGGATAATTGCCAATTCTTCCAATTTATCCAGCACCAAATCAACGGCGGTGGTGGCGGTTAGCGTGTTGACTGGTTGGCTGTATTTTTGGCCGCTGGTGACTAGTTTAAAGGTGGCCACTGGCTCATTTAAGCGTTCAACTAAGCCGTGGGCGAGGCTCGTTTCCATTGGTAGGGCAAATAAGTTCCATTTTAGGGATGAACTACCGGCGTTGATGGTTAGAATTTTTTGCATAGTAACCTCCTGGGTGAGTAGTGAACTATTATCGTAATATTTACTTATAGTTATCATAAACTATATTAATGAGAAAATGAACTGAAAGCTATTATAATTTGCCCTAATTTGCGGGCTTTTTTTGTAGCTTGAATTTACACGATCACTAATCGTTAAGCTGGCTCATTTTCGCTGTTAATTGTGAGCTTTAACTTGATCAATTAGTGTTGTGATCATTTTTCACTAAGACACATACTACTAAGGCGTCAATAATCAGTTATCCAAATTAGGGACGCAGCAGAATTATTTTTAAGGGCTTAGCCGCTTACGTCGCCATTAACCGTTTCATTTATCATAGTGAAAAAGTATTGCTGATCTGTTATCAAACTCAGGGTCAGTTGGGAGCTTGCTACGGGGTGAAACGGTATTCGGTTAGCCGCACAGTCAATCAGTTACACGAGATTTGGGCGATCAGCATGTGTAAGGTACTATGGAATCATAATGGCAAATTGATCGAGCGTAATATTATTGCTAGTGCGCAGGATGATCAAGCTTTTCATGATTATCTAGTCGCTAATTTAAACGGGACGTACGTTCGTATACTGCAATGATTAACTTAGTTTGCTAAGTTTTGCATAGCTTAATCAGAATTAATTTGCTTATTAAAAGTCAGTAAATTGCTTTTTAACTAAAAATGAGTAGAATAATAGACAGTTAGTCAACCTGACCACAAAGGAGTAATCGATCATGGAAACATTACCTAAAGTAACGAAAGCTGAACTACTTGAAAAAATTAAGAATGGTAAGTATATGTTGTTCTTTACGGCTGGCTGGTGCCCAGATTGTACCTTTATCAAGCCAGCAATGCCAGCAATTGAATCTGAATATAAGGACTTCACTTTCTTAAGTGTTGATCGTGATGAAAATATAGATTTAGCTGCTGAATTAAACATATTCGGTATTCCTAGCTTCATCGCTTATCAAGACGGTGAAGAAATTGGCCGTTATGTTAATAAAGATCGTAAAACGAAACAACAAGTTGAGCAATTTATCGACGAATTGCCAGTTGTTGCTGGATAATTACAATTTTAAGTGACCCAATATGAAATAGATCAAAAGTGATAAACTCATTTTTGGTCTATTTTCATTTGCACTTATGAACCAACCATAATAACTGTTTTAATAATATTGGTATATCTTATCATTTAAGCAAAATTAATTGCGTTTCTAGTTAGTTGATGCTATTCTATCGATACTGTAATGAAAGCGCTTTAAAAAATGGGAGGTGTTCAGTATGAGCTTTTTGAAACCGCATATTGCATCGGAAAAAGTACCAGCCAAAAAAGTCGATGCAGAGTACAAGAAGTTACGATTACAGGTATTTATTGGGATATTTGTGGGTTATGCAGGCTATTATTTGTTACGTAATAATTTTTCATTGGCTATTCCGCAATTGATGGATGAGGGTTTTACTAAAACACAACTGGGGTTTGTCTTCTCGGCCGTTTCGATTGCTTATGGTATCAGTAAATTTGTAATGGGCATTGTATCTGATCAGAGTAACGCACGTATTTTTTTACCATTAGGCTTATTGCTGACGGCGTTAGTTAACTTGGCTTTTGGGTTTATTCCCGTGTTGACGTCATCAGTAACGGCAATGTTTATTTTGCTATTCTTAGTTGGTTGGTTTGAAGGGATGGGTTGGCCACCATCTGGGCGGATCTTGGTTCATTGGTATTCGGTAAGTGAGCGGGGCGGCCGGACTGCACTATGGAATATTGCGCATAATGTTGGGGGTGCTTTAATGGCGCCGCTAGCTTCTGGGGGGATCGCTTTTGCGGCAGTTTATATGAGCGGCATGGCTTCTTACCACGGCGCGTTCATTATTCCAGCAATTGCCGGTATAATCGTTGCAATTGTGGCCTTTTTGCTCATTCGTGATACACCAGAATCGGTTGGGTTACCACCAATCGAGGAGTACCGTAATGATTATCCTAACGAGAATCACGAACTTTACGAAAAGGAATTAACGACTAAACAAATTCTGTTTAAGTACGTGTTGAATAACAAATGGGTTTGGGTGATCGCAGTAGCAAATATCTTTGTTTATTTTGTTCGCTATGGCGTGGAAAATTGGGCACCAGCTTATCTGACTGAAGCGCGTCATATCAGTTTAGGTGCTTCCAGTTGGTCTTATTTCTTATATGAAATTGCTGGTATTCCGGGAACACTTTTTGCTGGTTGGGTGTCAGATAAAGTGTTTAAAGGTCGGCGCGGACCTGCTGGCTTCGTGTTCATGCTAGGGGTTACCGCATTTACAATTGTTTACTGGCAAGCAACGTCGATATTCTGGATCAACATTGCTTTAGTCATGATTGGGTTCTTGATTTATGGTCCTGTCATGTTGATTGGCTTGCAAGCACTAGATTTAGTCCCTAAAAAGGCGGCTGGTACGGCGGCAGGCTTGACTGGGTTATTCGGCTACCTGTTCGGATCAGTGATGGCTAATGCGTTCATGGGTGTGATCGTCGACAATTTTGGCTGGGCAACAGGCTTTTTGACCATTGTCTTTGCCTCAGTTTTTGCGGCAATATTGTTCGCGACCACCTGGAAAGTTCGTGGTCAGCAGGTGACTAAATAGTGGTTGTATTCTATAATGGTGAAGTAAATATTTTCCAAAAAGGAGCGTAATCAATGACGGAACTTTATTTCATTCGCCATGGCCAAACAATTATTAATCAAGAGCACAAAATTAACGGGGCACACGTTGATACCGCGTTAACGGCAACTGGTGTGGCGGGTGCGCAAGCTGCTGGCCGTGAATTACAGCAGGTTCAGTTTGATCAAGTCTTTGTTAGTCCGCAAAAGCGGGCGCAGGCAACGGCCAAATTAGTGCTAGCACCCAATCTAGCGGCACCAGCGTTACAAATTGCGGCGCCGCTACACGAAATGGATTTCGGTGATTGGGAAGGTCGTTCAATTGACGAAGGTAATCAGGATCCAGCATTGCGCCGTTTTTTCGTTGATCCAGCACATTACGATCCAAGCAGTTTCCATGGTGAAACGTTCGCGTCGGTGGTTGCGCGGGGCCAGTTATTGTTACAACAATTGGTCAGTGATTTTCCACAACAGCGGTTATTGATCGTTGGCCACGGCACAATGTTGACGTTAATGGTGCGCTCGGCACTAGGTGCGACGGTGGGTGAAATTATGACTCAGCCACAATTAGCCAACACCAGTATTAGTGTTTTACAAGGGAAATCAGCCGATAGCCTTGAATTGGCGCGTTGGAATGATATTCATTTTCTGACCAATATTGCCTAGGTGACCTTGACAGGTGTGCTGAGCTAAGCTATATTGAAACTAATTTAATAAAGACACGTTAAGAGTCAGTAATTGTTTAGTGCAACTTATAGAGAGTCAGGCAAGCTGGAAACTGATAGCCGCTAAGCGATGAATTACACCTTATAAAAGCCGTGTTAGCGCGCATGTCGTTTACATGTATGAGTGATGGCACTAGTCATAACTTGGGTGGTAACGCGGAAATTTTCGTCCCTGATCAATGGATCGGGGACTTTTTTTGTGACTTTTAACAGACAAAGGAGAAAAACATGACAGATATTATGGCAGAACTTACTTGGCGCGACGCAATTAACCAAGTAATCGACGAAGATGGTTTGAAGAAGTTAACACAAGAAAAAGCAATCAGCCTGTACTGTGGGGTTGATCCAACTGGATCCAGCTTGCACATTGGTCATTTAATCCCATTTATGGTCTTGAAACGATTCCAACTTGCTGGTCATCATCCAGTCATCGTTATTGGTGGCGGTACTGGCGCAATTGGTGATCCTTCTGGTAAGAATTCCGAACGTAAATTACAAACAATGGACCAAGTTCAGGCTAACAAAGACCATTTGACCGCTCAAATGGTTAAGTTATTTGGCACCGATAATTTCACTATTGTTGACAATTATGACTGGTTATCTAAGCTTTCATTGCTTGATTTCTTACGCGATTACGGGAAATTATTTAACGTTAACACAATGTTAAATAAGGAAATTGTTGCTAGTCGTTTGGAAGTCGGCATTTCGTACACTGAATTTACTTACCAAATTCTACAGTCGATCGATTTCTTGCATTTGTACAAGTATAATGATGTGCAATTACAAGTTGGTGGTGCTGATCAATGGGGCAATATCACGGCTGGTACTGACTTGATTCATCGGCAAGAAGGCGCTGATGCGAAGGTCTTCGGCTTAACCATTCCATTGATGCTTAAAGCTGACGGCACTAAATTTGGTAAAACTGCTGGTGGCGCTGTTTGGTTGGATCCAGAGCGGACAACACCATATGAGTTCTACCAATTCTGGCTAAATCAAGATGACCGCGATGTCGTGCGTTATTTGAAGTATTTCACATTCTTAAGTCATGCAGAAATCGAAGACTTGGCTAAAGAAGTCGCCGCAGCACCAGAAAAACGAGAAGCACAACGGCGTTTGGCGCAAGAAGTCACTAAATTTGTCCATGGCGAACAAGCTGTCGTTGAGGCTGAACATATCTCCAAAGCACTATTTTCTGGTGACGTCACTGATTTGACTGCCGAAGAAATCGAGCAAGGTTTCCGTGATGTGCCATCAGTTGACGTGACTGCCGACAAGGCTAACATCGTCCAATGGTTGGTTGATACTAAGATCGAACCATCTAAGCGCCAAGCACGCGAAGATGTTACCAACGGCGCTATCACGGTCAACGGCCAGCGGATTCGTGAAGTGGACTTCGAGTTAGATCCAAAGGCTGCCTTTGATGGCCGCTTCGTCATTGTGCGTCGCGGTAAAAAACGCTATTTCTTAGCTCGAGTAAAATAACAGCGCGTATTCAAACGTTTATAAAAGCGACTCAGCCTTATTGCTGGGTCGCTTTTTGACGTCTGGAATAAATGTAGCTACAAAAAAACCACCGACTTAATTAAGCCGATGGAAAGGAGTAGGGTTGTCAGCCGATTTGGGAGAATCGACTAACTGTTTTTCATTACTTGGAGGAGTATCAACTACTCGGCTATAAATAACCGAATTTGTAGTTCAAGATCATAAGATCAGTAGTGCAAACACATCAGAGATGCTCCTACCAAATTGACTACCATAGGCTAGTTGACATTAGCCCTATTTAGATACTTTTAAGCATCCAAATTAGTGTTAAATACAAATTTTGGTTTCACCGTTCCAGAAACAAATTGAGTACCAAGTTGTTGAATATTCATCGCACCAAGTCGATCGTCATTACTACGATAACCACAATTTTGGCAACGGTATTCGTGACTATTATGATTGCGATTTGATTTTCGAATCAAACCACATTTAGGACAGCGTTGACTGGTATAAGCTGCGCTAACTTTCAAAACATTACTTTGGTTAGCATGAGCTTTATACGTCAAATAATGTTCCAATTGGTAAAATGCCCACGAACGATTACTATTACGTAACGATTTTGGCAAATTATCAGTATCAAACGTCACATTTGTTAAATCCTCAATCACAAATAGACTGTTAACACCATACCTTGTAATAAGTGTCTTAGATAACTGATGATTCACATCAGATAGCCAACGGTTCTCTTTACCACTCAAGCGTTTCAGTTTATGTTTTGAAGATTTTGTTCCAATAGCTTGCAAAGCTGCTCGTCGTTTCTGATAATAAGCGTGTTTTCGTAAAATCTGTCGACCGCTAAAAAATCGGGTTTTGCCTTGAGTATCATACGTAGTTGCTAAGAAACGCAATCCGCGATCAATGCCAATAACATTAGTACTTTGAGTTTGTGCATCAACATCTGGGACTGTTTTACTAACAGCAATGTGTAAATACCACTTATGGTCTGCACGTAATAATTTAGCTGTGCCTAATTTCCAAGTACCGTCTAAATACTGCTTAAAACCGCTGGCTGTAAAAGTTGTTTTAATTCGTTTGCCAAGCGTTTGTAACGACAATTGTTGCTTATCAGCAACAAACGAATAATCACGATTACGCACCAAATCAGCTTGTGGCCTTTTAAACTGAACTGGCTGCCATAACCACGGTAAATCTTTGGGAATTGAAAGCCATTTTTCACCATCATTAACGCGGTATGGTTTTTGGCGTAATTGAGATTGTACAGTTTTGTATCGGGCGGTAACAGTTTTGAATACCGAGCTTGCTAGTTGCGCTTTTAAAGCAAATCGCTGACGAATATCGTGATACAAAACATGACTTAATTTGTTAGAATTTAGTTCGAAATCGTGATTAAATACGTAATCAGAAACAAATTGACACGCTTGCATATATTGTGTTTGAACTTGTATTAATGCTGTAGTAACAGGTGGTGCTACGTTAGTCAAACGTAATTTAATGACTTGATTTAATAATATTATTATCACCTCTTCACTACCTCGTATTATTGCATATATTGTAGTGAAGAACAACGAATTATGGAAAGAGGGTGTCCACATAATCGTAAGTTCCTCTCGATATTAAGAAACCGAGTTTCCTTTACTGCGGACAACTATGAAAAAGTTTGGATTGCTAAGTTAGGCAGTATTCGCTATATTGCTTGGCCCAAACAGTAAGTCGCCTGCAAGTGATAATCAGCAGATAAAATGTTTAAGTCAGCGTCTTTACCAGCTGCTAAACTGCCTTTTTGACTTAATCCAAACTCAGTTGCTTGATTGACACTAGCCATTTTGACTGCGTCGAGCAAAGTAGCACTGGTGAAACGCATACTGTTGCGGAAGGCGTCGTCAAAGCGTAAAACGGAGCCAGCAATTGTACCATCTGCAAGGCGGGCTTCGTTGTCGCTGACGGTAACTGCTTGGCCACCGAGTTCACTTTTGCCGTCACCTAGGCCCTTGGCGCGCATACTGTCAGTGATCAGTTCAATTCGCGTGGCACCTTTTAAACGATAAGCGAGATCAACCATATCCGGTGCGTTGTGGAAACCGTCCATGATTAATTCAACCGTTAAATTAGGTTCCAGTAACGCGTGACCCATCACGCCAGGCTCGCGATGAACAGCTAAGCTTTGAGCGTTATACAAATGAGTCACATGAGTCGCGGCACTATTTTTCAACTGGGCACGAGTTGCGGCACTGTGACCGATAGATAGTGTGATACCCTGCTGTAGGCAAAAGGTTTCTAGAGCAGTTGCGCCGGTGATCTCTGGTGCATAAGTGATCAATTTAATGAGGCCGTTAGCTTGTTTCTGCCAGTTAGCAACTAATGCGGGGTCAGGCGCAATGATCGCAGCCGCTGGTTGGGCACCTTTAAATTTTGGCGCGATAAAAGGCCCCTCTAAGTGAATGCCCTGAATCAACGGTGTGTGCTGCGCTGCGGTAGCAATAGTCTGCATGGCGTGGCTAATTTGATCGACTGATTGGGTCATGGTCGTACAGAAATAGCTGGTGATACCTTCATTTTTAGCCATTAATTGTACCATTTTTATTAATTCATTTGGCGTTGCGTTCATGGCGTCAATGCCATAGCCACCGTGGCTGTGGACATCAATAAAGCCGGGGACAATAATTTTACCTTGCCCCCAAATTACTTTTTCGTTAGCTAGTGGCTGAAAGTCAGTCATTGGGCCAACAGCGAGTATTGTTTTGGCGAAACGGATATAGCCATCGGCGATAATTGTTTCGCCGGTGCAGATGCATGCGTGTTTAATTACTGTGACGATTGTGGTCACCTCCAGCTAGTGGGTATTCGGCGATAGCTGTGGGGACAGCCAGTTCGATATCATTATGTTGCTGAAGCAAGGTAACCGGAAACGCACTAGTGGGCTGATCGCAAATTGCGCGGCTGACAACACCACGGTGCCAGTCGCGAAAGCAGCCTAAGCGAATTTTCTTTGCTTGGCGTAGTTCCTGCATGCCAATGGTGATGGCGCGCTGAGGCATTAGTTCCACAGCACCATGCAGGTCGTTGATTGCGTTAGTGGCGCGTGTTTGTTCGGTGATGGTGACTGGGCGGGTGGGTAATGCCATGAATGCCTGCTCACTTAGCGTTGGCTCGGGTTCATTGAAAGCAATGTGACCAGTAATACCAATACCGCCGATCACTAAATCTAACTTACCGAGGTTAGCGATAGTGTCTGCTAACAAAGTTGGTTGTTCAGGATCAGGAAATAAACGTTGTGCTGGTGGCATGAGCAATGCAGGATCGATTTTAGCGTAAACAGCGCGTTGCATGAAGCCACGAAAGCTTAATGGATCGGTGCTGGGCAGCCATTGATCTGAACTGGTTAAATATTCATCCATGTTGAGGAACCACACGTTCGCCAAATTGATTCTTTTTTTATTGACCATATTCACAAAGTCAGGGTATTGTCCAGTTGGGCCTACAGGGACGACCATTACTGTTGGGGCGTTATTAGTATTGTTGGCGCTGATCACGTCAACCATTGTTGTGGCTAAATGGTGAAATACAGCCGTGGCGTCAGGCAGCACATTTAGCGGTATTTTTGCCTGTGCTTGGAGTGCTGTCGTTGTGTACGTATAATAATCTTTCAATTTATTCACTGTCCTTAATTAAGAGTGTGCGCGAAAAAGCGTTCGAATGACTGACCGGTTGTTAAATTCCGTCACACGCTGTTATGACTGCAGTATAGGTAGCACACCTTAAAGTCAGCTTAAGTTGGTTTTAAGGTTGCCTCGCTATGGTAGTAAGGAATTAAGTGATGGAAAGGGACTATTAAAAATGAAAAAACGTCTTCTGAAAGTATTAATGCTTCTGCTAATGATTCCGTTATTAGTTGGTTCATTGGCAGCTTGCAGTAACAGCGCATCCAGTAATAGTAGCAAAACAACGGTTAAAATCGGCTATATGGCCAACGCTAGCAGTGTTGCTTTAGCAGCTATCGCGGATCAGGCTGGCTATTATGAGCAGCAGGGAATCACAGTTAAAATGATCGCTTTTACCGATGGCCCAGCGATTATTTCGGCGTTAAATTCTGGTAGTATTGATATTGGGAATATTGGTGCTGGTGCCCACACCGCGGTAGCACAAGGTAAGGCAAAAGTGTTCCTCTTTGACGGTTTAAGCACGTCTGATGAGATTATCGGGAGTAAAAAAGCTGGTACCACTAGTATTAAATCGTTGAAAGGTAAAAAAGTTGCCGTCATTAGTGGGACTACGAGTCAACAAATCCTTGATACAGCACTGAAGTCAGCTGGGATGACTGAAGATGATGTTACGCTGGTCAACGTTAGTGCAAATAATTTAGCTAACGCCATGATCTCCGGTAAAGTTGATGCCGTAGCAGGATGGGCACCAGGGACGACGAAAATTAAAAGCAAGTTAGGTAGCGATGCCGTTACTATTGCGTCAGATAGTGATTATGCAGCGTCAATGCCATTTCCAAGTTCATGGGTCACTAGCGCTAAATTTGCCAAAAATCATAAGGCTTTGTTGAAGAAAATCACCACAGCTATGTACAAGGCAATGGATGATCGTAAAGCTGGAAAAGCCAGTGTTTACACAGCAGTGGCTAAACAGCTCGCTATCAGTAAAGCAGATGCTAAGAGTCAATTAACTGGTACTCAAACCCAATACACCGCAGCACAAGTGCGTAAAATGGTTAAAAATGGTAAATTGGCTAAAATTTACCAAAAACAAGAAGATAACTTCGTTGAATTAGGAACGTTAAAGGACAACGGCCAATTAGTGAAGGCCAAAGACTTCATGCTGACCAATATTATGACAGCAAAATAAGTAGTTGCTACTAAGTTGAAATAAACCTACCGTTTAATGCCGATAGGTTTATTTTTTTGTCTATACTTAAGTAGATTGCGGTCAGCGTCTTTCTAATTAGTTCAATTTAAGCCAACACAAAAAAAATCTACCGCTAGATACTGAATTAACAGCACTAGCGGTAGACTTGATACTACTTGATGGATCCGAACGGACTTGAACCGTCGACCTCCTACATGCGAAGCAGGCGCTCTCCCAACTGAGCTACGGACCCAAATAACTTACCTAAATAGTATAGCATATTTATGCAGTTATGGCGTAAGAAATTAAAAAAGCAGCCAGCGATTTTGTTCGCCGGCTGCTTTTGAATTCAGATTAGAAGCTTAATGTTTGGCCAATGTGGATCAAGTTAGCATTACTGATCCCATTTTTACTTGCTAGTGCAGCAACAGTAGTGCCGTGAGCAGCGGCAATCGTGTAAAGGGTGTCGCCACTTTTAACGGTGTAGTTACTGCTGTTACTTAATTTAGTGACGGTAGCGCTAGTTGCGGTGCTACCGGTGACCACTAATTTTTGACCAACGTAGATCAAGTTAGCGTTACTTAAACTATTTTTGCTAGATAAGCTTGCTGCAGTTGTGTTGTAAGTTCTAGCGATGCTGGATAAGGTGTCACCGCTTTTAACTGTATAGTACGCGCTGCTGCTAGTTGTGTTACTAACGTTACTTGTTGTGGTGCTTGCGCTTGTGCCGCCAACGACTAATTGTTGACCAACATAGATCAAGTTAGCGTTGCTTAAGCTATTTTTGCTAGCCAAGGCTGATGAAGTAGTGCCGTAAGTGCGGGCGATGCTAGATAGCGTGTCGCCGCTTTTAACGGTGTATGTGCTGCTGCTAGTTGTGCTGCTCGTATTAGTCGTAGCGCTTGAACTAGTGCCGCTGACAACTAGTTTTTGGCCAACATAGATCAAATTGGCGTTGCTCAAGCTATTTTTACTTGCCAACGTTGCGGCAGTCGTATTATAAGTGCGTGCAATGGCTGACAATGTATCACCGCTTTTAACGGTGTAATAACCAGTATTGCTAGTTGTGCTAGAAGTTGAACCAGTATTTGTCGCGCTGGCCGCCTTAGCAACATTCAATACTTGGCCGACATAGATCAGGTTAGGGTTGCTAATATTGTTCTTGCTAGCCAAAGTTGCAGCTGTGGTTGAGAACTTGTTCGCGATGCCCGTTAATGTATCGCCACTTTGAACGGTATAACTTGAACTGGTTGAGTTAGTACTAGTATTTGAACTAGTTGCGCCACTTGAACTGCCAGTCGATGAGGAAGCGGAGCCACCGTTAAAGGCGATCTGATCCCATGAAGTTAAACCATAAGTATTAATAATATTCAATAATTGACTACTATATGATGGTGCAGTAGCGTAACCATCTTGGCGAATCAAAGTTGTTGCTGTAGTAGCGTTAGTCACGCCGATCAAGTTGCTATAGCGTGAATTTTGCGTTAAGAATAAGCCATGATCTTCGACACTGGCTGAATTATTTGGATAAACGCGGAAGCTGTCGTAAATGGTCGTCCAGTAGCCATAATATTCAGAAGTTGGCAAGGAAACAGAATTACCATTGTATGACCCCTTGATCCCAAATAAGTTATGGTAGTTAGCGGCCAAACTTGATTTACCCCAGCCGCTTTCCAAAATTGCTTGGGCAGCAGTTAGTGATGGCAAAATACCATATTTATTCCAGCCAGTAATCGCGCCAGCTTTGATACTGTCAAGGAAGGCTTGGTTTGCCGCGGATAACGTATAATTAGCAGCAACACGCGTGATCGTCTGTGCTTCGCCGGTTGCTTGGTAAGCAGCCAAGGCAGCAGCTTTAGCGGCCTCAACGGCGGAATCGTCAGCGTCACCCAATGCATAAATAGCAGCTTGACTGGTTGCTTGACTTGCAGCGGTGCTGGCAGCATTGCTAGTTGCAGCTTGGCTAGCAGTAACTTCCGTAGCGGCAGTGCTAGTGGTTGCCTGACTGGCAGCATTGCTGGTCGTTGCAGTTGCGTCAGCTTGTTCTGTTGTCGTGTCAGGTGTTGTTTCAGCTACTGAGTTATCGGTCGTTGCTGTAGCGGCGTCATCAGTTGTTGCTTCTGCGTCAGTAGCGTCGCTAACAGCAGTGTCGTCAGCTGCAGTAGAAGTTGCAGTGCTAGCTGCAGAAGTTGCTGCTGTACTAGTTGCTGTAGTTTCTGTTGTTGCGTTACTGGTTGCATCAGAAGTTGCGGTTGATGCAGCCGCTGTTGTACTGTTAGCGTCAGTTGCAGTGCTGGCAGCCTTAGTTTCAGTCTGTGCCGCGCTGGTTGTCGCAGAAGTTACCGTGGATACAGCCGTTGCACTAGTTTGACTAGCAGTTGCTGTACTAGTAGTGGCACTCGCAGTGCTTGCCGTTGTGCTACTGTCGTTTTGCAATGCAGTGGCCAAAGTAGTTTGACCGCTTAGCGTAGCGCTTTTAGCGGCAACGCTGTTTGCTGTTGATTTGGCTGCAGCACTAGCCGCCGTTGACTTAGCTGTGCTAGCGGCCGCGGATTTAGCGGTTGCGCTGGCTGCAGCGACACTATTAGCAGTTGATTGTGCAGCTTCACTGGCAGCTGTTGAAGCGGCTGCGGCACTGGCAGCGGCTGACTTAGCTGTGCTCGCTGCGGCAGCAGATGCTTCACTGGTAGCTGTTGATTCAGCGGCAGTGCTATCAGCGGTAGCAGCAGCGCTAGTTTTAAGCGTTGCAGTGTTGCTGTCTAAATCAGCGGTATCGTCAGTTGTCGTCTGGTCAGCAGCGGTTTTACTAGTTGCGGCATGGGCAGCATTTTGTGCGCCAAACAAGCCGAGGCCTAACGTTAAAACTGAGATCCCAGTGAAGACCCAGCTTTTTCCAGCCTTATACATTTTATAATGTACTTTCTGTTCATTGGATGCTTTTTGCATGATAATAAAATCCTCCCAAATATTGATGCAATCTGTGTCAAAAAACGCGCATACCTTGTAGACGTTTACAGCATACCAGCTGAACGTCGGTAGAATAACTTCAGGATACAATTAGTGTTGTTTCATATTTTTTAAAATTAATTAAGTTATTCTTAAATATCTACTGTTACATATGTTTAAATTAGCATCTCAACAAACTACTGTCAACGCTGATTAGATTACAGTTTGGTGACATTTGCCCTAAGCAAACAGGTGTGCGTCTATTTCGTCGGTTTAGCGGCTTGCAATAATCAAGCGGTACAACTAAGTCATAATTTTATTTAGTCGGCCCTGTTCTGGGTTGCACTTAATGTTATAATGAAATTTATGCTTGTAAACGTAAAGTAACCGCGTTTTTTGCGGCTATTTTTATTTGAAAATGGTACTGTGCGTTCAGGCATGGGCTGTTATGCTGTCGTGTGTTGTAGCAAGCGCTTTTTATTAAGCTGCTCATTGTGGCTTTGCTGCAGCAATTCTTATTTAATTATGAAAGAGGAGTTTTTATGTGCGGAATTATCGGCTTTGCTGGCGGTGACTTATCGGTTGCTGACAAAAATTTGGTTTTAGATGAACAAGTTGAAGTGATTAAACATCGTGGGCCTAATGACAAAGGCAAATACGTTGACAACGATGTGGCGCTTGGTTTTCGGCGGCTTTCAATCATCGATCTAACCAATGGTAAGCAACCAATCTATAATGCTGACAATACGAAACTGATCGTTTTTAACGGCGAAATTTATAATTACCAGAGTGTGCGCGATGATCTCGAGAAAAACCTTGGTTATGTGTTCAAGACACATACGGATACTGAAGTCTTATTGCACGGCTACGAAGCTTGGGGTAAAGACGTACTCAAACGGATTCGCGGTATGTTTACCTTTTTCATCTGGGATACGGTTAAAGAAGAACTGTTTGGTGCCCGCGACTTTTTCGGCATCAAGCCGTTGTATTACACATATTTGGACGATGGAACGTTTATGTTCTCCAGCGAGTTGAAAACGTTCATGAAGCATCCTGGATTCAAGCAGCAACTGAATAAGGATGCACTGAAGCCTTATTTAATGAACCAATATAATGATTTAGATGAGACGTTTTTCAAAGGTGTTTTCAAGTTTCCGGCTGGTCATTATTTCATGTGGCGTGATGGCCATGTCGATATTGAGCAATATTGGGATGCTGATTACACGGAAAATAATATGAGCTTTGATGAAACCGTCGAAGCCATCAACAAATCAGTCGAAGAGTCAGTTAAGTTGCACCATATCGCTGATGTGCCGGTTGGTAGCTTCCTATCTGAAGGTGTCGATAGTAGCTATGTGACCAGCATCCTGAAACCGGAAAAGGTGTTCAGTGTTGGCTTTGATGAGACTTACAACGAAGCTGGCCGTGCTAAGGTATTAGCCGATGATCTTGGCTTAGAATTCCACACGGCGACGGTGCACGGTGATGAAGCCTTCGCCAAATTCCCGTTAATGCAGTATCACATGGACGAACCAGACGGTAATCCTAGCTTGATTCCATTGTGGTTCTTATCGGAAATGGCCGCCAAAGAAGTCACCGTTGTCTTGTCGGGTGAAGGGGCCGATGAAATGTTCGCCGGCTACGTTAACTACGGCATGCACTCGCACAATGAAGTGATCAAGGTTTTCGCGGAAGGATTGCGCAAGTTACCACGGGGCACGCGTTATCATTTAGCCAAACGTATTAAAAACGGCCGTAACTTCCACGGCAAGGTGCATTTGTATACGCGCTTGGCTAAACCCAGCGAATTCTACGTTGGCGAATCGGTGATCTATACTTTTGAGCACCCAACCATTTTCAGCGCAACTGAAGCCAACAACTTAGTTACTGCTGATTACAAAAATAACTTGAACGTGAGCGATAATTATCAGCGCGACTTCAAGAAAGTCAAAAATGCCGATGAAGTTAAGCAGATGCAATATATTGATTTGCACCATTTCATGGCTAACGACATTTTACAAAAAGCTGATAAAATTTCGATGGCGCACAGCTTGGAACTACGAGTACCATTTTTAGATCGTGATGTCGCTGAACTAGCCAACAGTATTCCAAGCAAATATTTATTGAACACTAAGGATACTAAATATGCCTTCCGTCGTGCTTCCGAACGGCATTTAGGCAAGGAATTTGCTAGTCGACCAAAACTTGGTTTCCCAGTGCCGATCCATCAATGGTTGCTGGAAGATAAGTTTTATCAACAGGTTCGTGACGTTTTCAGTCAAGACTTCGTCAAGGAATTCTTTGATCAGCAACAGATTCTTGACTTGCTGGATGCCACGCACGCTGATAAGCATGATGGCCGCCGCCAAGTTTGGGTCATTTACACGTTCTTGGTTTGGTATCAAGATTACTTCATCAATTTGGACCAATTTCAATAGAAATAACAACCGACTACCGGTGGCGACTTTGCTGCTGGTGGTCGGTTTTTTAGTGCCTCATTTCAGCTGGAAAAGTTCCTGCCCGAAGCGCAACTTTTTGCGGTAAAATTGAACTAGTAATTGGATTTAGGAGGGTGCGCTTATGACTACGAATGAACAACTATTAAATCGCTTAAAACGTGCAGAAGGGCAGCTGCGTGGCATTCAGCATATGTTGACCGAACAGCGGCCGGCGCCTGATGTATTGATCCAACTAACGGCGGTACGTTCGACCATCGACAAAACGATCGGCTTGATTTTGGCAGCGAATTTGGCGGCGAATTTACCAGCAACAGAAATTACCCCAGAAATGCAAAACGCGCTCGATTTAGTGGCGAAAACGCGCTAAATTGGATTTAAAAAAATAAACTAACCTATTTTTAACGTATCTTAAAGTTAGGGACTCAAAAAGTGACTTATAAGGTGCAGCTGACAAGCCGTGAACAGACCAGTTGACCGGCAATTGTTGCTACAGCGATCGTTGCCGCTGGTTAATTAAGTGAGCAATTTAGTTAGAGTTAGCGCTATCAATGTGCTAAACTCAGGGCACTTACAAAGAATGGGATGAAAGCAATGAAAGTGATTATTATTGGCTGTACCCACGCCGGTACTAGCGTAGCCCAGCAAATTCTGCAAACACATCCGCAAACACAGGTCACGATCTATGAGCGTCACGATAATATATCCTTTCTTTCCTGTGGTATTTCGTTGTATCTTGGTGGAACGGTTAAGTCGCTGGAGGATATGTTTTATGCGACGCCGGCTGATCTGACGAAATTAGGAGCGCAGGTGCACACGCAACATGACGTCTACAAGATTGATATGGCGCATAAGCAGGTTTTAGTGGAAGATTTAAATACTGGCCGTAAATTCATGGATCACTATGATAAGTTAGTTCTTGCTACTGGTTCAGTGCCGGTGATTCCTCCGATTCAAGGGGTCAGTCTGCCGAATATTTTGATTTGTAAGGATTATGCTGACGCGACGCAGATTGCGGCGACGGCCAAAAATAAACGACACATTGCGATTATTGGTGGTGGCTATATTGGCGTTGAACTAGCTGAAAGCTACAGTAATACCGCCCATCAGGTGACGCTGATCAATGGTGTACACTCACTGCTAAGCCATTATGTCGACACGGATTTAGCAGCTGAGGTTGCTGCTGATTTGACTGCCCATGGCGTTAAATTAAAGCTTAGTGAAACCGCATTGAAATTCGATAGCGATGCTGAGCATGTGTATATTCAAACTGATAAAGCTGAACATCAAGCTGATTTGGCGGTGATCTGTGTTGGGTTCCGGCCGCAAACTGACTTAGTGGTTGGACAAATTGATTTGAATAAGGATGGCTCAATTCGCGTTAACCGCTACATGCGCACCTCTGATCCGGCGGTTTACGCAGCCGGCGATGCAGTGGCGGTGCATTATAATCCAACGCAAACCGATGCCTACGCACCATTAGCCACCAATGCGGTGCGCCAAGGGATGTTAGTGGGGATGAATATTTTCAAGGAAACATTAGCCGATATTGGCACTCAGGCAACCTCAGCGTTGCACCTTTATGGTAAAACGCTGGCTTCAACAGGCTTAACGCTGGCCCGCGCGCAGCAACATGGTTTTGACGCTGCGGTAGCGAAATTAACCGATAATTATCGGCCGGAGTTCATGCCAACGACCACGCCAATCGCCATGCGGCTAGTTTATGACCGTAAAACGCATCAAATTCTCGGCGGTCAATTGTATAGCGACTATGACATTGCTCAATCAGCCAACTTATTGTCAGTGTGCATTCAAAATAAAAATACGATCGAGCAATTAGCGTTTGTTGATATGCTTTTTTCACCTTATTATGATCGACCGTTTAATTATTTAAATCAGCTCGGTTTAGCGGCAATGGCCCAGGAAACTACGGCGAAACCCTAATTGACTTTCCATAAGCAAACGCTTTTAATAGTAGTTAACCTATGATCAAAGGAGTGTTTAATCGTGGAATTTCTAACTGGAGCTACAGGTGCTGGTGTGCATGAGCATCTTTTTAATATACCGTCACAAATTGTTGGTCACCGTACACTTGCTAAGGGTGAAATCACCGGTAAGGGCAAGTTACATCCAGCGCCAGCGCATGGTGTTGTGATCCCCGTTAAAGGACGCATTAAGTTCAACCACGCTGATGGTAGTGAAGAAATCTATCCCGGCCGTGCTGTTGTCATGGAACGTGGCGAATTGCATAGCATGGAAGCTTTAGAAGATAGTGAATTAATGATGGTTTTAAGCCGTTTCGATTAATAACAGATTTGCTGTACTTTGGCAATAAAAAAAGAGATTGCAACATAACTTTTGCTTATGTTGTAGCCTCTTTTTTTATGCGAATTTTTTTAAATTATTGATGTCAATATTTTCTGTAAAATGCCTAACCAAACACTTAGAGTCGCAATGCTGTAGCACTTAGGCACTACAAACGCTTAATCTGCTGGAGTATCTGGATTTATACCGTATTGCTTCCAACGCTAATTCATGATAAATTTGATTGATTAATTTAGCGAATAGCCCTATAATTTTCTTACGCGCGTTTTATAATCAAGTTAGCCAAATACTTTTAGCTAATTGATAAAATA
>NZ_RHOF01000003.1 GCF_003946445.1 Loigolactobacillus jiayinensis | reverse complement strand
TCTTTTAAGGTGAATTCGGCGCCTTGTTTATCTACAACTGCTGCTTTAATTTTCAATAGATATCACTCCTTAATAGTTATAAATTGTTTTCATTGATAATTATTTCACATAATACTTAATAATTCAATTTATATTCGACCTACAGGGTAAAGTGCTGGATATTTGATAAATATGTAATTGGCGTTTTTCAGTATATGTAGGCGGATTCATGAAAAAGGAACTTATATATCAAAAAATATGTTACCATATTCACAGATGGAAATAGTGAAAGATATTTTAAATAATTAGCGATAGATTAAATTTTAAGCGCCGTTTCAAGCGCGCTTGAAATTTCGATTGATTTGGTAAATAAAGCTGGGGTATGTTCGGATTTTAGTATAAAATGGAGTAAAGCAAAGGAGTCGAAGTAACTGTGACCACAATTCAGGATGTCGCTAAGCGAGCCAACGTTTCAAAGAGCACGGTCTCACAGTACCTAAATCATCATTATAATTTCATGAGTATTGCGACACGAAAAAAGGTGGCGCAAGCAATTGAAGACTTAAATTATGTGCCTAATCAGCTAGCTCGGGGGTTACGACAAAAAAAGACGCATATGGTTGGAATTATTGTTTCAACAATCCGTTCACGCTTTACTACGGAAATCATCGAGGCATTAGAAGCAGAGTTTCAAAAGGTCAATGTGCAAATTCTAGTCTGTAACGTCAATGATGATCCAGAAAAGGAAGGCCGGTACATTACTTCTCTGGTAGCACGGCAAGTCGATGGCATTATCACCTTTCCTTTTCAGGCTAATCAGGCATTATATCAAAATTTAATTGATCAAAAAATTCCATTAGTTTTTTTGGATCGCCAAATTTCTGGTTTATCGCAGACAGTGGATACTATTTTATTGGACAATAAAGCAGCCGTAACTTTAGCGATGGATGAGTTTATGCAGAACGGCCATACTCGTATCGGCATCATCACGTTTCCGTACAAAAAACATCCAATCACAACTCGGGTTGAGCGCATGCAAGGTTACCATGATTATATTGCTACGCACAAGCAACTAATTGATTCACCGGATTATGTAGCAAGTGGTGATATTACACAAATCATGGATTTAGTGGCAAAGATGCGGCATTTGGAACAGCCACCGACTGCACTTTTAGCTGGGAATGATATGATTTTAGAACAAATACTACTTTACGTTCAGAAATATCAATTAAAAATTCCTGACAATTTTTCCTTGATCGGTATCGATAATATTGCCCCGGCAATTTTCTTTTCACCGAGTATTACAACAATTGCTCAGCCAACTTATGAGATGGGGACTAATGCTGCTATCCGCTTGATTTATAAAGTGGGCTATGATGACGTTAAGTTACCAGAAACCTACGAGTTAATTAAGCGTGCTCAGCCACAATTTATGCGCCGTAACTCAGTGAAAAAAATAATAATTTAAAAATTATTATTGACAGGAAATGTAAGCGCTGTTATTATGAATTTGTGAAATACTTGTTGATTAAATTTTATTTAGCAAATATTTTGTAGCGTTGCGCACGCAAGTTGTTGATGATTTTGTAGTCAGTTTTTATTTCTAACAAAACTAAATCGGTTTAGTTATTGATAAGGCTAGTTAGAAAATCCAATTTTTTTGGGAGTTTACTAAATCGATTTAGTTGTTTGCAATAACATGCAATATTAAAGCTTATTTTACCTATTAACAAAAACTAAATCGATTTAGTAGCAAGTGCCTTAGTTCATCTTTTAGCTTAATAGATTTTTCCGTAGCAGAATGGCTATCCATTGTGGAATAGAGGAGGAAAAAACGATGAAGACGTTCTTATCGATTGTTAGTCAACCGTCGATTATCATTGCGCTGGTCACATTTCTGGGCTTATTGTTCCAAAAGAACAAGCCTTCTAAACTGATCACAGGGACAATCATGTCCTTTATGGGTTTCACCATGATCAAAGCTGGTAGTGGGATTTTAAGTGGTGTTTTAACTTATTTTAGTCAGATTTTCAGTCATGCGTTTCATTTAACGGGGATCGTCCCTAGTAATGAAGCTATGATGGCGATGACGTTGGGAAAGCTCGGTTCAACAGCAGCCTTGATGCTGGCTTTAGCCTTAGTACTCAACATTATCATTGCACGTTTCACTAAATTTAAGAACATCTATTTATCACTACAATTGGTTATCTTCATGGCTTTTGCTGTCACTGCAGTATTGACGGATCTTAATTATGGTAAGACAATCACAATTATTATTGGGGCAATTTTTATTGGGTTGTACATGGCAATTATGCCGTACCTTTTACGGAAGTATACGCGAGATGTTGTGGGTAATGATGAATACACAATTGCTCATAGTGGCTCGATTGCGTATTTCATTGGTTCATGGTTAGGTTCAAAATTTGGTAATAAGGACAACGATACTGAAGATATCAAATTAAATGATAGTATCTTGTTTTTGAAGAATCCTAACGTTGCGACAACCTTGACTATGTTTATCTTATTCTTGGTCAGCGGTTTATTCGCTGGGACAGCTTACGTATCTAAACTTGCTGATGGCGCTAATTTTTGGGTTTTCATCATGGAACAATCAGCAATCTTTGCCAGTGGGCTATTCATTGTTAAAGCGGGCGTTAAGCTCTTTATTGAAGAAATCGTACCAGCATTTAAAGGGTTTGCCAAAGTCTTTGCACCAGGCGCAATTGCCAGTGTTGATGTGTTAGTTCTGTTTGAGAAATCACCTAACACAGCTTTAATTGGATTCTTAGTTAGTTTCTTAACTGGGGTTGTCTGTATCTTTATCTTCCCGTTTATCGGTTTACCCGTTATCGTACCTGGCTTAATGGCATGTTTTATCACTGGTGGTGCCGCTGGTATTTACGGGAATGCCACTGGTGGCTTCCGTGGCGCACTGATTTCTAGCTTTGTTGATGGGCTATTATTAGCCATCTTGCCAGCCGTTTCCTTGCCATTGTTCTCATTCTTAGGTGCACAAGGGACAACCTTTGCTGATCCTGACTTTATTGGGATCTCTGCATTAGTTTACTTTATCTTTAAATGGTTCTAGTCTCGTGCTTAGATTTGTATTACTAACTAACGTGTATAATGATTTTAATAAAAATATTAGGAGGAATTTACTATGTTCTATAAATACGATGATATCAAGGTTGATGAAATTGACGAAAACTCATACCGCAAAGTCTTGGCGCACGAAGGCACTTTAATGTATGCCCAAGTTTTCTTCAGAAAAGCAACACCAGATGTTGAGATTCCAACACATCATCATGTGCATGAACAAGTTACTTATATCAAAAAAGGCTCGTTTAAATTCGAAATTGTTTATTCTGATCATACTGATGTACAAGAAGTTCATGTTGGCGACAGTATCTACTTCCCATCAAACGTTGAACATGGCTGCATTCCGTTAGAAGACGATAGTCAAGTTCTAGATTGCTTCACACCACAACGGGAAGATTTTATTTAATGATATATTAGTTGTGTAACGCAAAAAAACGCCGCTGAGTCAGCAACCCTCAGTGGCGTTTTTTACGTTCAATTTAAAGTGGTTGCTTTGTCGGTCGTAACAGAATTTCATTGATATTAACGTTCTCTGGTTGACCAATGGCGTAAGCAACTGCATTGGCAATATCAACGTCGCTTAAGCCGTAAGAGCGTTCATTATTATAAGTGTTTGCACGTACCTTTTCGTCAGTGATGGTTGAATACAATTCTGTTTCAACTGCGCCAGGTGAGACGATCATTGAGCGGATATTATTTTTGCCTTCTTCTTGGCGCAGGCCTTCCATGATCGTCCGTACGGCAAATTTAGTGCCGGCATAAACGGCTGTGTTGGGGTGAACAAAGTGGCCGGCAACGGAATCGGTTGCGATGATCTGGCCGCTACCTTGTTGGCGCATGATTGGAAGTGCAGCTGCGATACCATACAAAACGCCTTTGATATTAACGTCGATCATGCGGTCCCATTCGTCGACCTTTAGTAAATGTAGTTTAGACAGGGGCATTAAGCCAGCATTGTTAAATATGACGTCAAGTCGGCCAAATTTTTCAACCGCTAGATCTACTAGTGCTTGAACTTGTTTATGGTCAGTGACATCTGTTTGTTGTGTGACTGCTTGACCGCCAGCGGTAGTGATTTCGGTCAGTAATTGTTCAAGTCGTTCAGTTCGCCGCGCACCGAGTACCACTTTGGCGCCTTGTTTAGCGAGTTCTTTAGCAGTTGCGGCACCGATACCGCTAGAAGCACCGGTAATGACGACAACTTTGTTTTTGATTGGCATGTGTAGGTTCCTCCTTATATTAGCTATCTATAGTAGATTAAAGAGATTATTTCATGGCTTGTCAACTCAGGCGTAGAAAATTTGATTAGTATCCCGTATACTAAGGCTAGTTTATGCCAGAAGAAAGTGCAGGTGATCATCATCAGCGTCACGTTAGCCCAACCATTAAAAAATCTACTTTTGGCGGCCAATTTAGGCTTGAATCACAAGCATCCGTTGGCCGGCTGGAATATTTTGATGATTTTATACCGCGATAGCACGACCAACGGGGTCCCCAACACGCTGGATTTTTTGGCGCATAAATATAATAGTGAATATTTGGACGTTGACAATCGAGAAGCGCCGATTTCTGATGATGTGTTGAAAAACGTGCTGGCTGTGCTAACTGAGCGCGCTAGGTTAGTCGAAGTTAGTGCGCGCAAAGTGCGCGATCATACTAAAAGTGGTAAACAACTGACTCATCAAACTTCAGTGTATAAAATTACCAGTAGCGGTATTGAGTATTTACGAATGATGCAAAAGGTTGTTGATGCGGAAAGTACAGTGACTGCTAACACGATGCGAATCAACGAGTATTGTCAGTTGCTGGCCAAAATCAGCGGTGCTGGAACTGACGCTGCCACGACACAACTTTATAATGATTTTGCCAATATGCTGGCGGCTTATGAAGATGTGATGAAAGGCATGCATAAGCTGGACGAGGATTTAGATGAGTTGGCCAATGACTTGGCGTTTAATCATGGCAGCAAAGCAGCAGACCATTTACAAGCGATGTTACGGGAAAAGGCGATCCCAGCTTACCGGCAATTGTTGCAGCAAGCACCCCGAATTCAGGGACTAAATGAAATGAGCGATTTTGCTGAGCGTGTGGCGCGTTCGCAACAAGGCGCTGATGATTTAGATGCTGCGCGTGCGGTCGGCGATACAGCAGGGATGTTACGTCGTTTTAATCGGACTAAAGCTTACGTCCAGCGGCAATTACAGCAAATGGCGTTGAGCTTTGATTCCAGTAGTCAGGCAATTGATAGCAGTTTGGACTCGATTTATTTATTGTTCCAAACTATTTTGAACGCCATCAAGTTATTGAGTCAAGAGTTCGAACATGTCCGCAATCAAGCTGTTGATATTAAGGCGTTAACTGGCGAAATCGATGCGTTGTTGCAACAGTTCAACACAATCCCAATTGCGGCAGCATTACCGCGCCATTTGCCCTTTGATCGTGATGTGGAAGATAACGCTGACTTGTTAGAAGCAGCAACTATGGGACCGGTAACTTATGTGGCCAAGCAGCGTGAGCAGCAAATTTTTACTGAAGCGGATAATCCGACAGTAGCGGTGGACAACATGGCTGAAGATGATGGGCAAGCAGCGTTGGCTGAATTTCAACAGTTAGTCATGCACGATGGGCAACACGCAGTTATTGATCATGACTTGACGTTCACTACAATGACGGCGCGGGATGAGGTGGTGCGTTTATTTAGCGCTACTGGATATACCCATTATGCTAGTTTTGCCCCCTTTGGTCGTTCGGTGAAAAAAGTGCAAGTATTGGCGGCAACTCCACCAATTCAATTGCATTGTCAGGGTGAACGCTTCAGTGTTTTTTTGCCTTGTGGCTTTGAAGCTTGGTTTGATTAAGAAGCTAAAGACAACGTTTGAAAATTTCACGTGTTCCCCTTTCGTTTGATTTAAATTCATGCTAAAGTGGATTCATGTTGGTGCTTGAATCCGCTTTTTTAATTGAGATGGTATAATGTGTCGCTAAAAATGGCGTTATTTGTCGTATTAGAAAGTAGGCTAATTAATGGTAGATTTACATGCAAATGAGCGCTTGATCATTAATCAATTGTTTGACCGCGGGATTTTTACAAGTACAATCACACCGGAAATGACTAATAATACAGTTAATGCAATTGCGGCGCTAAAACAACCGCTAGTACAGCGACGAATTACTAACTATTTGACTGATTTATTGGGGATGGGACCTTATAATTATCAGGAAAATTTATTGCTACTGGTTGGTGAGCAACAATTGACAGCTGAGGAAGTTCATGTGCTGTTAGCCACGTTAAAAGCGGTGATCAATGAGCCGAGTATTCAGGCTGATGAAGATGGACGTATTGTGTCTGCACAAACGATTATTCGCCAAGTTCGCAGTGAAGTGGTTGATCTAGATGAGAAGCGTATTTTCCGTTTGATCAAGCGTCTGTTTGTGGAACGGTTCAAGTTATTCACGCCAGAGCAATTAGAACAAGCACCAGGCGACCAAGCGATTTTAGTCGAAGAATATTGGAGCGTTAGCCCTGATTTTACCAGTGTCGCGCAGTGTTTGGTCAATAACTTGCGGACGGCACAACAACGCACGCCATTGACGGAAATTCAGCAGGTTAATCGTGGCTTATTGCGGCGGCGTTTTTTAAGTCCCAAGGTAACACCATATCTATGGACAGTATTAGTAGAAAATAAAGTTAAAATCGCCGAGAAATGGGCACAACTGCAGCGATTTGAATTGGAAATTGGCGATGACTATGCGTTGTTATTAGACCGACAACGGCAGCGTAGTGCGGCTAAACCATACATTATTGCCTTGGCTGTTGCCCGTTCGTTAGGGGCTGGTTTGCCACAGGAACAATTAAACCAGCGGGTGCACCAAATTGTGGAACGTTTATACGGGGCACCGCAAAACGTTAGCATCACGCTAGTTAAAGAAGCACTGTTTGAAAATGCTTTAGCTAGCAAACATGGTCAGAATATTTTGCCGACACCATTGGTTAAGCGTTTTGCCGTGCGTGCAACTGAGGAGGAGAAAATTTGAATTTACCTAATCATTTAACACCAGTCAGCTATCATTTACGTAATTTTAATAAATACGTTCAACTGGATTTAGCTGCCTCACAATTTGGTAATTTAACCTTAGTTGGTGAAAATGCTGCTGGTAAAACCACGTTAGCCAACTGTTTTTTTCCGATGCTGATCGATGGTTCAACTGCTACGCCGTCTTTTAATCCGGCTAAGGGTACCGAAAAAGTTGCTAAGTCAACCAACGCGCGTAATAGCCAACAGGATACGCGCACATTTAAAAGCATGTTGCTCGGTTGGGGACCTAGTGCGATGAAGGTTCGTACTGGCTATAGTTATTTGACGATGCGTTCCATTACACGACAGGTGATCCTGGGTCTAGGGGCGCGGAGGACAGACGATGAAACTTCTGGGGCAACGTGGTGGTTTGCGGTGATCAATGAGTCAGTGACGCGTCCATTGGAGTTGGTGACAACTGATGCACAAGGGCATAGTTTGACTGAAGATGAATTCAAAACCGCTAATGCAGCCTTAGGTGAGCAACTGCGCGTTTTTGCCAGTGCCGGTGATTACCGCGAATACGTTGCTGCCCATGTTTATGGATTCAATGATGGCGCAACGCTAGGGCAATTAGCCAATGTTTATCGGCTATTAGCCTCACCTATTTTAACTGGTGGTAATGCACGGTTTACACCAATTAAGGCGGCCTTGCGCGATGCTCAGCCGAGTATCGATGATTTAATTATTCATAATGCTGCCGGAACGCAGCGAGAAGTTAATCGCAAAAATGGCTTGTTGTTGCGTATTGAGCAGGCACAAAAACGCTTGGCTGCCATGAAGCGAGATATTTTTTGGCGAAATCTAAATCACATCAATGAAATTGGCTTGAAACCATATGGTGCGCTACATGTAGATTACGAGCAGCAAAAGGAAAAGGCGGCGCAGGCACAAGCAGCAATCGCTAAATATGATCAGCAACTTGATTTACTGACCAGTAGTTTAAAGGAAGCACAGACTGAATTACGTAAGTTGGACGTAGCTAAGGCTAAGCAAGCAGTGATTGAACAACAACGAGCGGCGCTAGCGGAACAGATTCAGCGTGATCAGGAGCGCTTGCAGCGATATACCAAACAGCAGGCACAATTAGAAAATTTACAGGTTGAGCTGACGACGATAACGGAACAGATTCAAGCATTGGTAGCTAAGCAACAAGCTGTGAATACTGATCGGTTAGCGCCGCTGCAAGTGAAGTTAAATGGACAAGCGGCACAATTACATGAGTTAGGTCAAGTCTTGGCGCAGCCGGATTTAGCAACCACTAACAAAAAATTCAACACCTATATTCAACGTTTAAACCAGTCGGTTGCACGATACGAAAGTTTAGCACAACAAATCAATAATCTATCGCAAGATGTCGCTATTGTTGGTGACATGCAAACGCAAATGAGCAATAGTATTGAACAGCGCACACAGGGGCCATTAGTTAGTCGTGCTCGCGAAGGTCTGCAGCAGGATAACCGGACGATTCATGAAAACGGCGCAGCTAAAATGAACCAGCAGTTTCAGCAACTAAAGACCCAACGTGACGAACTGTTGACAGCACATTCTGATTTAAAGATTGTTTTAGCAACTGCTGATTTGTTGGCTACTTTAACGACGCAACAGGCACAATTAGCGGCAATTGTGGAACAGCTGACCCAATTTGCGCAACAACAGGTGAGTTTAAAAGCACAGCAAGCGGGTGTACAACAACAAATTAAAACTTTACAAGTCAGTATGGAGCCAAATTTTGAGCCAGCACAAGTACAGCAGACGATTGCGCAACGGCAACAAATGTTGGCGGCGTTAGTGATTGATCATCAGTTAAATGATAAATTAGCTCAGGCCAATCAAGCAGTGATGGATTTAACGGCGGAAGAACATAGTTTATCCGAACGTAAAAGTACCCAGCAAGGCCGCCAGCAAGCTGCAGAGAGTAATATGCGGACTAAGGCAGCACAATTGGCGACTAGCGCAACACAAATTGAGCAGGTGTTAAAAGGATTAGCGCCATATTTACCAGCGGCAACGCATTTACAGACAGTGGACGATGCGAATACTTTTGCTAAAGCCCATGGTAGCGAGATTCGTAATAGTAGATACAGTGACATTGCTGATCGAATTCGTCAGCGAATTCATCGTAGCAACCGGGACGGTGTTGATCGGAGTGCGCTGGATACGTTATTTGCGGAACGTGGCCATGAAGAAATCGCTAGTGCAATGTATCAAGGAGCAGTTGAACAAGACGATGTAACGGCAGTAGCATTCGATATTAACCAGGCACAGTCGATAATGGCAGCTGAATTAGCAGGTGTAACCCAATCGTTGGCTGAGTTGAAAAGTGGTAACGATATGGCAAAAGAGACCTATTTGATTGCGGCAGTGCAACGAATCTCAACGCAGTATCGGGTGATCACCGAATACAATCAAATGTTGGCGGATGGTTTATCGAATACGCAAGGAATTAAATTGCGGGTTGCCTTAACGCCAGTCGATGTTGCAGCGTCAGCGATTACGGAGGCTTGTGATTTAACAGCTGAAAAGCGACCAACGTTACAAGCAGAAATTGAGCGCCGCTTACAACTTTTGGCTAACGATGCTGAGGTTGCCGACGATGACGTACAATTCATGCAGCACGCGCATGACTTATTGGACACGCGCCAGTGGTCGGAATTTCATGTGCAGATCAAGCGGCGCCAAAGTGCGGTTGATGCTTTTGAAGAGGTCGATGATAAGTTTGTTCGTTCTGGTGGATCAGGTGCAGAAAAAGCACAAGCCATGGTCTTGCCGTTGTTGTTAGTGCCTAAAATGTTGTTGCAACAGAGCAATGTTAACGATAAGCCGTATTTAGTAATGTTCGATGAATTTGCGGATAAGCTTGATCCAGAGACAGCAAAGTCGTTTGCCAAGACAATTGCTAATTTTGGCTTTGATTTTATTGCAACCATGCCTAGTGGGGCACAGAATAAAATTTTGGCGGACGGCGTGGCCAATATTGCGTATGAAGTAATCGCGCCAGCACAGCAAAATGATGGTCAATTTCATCAAAATCAGGTGCAACCAGTTTTGAGGTGGCAAAGTCGCGATGAATGATTATCAACAAGAATATGTTCAGGTGACGGGGCGGCGGCTACCAGCCAATGCTAATTTATTGGAGCCGCTGTTTGCCGATATTGCAGCAGGTAAGCAGTTGCCGCCACGAGGCCAACAAGCGGTGACCTTAGGTTTAACGGCTCATACGTTAACGGATGGGCAAACTGATCCAGCGCTGTTTGATTATTACCGCTGGGTGCTGGCCCATTATTTTACAACGGCGCAGATCAATGAGTTAACGGCAAAATTGATTGGGATGGCTTTTACCAGCGCCAATGTTTTCCGAACTGATTTACCGCAGCCGCTCACTTTAAATCCATGGCAGGCACCAGCCATGCATAAATTCCCGCTACAAAATCACCGCGTGATCGTGATTGAAAATAACGGTGTGTTTGTTTATTTGTTGCGTCGCCATCCGCAATGGCCGCTAGTGTTACAAGGCGGTAATGATTTTAATGCGACGTACGTTACTTTGATTCAACGATTAGAGCAGCGTAGTGTGCAATTCACTTATCTTGGTGACTTGGATGGCAAAGGCATTCAAATGGCGGAGCACTTCTTTAAGCAGTTACGGCAAACGCCAATTGAAGTCGTCAGTGCATTGCAACAACCAGCAGCAGTGGCTAAATGGCTAGTTTTACGTGGCAAAACCGACGCTAAGCGCACGCGGCGTTGGCAGGTGGATACGCCGCTATATCAAATGGAAATGGATTCGGTTGTCACGTTAGGCAAATTTGTCGAACAGGAGCAGTTGATTGATATTTACGAACAACAAATTGCGCAGTGGTTAGCTGAAGACTAGCGTACTTTTTTACCGGCCATTAAAACTTAACCTTAGCTAATAAATCAGGTAAAATAGGAACAACAATTGGTAGACAATGAGAAATGCAAATAGAACTTGGAGCGGATTAAATGGCAACAAGAATAATGCCGGTCAAAATTTGGAATCGTGGGCGTGATATTGCGGCTAATGGCAATGTCCAAATTGATTATATCGATAATGTAATGCAAGAAGTTGAAGCAACTGTCTACGGGACTAACCCGTATGGTGTCAGTGTTAACGCAGTTGATCCCGACGCTGATTTTTGTGAGTGCCCTTTTTTTCCAGATAACGGCTATTGCAAGCATATCGCTGCAGTCATCAAGCTATTAAAGACACAAAAACGGCCAATCGAGTCGCTATTTAACCACAACACGGATGATCTTCATTTTGCTGATTTATTTCCAGAAGAATATTTAGATATCAGTGCAGAGTTTGAAGCTAAGTTAGAAGCCAATCCACAAATTGCGGGGACTTTTTATTTGGATAAGCGGCGCTATGATGAACTTCGTGCTAGTCCAGAAGCGTGGAATAACTATTTTAATGGCAAAAAAACGATTGATAAGTTAATGCAAGCAAAAGCTATTCTTTCAGATCATTCTTTATTGCACAAAGCAGCGGATAAGCCCAATGGTAATGATTTTCTGCTGGATTTAGAATTACCAGAGCATCAATATTTTCAGCCTTTGGATAAGGTGACCGCTACTGCATTACGTTTAGAGGTGACCTTATTTATTGATGAAATCAGTATGGGGTGGCAAATCCCTGAGCAGCGGTTAATGATCGAGTTACGAATCGCCGACCAGGTAGATAATAAGTTCTATGTAATCAGCGACATTGATGCCTTCTTGGCTGTATATGCGCATAGTGCTGATTATCAAACTGGCGGTAAACGGCGCTTTAAGCTTTCACATAAGGCGTTCGCGGAACCAGAGCAGCAATTATTAGACGTTTTAACTGCTGTCGATAATGAGATGACTAGAAGTGATACTAATTATTATGGTGGCCGTAAAAATAAATGTTATTTATTGAATAATTATAGTTTTCAGCAGATTCTGCCTACACTTAGTCAGTTAACTGATTTTCGTTTTATTTCGCCTGAAAAGAAGCAGGTTTATAAGCAGATTGAGTTACACGATTTTCAGCCGGATAATGGTTTATTAGTTGGCCATTTAATTACAGTAGAAGATGGCTACGACCTAACGATTGAACGGAATTTTAGCGTTACGCTTGATAATAATAATTATTTGATTCAAGACAATAACTTCTATGCCGCTAATAGTGAACAAATGCGTATTATTATTCAAATTGTTAATGGCTATCAACAAACGTTATCGGATTACAGTGCTTACTACACGCCAGCGACGGCGCTACATTTTCCACAGAATGCGAGTGCACGCTTAAATGATTTTGTGGCCTATTTCAGAAAAGTTGGCGTAATTGAACTGCCAGCACAATTGACGGTTCAGCAGATGACGCCACACTTTGATATTAGTAAGTCGCAACAGACATTACGACTAACCTTAGCCTATGAATATGCTGGTGAAGTGATCGATAGTAATGTTATTAAACAACGCTCAGATATCAGCCGCGATTTAGAAAAGGAAGTACAAGCGCAACAATATTTGGAAAGCTTGGGTTTTCAGCAAGTAGTTGGGCGAATTTGGGTGAAAAGCTTCAAAGATAGCAACATATTATACCGGTTTTTTGTCGAAGAATTACCTAATTTACGCGTAAATGGTGTTGTTACGGTTTCAGATGATTTACAAGCGATGCTACAGGATTCAGCCGAATTAGAACCAGAAATTGATGTTGCCGAAGCGGATGGTTTCTTGGCGGTTAATTTTTCTTTTGCCGGATTAGCTGAAAATGAAGTTGATCAAGTACTGGGCCAGCTAGACGTTGAGCGTCCATTTATTGAACGTGGTGATGGATCGATTGTTGTGCTAGATGATAAGCTGAAAAAAATATCGACCGCGCTAGCTAAAATCCGTGCTCAGGGTAAAGTTAAGCATGGTCAAATTAAAATGCATGCATCACAGGCATTGGCAGTACAGGCGGCCTTAGGAACTACAGCTAACTTTGATGAAAAATTTCAACGCTTAACGATAAACTTAGCCCACCCAGAAAAATTTAAGGTTGCTAAGAGTCGGCCAGTCAACGCTACATTGCGGCCTTATCAAAAAGTGGGCGTTAAGTGGCTAGAAATGCTGGATTCCTACCATTTTGGTGGTATTTTAGCTGATGAGATGGGTTTAGGTAAAACGCTACAGATGATCTCGTTGATCAATAACCATTTAACGACCGACAAAGTGAGTCTAATTGTCTCGCCGGCCTCCCTGATCTATAATTGGCGCGAAGAATTTGCCAAGTTTGCGCCGGACGTAACGGTTGCAGTCGTTGATGGAACAAAGGCACAGCGCCGTGAGTTAATTGCAACTAGTAGCGTCAACGTTTTGATTACAAGCTACAATAGTGCGCGATTAGATACACCTGAGTATAAAAAACGGCAGCTGCAGTATTTAGTGCTGGATGAAGCGCAGTATGTTAAAAACGGTAATACCAAAACGAACCAAAATTTACGTGAACTGACACCACAGAATACCTTTGCGTTATCAGGCACACCGATTGAAAATAGCGCCGAGGAACTCTGGTCAATTTTTGCACTGGTGATGCCAGGTTTGTTGCCAAGCAAAAAAGCTTTTAATAAATTAGCACCAGCGGAAATTGCTGCACGCGTAAAACCATTTATTTTACGCCGTGAAAAATCTGCAGTGTTGAAGGACCTGCCGCCAAAAGTGGAATCCAATTTATATAATGAAATGACTAAGGAACAGAAGTTAGTTTATTTAGCGCAGCTCAAGCAGATGCAGGTCAAAGTTAAAGGAATGTCCAGCGAAAGTTTTGTTAAAAATAAAATTGCAATTCTTGCTGGGCTGACCCGCTTACGGCAAATTTGTGATACACCAGCGCTGTACGTTGAGGATTACAAACATGATTCAGGTAAATTAGAACAATTAAAAGAGATTTTAAATCAAGCTCGTGATAATCAACATCGGGTGCTGGTCTTCTCACAATTTACGAGTATGTTAGATTTAATTGAGCAAGATTTGAATAGACAAAATATGTCTACTTTTATGCTACAAGGTAACACTAAGCCGAAAGAACGGTTGGCTATGGTAGATGCTTTTAATGCTGGTGAAAAGGATGTTTTTCTAATTTCTCTGAAAGCTGGCGGCACTGGCTTAAATCTAACTGGTGCTGACACCGTGATCCTCGTTGATTTGTGGTGGAATCCTGCAGTTGAAGATCAGGCTACTGGCCGAGCTCATCGAATTGGCCAAAAGAAGAAAGTTGAAGTTTATCGCTTGATTACTAAAGGGACGATTGAGGAGCAGATTTATAAGCTACAAGAGAAAAAACGTAATTTTGTTGATCAGGTATTAAGTGGAACTGAGAATAAGGGCTCGTTGACCGAAGAAGAAGTCAAATCAATCTTAGGAATCGAATGAAGTAGTATCATTCTAAAAAATGTGGTCGCGCACTATTATTCTATATTTATTGAGTGATTAGCGGCTGTGGTATACTGGTACGTAAGCGAATACAAGCATTAATGGAGGAATTTTAAATGGCCTATGATTTAAAACAGATCACTAACGAATTAGAAGGACAAGTCAGCGCGTTGAATCAACAATCGATTGCTGACTGGCTACCAAAGTTTCAGTCAATCTATCGAACAGGGATGAGCACAGGCATTAGCGCTGCCTTTTTACGGTATTTAGCAGAAGCAACCGGTATGAAAATGGAAGAGCTGCCGACACAAGTGCCAAACTTTGCGAAGATTTCCAAAGAACGGACTGAACAGGTTTTCAATAAACTAAGCGAAAAGTTAGGCGACCAAGACTCGCAAGATTATGCTATTATGAACGCACGATTGACCAGTTTAATTGCTGTAGCCAAGGATGTAGATACTTGGGAAGAAGCGCAGACCGCTAAAACGTCTAATCTAAATTTGGATGCCTTGCTACATGTCTATTTTTACGGATTTCAATATGGGTTCCAAATTAGTTTTTGGGCAGGCATGGTGGAATACGATTTTGCCTATCAAGGCCGGCAAATTACGCAAAAAGAGGGCGCTGAATTAGCACAATCAGCTGCCGTTGCGGAAACCAACGAACAGATGCAATTTGCGCTGGAACATGATGATATTTTGGCGCAGACTTATTTCTATATTTTGAATTCGTTGAAGTGATCAAGGCTTAAACGATTTATGTAACATGATGTTATTAACAGTAGCCGATTATTGATGAATTACAGCTTAAAATTTTTGTAATTGTTTTAAAAAATAAGAGTTCTTTGTCAAATCCTGTTGATGGCTAGTTCTGTTTTTTGTTTTATTTGATCATTCAAGGATCATAAAAGTATCAACTCGAATCATAAGTGCTGATCATTACAAGCAGTGATTATAGTCGTTGTCACGAAGTCACTAAATTACTCCAAAAAATAACAAGGAATTTTGAAGTAATTAATATGGTACAGGAGTGATGCAGCAAATCTTTAGGGATAAGTAATTACAGTAATAGACAATATATGATAAATTAAAGTTCATTGAAATCAGGTAACGGTCCAAACTGATAAGGTGGTTCTAAAATTGCTATGCGTAATATGGTTTGTTATCAGTTTGAAACAGTGATATAGAAAATGAGATTTTTCAAAAGAACGACATACACATATAGTTAAATTGCGCTTATTATATTCATATTAGTTTACAATGTCCTGCTAAAAGAATACAATGTATTCATATAAAAGGAGGAAATGACTATGGCTAAAAGTACAATTAGTATTCGTGTCGATGAAGATCTGAAGAAAGAAACAGAAAAAACACTGGATAGTATGGGTTTAAATATTACGACGGCGTTTACCATTTTTGCTAAGACCTTGGTTAAAGAACAGAGATTTCCGTTTGAAATTACTGCGGACCCTTTTTATGGAAAAGAAAATCAGGCTTATTTAAAACGGGCAATTAAAGACTTAGAGGATAATGGCGGTAATGCGCATGAATTGATCAATGATTAAATCATGGTATGATCAAGCTTGGACTGACTATATAAATTGGCAAACGGAAGATCGAAAAACACTTAAAAAAATCAATAAATTAATAAAGGATATCGAACGTAATGGTACTAACGGTATTGGTCAAGCTGAAAAATTAAAGGCGGATTATTCCGGCTGGTATAGTCGACGTATTGATAGTAAAAATCGGTTAGTTTATAAAATAAAGGCTGATACTTTATTGATTGCGGCTTGTAAAACGCATTACGGCGATAGATGATAGTAGCATGAAAAATATTTACAAAATTAAAATTATTGATCTTCAAATCTTAATAAGAGTCAAGAAAATCCTAGTTGATGTTTGCTGTAAACAGCTAAAACATAACTAGGATTTTTAGATAGTCACTATACTAAGGTTGGTGTCATTATTGGTAGTGCGGTCAATATTTTGAAACAAGTAGAATTTAAAGGTAATCATAATATGTTGGTTGTCGGATTAAGTCTGGGTGTTTGTATGATACCAGCAACATACCCCAATTTCTATGCAACTTTTCCAGTATTAGTACAGAATATATTTGGTAGTGGGATATTATCTGGTTCGATCACTGCAATTACATTGAATATCTTTTTCAACTTTAAAAAACTAAGAGTTGATATGCGAATTAAATCAACTAAGCAGTTGGTAAAACAAGCTGTTGAACCTGTTCGTATAATTAAATAGTTTTGGCAATAAACTTAATTATAGCTACCGCAAACCATCAACTTAAGATAGAGGAGCGTAACTTGCTGATGATATTAGTCTTTTTAATTAATTTAATCGTTGGTGCATTAGTAGGTGTTAGTGGTATTGCGGGTTTTCTTTTACCTATTTTCTACATTAGCGTTTTACATTTAGATACTTCAGAAGCGTTAGCAATGAGTTTTGCTGCTTTTATCGTCTCAGGAGTTTTTGGTAGTTTTAATTATGCGCGGAAAAAGCTACTGAATTTTAAATTAGCAGGTGTAATGAGTATTGGTAGTTTTTTGGCTAGCTTTTTAGGTGTTAAAGCCAATTTACTTATTTCACCTAGAATTGTCATGTTGATTTTATATGGCGTGGTTTTCTTTGCTGGCTTATCTATCTTATTTCGAAAAGATAAACCAAGAACTGACAGTCATTATAATCAACCATTGCTTGTTGTTATCGGCTTTGTGACGGGCTTTATCTGTGCGGTTACCGGTGCTGGTGGTCCAATCATTGTTTTGCCAATTTTGATCATCTTGGGAATTGAAGTTCATGAAGCGGTTGGAATCGCACTTTTTAACTCGATCTTTATTGGGATTCCAGCTGTCATTGGCTACTTGAATCACTCAAATAGCCAAGCAATTCTTTGGCTATTACCGGTGGCACTGATTGCGCATGGCATTGGTGTTTGGTTCGGCAGTCGTAACGGTGATCGAGTTAATCAACGCTTGTTAAAGTCAGCCATCGCAATTTTTTCAATCAGCATCGCCGCGTATAAATTGTTAGGGGGATTACTTTGATTGATATATTATTGAAGGACAGCACCTATTTTGATGGGAACTTTCAATTGCAACACGGAGACTTAGCGATTCAAAATGGTTATTTTGTGACCTATCAGGGAGAGATTCATTCAAAGCGAGTTTGGTTACCTGGGTTAGTCGATAATCATGTTCAGGACAGTATTATTAATGGTAAGTTTATTATGGTAGATTGAGAATTATTGACAAGTTACGAGGACAAGATAGGATCTGAATACCAGATGCGTCAAGACATAACTTTAGTTCATTAAAAGTGTGATTTTATTTAAGGAGTTACTACACCATCCAATTGATCGTAGCTCTTTATTTTTGATATATAGCGTGATATTATGCAGTGGACGGTCTAACAAAACAAGATACGGAGTAGGGATTTGATTTGAAAAAAGCAGAGTTCATTACGCAAGATTTATTAAGTAAAATATTTCAACATAATTTTGTTGCTGGTAAATTACCCAATCAACGATTGCTTGCACAACAATATTCTGTTTCTAGAGATACGATTCAGAATGCATTGCGTCAGTTAGAAGATATGGGAATCATTAATTCAGTGCAGGGTGCAGGTATTTATGTTAAGGCAAGTGCATTACAAAATCCATTGATCTATAATTCATTAACCAAGAATCCATACAGCCATATCCAGTCAAAAGTTATCTTCTTACATAAGGTGCATGCTTCTCCAGAAGAAAAAAGAGTTTTCAGTTTAAATTCTGATCAATATATTTGGATATTCCAACGAATTAGAATCGTTAATATGCGAATTGTTCAGATTGAAACATCAAAAATGCCATTTTATCTTTTTCAAGACTTGGATGAATCTGTAATTGAACATTCGATTCAAAAATACGTTCAAGGAACAGAACTGGATATTTCCCACTATATCACGAGCTACACCCCAATCGTTATTGATAAGCACCAAGCAGAATTGTTACAATGTAAGCCACATTTACCGGCGATGAAAATAATAAATCGTTGTTTACTAAAAGATGGAAAACTATATGAATATAGTGAAGTTATTGCAATTGATTACACGGCAACTTATTTAGTACCCTTTAATAAAAAAATACATTCTGAACGGCAGGATGATACTAAAACCCACAGATAAAAAGAGTCTAAACATATTAGTTTAGGCTCTTTTTGAGTTAAGGTGTGACTAGTGTTCCATCAGGAATTCGGCTCTGCGTCCATTCATGTGGTCGATATTCAATCGGATATTGATCAATCAGCGCTTCATTAACATCGACACCGATTCCTGGACGGTCGATAGGATAGAAGAAGCCATCTTTTGCTACTGGTGTATGTGGAAATACTTGTTTGATAGTTTCAGGTACTTCAATGTTTTCTTGGATTGCCGCATTATGCAAATGAATATTCAAATGTACGTTTACGGCAATACCAAGTGGTGTCATATCTGAAGGAGTATGCCAAGCCATTCGAATACCCATAGCGTCACAGAAATGTGCTAATTTGAGTGCTGGTGTAATACCACCGATTTGAGAAACATGAACACGCAGAAAATCAATTTGTTGCTCCTTAATAATTGATTGCCATTCCATTGGATTATTGAAAAGTTCGCCGGTTGCAATCGGAGTAGCACTTTGATTACGTAATTGTTTTAACCATGTATTTTGATTAGGAGCAAATAGATCTTCGATAAAATATGGCTGATATTCTTCAACTTGTTTTGCAAATTGAATTGCTTGATTTGGAAATAGTCGTTCATGAACGTCGTGCAAAATTTCAATTTTATTTCCATAGTGCTCACGTAATTCTTTGAACATCTTGAGGGTAGTTTGCATATATTGGTTTTGATCATAATAGGCACCCACCGATGGGTTAATTGTTGTTTTCATATTTTTAGCGTCGCCGCCATAGAATCCAAGCTGACAGCGAATATGGTTATAACCGAGCTGTCGAATTTCATCGATTTTTTGATACAAGTCAGACATATTATCGGCGACAGCGTGAGTGTAGGCTGGGATTGCATCTCTTGATTGACCACCAAACAATTGGTAAAGTGGCATATTAGCCATTTTGCCTTTAATATCCCACAATGCCATATCTACACCTGAAATAGCATTATTTAAAATCGGACCATTACGCCAATAAGCATTGACCATCATTAAATGCCATAAATCTTCAATTTGGTTGGCATCACGTCCAATTAATAGTGGTTTTAGATATTCATCGATAATGGTTTTAACAGCCAATGGTCGCTGCTGAAACGTAGCACAACCAAAACCTTCATAATGTTGTTCAGTTTGTATTTTAACAATCACTAAGTTATGTCGTGCTGGTTTTAAACCGTAGCATATAACATTCGTAATTTTATTTTCACGCATAGAGTCAGTCTCCTTTTTAAAGTTGATGATTATATTGAACCATCAATGAAAAGCGCTGTCAATTTGGCCTGATGTTTCTTGCTATTTTATATAAAAAGCAGTCCAATTTAGATGATATGTCATTGTAAACCCTGATTAATAGGTATATTTTACGGATTTTTTGATTTTAGGTCGGTTTTTATATTTTAAATTGGTGTGATATATTTTTTAAGTAAGCGAAACCAAAATTAATTTAAAATTTATAGTAAAGGATGTTGATTATGGATAAAGTAACGG
This sequence comes from Loigolactobacillus jiayinensis, assembly GCF_003946445.1. Classification (GTDB taxonomy): domain Bacteria; phylum Bacillota; class Bacilli; order Lactobacillales; family Lactobacillaceae; genus Loigolactobacillus; species Loigolactobacillus jiayinensis. The sequence continues at coordinate 92,436 of NZ_RHOF01000003.1, read as the reverse complement.
TGGTCAAAAAAATAGTTAAAGCCGTTGGCGGAAAAGATAATGTCAATAATGCTTGGCATTGCATGACTAGATTAAGATTTAACTTAAAGGATAAAGATTTAATTAATTTTGATTCAATTAATGATTTGCCAGGAGTAGTAGGCTCACAGTATCAAAATGAACAGTTACAAATTGTGATTGGAACCAATGTGGATGAATATTTTCAGCCATTAGCTCAAGAATTAAATCTTGATTCTGATAATAAACAGGATACATCAACTGAGAAAAAGGGACTTGTATCGTTGTTTATGGACACGGTTTCAGGTGTGTTTGGACCAATTGTACCTGCCATTGCTGGAGCCGGGATGATCAAAGGGTTAATGTCTGGCTTAGTTGCTTTAAAAGTTATTTCCGGTACAACTCAAAGCTATCAAGTAATCGATATGCTTGCCAGTGGTGTTTTCACATTCCTGCCATTTTTCGTTGCCGCATCAGCCGCTAAAATATTCAAAACAAATCAATATTTAGCAATAGCAATTGCCGCAACATTACAGTATCCGACCATGACACAAGCAGTAGCTGATGGTAAAATAACTGCATTTCATCTATTTGGTGTGATTCCAATACCCGTATTTAATTATGCTGGTACGGTTATTCCGATTATCTTCGCAGTTCTAGCCTTAAGTTATATTTACCGTTGGGTTGATAAGCGATTACCGGAAGTGCTACGAACTGTATTCACACCGACTATATCGTTGTTTGTTTCTGGTCTCGTTGCCTTAGCTATTATTGGACCTGCTGGGATTTACTTGGGTAATTGGTTGGCTGATGGTGTAAAATGGTTATTTACAATCTCACCTATCTTAGCTGGAGTTATCGTCGGTGCCATCCGTCCAATTGCAATTTTAACTGGTTTACATCATGCAATGACGCCGATTGCCTTACAAAACTTTGCTAATCAGGGTTATGATATGTTAATGCCGATGATGTTTATGGCGAATATGGCAATTACAGGGGCAACGTTTGCAATCTATTTCAAAACAAAAAATAAAAAAGAAAAATCAATTGTCATCTCTGCCGCGGTTTCTGGGCTATTGGGAATCACCGAACCTGCATTATTTGGTGTTTTAACTAAATACAAAAAAGCGTTTATTGCAGCAACTATTGGTAGCTCTGTTGCGTCTGCGTTTATTAGCTTCTTTGGTGTCAGAATTTACGGTTATATTCTTTCTAGTATTTTTAGTTTACCGGCATATATTGGTAAATATTTCATATATGCAGTATTAGGTATTATTATTGCACTGGTAACGTCATTTACAATCACTTACTTCATTGTTAAGCCAGAAGTAGATTCGGCTGAAGCTAAAACAGCGGGTTCATTGAAATTATCAGCTGTTACCAATGGCCAATTTGTACCACTTCAGGAAGTGAAAGATCAGACCTTTGCTAGTAAAGCATTGGGTGATGGTTATGCAATGTATTCAACTGATGGCGCGATTTTTGCACCAGTTGCAGGAACAATTAAAAGCATTTTTCCAACTAAACATGCGATTGGTATCCAAACTGATAATGGCTATGAAATTCTAATTCACATGGGAATTGATACGGTTGAATTAAACGGAGCACCATTTAATATTCTTGTTGCTGAGAATGACCACGTTGATTCAAATACTCAAATTGCACAGATGAATATCGATGAAATAAAAAAGGCTAACAAAGATGATGTTATCATGGTCATCGTTACCAATATTCCACAAAGTAAAGCACTTAAAGTGAACGTAGATAATACGGATAGCCTTGATTTTTCAAAAGAAATTGGTTATTTGGCTTAAATACCAATTAAATAAAACTGCACTGTAACAGCTAATGATTATTAGATGTTACAGTGCAGTTTTTATGTTACGACTTTAAAAATATTTTAAGTTCCTCACTATTCGGATACCCATCACTGTCACCAGCATTCTGTACTGCCAGTGCGCCAATGGCATTGCCGCGCTGTAACGCGGCTTCAACTGATAGTCCTTCTAGGCGTGCGGAAATGAAACCAACTGCGAAGCCGTCGCCAGCGCCGACAGTGTCGACGACGTGGTCAACCTTAAATGTTGGTACGAAGAAAGTTTCACCGGCTGCGTTTTTAGCGAAAGAACCTTTGGTACCGACTTTAACCACGGCTAATTTGACGCCGCGATTGAGATAGAAATTAGCGATGGTCTCGGGATCATTGCTGCCGAGCAGGATTTTACCTTCGTTAGCGCCGGGCATAACGATATCAGCTTGGAAGGCAAAATGATTGAGGGTATCGATCATGTCATCACGGGAAGCCCACAAAGCGGGGCGTAAATTAGGATCAAAGGAGATCGTTATGCCGTGCTCGTGCGCCTTATTCAGCAGGTATTGCAATGTTTGGCGGCTTTGTGCTGATAAGGCGGCGTAAATACCGGAGAGATGCAAATGTTTTAGCCCAGAAAAGTCGATTTCATCGATGACTTGGGTGTTCATTTGGGCGGCAGCAGAGTTTTTGCGGAAATAAAAAGTTGCTGGATCGCCGCTGGAGACACGTTCTTTGAGCTGGAATCCTGTCCATGCATCTTTGGTCGTGTGGACATAATCTGTGGCAATGTTGTTTTCTTTTAGTGCTTTGGTGATGAATTTGCCAAATGGGTCAACGCCGAGTTGCGTGATGTATTGTGTGGCATGATTCAAACGGGCTAAGCCCACCGCAACATTTAATTCAGCGCCAGCTAGATGTTTTTTAAAATGTGTTGCATCAGTCAATGATTGGTCAAGATCAGTGGCACCAAAAACAACTAGCGGTTCACCGATGGTTAAAAATTCGGGCATAACAGATACTTCCTTTCCTTTTAATTAGTATCGATAAAAAAACGGGTGAAGCCAGCGCACGTAATGTGTTGTGGTTTCACCCGAATTTAGATAGAAGGGAGATAAGATTAACGAACTAGATAGCCACCATCAACGGCTAAGATATGACCGCTGACATAGTCAGAAGCACGGCTAGCCAAGAAGACTGCAACGCCCATTAATTCATGAGGTTCAGCCCAGTGGCCAGCGGGGATACGATCAAGGATTTCCTTGTTACGTGCTTTGTCGGCACGGATTGGTGCTGTGTTGGCAGTCTTAATGTAGCCAGGTGCAATGGCGTTGACCTGGATGTTATAAGCACCAAGTTCACTAGCAAATGACTTCGTTAAGCCGGCAACACCATGCTTGGAAGCAGTGTATGAAGGAATGAACTTGCCGCCTTGGAATGAAAGCATTGAGCCGATATTGATGATCTTACCGGATTTTTGCTTAGCAAATTCTTTAGCAACAGCCATTGACATATGATAAACGGCGTTCAAGTTGATGTTGATAACAGCATCCCAGTCAGCATCTTTTGATTCTAACAATGGGTTACGACGAATCATACCAGCATTGTTGATCAAAATATCGATATGACCAAATGTCTTAATTGCTTGAGCAACGACTTCGTCAGGAACTCCAGCTTTAGTCAAGTCAACGTCAGCAAATTCAACTTTGCGGCCGCGTTTTTCGATTAAGCGACGAGTTTCGTCCCATTCAGCTTTACCGAATGTAGGAATGAAAATGTCAGCGCCAGCTTCAGCAAGGGCAACGGCATAGCCTTGACCTAAACCTGTGTTACCACCAGTGATAACGGCAACTTTGCCAGTTAAATCGAAAAAGTTCATTTTGAATGTATCAAGTGCTTTTTCATTTGCTTTAATTTCTTCGGGTGATTGTGCCATAAATTTTAACTTCCTCTCGAATGTGTTTTTTTTAAGTGGAAACGTGCTAATAAAGGCAGATTATTACGTGTAGCTACGCTAGTCAAACGATCCACTGCGTGTATCTTATTGCCTAGCTAGGCTACACTTCATAATCTAAACGCCTTTTTTAGACACTCTAACGTAGTTCGTGCATGCCTACTTGGTCCATGTCATCGTATGTTTGGTTTTCGCCACACATTGCCCAGATGAAGGCATAGTTGGTTGTACCAACGCCACAATGAATTGACCAGCTTGGGTTAACAACGGCTTGTTCAGGTTCTAAGACGATGTGCTTGCTAGCATTTGGTTCGCCCATGAAATGGAAGACCCGCGTGTCAGGATCACTAAATTCAAAGTACATGTATGTTTCCATACGACGAGCATGAGTATGTGCTGGCATGGTATTCCAAGAATTACCTGGTTCCAAGACCGTGTAACCCATTTGTAATTGACAAGTGTCCATTTGTGAAGCATCAATGTACTTGTAAATTGTCCGTTTGTTCATATGTGCTTGGTCGCCCATTGGCATTGCCAGGGCACTAGCAAATGGTAATTTTTTAGTTGGATAAGTTTTGTGTGCTGGTGTTGAAACAACGTAGAACTTAGCTGGGTTAGCGGCATCGTCAGATTCGAAAACAACGTGTTTAGCGCCCATGCCGACATAATAGCCATCATGAGTAACAATGTTGTCTTTCTTACCATCAATTGTGACAGTACCAGTACCACCAATGTTGAAGAAACCAAGTTCGCGGCGTTGTAAGAAATAGTCAACCCCTAATTGTTTGTCCAATTTGATTTCCAAAGGTTCAGTTGTTGGTGTAACGCCACCAAAGATCATGCGATCGTTGTAAGTATAGGTCAACAAGATATCCCCTGGGTTGAACAACTTCTCCATCAAGAATTCATTGCGTAATTCGTCGGTGTTGTAGTGTTCAATATCCTTAGGACTGTGCGCATAGCGTGTTACCATTTCAAAACTCATTTTGCAGCCTCCTGTTTCTTAATAAGAAATAACGTTTCTTAATTACAAATATAGTATAAAGCATATAAAAAAAAATGCAAGCGTTTTTCACTGGCATTTTTCTATAAAGTATTCAAAATCGCGCTTTGTGTGGCTTGGCCGGCTTGGATAAATTTCCGTAAATCGGCTTGGTCAACCCGATAACTGGGAGCGCTAACGCTGAATGCACCGTAAATTTTGCCACGTTTGATCAGCGGAAAACCGACGCAGATAATGTCGAGCTGATTTTCCGCGTCTTCGATGGCATAACCTTTTTCTTGAATCTCTTTTAGGCTGGCGCGTAGTTTTTTCTGGTCGGTGATCGTATTCGGTGTCAGGGCATGTAACGGTGTTTTGATCAGATAGTTATTCAACTTTTCTTCCGGATAACTGGCCAAAATTGTTTTGCCCATTGAGGAAGAATACATGTTCATTTTACCGCCGACGCGCGACACTAATTTAACGCTAGTCGGACTTTCTAATTTTTCCAATAATGTGATCGTATTATCTTCCACGATACCTAAGTTGATAGTCTCGTTAGTACTGTTGCGTAGCGTAGTTAAGTACGGTTCAGCTACGGTTTTGATGTTAAAGGTCGTTGTCGCTTTATCGGCGTATTCGAGAAAAATTGTGCCAAGGTAATACTGTTTTTCTGAGCCTTCACGCCGTACGTAACCGCAGTAATTCAGTGTCTGCAAAATTTTGAACACGGTTGGCTTAGAAATAGTCACGCCAAGACTGATTTCTTTTAAGGTCGGCGGATTTTCTGCCTTAGCTATAAAATCCATAATTTCTTTTGCTTTTAATAAAACCCCACCATATAACGGGGTGCTAGCTGATTCTGCATTCACAATATCACCTGTTCATTTCTTATTTAGAAACAAGAATACACTAAAATTAGTGGGTTGTCATCTTTGAGTGCAGGAAACTTATGGCGAGAAAATAAGTAACTGGTCAGTATAAGTGGCGAAATTGCTGCGGCGTCAGGTTGAAGGCTTTGCGGAAGCGGATGATCAAGTAGTTAGCACTCTCGAAGCCAGACTGATTGGCGACTTGTTCCAATGATAGTTGCGGTTGATTGACTAACAGCCATTTAGCACGACGTAGGCGAATATCAGTTAAATATTGTAATGGCGTTAGGCCGAAAACTTGTTTGAATTGGCGCGTTAAGTGCTGAATTGAATAGCCGGTCAACTGAGCTAATTCCTGATTCGTAACGGCATAGATGTAGTGTTGCTCTAAAAAAAGTTTCGTTTTTAGCAAGTGCTGCATTTGCGTAGGCGCGTATTGTTCGTGGACGGCGGCCCGCAAGCCCAACAAGAAGCGATAGACAAGCACAGATAGCTCAGTCGGATCACTGGTGTTAGTAATATTAGCGCAGTTTTTTGCGATAAATTGATTTAACACCGGTGGTAAATAATTCAAATTTAAATAGTCAGCCAATGGATCAGGTAATAAATCAGCGCTTTTTTGACCGCCAAAAGTGAGATATTGAGTTTCCCAAGGTTGTGCATTTAGCGGTTGATAGCGATGGGTAACGTGCGGTGCGAGCAGAATGCCTTGATTGGCAGGCAATAAAAATTGACGCTGTTTTAATTGGATAATACCGCAACCAGCCGTTGTTTTAAGCCAGTGAAAATAGGGGTAGCCAGCTGGACGTATAACTTCTTGCTGGGGCCAGTTCATACCAACACTTTCAAGGTAAAGGGGCAAGGTGGTATTCATTTGGGTAAAAACAACACGCATTTATTTGGCCTCCAGCAATATGTTCAGATTGTAATACTTTTGTTTCAAATCCTATGACTATTATACGCTTTCAAACGCTATGCTATAGATGATATTTATTTTAATTTGGAGGTAAGCAAATGGTTAAAACAAATTTCGGGCAGATTTTATTTGGTGGCGATTATAATCCTGAGCAGTGGCCTAAAGAGATTTGGTATCAGGACATGCAGCTGTTGACGGAAGCCAAGATTAACGAAGCAACGATCAATGTCTTTTCTTGGGCGCAAGTGCAACCCAGTGAAGAACGCTATGATTTCACAGTTCTAGATCAAATTATTGATTTATTGGTAAAAAATAAATTTAAAATTATTTTAGCAACGGCCACCGCTGCGTTACCCGCGTGGTTGGCAACACGTTATCCTGATGTTAATCGAACTGACTTTGAAGGGCGCCAGCATCGCTTTAGCAGTCGGCATAACGCTTGTCCGAATAGTCCACATTTTCGTTATTATAGTCATAAATTGGCCGCACAACTGGCCGCTCGTTACGGTAAATTAGCCAATGTTATTTGTTGGCATGTCGCTAACGAATATGGTGGCCAATGTTATTGCGATAATTGTGCTAAGGCTTTTCGCGTTTGGTTGCGGCAGCATTACGCAAGTTTGGCGCAATTAAACCAAGCGTGGAATACCAACTTTTGGAGCCATACGTTTACGGACTGGGATCAAATTGTGCCACCGAATGCGTTAGGCGATGCGATTGGCCAAGAAAAAGCAACACTGGCTGGTTTATCAATTGATTATCGACGCTTTATGTCAGATAGCATTTTGCAGAACTTTAAGGATGAGCGCGATGCAATTCGTCAGTTTGATGCTGCTACACCGATCACAACTAATTTGATGGGTACATTTAAAGACTTGGATTATTTCAAATGGGCGCGGGAAATGGATCTGGTATCGTGGGATAATTATCCAGCTTATAATACACCGTTAAGTTTTACCGCAATGTCGCATGATTTAATGCGTGGGTTAAAAGGTGGTCAGCCGTTTATGCTGATGGAGCAAACACCGTCACAACAAAATTGGCAGCCGTATAATTCGTTGAAAAAGCCTGGCCAAATGCGTGCCCTCAGCTATCAGGCATTAGCGCATGGTGCGGATACGGTTCAGTTTTTCCAATTACGGCAATCACGTGGGGCGACAGAAAAATTTCATGGTGCTGTGATCAGTCATGTTAACACGGACAAAACGCGCGTGTTTCAAGAAACTAAAGCTTTGGGCCAAGAACTGCAGCAATTAGGTGATTGCTTTTTAGGGGCGCGTGTTCCTGCTAAAGTGGCAATTATTTTCGATTGGGATAATTACTGGGCGTTGGAATATGCTAGTGGACCTAATGTGCGCTTAAAGTATGTTGCACAGATTCATCAATATTATGCGGCTTTCTACCGGCGTAATATTGCGGTGGATTTCATTCCAACTGAATTATCTGCAGCAGAATTAAAAAAATACGATTTAGTGGTGGCACCAGTTTTGTACATGTTACATCCAGGTGTTGCTGATAATTTAAAGGCTTACGTCAAAACAGGCGGTCATTTATTGACCACCTTTATGAGTGGAATTGCCGACGAGCACGATAACATTTTCTTTGGCGGTTATCCAGGGCCGCTGCGTGACTTACTAGGTATTTGGGTAGAGGAGTTTGATGCATTACCACCAGAGCAGCAGCAAAGCCTTCATTTTGCCCAAGGACCAACGGGTAGCGGTAGCATGATCTGTGATGTGATGCATCTTGAAGGGGCGCAAGCTTTAGCCACTTATGGTGCTGGTAATTTCTATGCTGATACGCCTGTGATCACTAACAATCGTTATGGTAGCGGCCAAGCTTATTACGTTGGTACACAACTAGACACTAAGAGTCTAGATTATTTAGTCAAAACGATCAGCAATCAATTTAATTGGGAGCAGTTTGCGGCACCAAGTACGGTTGAAATCACGCGGCGCGATCAGACTGACTATGCGTATTATTTTATTTTAAATAACGGGGAACAAGCTGAAAACTTAATTTGGCAAAAAGCTGGGGTTGATCTATTAACGCAGCAAGATATAACACCAGGTGAAATTGATTTGCCAGCCTTTGCAGTGAAAATTATTCGCTGTCAAAAATAGCTTTAGCAGATTAAAAAACAGTAAATTTACGATTTCATTACCAGATGATAATGAGATTGTGGTTAACTGTTTTTTTGCTTGAAAAATGGTTTATAATATAGTAATAACAATCTTAATTGGAAGTAAATTGGACGAATGATTTTACAGCGTTGCCGACTTAAAAAATAACGTAGCATATCAATATAGTCGATACGGTGAGTAGTCCATAAATGAAGGGATTTACTATGGCGACGATTAGTGATATTGCAAAACAGGCGCACGTATCGATTTCCACAGTTTCGCGAGTACTAAATTATGATGATTCGCTAAGTGTCACCGAAGCGACTAAACGAAAAGTTTTTGAAACTGCTGAAGCGCTAAATTACACCAAATATAAAACAAAACAACAAAAACGGCGTAAACAAAAAAGTAACAAGTCTTTTGAAAAAAATATTGCGTTATTTCAATGGCGGCAAGAAGATGAAGAATTCGACGATCTGTATTACATGTCGATTCGTGTTGGTGCTGAGCGTGCGGCACAGCGCATGGGTTACAATCTAATCAAGGCCTCAACTGATTCCGCCTTACTAAAGTCGGTGGCTGGCAGTATCTGTATCGGTAAATTTGATGCACCAACAATCAAACGAATTCTACAGTTAAATGAAAATGCTGTGTTTATTGGTTCAAATTTTCCGTTAAAAAATTTCGACACGATCAACAGCGATTATGAGCAGGCAGCTGAGTTAGCTTTAAAGCATCTGCTAAAATTAGGCCATAAGAAAATTGCTTTTATTGGTGCTGAGGAGCACGATAATTTACATGGCTATCGCCAGTACCGAACGCCAGTCGTTAATACCTACCGGGATCTAATGCGCCATTATCAGTTGTTTGATGAGCGTTATTTTTACGTGAATAATAATGCGCGTCTATCCGTTCAATTAGGCCAGAAATTAACCCATGAAGCCCTACGAAGTTGGGAGAAACGTCTGCCAACGGCTATCTTAGCGGCTAACGATGCCATGGCAATTGGTGTGATCAACGAATTAACGGCCCAAAAGATCACTGTTCCGGCACAGATTTCAGTGATTGGAATCAATGATTTATCCTTTGCCCAGTATCTGAACCCGCCACTAACCACAGTTAAGACATTTACCGAGGAAATGGGTGAGGTGGGCATGATCACCTTGCAGCGGCGGATTGAACGACCATCAATTGCTCAACGGATTGTCCTAAGCACTGAATTGGTTATTCGCCAATCAACGGCAGCACCTAGATTAACAGATTAAACAGAAAAAGGGCCCGCTTTTGCGAGTCCTTTTTAAAATGGGCTTAAATCTTATTTGACGGAACGAATTAAGGCAATCAAGATGGCACCAATTACTTCAAGAATAATCGCGAACACGAAAATCTTTTGGTAACCCCAAGTTGAGACAATGGCGGATGCGGATAAGGCACCAACCATTTGTGACAATGTGTTGGCTAAATTGATCAAGCCTAAATCTTTCCCAGCAGTGTCAGAAGAAGGTAAAACGTCTAGATTCAAGGCGCCATCAACGGAATTATAGATCCCGTTACCGACGGCAGCGATGGCCGCGTATGTGTACATTGCCCAAGGATGAACGATGAACAGTGGGAACAAGGCAGCAAAACCAAGTAAGAAAGTAGCGAACATAACTGGTAATTTAATTCGTTTAGCGCGATCGGCTAATGGTCCGGAGATCAAGGCAAAAATCACACCAATAACTAACATCAAAGTTGAGAAGATTGATACTGATTTACCAGCGTTGTGGCTGTTCAAACCCATGTAATCAGTAAATAAATACAAGGTGTATGTTGTGACAATTGTACTACCAACAACCATGAAGAACTTACCGAATAATGCTAAGTAAAAATCACGGGCACCTTTAGTTGGGAAGAAGAAATACTTTGAGAACGTCTTTTTGTTAATAGCAATTGCTGGTTCAGCCATATTAGATTGTTCTCTTGATAACAGCAAGTGAACGATCCCTAAAATGACGGAGATCAAGGCCATTGCGTAAATACCAAACTTAACGTTACCTAAGAATTGTGCTGCTAAAATTGTGAAGGCTTGCTGTGAAATAGTGAAGCCAACGCCATAGAAAGTTGAAGCTGTACCCCGCCATTTTGGGGCGATTCGGTCGGAAATTTGTGCATAGATTGAAGCCGCAACTGCATTTTCACCAGCAGCACAAATGATCCATAAGAAAATAATCGTTGTTACTGAAGAAATATTAGCGATGATCACCATCATGATCGCCATGACTAGGGTGCCAATAGTGATGTAGGGTTTACGTTTACCCCAACGCGACCGAGTGACATCGGAAAGTGCACCGAAAACCAAGTTGGTAATGGCACCAGTGAAGGTAGCGGCGGCACTGATGATCCCAAAAGCCCAAACTTTATTGGCAGGATCAATTTGACTGAATAATTGTGGAATTAAAGTGTTACGGACGGCAATATTAGGGCCGTACCAAACCATTGGTGCTAAGAACATTGCCCAGGAAAACATCCAGGGTAGCTTTGGCTGTTGTTCGTCGCTAACTTTCGCGTTAACAATTTTTGGTGTTTCTTTTTCATCTTTGGCCAAGAGAATTCACTCCTTAATATAAATAAATACAGAATAAAACGCTTTAAATTATGGCTGACGTCAACCGCATATTGTTGCGGTCGACTAAGAATAAATTAGGATAATTCAGATAAAGTGACTTGTTGTTGCTGCTCGCCAATTTTGATGGTGAGTTGGTCGTTGGTCAACGTGGCTTGGATTGGTGTTGCAACATCGACTTTTTGACTTGGGTCGCCAAGATAAGCGGAAAGCAAGACGTATTGACCTGGCTCCAAATGGCCAGTTAATTGTGGTAACACGGTCTTGGGGTAGTAGAAATTCGTATTTGGTTCTGGCTCACCTAACTCAGCTTTCAAATTATCAGTCAGCGAAATGACACCAGTAGTACCAACTGAACTTTGATAGAAACAACTATTAGCGGTTGAGCTAGTTTGTTGTTGCCCATCAGCAGGTGCGCTAAAGCTGCCTTCTAGAATATTCAGTGGCCGTTTACTGTCGATGATGTGAACACGAATATGCCAAGGGTAAACCGGGATGACGAAACTCTTGATTGAAACGTTGTCCCATGGTTGCCATAAACCGTAAATATAGTTAGCGTGAGTCTTGAAATCTTTGTAGCCAAAAACAGTTTGGTAATTATAGTCAGTTTCGGAAATAGCTAATGTGCTATCGAAAGCGCCTTGCTTAGGTAAGACGTTATCTTTGCGTACACTGAACCCAAAGGTAGTCGAGTAAACGAATTTTTCGTATTTTGAAGCACCGTGTGCATGCTCGTGCGAGTGTTGACCAGCAGTGAAAACTTGTAACTCTTGGCCATCTTTACTGTGGACGAGTAGCATGCGACTATAATCATTTTGTTCGATTTCAGGGAAGGCTGGTGCTTCTTCCTTAGCTTGCCAGAAGGGATCATCATCAGGCAAGGCTAGAACGATAAAATTCTTCATTGCCCAATAAGGTGAACCTGGTGCATTGTAGCCTTCTGCCATATTCAAATTAGCATAGCCGTAACCAATGGACAGGAAACCTTCTGGCGTGAAGATTGGCCGCTGGAACCATTGACGCATATTATTTAGTAATAAATATTTAGCTTGACCAAGGGTGACATCTTGCATATCTAAGCCAGTGAAGGCTGCCACCGCCCAAAAAGAAGACTGGGCAAAGCGGTAAACTTGGCTACGACCAAATGGTAATGCGGTACCATCCTTAACAAACCAATCTTTAAAGGGAGCCGCAAACTTAGCGCCACGTTCGCGGAAACTAGCGATATGCGGATTATCTTTTTCAGGTGATAACTTGCTGAACAAGACACCGTAGTATTGCATGCCCCAAGCAATATAATAGTCAATTTGATTGCGATAACCATCAAAATACCAACCATCATCCAAATAGTAGCTATCAATGTCTTTTAAATCTTTATTGATCTGATCGTTGGGCACAGATAGGCCAACAGTTTCGAAAAATGAATTAACCAAAATACGGAAGAATAACCAGTTGGTTGGTGGGATTGTTTTTTCGTTGATTTGATTCAACCATTGATGAATATTAGTTTGCTGTTGCTGAGTTAATTCAGCCCAGAAAAACTTGCGCGTCAGAATTAAAAACGTTGCCAGCGAACCCATTTCAACAAATAATTGGTCATAATCGTCTAGTTTGCCCCAATAATAAGGGGAAGTTGGATCGGTGCCGGCTAGAATACCAGCAGTGGCTGCCTCATAGTATGCCTTATATTGATGCGCCCGCTCTGGTGTGCTGCACAAAGGGCCTAAACCCCATAAGCTACGGAGAAAGCCTTCAACATCGCGTCGTGGCTCGTCATAAACGGCGCCACTACTGCTAATATGCACATGACCTGGTGTTTTTTCATCAGCCATTAATTGATACATCGGTTCGAGTAAGTCGATCAGTGCTTGGGCATAATCGGCCCGTGTTTTAAGCGGATTTTGTTTAACTCGTTCATTGAAGCGATTCATGATCCCATTGGCCTCCTAACCAAAATGTATTGTAAATACCATTAAGTTGATAAATACCTTCTGTGAAGAAATAATCACCATAAATTAAACCAGTGTCCAAATTAGTTTGTTCTGGCCAATGCCCAGTACCGTGACCAATCAAGGCTTGATCATCAGCTGCGGTGGTCGCATGCTCAAACAATCGTTGCAGTAGTGAGGTGCCAGCTTTAGTGTAAAAGGCTTGCTCTTCTGGTGCGGCTAAGCGTCCAATTAATAAGCAACCACAGGCGGCAATTGCTGCCGCAGAAGAATCTGGATAATCGTATTTTGTCTTAGCGGTGTTAGCAGGGATGCGGAAATCCCAGAGCGGTACAGCAACATCCAAAGTATGCAAAATGAAATAATCTGCTACCTTGGAAGCTGCAGCCAAAAATTCTGGCTTTTTAGTGTAGCTATAGGCAATTGCTAAGCCATAAATTGCCCAAGCACAGCCGCGTGACCAAGAACTCATTTCCGCGAAACCTTGACCACCTAATTTTTCGATGACTTCACCAGTTTCAGAATTAAAATTAACCATGTGGTGCACTGACCCATCATCACGAATAAATTCGCGTAGAATAGTTTCTGCGTGTTGTGTTGCGGCAACAGCAAAGCGGGGATCGCCAGTTTCTTCGCTAGCCCAATAAAGTAAGCTAACATTCATCATGCTGTCGATGATCACAATACCACTAGTATCGGCAGCGCCTTGCCAGCTATTCCAGGCTTCTAAGTATTGTCCAGCACTGTTAAAACGGCCCAGCAATAAAGTTGCCGCTAATAGTGCATTAGTTTTAGCCGTTGAATCGTTAGTTAGGTCATAGCGTGCTAAACTAGTTAGTGTCCACATAAAGCCCATATCGTGGTCGAGTTTAGCTGGATCACGGAGTAATGGATCCATTTGTTTTTCCAACTTTTGTGCTAAATCAGCAACTTTTTGCTGTTTAGTCGCGTGAAAGTTATTCCATAAAATACCTGGCCAAAAACCAGCTGTCCACCACTGCGGTTCGGCTAGTTGATACTTGCCTGCTTTAGTCGCGTGGGGAAAACCAGTACCAATGGCAGTTAAGTTACGTTCTGTTTTTGCCTCAATATAAGTTTTTGCTGCTTGTACCCAATTATCTGCCAAATAACTCACCTTCTTAATTTATTATTCCTGTGCTAGCAATTACTGAACAAAGTAGTACTATTAAGGAGCATTAAATTTAAAACATGGCGCTGTAATTGAAATCGTTTTCCATAGATTAGGTTAAATCTTTTTAGTAAAAAAGTAAAGAAAATTTAGGAAAATAATGTGCTAATTTATAGGTACAAATTATTTTCATAAGCTTATTAAATGGCATAAATAACTGTATTATTGATACATAAAAGTATGCAACGTGAAAATGTTTTTAGTAAAATTATGGTTATAAATAGTTGGCATGATATAATTATATCGGTCATATATAAATCGCTTTCTATAACAAATTAAAGTTTGACCGGAAATGTACATAAGGTACTAAATATACGACGCTAAATAATTAATATTGTGAACTTTTAGGAGGAAATTAATTTGTTAAAAATTCAAATTTTAGACAAAACAGAGCAAGTTAAACAAGGTAAAAATGATTACGAGGACTTTCAACGACCACTGGAAAATAGTGGCGCCGATTTTTGCTATATTGCGACGCAGGATTTTCAATACGCTGATCAAGATATTATCCGCGTAACCACTGATCAACCTAACCAATACTTAATGGTTAAGCTTGATGAAACGTTGGACACGACGTTAGTTTATTTACCGGCCAACCAGTGGGACTATCAAATTGATTTAAGCCAGAATGCGTTTGATGCACGGCCAGATAAAGCATTTTCCAGCAAACGGCATTACTTAAGTGTGCGTCGTGCCACTGCAACAGAACGCAAGTCTTATCGTAATTTAGCCCTAAATCTGCATGACCAAAAAGAGTTTACCGGCGCTTACCCACACGCATCTGCTAATGTGGAAACGCGAAACGACGCCACATTTTTTGCCTGCAACGCAATTGATGGCGTGTTAGCCAGCAACATGCATGGTGAATATCCCTATCAATCATGGGGGATTAATCAGCAGACCGACGCGGCGCTAACCATCGACTTTGGTCGTCCAGTAATGCTGGATCAAGCGGCATTAGTTTTACGCGCTGATTTTCCCCACGACAGTTATTGGCCACAGGTGACCTTGCACTTTTCTGATGACAGTGAAGAAGTGGTTCAATTGGAAAAATCTGGTGAACCCCAGTATTTCCAATTTAAAAAGCGCACGGTGACACAGGTAACGGTACTGAATCTACAGAAGGCGGCTGATGAATCGCCATTTCCAGCACTGGATGAAGTTGAATTTTATGGTGTGAATGCAGAATAGAATGTAGCTATTACGACAGAGTAATAATTTAAAAAGCAACTTATAAAAAAGCTATTGTTGAATTTCGTATTAAGAAATTCAACAATAGCTTTTTTTATTACGAAGTAGTGAACCAAATAACGTTCTGGCTATGTCTGATTGATGTTAATTTGATAATTGGTATATATTTTTCAATCCGATTAAGTTCTAAAATTTTATAAAAAAACGGTTGCATATTAATATTGTAAGTTTTATACTTACAAAATCGTATCTTATTGGGAATCGTCATTTCTTTATAGGAAATAAAATGACCAATAAGGTATGGTGGAGAATTAACGGTTTTTCTGAAAATAGTGACTAAAGACTACGGTTACAGGTTTGTCACTAGCTTTCAATACAAAAATAGGGGGATTCTATTTTATGGGCGTTATTAATTACATCATGTCGCTAGGCGCTAGCGTCATGATGCCAATCATTTTTCTGATTTTTGGACTTTTACTCGGTATGGGGATTGGTAAATCGTTGAAATCTGGGTTATCAGTGGGAGTTGGTTTTGTTGGTTTAAGTGTCATCACCCAGTTGTTAGCAGATAATCTAGGGCCAGCGGTTAATTCGATGGTTAAAATTTACCAACTACATTTACATACGCTGGACATTGGTTGGCCAGCAGCATCAACGGTTGCATTTGGGACTGAAGTTGGTGCAATCATTATTCCGTTGGGCTTAGTGGTCAATGTCATTATGTTGGTCACCAAAACAACCAAAACGTTGAATATTGATTTGTGGAATTATTGGCATTTTGCTTTTGTTGGCTCGATTGTTTCGATTGCGACCAATAGTTTCTGGTGGGGTGCCTTTGCAGCAATTATTATTTTCATTATTACGTTAGTTGCTGCGGATCGTTCGCAGCAAAAGGTTGAGAAATTCTACGGCAAAGACTTAAAAGGCATTTCATTACCGCAAGCGTTCTGCGTGACGTTTATTCCGTTTGCAATTGCGATTAATTGGATTATTGAACGCATTCCAGGGTTAAATAAAATCGATATTGATGCGGATAAACTGAAAAATAAATTTGGTATCTTAGGTGATCCAATTTTTCTCGGTGTGATCATCGGTATTTTATTGGGTGTGTTGGCGAGATATCCAGTTGCCAAAACGTTGCAGTTAAGTATTATTCTTAGTGCGGTTATGGTATTGATTCCGCGGATAACCAGCTTATTTATTGAAGGGTTGAGCCCAATCTCTAAGCGGTCACAAGAATTAATTAGCCGTCGTTTCAAAGGACGAACTTTCAATATTGGGATGACGCCAGCGTTAGTTATCGGCCACCCAGTAACCTTAGTTTGTTCGCTATTGTTAGTACCAACCATTCTATTTTTGTCAGTTATCATTCCTGGTAATCAATTTTTACCCTTAGCCAGTTTGTCTGGTTTGATCTATATTTTCCCGCTAGTTTTACCTTACACTAACGGCAATGTGTTGCGGACCTTTTTAGTTGGGCTGATCACGATGATTTTCGGCGTCTTGTCGGCAACTTCGCTGGCCGGTATTTTTACGTCAGCAGTTAAACTGGTTCAAGGCTCACTGATTCCAGCTGGCACATCGTCTGTTGCCAGTGTTGATTTTGCGGCTAGTCCGTTAGCTTGGGTAATTTATGAAGGCACCGCACATTTAACCGTGCTTGGGCCAATTTTGTTATCGCTAGTAGCGTTAGCGTTAATGTTATACAATCGCGCCCAAATCCTTAAAGCGGAAAAACATGAATTAACCGCAGAAAATACTGCAGCTGATTTGTCGACACATGAAACTAACGCTTAAATCGTACCAGAAATATCTGAATCAAGAAGTTCTGCTTGCTTTTTTGGTCAAAGGGTTATACTTTATTAGGTAGATAGGAAATACTAATTCCTATTTGGAAACGCTGGTTTGCTTGATGTTGGTGAAGTAGCAGTTAAAATTGAGAGGATGAAATCAATGCAACGTGTTGAGAATTTGTTGAAATTAGAAAAAGCTGGGGTTATCGCAGTCGTTCGTGGTGAAACCGCTGAAAAAGCAACTAAAATTGCGGATGCCGTTATCGCTGGTGGCGTTAAGGGGATTGAATTAACATTCACCGTACCCCAGGCAGATAAGGTTATCGCTGATTTAGTTGCTCGTTATGGCGATACTGACGCTGTTATTGGCGCTGGTACAGTCTTAGATGCAACCACTGCTCGTTTGGCGATCATGGCTGGTGCTCAGTTTGTCGTTAGCCCAAGCTTTGATGCAGCAGTTGCTAAAATGTGTAACCTGTATCAAATTCCTTACACACCAGGCTGCATGACGATCACTGAAATGCAAACGGCGCTTGAAGCTGGTGCTGATTTGATCAAATTATTCCCTGGTAGTGTTGCTGGTCCTGGCATGGTTAAGGCCGTTTTGGCACCATTCCCACAATTAAGCATTATGCCAACTGGTGGCGTCAACTTAGAGAACATGCACGAATGGTTCGCGGCTGGCGTTACTGCAGTCGGTGCCGGCAGCAACTTAGTCGGCCCAGCTGATCATGACGACTTTGCTGGCGTTACTGAAAATGCCAAGAAGTACATGGCTGAATTAAAGCGCATCAAAGCTGCAAAATAGAGGTAAATAAAAAGTGTTGGCCGCTAGGGTCAACACTTTTTTTGCGCTAAATTTCAGTGGCATGCACGAGCGTTAGCAGGCACGTGAGGCGATCAACTGGTGCAGTCGCCGAATAATTTGGCCAAATGAGCCCCAGTTGTGTCGCTATTTTTTCACAGGCACGAAGGCTAAGTTGCCGCTGCGTGATTGGCTGGAGGTTGCGCACAACAAAGCTTAATAGTTCTTGACCAGTGAGTGGATCATCCAACCGGATTTGGTCGTCACTAATAGTAGCTGGATCGATTAGTTGTGCATCGATTGCCGCCTGCACGTAAGCGGCATCCCATTCGTAGCGGTAAACATCTGCATATTGGCCTTGGTAATCATTTTGGACAAACGGTTTGGCCACAGCAGCTAGTAAATATAAAAATTGGCCGCGGGGCATATTGGCGTAGGGATGCAGATAACGAACACAGGGATCAATTAGGTGTAGGCGTAGTGCAACCTGCAATTCTTTTTGAATTGTGGCTGGTAAAAACTTAGTGTCGCTGTAGCCAAGCACGGGCTGCTTACTGATGGGTTGTTCATTGGCAAAGTGTTTTTCAGTTGGCAGTGTTGCTTGTAACGTGATTGGCTTGGGGGCAGTGGTTATGTAATTAGCGAGTGGTGCAATTTTTTGTTGGGTAATTAATTGGACTAGCCAGTTAGCGGCTAATGCGGCGCCGTAATCATTAGTATGAGCGGCGTCATTGAAGTATTGCGTTAAATCAACTTTCTCCTGTAACGTGCAGAGCTGTTCAAAAGAAAACTGATGTAAATCAATTACTGGAACGTCCAATTCTTGGCCTAGCCGTAACTCGGCTTGCGCGTATTCAGCGAGTAAATCATACTTACCGTTAGCGTCTTGTTTTGGAATGCGACTTAATGAAGTGACTAAAATTGGCGTAGCGCCTTTTGCACGGACGTCCTTAATAAAGCGCCGTAAATTAGTCGAGAAGCCACCATAAGCAGATAAATAGCGGCGTTTTTGGTCGTTGTGGCCAAAATGGAATAGAACGATATCTTGTGGTTGCAACGCTTGTTCGATCAATTGCCAATGACCATCGTCACGGAAGCAAGCTGTCGTCATACCATTGTGTGCTTGGTTATCGATTGCTAAATCAAAATAGGGTGCCAACATTTGCCCCCAGCCGCAGCCATTACTTTGACCAGCATAAGGTAATTTGGCTTCATTATCGGCTACGATCGAATCGCCAGCTAAATATAGCGTCGGCACAGCGGCTTCTTTGATGGAAATAGCACTTAGTGTGGCGTTGCTGGTTAAGCCAAGCACAGAAATGTACATGGTATTGTCGCTAATTGGTGCGGTACCGACGGCTTGATAATAGCTGCCCACGTGTGCATAAAACTCAATGGTTAGTTGCTGGTGTGCAGCTATATGGAGGTGTTCGCGAACTAATTGACGACGACCATAGTACAGATTAAGACTGTTGAGTGCCGTTGCGCCAGCTTGAATAGTTACAGCGATTTGATAGTTACCCGCTTCTGGTACGCAAATGCCGAAGCACAATGGGAGGTGACTTTTGGCCAAACTAACCCCGTTATCGTGTTGCTGTGGTTGCAAGTCTGGGGTCAGTTTTTTATTAGCGATCCAACCACCATTGCCAGGGAATACGTTAACTTCTTGCGGTGAGCTAGGTGGAACAAAACCATATTGTGTGGCTGCGGAGTAGACGGCAGTAGCAGCAACATGGGTACCGTCATTTTCCGTCGTGTTGAATAAAAATTTTTGATAGAACATAGTAGCCTCCATTTCAATAAATACACAGCGCTTACAAGCCTATTTAAAGCCATAACTGCCGCTGCCGGCAATATATTTTATGCGTCAATTGGGTATTAGATATACAGATACACTAGAATTGCTTGCGAAATCGCACACATTAGCAAATAATAGTTATGAAGCGTTTTATAAATGAGAGGAAGTTATCCGATGAATTCATTGAACCAACCATTAACATTAAATAATGGGGTT
Organism: Loigolactobacillus jiayinensis; assembly: GCF_003946445.1. Taxonomy (GTDB): domain Bacteria; phylum Bacillota; class Bacilli; order Lactobacillales; family Lactobacillaceae; genus Loigolactobacillus; species Loigolactobacillus jiayinensis. Next base: position 72,236 of record NZ_RHOF01000003.1, on the reverse strand, counting down.
GTTTTATCTGATCGCGTAGTGATGGCACCGATGACGACGAAAGGCGCTAACTGGGATGGCGTTATTGATCAAAATGATACGCGTTACTTTACGCGCCGTGCCGGAGCGGCTGGATTGCTGATCACTGGCGCCACGGCGGTTAGTGAGCTTGGCGAAAAGTTTCCGTACCAACAATCGCTATATGACGACCATTTTATCCCTGGCTTAGCGGCCGAAGCCAAAGCCATGAAAGCACACGGTAATAAAGCAGTTGTGCAACTATATCATGCAGGGGTCAACGCACAAGTTTCTTTTGAAAAATTGCACAAAGTAGTGGGACCAAGCGCAGTGGCGTTCCATCAGGTTGCTGGGGCGGTAACTGAATTAACTGAAGACGAAGTTTGGCAAGTGGTCGCTCAATTTGGTGCAGCAGCTAAACGGGCATTAGCAGCTGGGTTCGATGGCGTTGAAATTCATGGCGCTTTTGGTCATTTGTTGCAACAATTCTTCTCGCCATATTCCAATAAGCGGACGGATTATTGGGGTGGGACGCTGGCTAAACGGATGCGTTTCCCATTGGAAGTAGTTAAAAGCGTACAAGCGGCAGTTGCGAACAAGCCTGATTTTATTATCGGTTACCGTATCACCTCAACTGAAAAACATACAGATGGTGCAGGTTACGACATTGATGAAACCTTGCAGTTGATCGACCAATTAGCTGAAACTGGGATCAATTATATTCACGCCACTGAACCTGATTTTAATCAGCAGATCAAGGCGCAAATCAACGGGCGGACGGCTTTTATCACTATCGCCCACAGCACCAGTGTGGCCGAAGCGGACGCAGCTTTGGCCAATGCTGACCTGGTAGCGATGGCCCGTGAGTTGATTGCTGAGCCTGACTTTGCGGACAAATTAGCCCATGACCAAGACGTGGAGACGGCGATCACCTCTGCGCAACAAGCCAGCGATTTGGCGTTGCCACCACGGATGGTAACTTGGTTAATTGGCCCTGATGGCGGTGGCTTAGTGCCTGCAGGTAAAAAATACTTAGTTGATATTGCTAAATAGCAAAATGGTCAGCATGATTTTATAAGATCATGCTGACCATTTTTTCTATTTACCAAAACCATAGAAATTTTGTTTTTGGAGACTAGGTTTAATATCCTGGGCACTTTTCCAGTTTGAAAAGTAATCTGGATATTTCTCATGAATCGAGATAGTATCTTCCGCAAATTTAGAGATATGAACGTAGATATTAAATGAGGCAGCATCTGCGTCACCGCTTTTAATTGAATCAAGAATTTTTTGATGTTCGTTAAGAGTTGGATCAATGCGAATATTTGATAATATTTTTAATTGTCGGATACGATTTTGATCGAGTGATACTTGAGCCATTGCTTGTTCAATATACAGCATATTTGCAGCATTATAGATGATATGATGAAAATTATTGTCGTATTCAAAGTATTTTTCGTAGAGATTATGTTCTAATGCTTTACGCTGATTATAGATGTTTTGTTCTAGTAGAAAGGCAACTTTATTTCGGTCATTCAATCCGCAAACCTGTTGTATTGCAGCTTGTTCAAGTAGATTTCGCATATAAAAAGATTCGTATACTCTATTAATATTAATTAATGAAACGTAAGATCCGCGCTGTGGTAGTACTTCTAACAAGCCATTTTCAGCCAATTTTGTACATGCGCGTTGAATAGGCGTACGGCTTATTCCTAAATTTTTTGATAATTGAGTTGGGCTAACACTAGTGCCAGGAGCCAAATCGATGGAAATAATTTTGTTATATAAAACTTCATAAGCGTAATCACTAGCTAAACCTTTGATAGCTTTAAGATTATCTGCCATTTTGTTCACTTCCCAAGTTTCATTATGAAATAAATTTTAATTTATAGTTATAATTCGCAAAGAAGATTATTAATGTGAATCACTAAAGTATCAATTTCATATTCTCTAATATAATAACATTAAATCATTGGTAATTATAATACAGTCTATTGGTACTATTGAAGAAAATTTCTAAATGAACGTATCAAACATGACCGCAGTAAAGATTAGCTGTAGATAGAACAAAAAAATAACATTTACTAGTCTACTATCCTTAAGTGAACGGTTTTATACCTCCCGTAAATTAAATAAAATATGAAGATAAATAGGATGGAAAATGTGGAAATTGATTTGACAGCGATTTCATTAAATGCTAAATTAACGGTGTTGGCGAATACTAGCATGCTAGTATTCAATATTAACATAACATTGGAGGACGAGCTAATGATTAGCATTAAAGATGATTATGTACAGTCTGCTCAGCAATTTGCAGCAGCTGGCGTTACTGTTCCAAAATATCAACAAGCAGACATTGTAGCTAATACTATCAAAAAACCAATTTGGGTGCATTTTGGTGGTGGTAACTTATTCAGATGTTTCCACGCTGCAATTGCACAAAAGTTATTAAATAAGGGCGAACTAACTAGTGGCATTATTGTGGCCGAAACATATGATGAGCAAGTAATAGATGAAATCTATAAACCTTATGCTAATAGAATGCTACAAGTGATCATGAAAAGTGATAATACGTATCAACAAACATTGCTAGCAAGTGTAGCAGACAGCATTTATTACAATAAAGAGAATTTAGCAGGATGGCAAAAGTTAAAATCAATTTTTGAAAATCCCAATCTGCAGTTTGTGACAATGTCAATTACTGAAAAGGGTTATGCGTTAACTGATATTGATGGGCACTTGACCACTCAGGCAGAATCAGATATTAATAATAATCCAGAATTAGCAAGTACGAATATGGGCGCAATTGCTCGATTGTTATTGGCTAGGTATAAGGCTAATGCTGCACCAATTGCAATGGTGAGTACAGATAATTTTTCAGAAAATGGTCAACGTTTTGAAGATGCAATTTTAACTATAGCTAAAGGCTGGAAGAAAAATGATTTAGTTTCGAATGGGTTTATTGACTATTTAGAAGATCCTAAACAAGTTAGTTTTCCTTGGTCAATGATTGATCGAATTACACCCAATCCTTCTGAAACGGTTGCTAAAATTTTAGTAGATAAAGGTGTTGCGGATACCACTATTCTACACACTAGAAAGCATACTAATATAGCACCGTTTGGTAATACTGAAGAAGTTCACTATTTAGTTATCGAAGATTCATTTCCTAATGGCCGTCCTAACTTAGAGGATGCTGGAGTGATTTTGACCGATCGTGAAACAGTTAATGATGCTGATCAAATGAAAGTAACCGCATGTTTAAATCCATTGCATACGTCATTAGCAATTTTTGGTTGTTTGTTAGGATATGATTCAATTGCTGCAGAAGTAGCTAATCCTGATTTGGTTAAATTAATTCGCGGACTAGGTTTTGATGAGGACCTACCTGTAGTTAGAGATCCTAAGATTATCAATCCAACACAATTCATTAATGAATTATTAGATAAGCGTCTACCAAACAAGAATATTCCTGATACACCGCAGAGAATTGCAAGTGATACTTCACAAAAAATTTCAATTCGATATGGTGTAACGATACAGCATTATCTGAATGACCCAACGAAAAATGTTAAAGATTTGAAATACATTCCTTTTATTTTAGCTGGTTGGTGCCGTTATCTATTAGCAGTTGACGATCAAGGTAATGATTTTACTCCTAGTCCAGATCCACTTCTAAAGCAGTTGCAAAACAATTTACGTTCAATCAAATTGGGAGTACAAGATAAAGTCTTAATTCATGAAGCACTACAACCAATCTTAAGTAATAAACAAATCTTTGCTCATGATTTATATGCGATTGGGTTGGGGGATGAAGTAGAGGCTCTATTTAGACAATTAAATGTAGGACCAGGTTCAGTAGCTAGCGCGTTAGCTGAACTATAAGTAGAGAGGAAGAATATCAATATGCAAATGGGGTTTAGATGGTTTGGATCAGCAGATGATCCAATTAAATTGCAACAAATTAAACAAATTCCAGGAGTTAAACAGGTTGTTGGAGCACTCTTTGATGTACCTGTTGGTGAAGTCTGGCCTAAAGCAAAGATTGCAACATTAAAAAAAGGAATTAACGCTGCTGGTTTGCAAATGGACGTTATTGAGTCAGTTAATATTCATGATGATATCAAAATTGGTAAACCAACACGGGATAAATATATTGAAAATTATAAAACAACAATTCGCAATTTGGCAGAGTATGGTGTGAAAGTTATTTGTTATAATTTTATGCCTGTCTTTGATTGGTTACGGACAGATTTACATTATCAATTAGCTGATCAATCTAACGTAATGGCATTTGAAGCTGAAAAATTGACCAGTGATCCACAAGAAATGATTGATCAAATTAAAAATAATTCAAAAGGTTTTATCTTGCCTGGCTGGGAGCCTGAACGTTTGGCCGAAATTAAGCATTTATTTGATGCTTATAAAGATGTTGATGAAAAAAAGCTAACTGATAATTTGAAATATTTCTTGGATGCAATTATTCCAGTTTGCGAGGAATGTGATGTACGTATGGCAATGCATCCAGATGATCCACCACGTCCATTATTCGGGTTACCGCGGATTTATAAAAATCGTGATGATATGGTAAAAATTGAAGAGCTTCATGAATCAAAATATAATAGTTTTACAATTTGTACTGGTAGTTTAGGTGAAAATCCAGATAATGATGTACCTGCCATTATTCGAGAATTTGTACGGAAAGATCGGGCACCATTTATCCATGCTCGCAATATTAAGTATACAAGTAGAGGTAACTTTCACGAGGCAGCTCATTTATCTAGCGAAGGCTCGTTAGACATGTACGATGTGATGAAAGCTATGCACGATAGTGGGTTTGATGGCTATGTGCGCCCTGACCATGGTCGCAATATCTGGGGTGAAGATGGTCGCCCTGGTTATGGCTTGTATGATCGTGCATTAGGTGCAACTTATTTAAATGGTCTATGGGAAGCACTTGAAAAGTCAGATAAATAATAAATACAAAGGGGATTTTAATTATGTTAGCAGCACGTGTTTATGGAACAAAGGATTTACGCTTAGTTGATGTACCAAAACCTCAAATTGAAGCGCCGGATGATGTCATTGTTAAAGTGAAAGTTGTTGGTATCTGCGGTAGTGATAATCATATTTATCTTGGTGAAAATCCATTTGCTAAGTTACCACGGGTAATGGGACATGAATTTGTTGGTGAAATTACTGAAACTGGCAAGAATGTTTCTGAGGTGCAAAGTGGGGACCATGTTGTTGTTGAGCCAATTATTTCTTGTGGTAAGTGTTATGCATGTCGTCAAGGGATGCCCAATGCTTGTGCACATCTAAAAGTATTAGGTGTCCATGTTGATGGTGGGATGCAAGAATATGTTAAGGTGCCGTTCAAACAAATTCATAAAATTAACAGTAAAATTCCATGGACTACAGCTGTATTGTCAGAACCGTATACAATTGCTGGTAATTCAACAATGCGGGCAGAGGTTGGTTTAGGTAAAACAGTACTGATTCAAGGTGCAGGTACAATTGGTCAGTTGGCTTTGCGTGTTGCTAAGGCCAAAGGCGCAACAGTTATGATTACAGATGTTGAAGAATCTAAATTAGAGTTTGCCCGTAAAAATGGGGCAGATCAGACAGTGAACGTTGGCAAAGAAGACTTGAAGCAACGCGTTAATGACTGGACTAATGGTGAAATGGCAAATGTAGTTATTGATGCAGTCGGAGCTGTTAAGACGTTTGAAAGCTGTTTAGATTTAGCTTCAGTTGCTGGTAGAATTGTGCCATTGGGCTTTTCAGAAGATACAGTTCAAATTACACAAAAACCAATTATGCAAAAGCAATTAACTATTTGTGGTTCACGTCACCAGGCATTCCAATTTGAACCAATCATCAAGGCAATTGAACAAGGTCAATTGAATGATAATGGTATTGTTAATCAGCATTTCAACATTAAGGACGTTCAGAAGGCTTTTAATTTAATGAATGAGCATCCAGAACAGGCTCGCAAGATTGTCTTGACATTTGATTGATTTTTGAACACAGAACAACCGTTTTTAAGGAAAGCCGTGAAATTGATGAAAAGTACAGAGGATTATCATATTGAGACAAAGGAATTAGTTAAAGTTGTTGCCAGTGGTTGGATGGGTACTGCTATGGAATTTATGGATTTTCAGCTTTATTCGTTAGCTGCAGCAATTGTTTTTAGCGATATCTTTTTCCCAGAAGCATCTCCGGCAATGGCACTAGTAATGGCGATGGGTACTTATGGTGCGGGCTATGTTGCACGTTTGTTGGGTGCCTATGTATTTGGTCGAATTGGTGACAATGTTGGGCGTAGAACGGTACTCTTTATGACAATTATGCTAATGGGATTAGCGTCTACTGCGATTGGCTTTTTACCAACCTATCAACAAGTAGGTATTTGGGCACCATTGAGTTTGGTTCTTTTACGAATTGTTCAAGGCTTTGGTGCTGGTGCAGAAATTAGTGGTGCTGGGGTTATGGTTGCTGAATTTGCTAAAAAAAAGTAATAGGGGATTAGTTGGTAGCTTTGTCTGTTTAGGTACGGCAACAGGAACATTGTTGGCTAATTTAATTTGGACGGTTATTTTGATGAACTTAAGTAAAAAGAACCTATATGCTTGGGGATGGCGAATTCCGTTCTTTGCTTCATTCTTGATTATGATTGTAGCTATTTTAATCCGAATTTTCATTAAGGAAACACCTGTAATGGAAGAAAAGAAAAGATTGTTGGCTGAGGAACGTGCTAATGGTACCGAGCCAGTTAAAAAGGCAACTCCTACTAAAAAAATAAATAAGAGTTTCTTAGTAGCATTAGGTTTACGTTTTGGTCAAGCAGGTAACAGTGGTATTTTGCAAACTTATATGGCAGGATTCCTAGTAACTTTTCTAAGTATTCAAAAAACGGTTACAACTAATGCTAATATTATTGCCTCCTTAGTTTCGTTTATAACTATTCCGATTGTTGGGTATCTAGGTGATAAGATTGGCCGTCGTAAAATGTATCTTATTCTTTCAGCGGCTATGGCAATTTATGCCATTCCGATGTTACTGATGATTCAGACTAAGAATACGGTTCTATTGACAATTGCTATGGTTATTGGACTTAACGTTGGTGTTCAAGGTATGTTTGCTCTTGAAAATGTTATGTTGGCCGAGTTATTTGGATCAGCCAATCGGATGACTTTGATGGCTTTAGCAAAGGAATGTGCCGGTGTTGTTGCAACAGGTTTTGGTCCGTTGATTGCAGCTAGTTTAGTCTCTGCAGCAACAGGTAGCTGGTGGCCGATTGCTATTATGATAATTGTTTTTTCGTTAATTGATTTTGTAAGCGCTTATTCATCGACTGATCCAACAGGCCGGGATTTAAATGATTTAGAAGATGCTATGGCTGAAACAGAAGTAGTAGATAATACTAATACTTCTGAACCTTCAAAAGATGATACGAAAAATTTGCATACGCTGAAACCGAAAAATCTTTAATTTTTTTAACATACTATAATAATAATTTAGATATATCCTGAGCAAACTAGAAATAATACTCTGTTTTTTGAAAGCTACGTCCTAGTAATTACTTAAGGAAAGTTGGGAAATGATGAATAAAACACAAGATTATCATGTGGATACCAAAGAATTAATCAAAGTTACCGCTAGTGGTTGGATGGGTACCGCTATGGAATTTATGGACTTTCAACTCTATTCATTAGCAGCAGCAATTGTTTTTAGTGATATCTTTTTTCCGGAAGCATCTCCAGCAATGGCATTAGTAATGGCAATGGGAACTTATGGTGCAGGCTATGTTGCTAGATTAGTGGGTGCCTATGTATTTGGCCGACTTGGTGATAAAGTTGGTCGAAGAACAGTATTATTCGTTACTATTATGCTCATGGGATTGGCATCGACAGCAATCGGCTTTTTACCAACCTATCAGCAAGTTGGTATTTGGGCACCACTTGGTCTAGTTTTATTACGTATTTTGCAAGGGTTTGGTGCTGGTGCCGAGATTAGTGGTGCAGGAGTGATGGTTGCCGAGTTTGCTAAACGCAGTAATCGAGGATTAATTGGAAGTTTCGTCTGCTTAGGGACTTCTACAGGGACTCTCTTAGCTAATCTTGTATGGACGATAATATTGACTAATTTAGATGAAAAGAGTCTGTATGCTTGGGGATGGCGGATCCCATTCTTTGCCTCATTTATTATTATGATAATTGCTGTCTTAATTCGACTTTTTATTAAAGAAAGCCCAGTTATGGCAGAGAAGAAAAAACTTCTTGAAGAAGAGCGCGATAATGAATTAACAGTTGCTACTAAAGTACCAGCTAAGTCTAGAAAAGGTGGTAAAAGTCTATTAGTAGCATTAGGACTACGTTTTGGGCAAGCTGGTAATAGCGGTATTTTACAAACCTATATGGCTGGATTTATGGTCACGTTCTTAAGTGTGCAAAAGACAGTTACAACAGATGCAAATATTATCGCCTCGTTAGTTTCATTCATAACAATCCCGTTAGTTGGATATTTAGGTGATAAAATTGGGCGTCGTAAAATGTACATGATCTTATCTGGTGCAATGGTAATCTATGCAATTCCTATGTTATTAATGATTCAGACTAAAAATACAGTTTTATTGACTATTGCCATGGTTATTGGACTGAACGTAGGTGTACAAGGCTTATTCGCCTTGGAAAATGTTATGTTGGCCGAATTATTTGGGTCAAAAAATCGTATGACTTTAATGGCATTGGCAAAAGAAATTGCGGGTGTCATTGCAACTGGTTTTGGTCCATTAATTGCAGCTAGTTTGGTTTCTGCAGCAACTGGTAGTTGGTGGCCAATTGCAATTATGATTATTGCCTTTTCTGTATTCACCTTTATAAGCGCATATCTTTCAACTGATCCGACAGGTCGTGATTTGAATGATTTAGATGATGCAATGTAGAAAATTACTAAGAATAAGAAAAGGACATTGACTTCAGCTTTTGAAGTCAATGTCCTTTTTGCTTACCGATCAATCGTCGGCAAGTGTTGATAGGATTCTTTGTATTTCTTGTAGAAGTAGTTCTTGTTGGAAAAACCAACTTCAGTAATGATCCGCGAAATAGGAATTTTGGTCGAGGTAATTAGCAAATGGGCACGACTTAAGCGCTGCTTGTTCAGTAGTTCAGTGAAAGTGTTGCCGGTTTTAGCCTTGATCAAGTTGCTAAGATAATTTTTGTTGTAGCTTAATTTTTTGGCCACGGAGTCCAAAGTCACGGTGTCGTAGTGATGATCGATTTCATTTAGGACTTGGAAAATCACCGGTTCAGAGTATTGATCCATGCCGGCGTCGATCAACGTATTTTTATAATCACGAGTTAAGGTCAAAAATAGAATTGGTAAATAACTACTAATGATCTCATCCGAATATTCGCGGGGGAAAAAGTATTCGTTCATGATCGTTTCAATGACCGTGGAAACACCTGTTTTACCAGTATTGCGGAAAATCAAAGATTTAAGGTGATTAAAATCGCCAGTGGAGATATTGAGTAAAAAGCTGAAAAGCGCACTTTGCGAATTCTTTAACTTATTTAGTAGATCAATATGAATGTCTTTAGTACGGAATAAAATATTGATTAGGATATCATTTTCGCCCAGATAATCGATTGAATGTTTAGAGCCAACATCCAATAAGACGACATCACCGGTTTGTAAGGTTGTCGGCACGCCATCAATTGTTTGCTGACACGAGCCAGAATACACGTAATTTAATTCTAAAAATTGATGCGAGTGTAATGGATAAGGGGCAAAACGGTTATGTTTGCTAATGAAGATCTCCTTATTGGCGAAAAAATAATTATCGGTTAATCGCAGCGTATTACGCGTTTCGTCCAATGATGTTTCTGGGATGTCCATAGTAAACTGATGTGAATTTTTCTGTGCCTGCTCGACAGCAGTTTCACGATAAAGTAGTTCGTTTAAATTTGAATTCACAGCTGACCGCGCCTCCTAAAATTGTTCAAAAATATTGTAATCACTGTAAATCTGTTACGTTTTATTGCTCAAAATTATAAATAGACAAAAAAATTAGTATATAAATAGCGTTTAACCAATTTGTTAGCGCTTTATGGTTATCTTTATTTATGATACAACTAATTCTGTATTTTTACCACTAAACTCAGATCTAATATCAATTGTTTTTAGTAAAATGTGCGCGTGAAACCTAATGGAATGGGTATTCAATAAACTTATTGTAGCAGTAAAAAAAGCTTGCTTTTAATTTCACAATCAGCTGTTGACAAATGCGAATTATGCGCTTATTATGAAAACGTTAACAGATAAAGGGGCATACATGGATGGCAACGATTAAAACAATTGCTAAGATAGCGGGAGTTTCACATACAACTGTTTCCCGTGCGTTGAATGGCAATCCGGCGGTCAAAGAAAAGACCCGCCAGAAAATTCAAAAAATTGCTACAGAATTAGGCTACTCGCCTAATTTAAGTGCTCGTGGATTGGTGAATAATAAAACATATACGATTGGTTTGTTCTTCTCCAGTATCCAAACGGGGACATCCACTAGTTTTTTAACCGAAGTGATCACACGCTTACATAATGCTTTGGATAAAGAATATATGCTATCGGTTAACGGCATCGACGATCTCAGTAATTATAATATTGCTGTTAAATCGCGGTTAGATGGGGTTGTTGTGGTTAGTCAATCGCAAAATGATGATGAATTTATCGATTTTGTTAAGAAAAACGGGTTACCGCTAGTTGTGTTAAATCGACTATTGCAGCGTCACGATGTGGCTAATGTCGGTTTTGACGATTACGCTGGCACCTATCAAGCAATGGAATACGCTGTTCGCTTAGGCCATAAGACTTTTGGCATGATCGAAGGAATTGACAGTTTTGAATCGTCATCGATCCGGCGAAAGGCCTTCCTCGATTGCGTCAACAAGCACCACTTAAACATCTTGTCTGATGCGGTTGTGCCGGGTACTTATGATGCCAGCAGTGGCTATCGGGCAATGAAGCAGATTTTACTTTTACCTGAGTTTCCAACTTTAATTTTCTGTGCTAACGATGATATGGCAATTGGCGCTTTAAAAGCTTGTCATGAGCTAAATGTCCGCGTACCAGAGGACATTTCCTTAATTGGTTTTGATGATTCCGTCTATGCTGCATTTATTAATCCAGCATTAACGACGATTCGTAAACCAATTGATAAGCTAAGCGAACTTGGGTTACAGATGTTTGATCAAGTTATGAATAATCCAGAATATCAGTTAGAAACAAAGCTAGTCTCACCAGAATTAATTATTCGCGATTCGGTTAAAAATTTGAATGCCACAGACTAAATTAAGTGGTGTTTTATTTTTAATTAAAAATGTTAACGTGTGCATTAAAAATAATATAAGGAGTGTTATTTATGAGTGAAGCAACATTAGAACGCTTAAACGCTAATTTTCGTAAACAGGCTAAATATCCAACTAAGGTCATTCAATTTGGCGAAGGCAACTTTTTAAGAGCTTTTGTCGATTGGCAGATTCAGCAAATGAACAATCAAGGACTCTTCAACGGTGGTGTTAAGGTGGTTCAGCCGATCGATAAGGGCATGACTAAAATGCTGGACGAACAAGATGACTTATACACCGTTTTACTAGAAGGTAAATTAGCTGGCAAAAAGGTCCAAAGTCATGAAGTCGTTGAATCAATCAACGGAACGGTGCGGCCTTACGAAGATTTTCAAAGCTATTTGGACTTAGCCAAGGATGATAATATTCAGTTTATTTTCTCTAATACAACTGAAGCCGGCATCAGTTACGATGCAAACGATAAACTAACTGATCAACCGCAAAATTCTTATCCTGGTAAGTTAACTGCTTTGCTATATGAACGCTTCAAATTAGGCAAGAAAGGGTTCCAAATTATTCCTTGCGAATTGATCAATCATAATGGTAATACCTTGAAAAAAATTATCTTGCAGTACGCCGCTGATTGGAATTTAGGTCAAGGCTTCATCGACTGGATCAACCAAGAAAATGATTTCTATGCGACTTTAGTTGATCGTATCGTGCCTGGTTATCCCCGTGATCGCGCCGCTGATTTGGAACAAGAATGGGGCTACCGCGATTCATTGATGGTTAAAGCTGAACCGTTTTTGATCTTTGTCATTGAAGGTGACCAGAAGTTAAAGCAATTATTACCATTAAAGGATGCCGGCATCAATGTGGTCGTTACTGACGATATGCAACCCTACCGCAATCGGAAAGTTTCCTTGTTGAATGGACCGCATACAACGATGTCACCAATTGCTCGGTTGGCCGGTATCGATACCGTTGGCAAAGTAATGAACGATAAAGATTTCTACAAATTCGTTAATGATGAAATGTATCAAGAAATTATTCCAACGGTTCAATTGCCACAAGCAGAATTAGAAACCTATGCGGAAGGGGTTAAGGAACGTTTCGAAAACCCATTCGTCAATCATGAATTGGCTTCAATTGCGTTAAACAGTATTTCTAAATTCCAAGCACGGCTATTACCAACATTTAAGCGCTATGTTGCGAAGAACAATAAGTTGCCGCAACGGATCACATTGGCGCTGGCTGCTTATCTGAAAATTTATGCGGGTAAGGCTGACTTTGAACCTAGCGATACGCCAGAAATCTTAGCTGCTTTTGATAAAATTAAAGGTGCTACTGATTATGTTCAGTTAGCGTTACAAAATGACGCTTTCTGGGGTGAAGATTTGACTAAATACGCTGGACTGGAAGCGCAGGTCAATCGTGATTTGACGGTTCTGGATCAAGCTGGTGCACGGCAAGCGGTCCAAAATATTAACGCTGGAGGCGAAGTTTAATGAACCAATTCATTATTTTAAATCCTAGTGACACTGTTGCTGTTGCGTTGCAAGATATTCCAGCAGGCACTGAATTAAAAACACCACAAGGCACCGTAACAACACGCGAGGAAGTTAAGCGTGGGCATAAAATTGCGCTGAAGTCTTTTGCCGTTGGTGACAACGTGGTTAAATATGGCTTTCCGATTGGCCATGCAACAACGGCAGTTGCAGCAGGCGCGTGGATGCACACGCAAAACTTGAAAACAAATTTAGACGGTGAGCTAACGTACACTTATCAGCCACAAAAGTTGCCTAACGTCTACGCTGATAAAAAAGACAGTCGCACGTTTATGGGTTATAAGCGGCCAAATGGCAAGGTGGGTATTCGTAATGATTTGTACATCATCCCAACAGTTGGCTGTATCAATCCGTTGTTGGATATCGTTGTCCAACAGTTTAAAGCGTTGCATCCTGATAATGGCTCATTTGACAATGTAATTTTGCTGAAACATCCCTATGGCTGCTCACAGCTTGGTGATGATTTTGAGCAAACTCGTAAGATCTTAGTTGATGCCGCCTTACAGCCGAATGCTGGTGGTGTGCTGATATTTGGCCTTGGTTGTGAAAATAATCAAATGGATGGCATGGAAAAAGCTATCGAGGCGCAAGGCGGTATTGATCCGCAGCGAATGAAGTTTTTGATTTCACAAGAGGTCGATGATGAACTTGGCTTAGCACTAGACTATTTGGAAGAATTAAACGATGCTGCCGCTGATGATGTGCGGACACCACAGCCATTAAGTGAACTAAAAATTGGCTTGAAATGCGGTGGCTCCGACGGCTTATCCGGCGTAACGGCTAATCCATTGTTAGGCCAATTATCCGATTTTGTGACGGCACAGGGCGGCTCAACCGTTTTGAGCGAAGTGCCAGAAATGTTTGGCGCAGAAACGATTTTGATGTCACGGGCTAAAGACGAAGCAACGTTTGAAAAAATCGTTAAGTTGATCAATGGTTTTAAGGCGTATTTTGAATCCTTCCATCAACCAATTTACGAAAATCCTTCACCGGGCAACAAAGAAGGTGGCATTTCGACTTTGGAAGATAAATCGTTAGGTTGTACGCAAAAATCAGGCCATTCACCGGTTAATGATGTGTTGCAATATGGTGAAAAGATTCGCCAATCCGGCTTAACTTTATTACAATCACCAGGCAATGATTTGGTGTCTTCTTCTGCGGAAGCTTCAGCAGATTGCCAAATGGTCTTGTTTACTACCGGCCGTGGGACGCCATTTGCTACCTATGTACCTACTGTTAAAGTCGCATCTAATTCTTATATTGCGAACAAAAAGCCACGCTGGATCGACTTTGATGCTGGCCAATTGTTGGAGAAATCAATGGCTGATTTAGCTGACGAATTCATTCAATATATTATCGATGTCGCTAGCGGTGAAAAAACTAATAACGAAAAGTATGGCATTCACGGTTTAGCTATTTTCAAAACTGGGGTTACTGAATAATTACACAAGCGTTTTATGCTGGTATGTGTGATAAATTAACTGCTGATCCAAGCGGTTAATTTTATGTCACAACTAGCTCAATAATTAACAAATATAAAAGGGGACTTAAACATGTTTTTGGACAAGGATTTCTTATTGACCACCGATACGGCAAAACGACTTTATCATCAACACGCAGAAGGTATGCCAATCATTGACTATCACTGTCACTTGAATCCAGTAGAAATTTACGAAAATAAAAACTTTGAAAATTTAACTGAAGCTTGGCTGGTATCTGGGACTTATGGTGATCATTATAAGTGGCGTCTAGAACGAGCAAATGGCGTTCCTGAAAAGCTGATCACTGGCGATGGCGATCCTTACGACAAATTCAAAGCTTGGGCCTACACCATTGAACATTCTATTGGCAATCCTCTGTATGAATGGACTCATTTGGAATTGAAACGTTTCTTCGGTATTGATACGCTTTTGTCCACTAAGACAGCACCAGAGATCTGGGAAAAAGCGAATGCCTTGTTGGCAACCGATGCTTTCAAACGGCGCAACTTGATCAAACGGTTCAATGTGCGTGTGGTTTGTACTACAGATGATCCTATCGATGATCTGAAATATCACAAGTTATTGCAATCCGAAAAAGCCTTCAAAACCTTACCAGCTTTTCGACCAGACAAAATTTTGAATATCACTAAGCCTGGCTATGGTGACTATGTGGCCAAACTAGCTGAAGTATCTGGTGTGGCCATTAACAGCTTCGCGGACGTGGTTGCAGCGTTACATCAACGCTTGGACTATTTTGCTTCCTTAGGCTGTAAATTAGCTGACCATGCTTTGGACATTGTGGTCTACGCTGACGCAACCGCTGCTGAATTGGACAAAGTTGTGGCCAAAGCACGGGCTGGGGAGAAATTATCTGACGAAGAGGTTGCGCAATACCGGACTGCTTTATTGAAGGCCTTCATGCGCGAATACCATCAACGTGATTGGACAATGCAATTCCATATCCATGCTTTCCGTGATTTAAATACAGCAATGTTCAACAAAGTTGGCCCTGACACTGGCTTTGATGCCATGAACGATCGGCCAATTGCGGAACCATTGACTAACTTATTCCAGTCGATGGAAGACGAAGATAACGTACCACGGACGATTTTGTATTCGTTGAACGCCAATGATTGGATGCCAATGGCAACAATGATGGGCTGCTACCAAAAAGACGTTAAACAAAAATTGCAATTAGGCTGTGGCTGGTGGTTTAACGATACCCGCGAGTTTATGCGCAAACAATTAACCGTTATGGCCCAAGAAAGCTGCCTACCAAACTTTGTTGGTATGCTGACTGATTCACGGAGCTTCTTATCTTGGACACGCCATGAATACTTCCGTCGTGTTTTGTGCGAATTACTTGGCGAATGGGTTCAACGTGGCCAATTACCAGATGACGACGCAACGCTCGGTAAAATGGTCGAGGATATTTCGTATAATAATGCCCACGACTGGTTCCACTTCTTTGAGAAAACTGAGTACTAATTGAGGATTAAATAAAAGCGCCGAGAAATAGGCAATAACACTCATTGTTAATCTTTGAGCAAAAAGCGTTATGGATAACTATTTAGATTAGGCTACTGAATGGCAGTAACATGATTATTTGGTAGCCTAATTTAAATACGCAAAATTAAGCTATTTTAGGCGGCTTTTATTTAATCATAATTGTGAATAATTTAACAGATTAATTGTTTGGGAGGCAATTTTATGCAACATACACAGCCAACAACACCACATATACCAATTAAGCCAACGGGTTCATCACAACGGCAACCAACGATTAGCCAAAAAATTTGTGATGATAATTTGAGCAAACAAATTCCGATGCGTCAAAAAATCGCTTATGGGTTCGGCGATTTTGGTAATGGCTTTATGTTTGATCTAGGTCAAGCGTACTTGACGAAGTTCTTCACCGATGCAGCTGGGATTGCTGCTGGTGCGGTCGCTGGTATTTTTGGGTTTACCAAAATATTTGATGCCTTTATGGATCCAATTGCGGGGACGTTTATTGATAATCGTAAACATATTGGTAGACGCGGTAAGTTTCGGCCAGTTATGTTAATCTCTGCAATTCTTTTAGGGGTTATGACGGTCGTCACTTTTACGATGCCTAATTTCTCAATGACTGGGCGAATTATTTGGGCTTACGGCACATATATGACTTGGGGACTGATCTATTCCTTCACCAATGATCCCTATGGTTCATTGGCCTCGGTTATGAGTCGTAACGTTGAGGATCGCAGCACCATGGCGACCACACGGCAGATTGGTTCTGTTGGTGCGCAATTTATTACCGGGATCGCCTTTATTCCAATCATGACCATGTTTTCCAATGAGCGGACAGGCTATTTTGTTGCCGCAGTGATCATGGCGATAATTGGTATTGTCAGTTTTATCATTTGTTATTTAGGTACCAAAGAAAATGTTAAAGTTCATCGTGATACGCATGCTAAAAAAGAAGGGTTCAAGGATTATCTTAAAGTGATTTTCACTAACGGTCCTTTATTCGCACTTATTTTAATGACTTTATTTACAATTTCAGCCATGAATACGAATAACCAAATGATGGTTTATTTCTGTCAATATAACTTGGGCAATATTGCCTTGCAGCCGTTAGTTAATGGCATTATGATGGGGACGTCGATCATTGGTGTTTTCATGATTCCGTTTTTAACCAAACACTTTGGTAAAAAGCGTACCGCAATGGCTGGGTTTATTGTTGGTGCGTCCGCTAACTTGATCAATTTTATTTTACCAACCAATTTGTGGACCTTCATTCTTTTTGTCACGATTGGTTACACCGGTTTAGCCATTCCAAATGGGATCACGTGGGCCTTTGTTTCTGACGTGATCGATTATGGTGAGTGGCATACTGGGATGCGTAAAGAAGCCATTACTTATGCAGCTTTTAATTTCTCACGTAAAATTGCCCAATCCTTGGCTGCCTTGGTTTCGGCTGGTGTATTAGCTGTTACTGGGTATGTGGCCAATAAACAGCAATCGCCCGATACTTTACGTGGCATTAAGGGTGCGATGACATTGTACCCAGGTGTTGCGCTGGTCTTAGCGATGATTATTGTTGGGTTATTGTACAAATTATCCGACACTCGTTATCGTAAAATTGCAACGGATCTAGACCATGGTAAATGGGAAAAAGGTCAGATTGGCGATAATGATGTTAAGTAATGATGAAAAAGAAAGGTAGATATTCTGATGGAACAACTTGAAAATGAGCAGTTCTTAGCTGTGATCGATGTTCATGGTGCTGAGATCAACCATATTTATAACAAACAAGACCACTTCGATTATATTTGGAACAACGATATTTGGCCGAAACATGCACCTGTTCTTTTTCCAGCAATTGGTCGTTCGAATGAAGATGCTTATCTATATCAAGGCAAAACTTATTCAATGCCGCAACATGGTTTTAGCAGTCAATATGATTTCACAGTTGTGTCTAAAACAGCGACTAAATTAGTTTTAACGTTAAGTGATAACCAGGAAACTTATGCATACTATCCTTTTCATTTTGCGTTGATTGTGACGTTCACCCTGACGACAACTGGTTTGCAGTTGAACTTTGTTGTACAAAATAAGGATGAAAAGGAACTCTCATTTTCGTTAGGGTCACACCCAGCTTTTAATTTACCAATTGCTGGTGAAGGCCAGTTTAGCGATTATCAAGTCACGCTTAGTCCAGCAGTTGCACAGATTAAGCAGTTTGAAATCGTTAAAACGCCGAATCCTTATCGATCAGGGAAAATTTTGCCATTAGCTGGTAGTAATAAAAACGTTATTTCGCTAACGCATAAGCTGTTTGATGCTGGCTTGATCGTTATTGAAAATAAGGGATTAACGGCAATTAAGGTCAGCTCACCAAAGAGCCAGCATGCAATTGAATTAAGTCTGAATGATTTTCGCTATGTGACGCTGTGGACTAAAGAAGGCGCTAATGCACCATTTCTGTGTGTTGAGCCATTTGCTGGACTACCAGATGTGGTTGGCACTAAGCGTGAATTATTGACTAAAGAAGCGAACACAGTCGTTGCCGCACAAGCAGCAAAGCAATTTACTTACGCGATGACGTTATCATAAACAAAGAGCAGAATAAGGACTGCAAAAACTTGCAGTTACTATTCTGTTTTTTGCGTTAATTTAAAAAGAAGGCCAATCTAAATGAAAACTTACGCCGGAGAACCGTTAAATATTTTGCACACGATTGGGTTAAAAACAATGTATCCAATCGTGCATTGTCAAATTGATTTTACGCAACCACTGGATAGCGACCGCTTAAAGTCCGCTGTCCAGCTAGTTGGCCAAGTCGTGCCGCAGATTTTTGGCCATTACGAATTGCGGCAAAATGCTTTTGTCGTGGCGCAAACTGATCCAGATAGTATTGTTAATAGTGTCGCTGCTACCGCACAGCCAGATGCGCTACCGTTAGACTTTATGCGCGATACGCAACTGAAGTTATATTTGCAGCCACAAGCTAGCGGACAGCGATTAATCATTATTATGAGTCATATTTTAAGTGATGGTGCGGGTTTCAAAGCATTGTTGTATCTGTTAGTTGATTGCTATAATCGAGGTGCGGTGGCAATTGCTGATCAACGGAATGATCAAAGTACGGCGCCGCTAAAACAGCTGATTGCGCAGCGTGGGCCTGCAGAAAAAGTTGGTGATGATCATCCGCGGCAGCCGCTATTTTTACCGCAATTAGCTGATCAAGCTAACGTCGAGTATCGGGTTGGCAGCACACGTTTTAGTGTAGCGGAAACAGCACGTTTAATCGCGTATGCAAAAAGCCAACAGGTCACATTGAATGATATGTTCATGGCCACCTTTGGTCAAATTATCCAACAATATAGTGGAGTACCTGATCTAACGTTAGCTTGTCCGACAGATATGCGCCAGTTCTTCCCACCAAGTCCAGCACTGCGCATCGCTAATTTCACGGCGCGTTACAACTTAGCTTTGCCTAACACCCGTGATCTGCCGTTATCCCAAGTGGTGCAAAAAGTTCATCAGCAGATGCAAACGTTGAAAGTCCGCCGCCAATTTTTGGATTCGGTGGCGGATCTATTAAAACGGGCGCAGACTGATTCGATAGTCGCTTTGCAGCAGGTCGCCGAGGCTAACTATCATGTGCGGCCAATCGCTTATACCAATTTTGGTGTGATTGATGCTAAACGGGTGAAATTCAGCGGTACTGCAATCACCAATTTTATTATGACTGGTTCGTTCCGTCGTGCGCCGATGTTTCAAGTTGCAGCAGGGACGTTCGCGGCACAACTGACTTTGGCCTTTAACATGATTGGCAGTCAACTAGAATATCAGTTTGGCACGATGATTTTACGACAAATGCGGCAGAATTTACTGGCACTCGGTGACAAAAATTAGGGCAACGTTCCGTGTTTCTAAGAATTTTGCTAAAAAACTAGCATTACTGCGTTATTTTGCTTAAGATAAGAATGAATATGAAAAGGCTAACATAGAGAGGATGTTTGAAGTGAAATTACTAACATTTGGTGAAATGATGCTGCGTTTGAAGCCACCAGTTAATAGTCGGATTTTACAAACTAATTCGTTTGAGGCAGCTTATGGCGGCGCCGAAGCCAACGTCGCTGTATCATTGGCATTGCAAGGTGATCAAGCGGCTTACTTAAGTAAATTACCAGCTAACTTGTTAGGCGATACTGCAGTTGGTACGTTACGCAAGTATGGCGTTGATGCAGGTGCTGTGTTACGTGGCGGCCCGCGGATCGGCATTTATTTCTTTGAAAAAGGGGCCAGTGTTCGTGGCACCAACGTGGTGTATGATCGTGCCGGCAGTTCTTTTGCGACTGCGACGGCGGATGAGTTTGATTGGGCCAAATTATTGCAGGGCGTCGACTACTTCTATTTCTCAGGGGTGACACCAGCAATCTCAGCTGAATTGCAACAAGCTGTTTTGAACGCGTGTGCATACTGTAAGGAAAATAACATTACCGTGGTTTGTGATATGAACTATCGGGGTAAAATGTGGACACCTGAGGCGGCGCAAGCCTTTGCGGCCAAAGTGATGCCGTTTGTTAATATTTGCTTGGCACATGATGAAGACTTTGAATCAACGCTGGGCATCAAAGCATTTGACGGTGATATGAGTAATGGTATCGCACAGAAAGATAGCTTTGAAGCGGCAATGAAGCAAGTCACAGAGCGCTATCCTAATTGTCACACTGTCGCGAGTGTGCTGCGTAACATTCATTCAGTTGAAGATAGTCAGTGGTCGGCCTTGATGTTACGTGACGGCAAGTTCTACGAAAGCCCAGTTTATCAGATGCACGTGTTTGAAGGCGTTGCGGCAGGGGATGCTTTTGGCGCAGGATTGATGCATGGGTTCCTGAATGACTACCAACCACAAGAACAGCTCAACTATGCGATTGCAGCTAGTGTATTAAAATTAACCATTAGCGGCGATCTTAATTTGGTCAACGAAGCAGAAATTTGCAACGTAATGACCAGCGGTAGTGGCTCAGCAATGAGTCGTTAAACGTGAACATAAGTCTTGTCAGCAATTATTTTGCCGTCAAGGCTTTTTTTATTACTAAAATTTTAAAAATGTAATATTCAGTATGCAATCTAAATCGATTTACCTAAATTATGGTAACTATCAAAAAAATACCTGAATATTTGTCAGTCGAATAAAAATTTGCGTAACTTTTTGATCATCTTTTCACGTTTTACTAAAAAATAAGTACCTTTTTCTTTGTCACATTATTTCAGCTGTAACAACTGGTTTCATTGCTTTTTCAATATAAAGCGATTACGCAATCTGTGAAATCGATACAAAATTCGGTAATAATGTATATTGCGTACAAGTACACAAATGCGTTTTAATGTACTCGTAAACGTTTACCGGTTCACGCAGAACCACAGGAATTTATGATCTTTATTTTTTATAATTATTTGTGTTTGGAGGAATCATTGTGCAAAAAGAAGGTACAATCTCAAGAGATGAATTGACAGGTACAATTGATCTATTAATTCACAATCTGGTTAACTTAAGCGATCCGACAGGTAAGTCGGCGGTTAAAGTTGCGGATGGTTCCATTATCGATAACAAGAGTTTTGACTTCTGGGAATGGACTTCTGGTATCGGTTTATATGGGATGATGAAGTATTACCAGATGACTCGTAAGCAGGAAGTTCTTGATCGTATCGTTAAGTGGTACGACGATCATTTGTTCCGCAAGACGCCAGTTGAGAAAAACATTAACACAATGGTCCAAATGTTAACGTTGGCATACTTGTATGAAGAGACTGGCAACAAAGCTTACTTGCCTTACCTACATTCATGGGCAGACTGGTTGTATTATGAATTACCACGGACTGAGCTGGGTGGTTTCCAGCATGTCACTTATGGTGATTTGAATCCTAATGAAATGTGGGACGACACGTTAATGATGAGTGTCTTGACCTTGACTAAATTAGGTAAAGTCTTTGGCAATCAGGATTACATTGAAACCGCTAAGGAACAATTCTTGTTACACATTCAATTTTTACAAGATCGTCACACTGGCCTTTGGTTCCACGGCTGGACTTTCAATGACAAAAATAACTTTGGTGCAGCCTTCTGGGGCCGCGGTAATTCTTGGGTGACTATTGTAATTCCTGAATTCTTAGATTTACTCGACTTACCAGAAAACGATGGCTTCCAGAAGTTCTTACTGACTAGCTTTAAGTATCAACTTGATGCCTTGAAGAAATACCAAGATGATAGTGGTCTTTGGCATACTTTGATTGATGATCCAAGTTCTTACGTTGAAGCTTCAGCAACTGCTGGTTTTGCTTATGGTGCGTTGAAAGCGGTACATGAACACTATGTTGGTGATGAATATCGTGAAATGGCCATGAAAGCTGTCAAAGCTTTATTAGCTAATATTGACGATAAAGGCGGATTAGCCCATGTTTCTGGTGGGACACCAATGGGTAAAGATAGAGATTTCTACAAGCATGTGCCGATTGATATTATGCCTTATGGTCAATCAATGGCAACGTTAGCTTTGATTGAATATTTGAAAGAATTTTATTAATCTGAAATACACGCTACAGGTGGTGCTGTAATGGCGCCGGTAACCTGACATTATAATATTTTTCGATTTTTGACTTGTACGTGTACGACTAAGATGAAATATAAGGAGAGTAGAACTTATGAAAGATTCAACAGATACACCAGCCCAAGCAGCTGCCGGTCTGAAAATGGTCAAAACCAAT
Source organism: Loigolactobacillus jiayinensis (assembly GCF_003946445.1). Classification (GTDB taxonomy): domain Bacteria; phylum Bacillota; class Bacilli; order Lactobacillales; family Lactobacillaceae; genus Loigolactobacillus; species Loigolactobacillus jiayinensis. The sequence goes on along the minus strand of NZ_RHOF01000003.1, from coordinate 49,586 downwards.
GCTCATCCCTTTGATTGGCGGGATAAGGTTGGTTATGCCTTTGGTGATTTAGGGAACTGTTTTATCCTAGGTTTGGTTAACAGTTTCTTAACAATTTATTATACGAATGCATTAGGTATCTCTGGTGCAACAGTTGGTATCTTGTTCTTAACGGCACGGTTTATTGATGCCTTTGCCGATGTTACTGTCGGTCGTCTCGCTGATATTACCCCATTAACCAAGAACGGTCGTTTTCGTCCTTGGATTCGTTGGGTGAAATATCCATTCTGTATGATCACAGTTATTTTGTTCTTACCATTCGTTAAAGATTGGTCAATGACTGGTCGGGTTATCTATGTCTTTATCACTTATTTAGTTTATGGGATCTTGAATTCATGTATCAACATTCCTTATGGTTCAATGGCATCCGCTATTAGTGATAACCCTGATCATCGTGCGTCATTATCAACTTCACGTTCAGTTGGTTCTGCCATTGGTGGTGCTACAACAGGTTTTGTTATTCCTTTGTTAGTATATCAAACGGCATCTAATGGCCAAAAGACCGTTTCTGCTTCACGTTTCTTCATGGTTTCAATTATGTGTGCGGTTATTGCCTTTGCCTGCTACTTAGTTATCTATAAGATGACGACTGAACGGGTTCAAGTTGAAAAGACTGAAAAAGTTTCTGTTGGTCATTTACTTAAAGGCTTGTTTACTAATAAAGCCTTAATGGCCTTGGTTTTCGCTGATTTCTTCTTAGTTATCAACCAAAACTTGTCTGGGACGTTAGCAACTTACTTGTTCACTGATTACTTCAAAAACAGTACGGCATTGTCCATTGCCTTGCTGTTCACTTACGGGACCGTTATTGTATTAGCCCCATTTGCCACTAAGTTGATTTCAGCTTTTGGTAAAAAAGAAGCCAGTATTGTCTGCTTGGCTTTTGGGACCGCAATGTACTTGATCATGTACTTCTTGCATTTAACTAATCCATGGGTTTACTTGGTTCTATTGTTCTTAGCAACAATTGGTTCAGGTATGTTTAACTTGATGGTTTGGGCATTTATCACCGATGTTATTGATTATCATCAATATTTAACTGGTTATCGTGAAGACGGTACCGTTTATGGTGTTAACTCATTTGCACGTAAAGTTGCCCAAGCCGTTGGTGGTTTCATTGGTGGTTTCATGTTAACTGCAATTGGTTATATTTCTTCAACTAGTGGTGGTGCAGTACAAACGCCACAAGTTGTTAATCGGATCTATGCTATTGGTAACTTGATTCCTGCAGCCTGTATGTTCTTAGGCATGTTGACCTTGATTTTCTTCTACCCATTGAGCAAAAAGAAGATCGACGCTGTTGATGCTTCATTAGCTGAACGTCGTGCTGAAGAATTAGAGAAAAATTAATTCAAGTTATTGATATCAGATAGATTGGAGTGAGATAAATGGCTAGTAGTCATGATGAAGTAGAATTAGATTGCGAAAAGTTTGCTTACGCGGTTGTTAATAGTTATTGTCCTGATGAAAAGGATGATTTAAAAGCATCCAAGGCGGTGTTGACTCGTTTCCTAACGGCTTATTATTTGGCTGATAAATTCAACCATATGGAAAAGCATCAGTTTGATGCAGCCGAAGCTAACGGCGACAGTTTGACAATGAAATTGTTGGCGGAAGGCTTGAACAATATTCGTTTGAGCTAATAGCAGATGACAAAAAGCGTGACTACTTAACGGTAGCCATGCTTTTTTGTTTAATGTTTAATTGTAGCAAGCCTGTTTATCGGTGAACAATAAAACTGTTTCATTATTTAACTTGACCTAACTATTTGTTAAAAATTCGAACTTGTTTATGAAAATGTTGAGTGGCCAGTCCAGGTTAAGATTGATGTAAATAAAGCGCATAATCATCTATTCTAATTAAGATATAACCATAAACAATTGATTTGGTTTCACTTAAATTAAGTACCTGTAAATCAAATACAGTTTTAAGAAACAAAACATATTGCGCATTAGTTAATGAATGCGGTTTAATATAACTGTAAACGTTTGCTGATAACCAAGAGAAATTAGTGCTGTCTTTTGTAACCGACTAATAAAAAATGATTAATGGAGCGATTAATGATGAATTTAGGACTACGCGCACATGATGTGCAAATATTCGATGATGTGCCTAATTTAGCTAAACAATTAAAACAACTCGGATTCAATTCTATTCAATTCGCACCACGAGTGTCGCTGCAAAAGACAACCCAGACTGGTGCCAACGTCAGTTTTGGCTTAGCCAATCAAGTTAAGTGGGATTTTGCCCAGCAGGGTGTCCAAATTGCGGTACTAGGTTGCTACGTCAATATTATTCACCCAGACGAGAAGCAACGTGCCCAAGCGCTGGCTCAGTTCAAGCGCTATCTAGCGCGCGTCACATCATTTGGTGGTGTGCTGGTTGGCACTGAAACCGGCAGCGTGGATCCTGATTTTAACTTAACACCAGCTAATTACAAGCCAGAGGTTGTCGCATTAGCAATCAAGCAAATTAAAGCAATGGCGGCTGAAGCTGAAAAATTAGGCGTGCTGGTCGGCATTGAACCAGGTGTCAATCATCCCTTGCATGACCTCACAACCACTAAGCAAATGCTTGACGAAGTGGCGTCACCCAATGTAAAAATCATTTTAGATGCTGGCAACTTAGCCACACCTGCAGCCACTGATATTGTGGCAACCATCAAGCAAGCCTTAGATTTGTTCGGTGATCAGATTTACGCCTATCACTTAAAGGATTTCGTGATGGAAAATGGTCGCCCTCAAGGGGTGCCAGTTGGTGAAGGAATTGCTGATTTACAAGGTGCGGTTAAATTAATTGATCAGGCCCAGCCGGGGGCATACGTTATTTTAGACGAAACGCCACAAGAACAATTTACGCGTTCAATTGAACGCTTTAAAGCAATGGCAGAATATAAATAATTTAATCATTTATAGAAATGGGGGCGTGTACATGGCAACTAATTATGTCGCGGTCGATATCGGCGCTTCTAGCGGACGATTAATGTTAGGCCAATTAAAGCAAGATAAACTGGTGTTACAGGAAATTCATCGGTTCACGAACGGTTTTGCCGAAAAAGATCAGCACGAATGCTGGGATATTGAACATTTAATGAAAGAAATTTTTACTGGCTTAGAAAAGGTTAAGCAAATGGGTATCGATGACGTCAAACTTGGCATTGATACTTGGGCCGTCGATTATGTGCTAGTTGGTATGGATGGTGAAAAAATTCATGACCCGATCAGTTACCGCGATAAACGCACAAGTACAGCGGTGGCGGAATTAACCAGTGCATTACCCAAAGACTACATTTATGAAAAAACTGGGATTCAATTCCTTGATTTTAATACCTTATACCAACTGTATAAGGAAGATAAAACGGCCTTAGCGAAAACCGATAAAATCATGATGATTCCTGATTATATTGGTTACGTGTTGACCGGCAATGCAGTTACTGAAGTGACCAACGCATCGACCACCCAAATGTTGAATTTGCGTGAAGGACTGTTTGACCAAGATTTGCTAAAAGAAGTCAATGTACACGCTGAACAGTTTCCGCGGTTGGTCGAAGCCGGTACGGTGTTAGGCAACATTCGTTATAAGTGGCATTTACAGTACGACATTCCCAACACGGAAGTGATTACTGTTGCCACCCACGATACGGCGTCAGCGGTGCTTGGCACACCAGGTGAAGGTAAAAACTGGGCCTTTCTTAGCTCAGGTACTTGGTCATTGTTAGGTGCAGAATTGAATACACCAGAAAATGGTCAGGCCGCATTTGCCGAGAATTATACCAATGAATGGGGCGCGTACGGGACCTACCGCTTCTTGAAAAACATCATGGGCTTGTGGATCTGTCAACGCGTTAAGCATGAATACAATGATCGCTATAGCTTCGCTGAATTAGCCGCTATGGCCGCTAAAGAAGTTCCCTTCCAGCAATTCATTGATGTTAATGACAAACGTTTTGAAAATCCAGCTAATATGATTACTGAGTTGCAAGATTATTGTCGTGAAACTGGTCAAGTGGTGCCGGAAACGGTGAGCCAAGTGATGATGGCAATTTATAGCAATTTGTCCTTGTTCTACGCTAATGAATTGCAAAAGCTTGGTCAAATTTTAGGGAAGCCAATCGATACGCTGAATATTGTTGGTGGCGGTTCTAATGTTGCCTTAATGAACCAAATGACTAGCACTTTGGCTAACGTTAACGTGTTAGCGGGCCCAAGTGAAGCTACGGCAGTTGGTAATATCTTAGTCCAAATGATCACCAATCATGACGTCAAAAACATTCAACATGGCCGCCAATTGATCAAGTCATCATTTAATATTAAAAAATTCACCGCAGAAGCTGATAAGTACCAAGCTGTTTTGGCTAATTATCAAGCCTTCTTACAAAAGCAGAATCGAGGAGTTGCCATTTGAAACGAATCGGCCAAATTATGTATTTGCACCACGACGCCTACGCCGAGTACCAAAAGCGCCACAACAACTTATTTCCAGAAATGCGTCAAGCATTAAAAGAAGCTGGCGCGCATAACTATTCGATTTTTCTAAATCGGGAAACTGGGCAGTTGTTCGCTTACTTAGAAGTCGATAACGTTGAGAAATATGACGCGATTGCTAAAACGGATGCCGCTAAAAAATGGTGGGCGTATATGGAACCGTTGATGGATACCAATCCAGATAAAAGCCCTGTTACAGTGGATCTGGATGAGGTTTTTCACTTAGATTGATAATGGCAACTGAACTAGTAGAAACGTGTTTTAGAAGGCAACTGCTTATAGGCACCAACCCAGCTAATTTATTGATTTAGGCTAGGAACACCTTTTAAAACACGCTTAAGGAGGAACACATAAATGGTAAATGTACAAAATGTTGAAAAAGCTTACGAAATCGCCAAACAGCGTTACGCTGATATTGGGGTTGATACAGAAAAGGTCATGGCACAATTGAAGGCCATTAAATTATCAGTTCATTGCTGGCAAGGCGACGATATTCATGGTTTCTTATTCCCCAACCAAGAATTAACTGGTGGGATTGGGGTCAGCGGTAACTATCCTGGGATTGCACGGACACCTGACGAATTAACTGGTGATTTACACGAAGCCTTATCACTGATTCCTGGCCAACATAAAGTGCAGATCCACGCAATTTATGCCGTCACTGATAAGAAAAAAGATTTAAATGAACTCGAACCAGAAGACTTCAAGTATTGGGTTGATTGGGCGAAACAAGAAGGCGTTGGGCTGGACATGAATGGTACATTCTTCTCCCATCCAATGGTTAAAAACAACTTCACGTTAGCTAGTCCTGATCCAGAAGTTCGTAGTTTTTGGATTGAACATGGCAAACGTAGCCGCTTGATTGCTAACTATTTAGGTAAAGAATTAGGTCAACAATCAGTTAACAACTTCTGGATTCCAGATGGCTTCAAAGACAATCCAATCGACAAAGAAACACCACGTTTACGCTTAGTTGATTCATTGGACCAAATTATCAAACAAGAATTACCAGAAGAAAACACAATTGAAGCTTTCGAAGGTAAATTATTCGGCACTGGGATTGAATCTTACACAGTTGGGTCACATTTGTTCTATAACAACTATGCGTTGACCCGCAATAAGTTATGGACGATCGACGCTGGACACTGGCATCCAACTGAAGATGTTTCCGACAAGTTCTCAGCCTTCTTACCATTTGGCAAAGGCTTGATGTTGCATGTTTCCCGTCCAGTTCGTTGGGATAGTGATCATGTTGTTATCTTTGACGAAGCATTAGTTCGCATCGCCCGTTCATTGGTTCGCGATAATGAATTAAGCAAGACGAACATTGGGCTTGATTTCTTCGATGCAACGATCAACCGGGTTGCTGCTTGGGTTATTGGCGCACGGGCAACTCAAAAAGCCTTGTTGCAAGCAATGTTGGCACCAATCGATCAATTGCGTAAGGCTGAATTCAATTTTGATTTCACCACACGTTTAGCAGAAACAGAAGAATTGAAATCTTATCCATTTGGCGCTGTTTGGGACAAGTTCTGCTTGGACAACAATGTACCAGTTGGTAACGACTGGTTGAACAACATTCATGATTATGAAAAGAATGTTCAATTCAAGCGTGAAGGCTAAAAATAGCGACAATGATTGAAATGGTGGTCGTCATGGTTAACGTGACACCATCTAACCAAATATGAGCACACAAGAATGATTTTATTTTAAATTTAGGTATAAGCAAAGAAGAGGAGTCGACAAAGAATGGCAAATTTTAATGATTCAGTTTATGTAGAAAAAATGTGTGAATTAACTAACCGGTTGTATGGACATGGCTGGGACGAACGTAATGGTGGTAACGTCAGTCTGCGGATCGATGCTGAAGATTTGGCTCAATTTGATGATGTTAAACAAGTTATTCGTAACATTCCAATCGAATTTGATGCGACAGCATTAGCTGGTGATTACTTCTTAGTTACTGGTACTGGCCGTTACTTCAAGAACGTTATCAAGTACCCAGAACGTGATGCTGGTTTAGTTCGCATTGCTAAAGACGGCCGTAGCGTTGATCTATATTGGGGCTTCAATGATGGTGGCCAACCAACTAGTGAATTCCCATCTCATTTGATGACACATATTGAACGCCTAAAGCAAGACGATAACCAACGTGTTGTTATGCATTGTCATCCAACTAACTTAATTGGCTTATCCTTTACCCAACCATTGGATGAAAAGGGCTTAAGCAAGCTGTTATGGAAGATGCAAGCAGAGTCCTTAGTTGTCTTCCCTGAAGGCTTAGGCGTAATTCCTTACATGACACCTGGTACCAACGATATCGGTGCTGCAACTGCTGCTAAAATGGCTGAATTCCGTGTTGTTATGTGGCCACATCATGGTATCTTTGCTTGTGGCGACTCAATGGATGAAACGTTTGGTTTGATTGAAACTGTTGAAAAGGCAGCTATGATCTACACAACGATCCAAGCCCAAGGCGGTAAGATTTTGCAAAGCATCACTGATGATGATTTACGCGATTTAGCTAATTCATTTGGCGTTGTGCCAAATCCACGTTTCTTAGCTTTAGATAAAGTAAACGCATAACACGATTAGGGACCAATAGCAGGAAGCTGCTTGCAGTCCCTTTGTGCGTGTTTAAAATGAAAACGGATACATTCAGCTAAGGAGATGTATGTATGGAACTTAATATTAAAGATCATGGTGCGGTCGGCGATGGCGTTACTCTTGATACGATTGCAATTCAAAAAACAATTGATGCCGCGACCGCTGGTGACAAAATTGTTTTACCGGCCGGCATTTATCTGGTTGGCTCAATCTTTATGAAAAGTGAGCTGCAGTTGGAATTTAAATCTGGTGCCCAATTATTAGGGAGTAAAGACATTGCTGACTACCCAGAAATCGACGCACGGGTGGCCGGTGTAGAAATGAAATGGCCTGCTGCAATCCTTAACGTACTGGAATGTCACGACGTGAAAATATCTGGTCCTGGTATTATTGATGGGCAAGGTCCGCATTGGTGGAACCTTTATTGGGGTGAAGACAAAAAAAGCGGCAAACGCAAATGGTACGACGAACATGACCTCCGCTGGATTGCTGACTATGAAATCAAACGACCACGGGAAATCCTTGTTTACAAGTCACAACAAATTGCCGTTAGTGATGTCACACTGCAGTATTCTGGCTTTTGGAATCTACAGCTCACTTATTCTGATCACGTCGATGTGCATAACATCCGTGTTTGCCAAAATTATGGTCCTAGCACAGACGGCATTGATATCGACTCTTCAACAAATGTGCGCGTGCATAATTGTCAGTTAGCTTGTGGCGACGATTGTATTGTGATCAAGTCTGGTCGCGATGGCGATGGCTTGCGCGTCAATAAAATTTCCGAGCATATTGAAATCGATCACTGCCAAATCTACTCCGGTTACGGCGTTGTTATCGGCAGTGAAGTCTCTGCTGGCGTCCGTGACGTTTACATTCACGATATTAGTTTTGACAACTCAGATTGCGGTTTCCGCATGAAATCATCGCAGGACCGGGGTGGTTTTGTCGACAATATTCGCGTTGAAAATCTCACTATGAATAACGTTCAGTTCCCATTTTCATGGCTAATGAGTTGGCATAACGAATATAATCGCAAGGTGCTTAACGGCAAAAAAGAGATTCCTGATTTTTGGCTAGCAGTTGCGGAACAAATTCCAGAAAATCAGAAGAAGACTAAAGTTAGCAATATTACGGTCAAAAACGTTACTGCTACATTGGCCAAAGACTACAGTTTACCGGCGCGCGCTTTTGATTTAAAGGCCTTTCCGGATAAACCTATGGCCAATATAACCTTCAGTAATGTTAAAATTGCCGCTAAGGAATTTGGTCATATTGAAGCCATCGATAATTTACAATTCGATCATGTGACCGTTGACGTGCAGCAGGGGAATAACGCGGTGAACGATGAATTTGATAATCGGTAAATGAAAAATGCCCGTCTATTCTGCAGGTTCTTTCTGAACTTTGTCTGCCAGCTGAGCTAGTTAGCTTCCATTACGTCGCCAGTGGACGGAACGAGTGCGACTTGAACTTGGCGATCTTTGCCATAGTTCAATCGACAACGGGAAGCACGTTCTATTGGGCGGTTAAGTGCTAAGTCCCTGATACTTTTCAACTTTAGTTGTTAAAAACGAGTGACAGTGGCGCGTTGGCGAGCTAATTTTCCCTGAATAAAAACAAAAGCAGGCGACTCCATTTCAGCAGTCAACGGTTGAACGTTCAAGTGTTGATTTGTTTAAGTGGCAAAGTTAGTGGTAATCAGAATACAAAACACCGATAAAACAGGCAGAAAACTGTTTTATCGGTGTTTTTATGTGCATATAACCTATTTTAAAACTACGAATCACTATAACTGCCGGTTAACCCTAATTGAGCCACCTAAACGTTCAATCTAATTCACGAAATAATGCTCAAACGCTGCCAAAGGTGGAATGGAGGCGCTGGCGTTATCAGCTGTGTCGATGGTACTTGGTGACCGTGGTCGCCTAGTACCATGCGCGGCTGGCAAGATCCATTTTCTTTTCCGATTGGGCTTAATTGGAAAGAAAATTAGCTTGCCAACGTGCCACGCGTTCCATACGCCAGCGCCGGAATGGGACTAAACTAACTCTGCCTACGAGTTAATAGGATAGCCCAGCTTCGGAAAGAACCTATTTTATAATAGGCAGGCATTTTTTAGTGCAAACGATGCTTTAATTTGTGGAAAATATGTTGATCAGCCCAGCCGGTGACCGGGCCTTGCGTAATCAAAGAAATAACAGTACCAACATTGAACGCTAACAAATTACCACTTAATGCCCAAGCAACTAGTAAAACTAGAATTGGTGGAATATAGCTAACGTATTGCGCGATGGCAGCTTTGCCATTGAAAAAGTTGAAACGCAAAATGTAACTGAGATCATCGTTGGGATGCAGAATAAGATTGACCCGTTGATAAATTGATACCGCCACACCAATCAGCACCACACCGATAATATCAAGGACGATCCGCGTGGGCATGCTCAACGACATAATGCCAGCTTTTTCCATAACTGCAGTAAATTGTTGAACTAAGTAGCTAAAAGGCGAGATGTAGAGCAGGTTACCGACTACCCGGCGCCAATTAAGTTGACGAATCAAAATGGCGTTGATGAAAATAACCGCAAAGCCATAAATAAAGAGAATGACACCTAAGCCAATGTGCGTGTACGACGACAAATTAGCTGCTGATGCGGTCCAAATGGCACTCCCTAAATTTGTGGCCACAGTTAGCGCATTAGCAAATGCATTTAACAGAATTGAAAAAACGAAAAAAGCCAGACTTTCTATTGCCGTTAACCGGCGCAACCCCGTATCTGTTGTAATCAATGGTCTACTTACCCCTTAATCTAATTTTCTACAGCTTAGCAGACCAGATTTGATTTAGCGAATAAAACAACGATAAACGATAAAATCGACCATAAGAACTAAGAATGTGCAACAAGTAAGTGTGGCTCATTAAAAAATTGGTCTAGTTGTTAGCAATCGAATTAAGTTAAGAATGAAAAATGTTAAGTTAAAGTGATTTACCAATTGTGAATGATTGCACATTATCCTAAAATCAGGTATCCTTATTATATAAGGGCATTTATTTTGATTATAGCTAATAGTATTTTAATACTACAATTAAATGTTCAGCTTGTTTCATGATATTATATTGGATAATTATTTAGTTGAACAATTGGTTTACTTTTTAAGGCTGTTATCTTTAATCGCGCCCTTAAATGAGCAATGGTTTGAAATGGAGGGACTTGTACGTGCGTAGTTTTAGCTATATTGGCTTAAAAAATTATTTAGCCACCTTAGAAAACTTTAGTGAAGTTGAAGTTATCGTTATGGAAAGTCCAAGTCGTAGTTATCAAGTTTGTCTGCATAAGTTGCAAGACTTGGAACGGCTGACAACTAAGGCAATTTTTAATGTCGATTGCCAAGCCATCAAGCAATGACCAGCTATTAGGTCGCCAAAACAACCAGCTTAGTGCTTGCCACTAGTGCTGGTTGTTTTTTAGTCCCAATAGCCTTGATGGACTGCGGCGGCTTGCACTTCTAGCTCTTTAAACGGTCCCACAACAGTAATATTTTTTTGACCATGGCGGTAAATTTCGCGCGTTGGCAAATCAAAAGTTGGATTCACGTCGTTACTACCGGTAAGCTGCAATAATCGGCGCTCTTCCATGGCGTAAACAACACGGCCAATATTAGCCCAATAAATCGCACCAGCACACATAACGCAAGGTTCTGCAGTGGTGTATAAGCTATATTGCCACAGGTCGGCTTTGCTGTATTTGTGGGAGGCGCGGGCGGCAAGAGTGCATTCTGCATGACCAGTACAAATGTGTTCGGTTAACTCAATGTTACCTTGTTCCATTAAAATTTCGCCATTCTGGTCGGCGAGTAGGGCACCGAATGGCGTATTACCGCTATCGCGGGCTGCTTGAGAAATTTTGATGGTACGGTGTAATAGTTTTTGATCGGTTGCGTGATCAATCATTGGTAAAATCTCCTTTTTAGTCAAAAATCGTTTTTTTACCTTCTACTACTAAGCCTGCTACAATCATCACTACCGTTAACAAAATCAGCGCTAATAATAATAGGGTCCATGAATGTAGCCAACCATAAACTAGGCCAAATGATACTGGGCCAACTGCAGCTAATAGATAGCCCATTGCTTGTGCCATGCCTGAAATGGCCGCAGTTTCAGCTGCCGAGGTGGCTTTTAGGCTGAACAGTGTCATACACAGGCCAAACATGCTAGTGCTGGCAACGCCAAGAAAAATACAAATCAGTGTCAGATACCAAATGGCGTGGCTTGGGATTAATAAGCCAGCTAGGCCACAAATAAATAGGAAACCAATTAACCAAAGTAAACGTTGTTGACGGTCGACGCGGGCGGTGTAACGTGGCACTAAATAAGCCGCAGGTAAGGCAGCTACTTGAAATAAGCCTAACATTAGACCAGCAGTAGTCTGGGGTAGACCACGACTGATCATGATTTTTGGTAACCAAGTTAAAATCGTGTAGAACAGCAGTGATTGAATGCCCATCGTTAGTGTCATCCACCAAGCCCCTGGCGTGCGCCAAACCGAAGCTTTGCCCGCAGTGATTGCTGGCGGCAATAGTCGATGATTTAGGCGCAAGTTAGGCAACCAAGCTACGGCAATTAATAATGTGAAAATAGCTAAACTTTGTAAAACACCTTGCCAGCCGAATTTCACCGCTAAAGGAGCGCTGGCACCAGCACCAATTGCACTGAATAAGGTCATTGAAAATGTGTATAAGCTAGTGATTGGGCCGATACGATCAGGGAAATGATCAGTAATAATGGCTGGGACTAACACATTGGTAAAGGCAATTGCGATGCCAATGAACAAAGTACCGATCAGTAATAAATTAGTGCTAAAAACACGGGTGAAATTACCTAAAGTCAGCACTAACAGGGCAATTAAAATAGTGACCTCATTGCCTAAAATACTGGCGATCCGCGGAACAAAAGGCGACAAAACAGCGAAACATAATAGTGGAATCGTGGTTAAACTACCTAACAAACTAGCTGGTAGTTGAAAACTCTTTTGAATATTATCGAGAATTGGCGGAATTGCAGTCAGTGGCATGCGTAAACTGGTGCCTAGCGAAATAATGCCTAATAATAGCCAACGGTAACGCTTTTGCATAAACTGGCACACTCACTTTCTGATTTTAGAACATAAAAAAATTATTGATGCATATGTGAATAATATAACCGATTATCAGTCAATAGTAAACGCTTGCTTTTTAAACTGAACGTCAAGTGGTTAAAGGTGCATTATTTTTGCCGACTGCGTTTTTTCACAAGGCTGTTAGATATTAATATACGTAAATTAGCGTTATTTGATTTAAAGTTGTAAGCATCAGTTGCAAATTTAACCGCTTCCATCTTTATTTTGCCGCACTTCTATGCTAAGCTTTAGGTTCAAACTAACTCGGAGGATTTTATTTTATGAAGATTGTCGTACTTGCGGGTGGACGTAGCCCAGAACGCAACGTATCATTGTCATCCGGCGCCAAAATCACCAATGCACTGCGGGAAAAAGGTCACGCTGCCGTGTTGATCGATTTATTTTTAGGTGACACGCTAAGCGATGTTCATACAGTGGCGGAAGTTTTTCAACGGCCAGCACCAGCAGCTGACTATGCGATCAGCGAAGAAATCATTACTAATGACGCCATCGATGCCTTACGAACGGACGCCACCAAGGGGCTATTTGGTCCCAATGTATTAGAAATATGTACCGCCGCGGATATTGTGTTCTTGGGCCTGCATGGTGAAGCTGGCGAGAATGGCAAGGTCCAAGCTACTTTTGATCTGTTTGGTATTTGTTATACGGGTAGTGATTTTATTTCGTCAGGCGTTACCATGAACAAGCGGCTAGCTAAGCAGCTATTGCTACAAAATAAAATCACAACGGCGCGCTATGCCACGGTTAAAGTCGGCCAAGCAACACCAAAACTGGATTTTAATTTTCCGATAGTGGTTAAGCCTGCTCAGGGTGGGTCCAGTATTGGGATGGAAATTGTGTACGATCAGGAGACGCTAGTAGCGGCCTTGACCACAGCTTGGCAGTTTGATAATGAGGTGGTGCTTGAGGAATATATTGCTGGGCGCGAATTCTCGGTTGGAGTACTTAACGGGCAGGCGTTGCCGGCAATTGAGATCACAGTGGCTGATGGCTGGTATGATTATGAACATAAGTATCAGGATAACGGCGCCACTTACCAGACGCCACCACAGATTCCCGCTGCAGTTCATCAGCAAATGCAGGCGATGGCGCTACAAACAATGGCAGCCTTAGGACTGACTAACTATGGCCGCATCGACTTTTTATGGGATGGGACGACGATTTATGTCATTGAAGGTAATTCGTTGCCAGGCATGACACCGCACTCGTTGCTACCACAAGAAGCGGCCGCGGTTGGCATTAGTTATGCTGATTTATGTGAGCAAATCATTGCTGGTAAATTAGCGCAAGGAAAAGTATAATACGCTTGTGAATGCATATTTCAAAAATGTAATCGCTATCTTAATTGATGTGCTTTAATAAAGTTGGGAGGCTTTTTTATGAGCAAGGTTTTTCTATCCGCGAAGTTGCCAGCTGCGACAACCCAGATTTTAACTGATCATCATTTTGACGTCCAAATATATGCCGGTAACGGCTTGATTTCACACGCAGAATTATTAGCTAATGTGCGTGATATTGATTTTCTGATTACCCCATTATCGACTCAGGTTGATGCTGAAGTTATTGATGCTGCGCCAAAATTGAAATTGATTGCTAATTTTGGTGCCGGTTTTAATAATATTGATGCTGCTTATGCTCGAACCAAAGGAATTGCAGTGACCAACACGCCGGCAGTTTCCACCAATTCAGTGGCGGAAGTGACGGTTGGCTTGATGCTAGCTTTAAGCCATCGAATTGTTGAAGGCGACCAGCAAATGCGGACTACTGGTTTTCCTGGCTGGGCACCACTGTACTTTTTAGGGCATGAAATTGCTGGTAAAACGCTAGGTATCGTCGGTTTTGGTAATATTGGCCGTGAAGTTGCGCGTAAAGCACGCGCATTAGCAGTGAACGTTCAGTACTGGCAGCCACATCGCTTAACGGACCCTGAAGAGCGCAGTTTAGGTGTGACTTATGTTGAATGGCATGAATTGGTGACTAGTAGCGACTTTATCAGTATTAATGCGCCACAAACGGCAGCCAACCACCATCAATTTGATGCCTCTGTTTTCCAGCAAATGAAGTCAACCGCTTATTTGATCAATGTTGGGCGCGGGCCAATTGTTGACGAGGCAGCATTGCTCACAGCGTTGCAGCAACATGAAATTGGTGGTGCGGCACTGGATGTTTACGAACATGAACCTAAAATTACCGCGGGTTTAGAAAAATTGACCAATGTGATTTTAACACCGCATATTGGGAACGCAACGGTTGAAGCCCGGGCAGCAATGGGAACAATCGTTGCGAATAATGTTGTTTTAGTTGATCAAGGGCAAACCGCTAAATTTGTTGTGAATCCTTAATTTATCATTTCGGTAGCTAGGTCACTAAGTCGATCTAGCTATTTTTTTTGCGATTTTTTCAGAAATTAATATAAGCTTACTTGAATTTAAAACTTTTTTCATACATTCTTAATATAATTATAATGAAATCTAAATTCAATGAAGGAGTTGTACTGAATGATAAGTAAAAGACACCGAATTAGCGCTATATTTACGGTTATGCTATTAATGTTAGTCACTGTTGGTTTATCTGGCTACAAATTCGATGTGACTCAATAAAGGCTTGCTTTTTCTATTATGTACTAACATAATAGACGTGAGGTGAACGTGATGGTCGAAAAAAAACAACCGCTGCATCAACAAATTGCAATTGATCTGCGACGTAAAATCCAAAATGGCACCTATCCTGAAAAGCAATTGATTCCTAAAGAAGTGGACTTAGCCCAGCAATATCAGGTTAGTCGACCAACCATTCGGCAAGCAGTTCAAACGCTGGTCGATCAGGGCTTTTTGGAGAAGCGTAAACACCGCGGTACGCTGGTTAAGCGGGCCAAAATTGAGCAGGCATTTACCCATGTGATCAGTAGTTATAATCAGGAAATCGATCAAACGGGGATGCAGCCGCAGACCAAGGTGTTGGTATTCAAAACAGAGCCAGCTAGCGCTGAAGTTCGGCAGCAATTAGCCTTACCGGTAGCCGCAAAAGTGTATAAGTTAGTGCGTTTACGGTATGCGGATCACACGCCGCTAGTTTTAGTCACCACTTATTTACCTCAGACACTATTGCCACAATTGGCACCACTGGATTTTAGCCAAGTGTCTTTGTACGCAAGCTTAGCACGGCTGCATCACACTGTCGTGCACGTACGGCGTAAGTTAGAAGTTTTAGTGGCTGATGAAACTAGTGCTGATTTACTGGATACTAAAGTAGGCGCGCCACTGTTTTATTTTCACACTCAGGGTTATACCCGCGATGAACAACCAATTGAATATTCGATTGCGAAGTACCGTGGTGATTTAAATTACTTCCGCTTAGATATCGACCAAAAAACGCCTTGAACTATATTCAAGACGTTTTTTTGAGCCAAGTTAACGCTGTTTTAAAGCTTCAATAATTTTGATCCCAGCGCTGGTGCCGATTCGCTCGGCGCCGGCGTCGATCATTGCTAAAAAAGTGTCCGCATCGCGAATGCCCCCAGCTGCCTTAACCTTGACCTTATCACCGACTGTTTGTTTCATTAGGCGAACATCTTCAAGCGTGGCGCCGCCAGTACCGAAACCAGTTGACGTTTTAATGAAGTCCGGTTGAACCGCCTTAGCAATTAAGGCTAGCCGCTTGATTTCATCCTTGGTCAGATAGCAATTTTCAAAAATCACTTTGCAGGGGAGGTTGTGCTGATGACAGCAAGCAACCATCTGGGTCATTTCAGATTTGATGTAGTCATAATTGCCGTTTTTAACTTCGGTTTGATTGAGCACATAGTCGATTTCTGTTGCGCCATTTTTAATGGCGTCCTCAGTTTCAAATACTTTAGCGGCAATTGTGGTTTGCCCCAGTGGAAAACTGATTGCTGCACCAACATCAATATCAGTATCAGCTAAATATTCCGCGCAACGTTGGGATTGAACTTGATTGATTGCAACCATTTTGAAGTGATATTGTTTGGCTTCGGCACAGAGTTTTTGCATATCTGTTGCTGCGGCATCGGCATGTAAATTGGTGTGGTCGATCATGCGGGCATAACGATCTAATTGTTGTGGTGACATAAGCAGGCTTCTTTCTATATGTAATTACATATAATGATAAACCGTTTTCTTGTGTAAGTCAAATTAATGCTTGACGGTGTTGGCTAAACAACGTAGAATGATTAGAAAATGATGAGAAAAGGTGTTGCTATATGTCTGTTGAAAATGTTCGTCACTATTTTGAACAATTTGGTATTAGTCAACGAATTGTTGAATTACCTGAATCAAGTGCCACTGTGGCTATGGCGGCTCATGCATTACATACCCAGCCAGAGCGAATCGCCAAGTCGCTGACCTTTGCGGTGGCTGATAAACCAGTTATGGTCGTAATGGCCGGGGATGCGCGGATTGCCAATCCCAAATTTAAAGCACAATTTCAGGTTAAGGCGCGTATGTTACCGCGCGAACAGGTTGAGTCGCTGATTGGCCAACCTGTTGGCGGTGTTTGCCCATTTGCCGTTAAAGCAGGTGTGGCGATTTATTTGGATCAATCATTACGCCGGTTTCAAACTGTTTTCCCAGCAGCCGGCAGTACTAACAGTGCCATCGAATTGAGTTTACCAGAGTTGGAACAATATTCGCAGGCTAAAGGCTGGATCGATATTGCCAAAACAGCATAAAAAATCAGCGCGCTTGAGATAAAGTCGAGCGCGCTGATTTTTTGGTAACATAAAAGCCGCGCGCAATTCACGCGGCCTTTAAACTGGATCAGTCAGCAAATGGTGCTTTGCCTAAATAAGCGCTGATCATCCAAATATTCTTATCAGTTTCATCTTTGAAACCATTTAACATGTCTTGGGTTGGGAAATCCTTTTCAGCATCGGTGACTTCAATACCCTTTTGATATTGATCACGTAAATACTTGAATTGGTTAACTAAACGTTGCATGAATTCAGTCATTGTTAATTGGTCGAATTCAACCTTTTCATCAGGTAAACCAGTATTTTCGATGAATTCGTGAGTTGTTGCAACAGGACTGCCGTTTAGGGCGATTAAGCGTTCTGCAATTTGATCGAGTTGTTCACTAAGCTGGTCACCATACTCATCCATTAATGGATGCAGACGGAAGAAGTTTTCGCCGCGCATGTACCAGTGTGTTTGTTGGACGTTGACCTTTAATTGGCTGATATCAGCGATCAGTTGATTAAGTTGCGCCTTAGATTTTGGAAAGTCATAATTGTAAGTTGTCATGATTAACCCCTCTTCTTATTATTGGTCACAATAATACTATAACAGTTTAGTAAGCGTTTTACAAATCAGACGCTTGTTGCCCACTGCTGATATAATTGTGCAATAATAGCGACGCTGTGACAGGTGATTGCCGGCGTCATTATTGGGCTAGTTAATTTTTGTTGCCGCCATAATTGATTGAAATGGCGAATTTCAAAAGCGAATTCGCTGTTTTGTGTAACTTGCAGTTCAGTGACTTTTCCCCCAGCAGTGTACAGAGTGGCGTGATCAGATTTCCAATAATCAGGGATGACGACTTTGCCACGTGTGCCGTAAATGATCATACGACTAGCTAATGGCGTTTTGGCGGTAATGAACAAGTGAACGAGTATAGCTTGTTCGGTTTGCAGCACGACATCACTTTGCCAATCAGCTGCTGGTGCCGGTGGCTGGCATGCACCGCTGTAATGACTAAATTGTTGGCCAAGTAAGTATTGAATATAATCCAGTGGGTAGGCGGCACTGCCGTGAAATGCGCCACCGCCGGCCGCTAGATCATTGAACCAGCCGATATCAGTACCACCAGGGTGATAACTTTGGGCATCGATCCAGCTAATATCGCCGATTGAACCAGCATCCAGTAATTGCTTGATTTTTTGCGTTAGTGGTAAGAACACAGCCTTTTGCGCCGCCATTAACGTGCAGTGATGCTGTTTGGCAAGCGCAAATAATTCCTGAGCTTGCGCCAACGTCAATGTAAATGGTTTTTCTAGCAGCACACTTTTCCCGTGTTCAAGCGCTAATTTGGCGCCAGCATAATGGCCGCCGTTGTACAGCGGAATGTAGAGCACATCTAAATCAGGATCAGCAACTAATTCAGCGTAACTACCGTAGGCGCGGGGGATGTTGTTGGCTTGGGCAAAACTTTGCGCACGACTTAGATGACGTGTGCCGATTGCTAATACCTGCGCTTCACCAGTTTCGCGTAAACCCGCCAAAAAGCGGGGCGCAATTTGTGCCGCACCCATAATACCGTAATTGATCAATTTCAGCGTGACCACTTCCTTAATTAGATTAAACCTAGCAATTTTGCGGGTATTTGTAAAGTAGAACAAAAAACACGCCAAGATCAGCGTGTTTAAAGTTCATTAAAATTGGCCATTGGGAATGCCTGGACCAGTATTGCTCTGGGTGCCATCAGTTGTACCAGCACCGTAATCGGTCGTGCTACTGCTTTCACTGCTAGTGTTGCCGTCGCTATAAGTGCCAGTACCATAATCAATGGTACTATCTGAGCCATAAATCGTGTACGTGGTGTTATTGATACCATCAAAGTACGGATTTTCTTTATTCAGCTTCGTTTCCTTATTGCTGACGGTTTCGGCACTAAGGTTTAACTGTTTCCGTAATTTCTTGGAAACACGGTTGATTTCTTTAGTTGAAGCAATCTGGTAAGAACTGCCATTGATGTACGCATCTTGACCTTGCAACTGGTCAGAAATCATCGTATTAGCTGCGGAACGGTAATTGGTAGCTAGGCCCTTCATATCAGAGAAGCTCAAATCAGTTTGTAAATTCTTTTGTACGACAGTCAGAATCTTTTGGTAGTTGGCCACGCCGTTTAGCGACAATAATTTTTTGGTGACTGCTTTGATAACTTGTTGCTGCCGTAGTTGGCGGCCATAATCGCCTTTAGGATCGTCATAACGCATCCGGGCAAAGGAGAGCGCCTGCTTACCATTTAAATGGTGCGTGCCTTTTTTGATCGTAATGTTATTAAAAGTGAAGGTAAGGTTGCTGGTAACTGTGACCCCACCAACAGCATCGACTAATTTAGCTAAACCACCCATATTGATGGTCAAGTAATAGTTGATTGGGATGTTGAGCAGGTTACTAACCGTTTTCTTAGCAGTTTTGGCGCCACCAATTTCATAGGCTGAATTAATTTTTTGAATGCTAGTTTCACCAGCAGCTGTCATTTCGGCCATTGTATCGCGCGGGATACTGACAAAGGTGGTCTTCTTCGTAGTTGGATTAATAGTGGCAACGATCATCGTGTCGGAGCGACCTTTATCCGTTCGACCATCGGCCCCAGTATCGATCCCGAGTAAAAGAATTGACAGCGGCTTTTTTTGTTTGACCACTGCCGATGCTTTACTATCGCTATCACTAGCCTTATAGATGTTATCAGCTGTTTTTTTAGTTTGGTAATAGGCATAACCAGCAAAGCCACCGCCCACTAATATAATAACGGCAACAATGGCAAGTAAAATTTTGGGCCAACGCCTAGTTTTTTTTCTGTGCAACATAAATTGATCCCTTCTTACTTCACGAATTTAGGTAAGTTTATTAGCAAAGTGCGTTACTAAGCTGTTGCGGTGGTCACCATTCTGATGGTAAAAAATTAAGGCGCACAATTGTCGTTAGTACAACTGCGCTCCTCAAATCCTGCGCCGCTTATTTCTTAGCAATTATAGCAGGTATGACTTAAAACAAGCTTAAATATTTCCATAAGATTACATGTCTTTTAATCGTAATATAAAAAAAGGCCGTGGCATAAGTGATCTGGTTCTGCCTGAAAGCTGGCTGTAGTGCTAATGTTGCGTACAGCCAAACTTCAGAAAAAACTAAAATTATGTCGCAGTCTCATTTTTATTGCCGAATATTATAGTTCAAGCGTAGCTAATGTTTAGGAGCTAACCGTTCTTACGGCACATCACTTTTCAGTTGTGGTCGATTCTGGCGGTAGTGCGAGCGTCCGTGTAACCTTGAACCAACTGATATAGGCGTTTTCAACGGCACCAACGGTAAAAGTGAAATCAGCGAGGGTGAAAACATCACCTGGCTTGACTGCCGGATGATCCTTCATAATGTAGCCAGTTAGTGTCACTAAATCAGAATCGTCAAATTCACGGCTTTTAACATTAAAGTAGCGTTCAAAATCATAAAGCGTAATTTTACCATTGACGCGGTAGCTACCGTCACTTTGTTTTTCAACATATTCTTCAGATGGAATCTCATTTTCATCCTTAACAGTACCGAATAGTTCTTCATAGATATCTTTGTCGGTGACGATCCCACTGGTACCGCCATATTCATCGACGACAACCACGATTGGTGTGCGCTTCTGGACCATTTGTGCGAGAACATTTTGTAACGAAGCTGTTTCAGGAACCGTGATGATATTACGTAATAATTTGCTGACCCGAATTTGGTCACTGGTTTCAGCTTGTTTGATCAAATCATAATTGTAGACGTAGCCAATGATTTTGTCTTTATCGTTGTCTTCAACTACAGGGAAGCGGCTAAAACCGTTGGCAATATACATTTTGATCGTTGCAGCGACAGTTGTGGTAACGTCCACAACTATTAGCGACGTACGATCGACCATGATATCTTTGGCGATTTTATCGTTCATTTCAAAGGCGCGTTCCATATAAATATAGTCATTACGCTCTAATTGTCCGCCAGTTACGGCATTTCGCGATAATGATAGAATTTCGGCCTGCGAAAAGTTTTCATTTTCCTCATCAGCTGGTTTTAAACCAATCAAACGAACAACACCGCTGGCTGAAGTGTTAAGCAACCAGACGAAAGGATAGAAAACTAAATGAAAATAGCGTAGCGGCGTCGTGATGAACATCATCGTCGGCAGTGGCATGTCGATACTAATATTTTTCGGGACAATTTCGGTAAAGACAACTTCTAAGTAAGTTAAGACAATAACACCGAGTACCGCACCAACTGCATGTAGTGCAGCAGGATTCATTAAATGGCTCAGGTTGAACACGTCGACTAAAATCGTTTCAACCGTGGATTCACCGATCCAGCCTAAAATGATTCCGGCAACACTGACCCCAACTTGGGTGGTTGATAAATATTCATTTAAATTATGCACCATGTGCAACGCGGTTTTAATCTTTTTCGATTGGCCACCACGTTTTTCTAATTCTTCTTCAAGTGCGCTTGGCCGAGTTTGTACTAGGGCAAATTCAGAAGCCACGAAAAACGCCGCAAACAAAAAGGTGATCAACATAATGATCAAATTTACAGCGATTTGACTACCAGTCACAATCATTCCTCATTTCAATCAATTTAGAACGCGTCCAGCTAGGGCAGCTTTATACCAATTAGTTATAAAACTAATGAATCAATTTTCCGCACAGGCTAGGCTGGACAACGGTTAAGCTAATTTTGGTGTAAAGCAATTTACGCCATAGGTCTCACTACCATATTCTAACATGTTTAGCTGACAAATTAAGTATTTGCAAGCAATAAGTCAGATAATTGATGTTACTATCATAAAATCAATAGGATAACATTATCGCACTTAATGACAGAATGTACAGTTATTTTTAAAGTGTGTCATGTAGCTTACACCTTTTAATTAAACGTTAAATCGGTCGCAAGTCGGTGGTTAGTTGGTCTAAGTCTGGTAAAGTTAGATTATTGACTGAAGATTAGCAGGTTTGAAGGATAAGAGGAGAGCTTAAACATGATCGTTACCATTATTATTGCGGTGATCTTAATTATGGCAGTGTACCGCGGGCTAAAGCGCGGTTTGATCATTCAATTACTTTATACACTAGGTTATATAGGTGTTTATATTTTTGCCCGCTTGACGGCGCCAAACGTGAGCGCTTGGTTAGCCACGTGGTCTGGCAGTGCGGCAGCCAGTTTAGGGGTTACTAACACAATTGCCTTTTTGATGATGATCGCGCTGGGGTGGTTTATTGTGCGAATGTTGGCGCGGTGGTCACGGCTGATCACTTGGTTGCCAGTGATCAAGCAAGTTAACGGTGTTGCCGGTGCGATAGTAGCTTTTGTACTAAATTATTTAGGTTTATTTATCGTGTTGACTGTGTTGAATTTTATTCCGAACACAGCCGTACAAAATCAGATTTCGCAATCAAGTGCGGCACAAGTTATCATCGATAAAACACCGGTGTTGACTAGTCAGCTATTACAAAAGTACTTATTCAATGATGAAAATAACGATAATAGTGATAGTTCTTCAACCGCCACTGATGAATCGATGTCGGATCAATCGGGTGAAGTAACCGCCACTGATACAGCTGCAATTTGAACTAAATAACTAACGCGGTAGCCGCTAAATGGCGCCGCGTTTTTTTGTGGGTTACCAAAATACAGGTGGCACACTATTTTTATAACTGCATTTTTAGGAAATAAAAAGCGCACTGTCAATGCTAAGTGGCGGATAGCATTTAGCGTTTGTTGAACGAATTTGCTGCGTTTTTCTTATTATTTTCACTTACGAAAACTTATTTTTTCTGCTAGACTAATCATTTGTGTTTGGAAATCAGTTTTGATTTACGACATAACATTAAAAAAAGGGGGAATTTTTCAATATGAAAAATTTCACAGAGGCTAAACGTTTGCCGATCATGGCTGGTTTACTCATTGGTGGCTTTATTGGTATGTTTAGTGAAACGGCACTTAATATTGCACTATCACCCTTATCGACTAAATTAGGAGTAACCACAGGTACGATTCAGTGGCTGGTGATTGGTTATCTATTAATGGTGGGGATTGTTTTACCACTGTCAGGCTTACTAACGCGCTGGTTCACGACACGGCAATTATTAATTTTTGCATTATGTGATTTTATTGTCGGCGCTTTGATTGCCGCTTTATCATCGACTTTTGCGTTCTTATTTATTGGTCGGTTGATTCAAGGTATCGGAACTGGTATTTTGTTACCACTGATTTTCACCGTTGCCCTAGCAATCTATCCCTTAGATAAACGTGGCTCTGCAATGGGATTGATTGGCTTAACGATCATGTTTGCACCAGCGCTTGGACCAACGGTGGCTGGTCTAATTTTAGGTGCGCTATCTTGGCAATACATTTTCTGGGTCATGATTCCATTTTTGGTCGTTGCTTTGCTCATTGCAATCAAGTTTACTGAAAACGTTGTGCCAATCACCAAGCCACATGTTGATATTTTATCGATTCTTTTATCGACACTCGGTTTTGGCAGTGTAGTTGTTGGGATTAGTCTAGCTAGTAATAAAGGCTGGACTTCAACAATTGTTCTAGGTAGCTTATTAGTCGGCATCGTCGCATTATTTTTCTTTGTTCGGCGGCAATTAAAGTTACCGGCACCAATTTTAAATGTTAAGGCTTTTGCTCATGGCGGTTTCTCATTAGGGACTGGCCTAGTCATGGTTGATTTTATGATCATTATGTCGTCAATGTATTTATTACCAATTTATTGGCAACGAGCGTTAGTAGTACCAGTTGCACTAACTGGGATGTTGATGTTACCCGGCGGTTTATTTAACGCATTCATTTCATCCATCTCTGGTCGTCTATACGATAGTGTCGGCCCACGGAAGCCGGCAATGCTAGGCTTTTTAGTAAGCATTGTTGGGGCATGAATGCTATTTTTCAGTAATGCTAATTCTAGTTATTTCTATGTTGTGTGTGCGCACATTATCTTAATGATCGGTGCACCGTTGGCAATGTCACCATCACAAACCCACGGATTAAATGCGTTGCCACCACAGTTATCACCTGATGGTAGTAGTATTATGAATACGTTAGAACAGATTTTTGGCGCCATTGCGACCGCTTTGGCGACTAGCTTACTAGGTGCCGGCGAGGCTGCTAGTAATGCCACTGGTGCTGTAAAAGTCGCCAGCGGCACGCATTATGGTTTTGCGCTAACAGTTGGGTTAGCCGTAATTGGTTTTATTCTGACTTTTGCCTTACCACGGAAACAAAAGAATGTGGCATAATTGCATTTGAAAACGCAACGTTGACAGTTGATTTGACTGGTAGCGTTGTTTTTTTGTTTAATTTCCATCATTTAACCCGATTTTCTGCTATCATTAAGGTTAAAATCGGGTGAAAGAGGTTACCAGTTAATGGATAAGCGCAAGGCATTAATCATACTGCAAGATCTATTGAAAATTAAATCGGTGAATAACCATGAAGCCCAAGTGGCTGATTATATTAAGTTACAATTTGACCAATATCCTGCGGCACAAGTAACTGTTGTTAACTATGCGCCGGGGCGATCGAATTTAGTGATCACGATCCATGGTGATCAACCGGGTAAAACGCTAGGCTTGTCAGGCCATTTAGATGTCGTTTCACCTGGTGATATTGGCGCGTGGCAACATCCCCCATTTGCTGGTGAAATGGACACGGAAAATGTTTACGGCCGTGGTGCTAGTGATATGAAAGGCGGCTTGGCAGCGCTGATTTACGTGCTATTAGACTTGTTAAAGCAGAAGCGCTCCTTTGCCGGTACAATTCGCTTATTTGCCACTGTCGGTGAGGAAACCGGTAATTATGGTGCCGCGCAGCTAACGCGCCAAGGTTTCGCTGATGAACTGGATGCGTTGATCGTCGCTGAACCGAGCCAGTTACAAGTTGAATACACGCATCGCGGTGTGATTGATTATGAGCTAGCGGCAACTGGTAAGGCTGCGCACAGCGCTAATCCAACGGCAGGGAATAATGCAATCGACCAGTTATTTCGTTTTAATACAGCGATAAATGAGTTAATGGCGCCGAAAACGCAAGTTGATCCTGTTTTAGGCCCGTTATTACATAATGTGACCCAGATTGCTGGTGGGGAGCAGATCAATTCAATTCCCGCGCGGGCGCGTTTGTACGGTAATATTCGAACAACACCACTTTACCCCAATCAGCCTTTAATGGCGGAGATCGAAGACTTAGTGGCGCAATTAAATGAACAGCCGGAAAATGAATTACAACTAACCTATCACTATCCGGAAAGTCCGTTGCCGGGTAATCCGCAAGCACCATTTGTTCAACTATTCCGCAAAGTTGCTAGTAACACATTAGGTCATCAGGTTGCGGCAGTCGGTGATGGTGGGGCCACGGATGCGTCGGAATTTATTCGTGCAGCGCAGAAATTCCCAGTAGTTATTTTCGGTCCTGGTAATGAAAGTGGGCACCAAGTTGATGAGTACGTGGCAATCAAAGACTATTTGGCCGCGATTACGATTTATCAGCAAGTGATTTTACAATTCTTACGGTAATCAAAAACGAGCGTGTGACATAAGTGAAATTATGTCATACGCTTGTTTTTTTAATTGTTGTTAGTCAGTTAGTGCTGCGTTCACTCGGCTACTTTTGTTAAGGTACTCTGGGTTAAAAAGTGTTGCAGTTTATCAGCGGTTGGGTAGCCGTCGTTATCACCGGGATGCTGTACGGCCAAAGCGCCAATTGCATTACCACGTTGTAGCGCGGCTTCAATCGATAGCCCTTCTAGGCGGGCAGTGATAAAGCCGACAGCAAAGCCATCACCGGCACCGACCGTGTCGACAACGTTAGCGACTTTAAAACCAGGTACAAAATAACTGCGTGTCTTTGTTTTGGCGAAGACACCCTTAGCGCCAACCTTGACGATCACTAATTTAGCCCCTTTAGCGAGGTAGAAATCTGCGATCACATTAGGATCAGTGCTACCTAGTAAGATTTGCCCTTCATTGATACCGGGCATCACAATATCGGCTTGCCCAGCAAAGTCGTTGATCGTCGCCACCATTTCAGCTTCCGAAGCCCACAAGGCTGGCCGCAGATTAGGGTCAAAAGTGGTCGTGATCTGCAGTTCATGGGCTTTGGTGATCAAACGTTGAAAGGCAGCACGGCTACTACTAGATAGTGCTGGGAAAATACCGGATAAATGAATGTGCTTGATTCCAGTGAAGTCAATATTGTCGATTGCGGTTGCAGTTAACTGTGCGGCAGCCGAGTTTTTGCGGAAATAAAAGGTGTTCGGATCACCGCTGGAAACTTTTTCTTTAAGTTGGTAACCTGTCCAGGCTTTAGGGGTGGTCGTGATATTATCAGTGGCAATTTTATTGGCTTGAATCGCGTTAATGATAAACTCGCCAAACGGATCCTGACCGACTTGAGTCACATACTGGCTGGAATGACCTAACCGTGAAACACCTACGGCCACATTTAATTCAGCACCAGCCAAAAATTTGTGGAATTGAGTTGCGTCAGCCAACGGCGTATCTAATTCCTGTGCGGCAAAAACCACTAGTGGTTCGCCAATTGTTAAAAATTCACTCATTATAAGCTCACCTCGGTATTATTATTTTTTAACTGTTGCGGCTTGTTTGATGGTTTCTGCTTGCGGTGCCTTAAGATCAACTTCGACTGAAGTGGATTCAGTTGCATCGGTTTCAAAACGCTGACGGTATTTAGCGGGAACGATTGGTAAACCTTTGCGGCGTGCACGCTTTTCAAAGTACATTGTGACGATTGGCGTTAGAATCGAGGAAACTAATACGCTGGTTGCAACGATAGCGGTGGCCGAGGCAGCAGTGCTAGCAAAATCACCATTGGTTGAAGCAATTGCGTAAGGAACAGCTACAGCGGCGCCGGCAGTGGAGGAAGCGGCCCAACCGGCGACACCATCGGATTTAGTGAAGAAACGATCGACAAAGGCCAAGGTAGCGCCGGAGACTAAGACAACTGCAAAGCCCATAAATACGCCGACGAAGCCAGATCTAATAATCATGCCAAAATTCAAGCTATAGCCAAGTGTGAAGGCGAAAAACGGTACTAAGGCGGGGACTACTGGCCCAAACATTTTACGGAAGCTATTATCTAAGGAGCCTAGGCTGATACCAATAACGAAAGGAATCAAGGTTGAAACTAAAGCTTGCCAAGGGAAGGAAGCAATTCCGGCAACGCCTAGAGTGACCATCGTCATAAATGGACCTGATTCAATACTGATAAAAGGGAAACCTGCCGCGTCTTCTTTACGCCCTAGCGAGGTCATCAAGGCCATGTATAAGCCGCCGTTAGTTTCATTAAAGGCGGCAATCACGGCTAAAACAGATAGGCCGGTGAATAAACCAGAAGTAATACCACCTTTGGGCAGTAAGGCATTTAGCGTCACGCCTAAGGTTGCCGCAACGAGAACCTTCGTAACCAGTAGCGAGAGTCCTTTTTTAGCAATATAGCTTGTTTGTTTTAAGTTGATCGTCGTGCCGACTGAGAAGAAAAAGATAAACAGGATCACTGAAGTTCCGGTTAAGTAACTACCGGTGAAGCCGCCGTAGAATTTATCAACGCCAGGCCAGAGTGTATTGACTAAGGTGCCTAGAAATAGGGGAACAACCATCATACCGCCGGGGATTTTTTCAATACTTTTTTTAATTTGCATCGGACGAACCTCCTGAAAATTGACTTAATTTTTAATTCACAATTATAGAAAAATAAATTACTTTAAGCTGATTGATTAGCCGCCATACTAGTTAAAATAATCACAATAAAAACGAAAAAAAGTGCGCTCAACTGCTGACGATGCGTACACCTTTAACCATAGCAACGTCAGTTTTATTATTGCCGCGTCCTGTCTGTAGTGAGTGCCACAGCTTACTTTTGGTGCAATAAAAGTCAGGTGAACTAGTGCTAGAATTATCTAAATGGCCATTTGCTGTGTCAAACAGTTATATCGTAGTGGCTAGGTGTGTAAGTAGGTGTTAGTTTAAAACCTATTGATAGCGACCTCCTTGTCTGATTTCTTAAACAGAAACGATATTGCTTTGTTTATGCTGTAATCATAAAATGCGCAAAATAAAAGCACAAGAAATATACTCACTTGTGCTAAAGATTACTTATGCTAATTGAAAGCGCTGTTTGTGCTTTGATAACAAAATGGCTGGGCTTGAGCTGCCTTAATGCCGATAGGCTACAGTTATTTGCCGACTAATAAAACCATTTGGCTAACGTGAGTCTAATTAAGCAGCGACGTTTATCTTAAAAAAGCATAAAAATTGCTTTATTTTTTGAAACCGATTACTTTTAATGTTAAGGCAACTGACTAACACAGAGACACCCAATAAATGCTTTAATGACCAAAAATTTGCTGAAGGTGAGGTTGATTCGATGCGCAGTTTCAGTCATATCGGTTTACGGCGGTATTTACTTGAGTTAGGTGAATTCAATGCGCTGGATGTATTAGTGTTAGAAAGTCCTAGCCGTTATTATCGCGTTTGTTTGCATCAGTTGCAGGATTTAGAACGCTTGACCAAGCAAGCTATTTTTAGTGTGGATTGTTAAGGTCAAAATTTTGAAAACCGGTAAACTAGTTTAACGCTACATAATTTAATGGATCAAAAACGATAAAGAACAAAAAAACGGTTACTGTGCTAATTTCAATTTCTAGTGAAATTAACCCAATAGCCGATTTTTCTAATCAGTTAAATATATTTTACGTAATTCTTGAAGGTCATGATCGGTCAGTTGCAACCCTTCATGTAAATAGTTGTTCAGATCACCGGATTCACGCTTAACTTGGGCCATTGCAGCAGCCAAGTAGTCTGCGTGAACACTATGCAATGAGCGGATGTTGGCAATTGTGTCGGCAGAAGCGTGCTGCGCCTTTAATTCGTTGAGCCGCGCATTGATATGCGGTGCCGCAATTTTATTAGTCAGCAGATAGTCAGTTTTTATTGTTTCTTGGTCAATGCCCAATGCAGCCATAAAGAAAACGGCGGCCATTCCGGTGCGGTCCTTACCGGCAGTACAGTGAAATAACGTCGCTGCACCATCTTTAGCGTTAGCCAGCAGAATTTCGAAGAATTGATGATAACTTTGTTTGGCGTGCGGTTCCGCAATCATATTGTGATAAACCAATTTCATGTGCTCGTGGCCATGATTGGGATTGCCTTGATATTCATTTTCTAATTCTTGCAAGGTTAACGAGTTTTGCGTTTGATCATAATTAAAGACCGGTAAGTATTTGTAAGTTGCATTAGCTGGTACTTTATCAGGCGCTTCCTTGACTTCATCGGCGGAGCGCAAATCAACATCAAATCGGGTACCATATTGGTCAAGGTAGGTGAGATCTTGTTGACTAAGTGGCGCTAAACGCCCAGAGCGCAGTACCTTATGATATTTAATGTGCTGGCCATTCATACTTTGATAGCCGCCTAATTCGCGGAAATTGTTACCAGTTGTGATCGGTAATGCGCGTAAAGCAGATACTTCTGTCGTCATCCATTCCAATCCTTCCATTATTTAGTTATATGCTGTTACCATACCATAAATAGGCGTTAAAAGCAGGTTAGCTGTTTAGTCATCTAACACTTCAATACCGAGTACAGTCAAATGACCATTGGCGACCAGCTGGATGACTAATTTAGCCATGTGTTCTGGTGAAAAATCGCTATCGGCGTGGACCCACCAATTAACGGTACCAATGAAAATCGATGTCATATAGGAAATAATAAAGTCAGTGGGGATTTTTTTCTTATTATGTGTGATCAATAAATGCTCAAAAATATCAGCGTAATGCTGGGCCAATAAATCATGTAATAATTCGGAAAGGCGTAGGGAGTTAGCGCCATCTAAGGCTAACATGTAAAATTGGCGATTGGCTTTGATTTCAGTAAATAAACGAGTCAATAAATGCGTAACGGTTTTAATTTTGATTTGACTACCGTTAATTGTTTCGCCATCGAGAATTTTCAAAAAAGGAATCATACTAGTTGTAAAAATCTGGTCGTAAAGGTCTTGCTTGTCCTTAAAATGAGCGTAAAAAGTTGTCCGATTGATCATCGCCTTATCAGCAATTTCCTGGATTGTGACGGCTTCAAACCCCTCTTCTTCAACTAATTGCATAAAAGCAGAAAAAATCATTTTCTTGGTACGGAGGATACGTAAATCAACTTTCTTAGCCATTTTTGTTGCTCCTTTTTGGACACAGGTAAGCGGCACTTTTTTCAAGTCTAGTGCGAATCAACTATAAGATATTCTAATTGGAATGACGTAGTAAATAAATTGGATTAGGCTCTAATTGAGAACCATTTTCAATTGTGAAAAAAATCGTTAGCAGTATTTTGTAATCGGTAAAACTTTTTAAAAAGTTAAACGACAATTCATTTTAATCCGTTGTTTATCACACAAATCAATGGAAATTGCTGATTGAATTTTTTTTGTGAAGTCGTAAACTAAACACGAATAGTATAACAGACATACTGTTGGATATTCAACAGATGTTTGCTATCTAATTTGTACCAAAAACTGTTTTTGAACGGTTTTTGGGAAACCTGGTGTAACGTGTTGGAATGACGTGACTTCTTCCGTAATCGTGTGGAAGTGAGTTCTAGCATACTGATAAACGTGTAAAAAAAGCAGCTTATTCCACATAACGACGCTAGCAAAACGATCCACTGTGTGGTTCTTATTTGTTAGCTAAGTTATGTTCCATAAGCAAATCGCTTTTTTTAACACTCTGATTTTAAAGGGGGATTTCGCGATGACGGAGAAACTTTATGGTGGCATTGACGTTGGTTCAACAACGGTCAAGTTGGTCATTATGGATGCGGCTCAGCAGACACTTTTTGCCCGTTATGAGCGGCATTATTCAGATGTAAAAGCAGCGAGTAAACGGATCTTAGAAGAGGCAATCGAGGAAATTAAGCCAACAACGCCGATTGCCTTCACAATTACCGGTTCTGGTGGCATGGGTTTGGCTAATTTGTTGCAATTGGAGTTCGTTCAAGAAGTAATTGCTTGTACGAAAACAGTTGAAACACTGATTCCACAAACCGATGTTAGTATTGAACTCGGCGGTGAAGATGCCAAGATCACGTTCTTTGGTGCGTCATTGGAGCAACGGATGAATGGTAGTTGTGCCGGCGGAACGGGTGCATTTATCGATCAAATGGCCACGTTACTGAAAACCGATGCAAATGGGTTGAATGAACTGGCTAAGGATTTTGAAACAATTTATCCAATCGCTTCACGTTGTGGTGTGTTTGCAAAAACTGATGTGCAGCCGTTGATCAATGATGGTGCGCGCAAAGCCGATATTGCGGCGAGTATTTTTCAAGCGGTGGTCAATCAGACAATCGCTGGTTTGGCGTCTGGTCATAAAATTAAAGGTAAGGTCGCCTTTTTAGGCGGACCACTATATTTCATGGATCAGTTGCGTGCTCGCTTTATTGACACATTAAACTTAGCACCTGAAGATGTTGTTTTCCCAAGTGATCCGCAATTATTCGTTGCCAAAGGGGCCGCATTGTACGCGCAAAAACAGCCGGTCATTAATTTGGTGACGTTATTGGATCGTTTAGAACACGGTGATGATCGTGTGATGCGGCCATCGCGCTCGTTGACACCACTATTTAAAAACGATGACGAGTTACAAGAATTCCGCAAACGCCACGCTGAAGCCAAAGTGGAAACACGCGATTTAGCTAGCTACCATGGTGTTGCTTTTCTTGGTATCGATGCTGGCTCAACCACGACTAAAGTGGCTTTGATGAGTACCGACCACAAGTTGCTGTATACGTATTATGACAACAATGACGGGGCACCACTGGAAAAAACTGAAACTATTTTAACCGATATGTACAGCAAGTTACCAGCTGATGTGACGATTGGCAAGGCTTGTGTCACCGGCTACGGCGAACATTTAATTAAAAATGCGTTGAAGGTTGATCTCGGTGAAGTTGAAACAGTTGCCCATTATCGTGCGGCACATTTCTTCCAGCCTGACGTTGATTTTATTTTGGATATCGGCGGTCAAGATATGAAAGCCATGACGGTTAAAAATAATGCGCTGACGACGATCAAGTTGAACGAAGCTTGTTCATCTGGTTGTGGCTCATTTATTGAAACTTTCGCAACTTCTTTAAAATATAGTGTTAAAGACTTTGCGCAAGCTGCTTTGTTGGCACAACATCCCGCTGACCTCGGTTCCCGTTGTACCGTCTTCATGAACTCAAAAGTTAAACAAGTTCAAAAAGAAGGCGCAACAATCGGTGATATTTCCGCTGGGTTGTCTATGTCCGTTATCAAAAACGCATTGTTCAAGGTGATCAAGTTGCGCCGTGCCGAAGATTTAGGCAAACATATCGTCTGCCAAGGTGGCACATTCTACAACGAAGCTGTTTTGCGGGCCTTTGAACAAATCTCTGGACGCGAAGTCATTCGGCCAAACATTGCTGGCTTGATGGGCGCTTATGGGGCAGCTTTGATTGCTGAAACTGCTTATGAAACTGGCGACAAAACCACTTTGTTAGATACTCAAGCGATGCATGATCTAACCTTTAAAAAAGAATTTATGCATTGTGGCTTGTGCGAAAATAATTGTGCCTTAACGATCACAATTTGCAGTGATGGTCGGCGCTTTGTCACCGGTAATCGTTGTGAACGTGGTGCTGCACGGGGCATGAAACAACGAGTACCTAAGGACAACGGCAAAGTTAATTTAGTTCAAGAAAAGTACAAGTTATTATTCAGCTACCGGCCATTACGGAAAAAGGAAGCACGCGGTGTCATCGGTATTCCGCGGGTCTTAAATATGTATGAAGATTATCCGCTATGGCAGACGTTCTTCACTAAGTTAGGTATTCGCGCTGTTTTATCACCAAAAGGGAGCAAGAAACAGTTCGAATCAGGGATCGAAACGATTCCTAGTGATACCGTTTGTTACCCAGCTAAACAGGTGCATGGCCACATTCAAGCGTTGATCAATAAGGGTATTCATACCATTTTCTATCCAGGTATTGTCTATGAACGTGTAGAAAATAAGGATGCACAGAACCATTTTAATTGTCCAATTGTACAATCATATCCCGATGTGATCCGTAATAACGTTGACGAGATCCGTGCTGGCGAAGTTGATTACCGGAACCCATTCTTGAACTTAGGTGATCCGGAATCAACTGTCCGCAACTTATACGAAACTTTCAAAGATTTTGGTGTGACTGAAGACGAAGT
Organism: Loigolactobacillus jiayinensis; assembly: GCF_003946445.1. Classification (GTDB taxonomy): domain Bacteria; phylum Bacillota; class Bacilli; order Lactobacillales; family Lactobacillaceae; genus Loigolactobacillus; species Loigolactobacillus jiayinensis. Next base: position 16,292 of record NZ_RHOF01000003.1, on the reverse strand, counting down.
TAAGGTTGCATTAGACGCAGGTTACGCTGAATTGGATCATTTCAAACAACAAATTCAGGATCGCGGCGAAGATACGTTACGTATGCTGAAACAAACCGGCGAACGTGGTATCGTGCTAGCTGGCCGGCCGTATCATTTGGATCCAGAAATCAATCATGGGATCGCCCAAATTATCACTGCTGAAGGTTTCCATGTTTTGACCGAAGATTCAATTGCACATTTAGGTGATGTCAAAGGCTTACGGGTCGTTAATCAGTGGGTTTATCATTCTCGTTTGTATGCTGCAGCACGGGTTGCAGCGCGGGATCCACAATTGGAATTTGTTCAATTGAATTCATTTGGTTGTGGCCTAGATGCCATTGATACGGATCAAGTCGAAGAAATCATGACTCAGTACAATCGTCTGTACACTTGCCTGAAAATTGATGAAGGCACGAACATGGGTGCAGTGCGGATTCGTTTACGGTCACTAAAGGCGGCTGTCTCCGAACGGCGCCGGCGCCAGATCATGCCTGAAAAATTGCATGAAGACGATAAGCCAGTTCAATTCACTAAAGATATGCGTAAAGAGAAGTTTACGTTGTTAATGCCAATGATGTCACCCATTCATCAACAAGGGTTAGTCGACGTTGCCTTGCAAGCTTCTGGCTACAACGTGGTCAACTTACCAGTTGATGACCATTATGCCATTGATGAAGGACAGAAATTTGTCAACAATGACGCTTGTTTCCCAGCAATCATTTCTATCGGCCAAATGCTTGAAGCATTGCAAAGTGGCAAGTATGATCTTGACCACACGGCGGTGATGATGACGCAAACTGGTGGTGGCTGCCGTGCGACTAACTATATTCCGTTGATCCGCAAAGCGTTGAAGGACGCTGGCTTCGCGCAAGTGCCTGTCGTTTCCATGTCCTTAGGTAATCAAGGGGTTGAAGAAACGCCTGGCTTCAAGCTGACCTTACCACTGATTAAGCGAGTTGCCTTAGCCTTCTTGTATGGTGATTTGTTCGAACGAATGGTTTACCGCACACGACCATACGAAAAGAACCCTGGCGAAATCGATAAAATGCACGATCAATGGTTGGATTTAGTGAAGCCTAGTGTGATCAAAGGCAGTTTCCGTGAATTCAAGCATAACGTGCAACAAATCGTTAAAGACTTTGATACAGTGCCATTGCAACAAATAAACAAACCAAAAGTTGGTCTTGTCGGTGAAATTTTGGTTAAATATTCACCAATTGCCAATAACAATATTGTTCGTTTATTGGAACAAGAAGGTGCCGAAGCGGTGGTACCTGATATCGTCGGGTTCATGAATTATTCGTTGTACAACCAAATTTATCGTTATAAGCAATTTGGTTTTGCCAAAAAATCAGAGCTACTAGCCGAAGCAGCCTTGAAGTTGATCAAATGGTGTGAACAGCCATTACAAAAGGCTTTAACGGCTTCTAACCGGTTTGACGGTATTGCAGCAATTGAAAGCTTAGCACATGATGCCAGCAAGATTTTGTCGTTAGGCAATCAAACTGGTGAAGGCTGGTTCTTGACTGGTGAAATGATCGAGTTGCTCAAAAGTGGCGTCGACAATATCATCTGTATGCAACCATTCGGCTGCTTGCCTAACCATGTTGTCGGCAAAGGTGTTGTAAAAGAATTACGGCGCCAGTATCCACAAGCCAACATTGCACCAATCGACTATGATCCAGGTGTTTCAATTGTTAACCAGTTGAACCGTATTCGGTTAATGTTAGCTACGGCCAATAAAAACTTAGCAACGCAACAAACTGTGACAACTTCCGTTAATAGCGGACAAAAGTTATCTGCGGTTAGTTCCCGAGTATAAGAAATAGCACATAAAAAGCGTCTAGTGTAGGCGCTTTTTATGTGCTATTTGCGTTGAATTATTTTTATTTAGTAGTAATTCTGGTCGCTAGATCGATAAAACTGCGATCATCTTGCATTAGCGGAATGATCAGCTCATGACAACGAGCGAGTTTGTTGTCGGCAAACGTGAAAATCGAGATCACTTCGGCAAGCGCTTGATGGCCATTATGCTGCGTGGCGGTAAGCTGATAGGCGACTGTGATCGTTTGGGTTGTTTCATCGAAAACGACATCGTTAAAGTAGCTAAACACTAAGCGGTCTAAATTAGCGTGCAAATTCGCCAAATGCTGTTTGACTTGATCAGTATTAAACTGGTGGCCATTAGTGGTTTGCGTGTAATCGACTGTGAGATAGTTGTCTAGTTGGTCTAATGCAAAGCGACTCATGACATCACGGTAAAACGTCGTCATAAACTGGGTGGCCTGTGCTTTGTTCATCAGATAGCCTGCTTTCTGAATTGAATGAGAAAACGTTTTCTAACTAAATTATACGGTAAATTTTGATAAAACTCTAGATTTAATCAGGAAAAATAATTGAAAGTTCACAATTTTTCACAAGAAGCTTGTTTTTTTGTACTTGGCATTAACTAGCTGCCTGCTATAATTGGGTTATTCGTTAGGTGAGTGATTAATCACTACTCTAAAAAGGGGGATAAAGTTATGGCAGCTGCGATAATCAATTTAACGCATTTAGTTAAGAAATTTGGAACGCAAACTATTTTAAAGGATATTAACTTTACAGTTGTCCCAGGGCAGATCGTGGGTTTAATTGGACCATCTGGGGCGGGGAAGTCAACAATTATAAAGTTAACATTAGGCATGGAAAAGGCTGATAACGGGACTGCAACAGTATTTGGTCAAACGATGCCGCAACGCCAATTATTAGCCAAGATCGGCTATATGGCACAAACTGATGCTTTATACGAGACTTTATCAGGCCAGGAAAATTTAGTTTTTTTCGCTAAAATGAAAGGGCTGTCCAAGTCAGAAATAGTGCATGAAATAACGTATGTCGCTAAAGTTGTTGGTTTAACGGCGGATTTAAATAAACGCGTCAGTGGTTATTCTGGTGGTATGAAACGACGCTTATCGTTGGCAATTGCCTTACTAGGCCAGCCACAGCTAATCGTACTAGACGAACCAACCGTGGGCATCGATCCAGCACTGCGGCGCCAAGTATGGCGGGAATTAAATAAGTTACGGGATGCAGGCCGTAGCATTTTGATCACCACCCACGTGATGGATGAAGCGGAGCTAGCCGACCAAGTGGCCTTATTACTCGATGGCGAAGTGATCGCCTTTGACACGCCAGCAAAGCTTAAACAACAATACCAAGTTGCCACGATTGAAGACGTCTTTTTAAAGGCTGAGGGGGTGCAATTATGAGAACATGGGCGATTGCAAACCGCGTGATCAAGGAATTACTCCGTGATAAGCGGACGTTAGCGCTAATGTTTCTAGCGCCGATTTTTATTTTAATTTTGCTAAATTTCGTTTTTTCCGCTAGTCAGGCGACTGATGTGACAGTCGGTACTGTAGCAGTGCCCCAAGCGCTGCAACAAAATCTTGAGCAGAGTAAACATGTGACTGTGAAAAAATATACCAGCAAAGCAGCAGCGCAAAAAGGGTTAAAACAAAATCGGTTAGATGCTATTGTTCAGCATAAAACTGCTAACTATAGTTTGACGTACGCCAACACGGATGCTAGTAAAACCACGGCAGTTAAAATGGCGTTCAAAAACGCGCTGGCAACCAATACTATGAGCCAGCTTAAAAGCAAGCTAATGGCGACGACCGCCAGCCTCGCTAAGTTACGCCAGCAATTACCAAATGCACCAATACCGCAGCAGTCAGCAGCAAAAGTAGCTGCGCCAAAAATCACTAACCATTATGTTTACGGTGACAGCGACACTGGCTTTTTCGATAAAATATTGCCAATTCTAATGGGCTTTTTCGTGTTCTTTTTCGTTTTCCTAATTTCTGGAATGGCGTTGTTAAAAGAGCGCACCAGTGGCACTCTGAATCGACTGCTAGCAACGCCAGTCAAGCGGTCGGAAATTGTTTTTGGCTATATGCTTAGTTATGGCATTCTAGCCATTTTTCAAACGATTCTGATTGTACTGGTAACGATTTGGTTGCTCAAGATCAAAGTTGTGGGTAGTCTGATCAATGTGGTGGTGATCAATCTGCTGTTAGCGTTGGTTGCGCTGGCTTTTGGAATTCTTGTCTCCACTTTTGCCAATTCGGAATTCCAAATGATGCAGTTTATTCCAGTGTTAGTGATTCCGCAAATCTTTTTCTCCGGTATTATTCCGCTGGATACCATGGCTGACTGGGTCAAAAAAATTGCTGCTGTGATCCCGCTAAAATACTCGGGCGATGCCACGACGCAAATTATTACCCGCGGTGTTTCTATAACTAGCTTAGGCCTAGATATTGGCGTGTTATTCCTATTTCTAATTGGTTTAACTATTTTGAACATCGTCGGATTGCGGCGCTACCGCAAAGTTTAGTTGTTGGTCCCGATAACGTTATAAAAAAGAAGGGTGATTATGCAAACGACTATTTTCGATAATTATCGTAAGTGGGTACAGGATCAAACCATGCCCAAAGGAAAACGAGCGGTTTTGTTGGCAAGTTTAGACTTGTTTGCCCAACATGGGTATGCCAGCACATCCACTGCCCAAATTGCGCAGCAAGCTGCTGTTAGTCAAGCAACGATTTTTAAGTATTTTAAAACAAAACAGGATTTGTTATTAGCGATTCTCCAGCCAATCATTGAGAATTTGATTCCACAATACCGTGATGACTTTTTACCAAAAATTAATCAGTTCGCAACGCTGCCGACAATCGTTCATTTTATTGTATCTGACCGTTACCAGTTCATTAAGGCCAATGCGGATGCCATGATTATTCTATTGACTGAGCTATTGACGAATGACACCGTTCACCACCAATTTTTCGCAATGATTCAGTCATCACAACCGCTGTTTATGCAGCATGTGGTACCGGCCTTAAAAAAAGCAGGTATTCACGCTGACCTAGATTTAGGTGCCGTCATTCGCACTATCGTTGGCCAGCTGATGACTTATTTTTTCCAGCAACGCTTAATGCCGAATATACCAGTTGATGAAGCACATGATTTACAACTTATTGAAGCACAGATTATTCGTGCAATCGAAAAATAACGCCTGTAATTAGGCGTTATTTTTTTGTTCCACGTATTCTTTTAGCACAACAGCCTGATTATGTTGTTCATCCTTAGCACCAAATAAGAAAATGACAGTTGGCTGTTGTTGAATTAACTGCAAAAAAGCCGGTGTTGCAGGATTTTTTGCCAATTCAGCTAAATAACGTTGACGAAACTCAGGATATTTGGCGACATCGTGATTGAACCATTTACGTAGTTCATTAGTTGGTGCAATCACCTTATTCCAGTCGTCTAAGGCGGCATTAACTTTGCTAATGCCGCGGGGCCATAAACGGTCGACTAGGAGCCGGTAGCCGCTATGATCGGCAGGCTTGGTGTAAATACGCTCTAATTTAATGTTCAAAGTAAAACGATCCTTTCTACCAGCTGAACCAACAACGTCTTTATTTTTTTACGTATTGCTTCAGTAAAATCAAAATAACGTGATATGTTAAAAGCGCTAAGATTAGTGATCTAGCGTTTTAACGATCAGCGGGAGCTCAATTGGTGCGACTGCGTAAGCACTTGGTGCAGCAGCGTTCAGCTCAGCTTGTGAACCAAACCCATAAGTGACGGCGATACTTTGCAAGCCGTGGTCGTGGGCGCCGTTAATGTCATTTTCGCGATCGCCGACCATCACTAGCCGGTGGGCCTGATTAAGTCCAGTTTCGTGTTGGGCATAAGCGATAATTTCACTTTTACCAGCGCGCGTTTCATCCATGCTAGCGCCGTAAATAGCGGTAAAATATTGTCCTAGGTCAAAGTGCTCACTGATTTGTTGGGCGTATAGTTCTGGCTTTGACGTCGTGATGTACAGATGATAATGCTGTTGTAATTCGCTTAATGCTTCAGGGATGCCTGGATAAACCGCGTTTTCAAAGATGCCACGCTCAGCGTAATATTCGCGATAAGCGGTTAAAGCCAGCTGGGCGTCAGCAGCACTGAGTCCGGCATATTTTTGATATGAAGCCAGTAATGGCGGTCCGATAAATAACCTCAAAGTAGCAGCATCTAATTCAGGTAATTGCAATTTGTTTAGCGAATATTTGATTGAGTTGACGATACCAGTCTGTGAGTCAGTTAGCGTACCATCTAAATCAAAAAATAGGGCTTGTAGCATATGAAACCTCCTAAAAGTTTGGCGTATCTGCTATAGTTAATTATACGTGTTTTTTCAGAAATTTGGGCGAACGTGGTAAACTAATATGGAAGCAATCGTTGGATTGGAAAAAAGATGGCGTATGTCAGTAAGGAGTTTTTGAATGAATTTACCAAGTAGAAGCCAGACGCATCAACAAAATGTGATCAGCACATCGTCAAAGCGGCATGGTGCGCTCACCGTTTTATTGAGTATTTTGGCTACAATCTGTTTGCTACTGGCGGTTGGCACTGGCGTTGTTAAACAGCGCGTATTTAACGCTGATTATTTAGTCACTGAACTGGATAAAACCGATGCAGGTAAGCAATTAGCTGAGGTCGCCAATGCAGAACTTGCCAATGTAATCACGGATCGTGGCTTGCCCAGCTCGGTCACCCAGCAAGTTACAGCCACCGCCGCACGCCAAGATCTTGATCAAACCGTGCGTAATTTAATTGCTGGCACGAGTCAACCAATTTCGGTGAATCATATTGTCGCGCACGCAAAAACTAAGTTGACTAGTACCTTTGGCCAACAAAGTTCTGTCTTAGCTGAATATGGCGCGGCGAATACGGTCGTCAATGGTGTGACTAAAACCTTGCAAACGCGCTTAACTACTGAGTTAAATGTTCCGCAGGTCACTGAAGCTGCTGCAGAAGTGACAACCGTGAAGAAGATTGTTACCGGCGTCTTTTGGGGTGCCACAGTGGTCACGGTCCTCTGTTTAATGTTATTATTGTGGTTGGATCACAATGTCTTCCGCTTCGCCAAGCAATTTGGTTGGATCACGTTGATCAGTGGTATATTGATTTTCATCGTTTACTTTGGTGTATCAGCAGCTGGTGTGATTGAAATAGCAGCGATTGCGGCTAAATCCTTTAGTACTGCGGCTGCAGCCATTGGCAATGCGGTATTAAATAGCTACGCGCTACCAAGTTATATTTTGATGGGTGTCGGGCTGATCAGCTTGTTACTCAGTTTATTTGGTCGTAAACGGCGTAGAAATTAAATAGTTTAGACGGTTGGAGCAGATATGCTTTCAAGACAGTCCCTTCTAGGGTGAGGAGGGCTGGCTTGGTGTATCTGCTTTTTTGTTTGTCTGGTTTTTATGGTCGTTGCAATTAGGAAGAGGAGCGAAATTCGTATGGCATTTTTAGGAATTTTATGTTTAATTTTACTCACCACGTTATTGGCGGGGCATTTTAGCCGCAAACTGGGTGTGCCGGCCGTCATTGGTCAATTATTAGTGGGGATCGTTTTAGGCCCAGCGATTTTAGGTTGGATCCAACCCAGCAGCTTCATCCATGACTTTTCGGAAATTGGGGTCATTTTATTAATGTTTATGGCTGGCCTGGAAAGTGATATCGGCTTGTTAAAACGTTATTTGCGGCCAGGAATTTTAGTGGCAATGGTAGGTGTGGTGCTTCCACTAGGCTTGGTGACTTTAGTCAGCTTATGGTTCCACTTTTCGTTATTATTGGCGGTATTCATGGGTGTTATTTTCACAGCAACATCGGTATCGATCTCTGTGGAAGTATTACGCGAATTGAATATATTAGATAGTAAGGAAGGCACCACGATTTTAGCGGCTGCGGTGGTCGATGATGTGCTTAGCGTGATCATTTTAAGTGTTTTTGTCAGTATAAGCGGAGAAAATACCGGTGGTAATACGCCTAGTTTGTTGATTGGGTTTGTTGAACAGATCCTCTACTTTATTGGTATTTATTTCGTCGTTAAATGGATCGCGCCATTTTTAATGCATTTGTCACAACGTTTTCTGCTTGGTGCGGCCGCAACGATCATGTCGTTAGTAATCTGTCTAAGCATGGCCTATTTGGCGGATTTGATTGGTTTATCGGCCGTTGTTGGGTCCTTTTTTGCCGGTATTGCTGTGGGCCAAACGCCATATAAAGCTGAAATCGATCATAATATGGAACCTATTGGCTATGCGGTTTTCATTCCTGTTTTCTTTGTCAGTATTGGGTTGGAAATGAACTTCAAAGGGATGAGTGATGCCCTGTGGTTTATTATCGTTTTGACGATCGTAGCAACCCTGACCAAGTTAATTGGTGGTGGCCTTGGTGCGCGGTTAGCTGGCTTTGATTTGGCCAGTAGTTATACTGTCGGTGCAGGGATGATCTCGCGTGGAGAGATGGCGCTGATCATCGCCCAAATCGGTTATGAGGCTAAACTGATTGCCCCAGAGTACTACTCGGCGACGATCATCGTGATCGTGCTGACCACGCTAGTTGCGCCATTTCTGCTTAAGCATGCGGCAGCACGGCAGATACAAGTTCAAGGCCAAGTAAAAAGCCACGAAAATTAGCGTGGCTTAACGGGTAATTATTTGGCAAATAGTAACTGGATTTCCTGATTCGGCAGGTCTAAGTTGATGGTGACGTGCCGGTTGAGATCCTTAACTAAATGATAGGCAAAGGTAGCTTGCGCATCTGGGGTAGTTAGTTCTTGCGTGAATTCATGGCCGCTAAAATTAAAATTTTGCAGGATAAAAATGTGGTCAGTGACGTAGTTCAGATTGTTATCTTTATGGTTAGCACCGGGCTTCAAAACGCTATCGATATAATGATATAACGTAGGCAGATCGTGATACAGTGGTTCGGTTGTGTCGATGGTAATGTGAAAGGGCGCAGCTTGTCCAGGCAATTCATCATTTAAGGTGACTTGTGTTAATGCTTGATAAAGTTTCATTTCCGCAACCTTCTTTCTAACTGGCTTAGATAGCTTCATTATAAGCAAAATAAGCCGCGGCGTAAAATTTAAACCGTTGCACGAATCAGACAAATTATACTAACGACCGAAAACATGTTAAAATGGAGTGATGTTTAGGCAGATTATCTTAAATAGTTTGTGTATTGGGGATGGATCAGCATGACAATGTTCGTGCTTGTCGGCTTATTGATCGTTGCCGGACTGATTTATTTAACGGCGGAACAATTATTTGCTGGCTTTATTTCAATCATTATTTTTCTGGGTGAGCTTATTATCACCGGTAGCGGCGCAATACTAACGTTTGTGCTACAATTTTGCATTCGTGTTAAGCGTTTATTGGTTCGCGCTAAACAATTTGTACAAAGTGAATCTTGAAAAAGGGAGTCGTTGACAAATACTTTTGTCGCGGCTCTATTTTTTTGATCTAAGTTGGCAGCGGCCTAGGCGAAAGCCATTAACAGTTGGTGGAATTATCGCTGAAATCAATCGGTGAAGTGCCACGGTGGAACGATGCTTAACCTAGCTGGTGCCTGATGGAATCAACTAACGTGTTGATGGTAGCTATCTATTTTACTTGTGTCGAATTGACAGCGTAAAGTAGTGATTCGACGCATTTTTATCCGTTTTAGCGTTATTCTGCTGAACATGATAGGTGACACAACTAGGTAAGACGTTAGGCCGTTGCTTGGTAGCAATAGCGGAATAGCTAGTAAGTAAGTGTAGGAAAAATTGGTCGGGTGGGTTTCAAAGCAGGAATTCAAGCTAAAGTCGCTAAATGAGAACTGTTTTCATTTAGTGACTTTTTTATTTTTACCGCTAATTCATTGATATCAGTGATTTAAAACGGTATTCAACCTGAAAAAGATAAAACTTTTTTCTGAAAAAACTTGATTATTAGTAAATGCACAACTAAAATGAGATAAAAATTAAAATATTCTAATCTTAATCAAATCTGAGGTGGGATTTCATGATAGATCGTGAACAGACCCTCTATGAACCGCGTTATGAACACGCTGCTTGTGGGATGGGCTTTATTACTAAGGTCACTGGTGAATGTAGCCATCAGCTGGTTGAACAAGCATTGACCATGTTAGCCCGCATGAATCATCGTGGCGGTACCGGTGCTGAGCCGGATACTGGCGATGGTGCCGGAATTTTAATGGCGCTGCCAGATACCTTTTTTCGACAATATGCGCAGGAACAGTCCTTAACGTTACCGCCAGCTGGTGATTACGCTGTTGGAATGTTCTTTTTGCCACAACAACCAGCCGATAAGGAAGCTGAATTGGCAGCCATTACAACTGAAATTGGTCACGCCGGCTTTAACGTGCTGGGAACCCGCGCCGTACCCTATGTTTATGAAAATTGTGGACCAACCGCGCAACGAGTTATGCCAGGTTTTGCTCAAATATTGATTAACCGGCCGCATGATATTCCGGCAGGGCGTCCGTTTGAAGACGCTTTGTACCAATTACGCCGCCGCTTGGAAAAAACATTTGCTGCGGATGAATTTGCGATTGCCAGCTTATCTAGTCAAACGATTTGTTACAAAGGGATGCTACATGCTTATCAGGTTGGTTTATTCTATCCTGATTTGCATGATCCCGCCATGCAAACTAATATTGCCTTGATTCATTCACGCTTTTCAACGAATACATTTCCTAGTTGGGAGCGGGCGCAACCATTCCGTTTTCTGGCTCATAACGGCGAGATCAATACGTTAAAGGGTGCCGAAAACTGGATGGCTAGTCATGGCGTTGAAGTTTACAACGAAGAAGATTCTGATTCGGCTAAGTTAGAAAACTGTCTCGAATATCTCTACCGCAATGGTCGTGATATTCCGCAAGCGCTGATGATGTTGGTGCCTGAAGCATGGGGCGATGCAGTGCAGTTGCCAGCTGCGGAGCGAGCTTTTGACGAATATAATGCTAGCTTTATGGCCCCATGGGATGGTCCTGCAGCGTTGTGCTTCACCGATGGGATTCAAGTTGGTGCAGCCTTAGATCGCAATGGCTTACGACCATCACGGTATTTTCTGACCAAAGATAATTTATTAGTTGTTGCCTCTGAAGCAGGGACAGTCGATGTCGCACCTGAAGCTATTGCTGAAAAGGGGATTCTCGGTCCTGCCGATATGATTTTAGTCGATACCGCTGAAGGCCGTTTCTACCATACAGCTGAGTTGAAGGCGCATTACGCCCAACAATATCCTTATAGTCAATGGTTGCAGGACAATCAGTTGACCCTAGATAGCTTGCCACAGGCTGATGTCACTGAAAATCTGTCATCAGAAGCGCTACAGACGTTGTGGCGCCGGCATGGTTATACCGACGATATCATTCGTGAAGCCATTATCCCAATGGCAAAAAATGGTGAAGAACCGATTATTTCTATGGGCTTCGATTCACCGTTAGCGGTATTGTCAGAGCGGCCGCAATCGCTGTTTACGTACTTTAAACAACAGTTTGCGCAAGTTACCAATCCGCCAATTGATGCGATTCGAGAGAAATTAGTAATTGGCACTGAACTATTTATTGGCCGTGACGCTGATGTGACCACTGACACGGCTGCTAATGCTAAGAAAATTAAGTTAGCGACGCCGATGCTTAGTTCTACAGATTATGAACGACTTCGGCACTTAGACATGCCTGATTTCAAATCGACTGAAGTGTCATTGTGCTACGATAAAAAAGCACGGCCAAATCGGTTAGAACAAGCACTAGATAGTCTCTTTCAGGCCGCAGAAGCTGCTATTGATAATGGAACGACAATTTTAATTTTAACTGATCGTGGCGCGACTGAGGATAAATTAATTATTCCTGTACTATTGGCTGTGGCTGGCTTAAACAATTATTTAGTGGCCAAAGGTAAGCGGGGCCAGGCGTCGATCATTGTTGATACTGGTGAAGCCTGTGAGGTGCATCATTTTGCGGCCTTGATTGGTTATGGGGCGTCGGCGATCCATCCTTATGGCGCTTACGCTACCTTAGGGGCATATGATTTAGCTGATCATGTTGAAACTTTCCGGCAGGCTTGTGAAAAAGGCATTATCAAGATCATGAGCCGGATGGGGATTTCGACGATTGCTGGTTACCAGGGTGCGCAATTATTTGAAGCAGTTGGTTTATCTTCTGCTGTGGTGGAACGCTACTTTACCGGAACGGCTAGTCGTATTGGCGGCTTGTCGCTGGAACAGATCGAACAGGAATATTTAGCGCGTTATGATCACGCTTATGGGCCTAAAGCGCATGATCCATTACCATCTGGCGGTAGCTTTAAGTTCCGTGCGGAAGGTGAGCATCATTTGTATAACCCAATGACGCTGTACAAGTTCCAACAAGCTGTTCGTGGCGGCAACTACGAGCTATACAAGGAATACGCCAAAGAAATGCGTGATGAAGAATTAACTAGCCCGACGACATTGCGTTCGTTATGGACGATTAGTTCTGATAAGCCAGCGGTACCGTTAAGTGAGGTTGAGCCAGTTAGCGCTATCGTTAAGCGTTTCAAGTCCGGCGCCATGAGTTATGGCTCCTTGTCCGAAGAAGCGCACGAAACGATTGCTGAAGCAATGAACGCACTAGGCGCTAAAAGTAATTCTGGTGAAGGTGGCGAAGCTCGTGATCGCTTTAAGCCCCAAGCTGACGGCCGTAATTTAAACAGTAAAATTAAGCAGGTGGCGTCAGCACGTTTCGGCGTTAATACCGAATATTTGATGAGCGCCGAAGAAATTCAGATCAAAATGGCGCAGGGGGCTAAACCTGGTGAAGGTGGCCAATTGCCGGGGATCAAGAACTTCCCTTGGGTCGCAGCCATTCGTGGTTCTGTGCCTGGTGTACGTTTGATTTCACCGCCACCGCATCATGATATTTATTCGATTGAAGATCTAAAACAGTTGATTTTCGATTTGAAGCAAGTTAACCCCAATGCTAAAGTGACGGTTAAATTAGTGGCTAGCACTGGTGTCGGTACCATTGCCACCGGCGTCGTTAAAGCAGGCGCTGATAAAGTCGTGATTTCCGGCTATGATGGTGGGACTGGCGCAGCACCACGTAACTCTGTCCGGGATGCTGGTTTACCATGGGAAATGGGCTTATCTGAAGCTCATCAGACCTTGGCGTTAAACCGATTACGGCAACGGGCGACCTTAGAAACCGATGGTAAATTAATGACTGGCCGTGATATCGCGGTTGCCATCATGCTAGGTGCTGAAGAATTTAGTTTTGCCCAGTTAACGCTGGCGTCGATTGGCTGTATTATGATGCGTGTCTGCAGTCTGAATACTTGTCCAACTGGGATTGCTACGCAGAATCCAGCACTCCGTAAGTTCTTTGCTGGTAAGCCAGAACATGTGATGAATTGCATGCGTTATTTAGCACAGGATCTACGTGAACAAATGGCGGCCTTAGGGTACCGGACGGTTGATGAAATGGTTGGTCATACGGAATTGTTAAAGCCACGGTTTATTGCTAAAGGTAAGGCTAAGTCGTTGGACTTCAGTCGAATTTTAAGCACGTCGATCGGCATTGAGCGTAAGTCGAATGATCCATTTGCGACGCCAGTACAGCAGCCAGAATTAGATGCTTTTGCGACAGAAGCGCTGCAAGAAACTAAGCCAACCGAAATTAGTGCGCCAATCAACAATGTGATGCGGACAGTCGGCGGTAGTATGAGCGGCTGGATTGCTGCACGTTTTGGTAATCAAACGTTGCCAGCGGGGCGGATCAGCTATCAATATACTGGTGTTGCTGGTCAAAGCTTTGGTGCCTTTATGACGCAGGGATTGGAACTAAAATTAATTGGTGAGGCTAACGATTATGTCGGCAAAGGGCTAAGTGGTGGTCGTTTGATCGTTCAAGCACCAGCTAAAGCACAAAAGCTGTATAGCACAACACCGATTGTTGGTAACGTGGCTTGCTTTGGTGCGACTGCTGGCGAGGCCTTTTTCAATGGCCGTGCTGGTGAACGCTTTGGTGTCCGTAATTCTGGTGCTGATATCGTCGTTGAAGGTATCGGTGATCATGGTTGTGAGTACATGACTTCCGGCACAGTAGTCGTTCTGGGCAGTACTGGCCGCAACTTTGGTGCTGGGATGTCTGGCGGGGTTGCTTATGTCTATGATCCCGCGAACAAGTTTGCTGCTAATTGCAATTTGGAAATGGTTGAACTGTTCCGTTTAGGCGAAACTGGCGATGATCATATTTTGAAACAATTATTAGAGAAGCACGTGTACTATACTGAATCAACTAAAGCCAAAGCAATTTTAGCTGACTGGACTAATCAGAAGCAGCATTTCGTCAAAGTTTATCCGCAAGATTTCCGGCATATGAATGAAATTATGGCCGATTTAGCCGCCAAAGGCACGCCGCAGGCACAATTAGCGGAAAAGGCGTTTGCCATTGCTACCGGCGAGAATGTGTAGAGAGGAGCGAATGCAATATGGCTGATCCATTTGGTTTTATGAAATACCCCCGCAAGAACGATCCGTATCGCCCAATTTATGAACGGGTGCACGATTTTAAAGCGCTGGAAGAAACACTACCGGAAGCAGCACGGCGGCAGCAAGCTGCTCGTTGTATGAATTGTGGTGTACCTCATTGTCACTCAGGCTTCTTCTATGGTGGTGGCCGTGCAGTTGGTGGTTGTCCCAATGATAATTTAATTCCTGAATGGAATGACTTGATTTATCGTTACGAAGATAAAAAAGCCTTTGAGCGCTTAACGTTGACTAATTCGTTACCTGATTTTACCGGTAACGTCTGCCCTGCACCTTGTGAGGTTTCCTGTAATGAGGCGTTAAATGGTCAAGGCATCACGATTCGGAACAATGAGCGGTTTATTATTGAGCAAGCGTATAAGCATAATTGGGTCAAAGCAAGTGGCATGCCGGTTCGCCGTAATGGGATTCCCGTTGCGGTGGTTGGTAGTGGCCCCGCTGGTTTGGCCGCGGCTTGGCGCTTGAACCAGCTTGGTTACAGCGTGACTGTATTTGAACGTAATGATCGTCCTGGTGGGTTAGCAATGTATGGCATTCCTAACATGAAATTGCCAAAAAAAATCGTTGCGCGGCGAATCAATGTGATGAAGGAAGTTGGTATTAAATTTGTCGTCAATACCACAGTTGGTAAAGACGTCACTGCCGCTGAGTTACAGCAACAATTTACCCGAGTGCTCTTAACTATTGGCGCAGGGGTAGCACGTGATTTGAAGGCACCTGGCCGTGACTTGGCTGGTGTACAATTTGCGGTTGATTTCTTAACCACTGCTACTAAAGCAGTGGTCGCTGACGGTACTGCAGCAACCCAACGCTTAGCTGGTAAAAAAATAGTTGTTATTGGCGGCGGCGATACCGGTAATGACTGCATTGCGACTGCTGTTCGTCAAGGCGCTAAAGACGTGAAACAACTTGAAATCACTGCCGCCGCACCCGCACAACGGGGTACCGATAATCCATGGCCAGAGTGGCCACGAATCAGCAAGTCTGGTTACGGTCAAGCTGAGGCAAAGGAATTATTTGGTGATGTGATCACACAATATGAAACCACCGCTACCGCCTTTAATGGCACGGCTGGCCAAGTGACTAGCTTGACTACTAGTAAAGTAGCTAAGTTCCAACCAATTGCAGGCACTGAGCAAGAAATGCCGGCTGATCTTGTGTTGCTGGCGTTAGGCTTTACTGGTGCAGCGACTGATGTGTTTGATCAATTTGGCGTTCATGAAATTTACGATGGTTATAATACCAACGTTGATCAAGTTTACGTTGCTGGTGATGCTCGCCGCGGCCCTAGCTTAGTCATTTGGGCGATTCGTGAAGGTCGCTTATGTGCCGAAGCAGTTGCCCAATCGATTACGGCAGTTGCTGCCGCACAGGCATAAATATAAACATTATTCCGCATTGAAGTGCTTCATAATTGTTAGACAAAGAGTCTAATGATTGTGGGGTACTTTTTTATTAAAAAAGCGCTTGCAATAAAAAGTCAAATAAGATAGAATTTGACTATCAAACGTACGTTCGTGTGTAGAAAGGTGGCCAGCAGATGACAGATAAAATAGTGCTTTTAGAGCGAGCCACGCCGAATGATGGCCATTACTTATATGTTGTTGGGCAAGACATTTATCGGCTGCAAGAATTGTATCAGCAACGTATAGTTATTCCGACTGTGCACGTTAATAACGGGAAGGTCACGGTTATCCAGTAAAATGGCGCAGATAAGTATCAGATCAAATTAGCAAGAGTGCCGTCGGCTATATTTGCCAGCAAGCAAATAAAAAAGAAGCGGCCAAGGCCACTTCTACTGGGTCTACACTTTCTGGTATTGGTGAATAACTAATACCGGTTTTTTGTCTGTTT
>NZ_RHOF01000029.1 GCF_003946445.1 Loigolactobacillus jiayinensis | reverse complement strand
GCCAGCTCATAAATAGCTTAACTCATAAGACGCTGTCATATCAAGCGTTACGGCCGTTACTTTTATCGGGTGTCGTCAAAGTTACGTCAGGATTTTCAGTTCTTTCGTCATATCTTTTTTCCATAATATCAACAACTTTTTCTTCGCCTTCAATGGTGGCGTGTGTGTAAACCTCGGCCGTGACGTTCGATTTAGAACTATGACCCAGGTACTGTTTAACATCCGCTTCGGGCGCACCACCTAATTGCATCTGGGTGGCAAAAGTGTGACGGAACATGTGCGGAAAAATATGAAATGGTAAATTTTCGTCAACTCGGTTGAATATACGATTTAAATTACTTGGGGTGTAAGGCTTACCAGTTATTCGATTAAAGTAAATATAATCATTTTGATGTGGTAATTCGCCAACATCTTTTTTTTGCTCTGTTGCTTCGTTGTATAAAAATTTCAGTTGATTATAAGCTTCGCCTTTAATTAATAATACGCGGTTTGAATCAGGTGTTTTTGTGTCTTTGCCATCTGTTGCCCTTTGAGTGCGCGATCGCTGAATATGCAAATAAGCAAAAAATTCAACATCATGAAATTCAATATCTTTGCGCTTAATACCCATTATTTCACCACGCCGTAAGCCAATAGTGGCAAGATAAAAGGCGGCATAGTGATAAGGCTCAAGAACTTGCTTCGCCATATCTACAGCTTGATAAAATTGTTTCATTTCCAAATACTTTTTCTTTGGGACTTCTTTTTTATTAAATTTCATGCGAATTAATCGGTTACGTGAGATAACCTCGTTAATTACAGCGTCATTGAGCAGGGCTTGCATACAGTCATTAATTGTTTTTGCTGTAGCAATAGATAGATTTTTTTGAAACATCAATTTGTTTAGAAACTCTTGCCAAGTTACACGATTTAAACTAATTAGTTTTGTGTCGGCAAATTCCGGTAAAATATGTTTGTTGAAGGAATTATCATAGCTGGAAACCGAGTCTGGAGTCCACGTTTTAGAATCGATACGTCCTTTCCGAAACACTACCCAATATTTTTTAACGGTCATTGTACGGTTGTGTATGAGATCGCGGTCTTCTATTTGACCAAGCACTTCGTTGCGCTTTGAAATGGCCTGAACCTGATTTTTAAAACCATTTTTGGCATAGTCAAAACGTCTACCATCAATCCGCCTTGAAATGTGAACTCGGTAGCGCATTTGCCCAGCCTGAGTTTTATAACTATAGATATTTTCATGAGTAGTTTTTTTATAAATATATTTTGACATAATAACCAATCCTTTCATTGCAGGATGGCGCTCAATTGGTGTAAAATAGAGTACACAAAGAGCGCCACATGTGTGGTTGCTTTTTCCGGTAGCACATCCATTACTTTGGCGAGTGGGGATGTGCTTTTTTATTTAATAAATTTTAGATCCATATCTGTATCAGAGTTTTTAGCAATCACGGTGCCGTCTGGTAATTGTACGACAATGTGGACCTCCGAAATACCGTAATTATTTTCTTGCCGTAAAGTCATTGTCTGCAGTAAATCCATCGATTTCTGTAATTCAGAATGACTCCAATTTGCCCAGTCATCAAACCCAATCCATGTGACGGTATTAGTGCTAGCGTCATAGCTTGCTGATTCTGCAGTGCCTTTATTTAAGCTGTTAAGCTTAGCCTGATACTTTGTAGCGTTAGTAGCAGATTTATTACTGGATGATTCAGCACGACTAGAAGCTTTTGCTTGATCAATACTAGTTTGTTCGGCTTCATAATTTACAGATTTAATGTGAGCCGTAACAATCTCATCGTTACCAGCAGTTAGATAATAAGAAGCTTTTGCCTTATCTTTAGGTAAAGTAATTGTTTTTGAAAATGTGCCGTCTGAATTTACTTTTATTTTGGTTTCATTGAGATCGCCAAAGTTTTCTTGTAATTTAATTGTTTTAGTATGTGTCGCAGTGCCTGAAACAATTGCCTGACGATTTGAATTTGCCGTAAAATAATAATCGGTATAATTTTTTGGCTTACCATCTAGTTTAATAACAGGTTCTTCTGCTTCAGATTCACTAGCAGCTTTGAATGATGACTCACTGTATTTCTTTGCTAATGCAACTTGCTGATTAGCATTCAATTTTTCCCCAAACTGATAACCACCAATTGCTAACAAAAGACCAACAATGGCAACAATAATTGGTACTTTAAATGGTTTAGACTTAATTAAATCATATATAAATATTCCAATAGCAACGATAATTGCGATAATCCCTATAAAAAATAATACCAATAAAAATGTCAGCATTTCAGTTCCCCCCAGAGTGATATAATTTATTTGTGATCGTATCCTTTGGATAACCTCATTCCGTGGCAGCGGAGTGGGGCTTTTTTTTATATCGTAACTGTATAAGATACTACTTTTCCAATAACAATTAGTCTATTTTCAGCGTCCTCATAGCGAAAGTTAATTGGCATAAAACTCTTATCTATTGAATCCGGTAAAAAAGAGTAAATGTGAGCTTTATCATCATTAACAAATCGTTTTACTGAATAATCAACACCATCAAGAGAAAAAACTACAATATCACCGTTTCTTAAATCATCGATGCTATCAAATCTTTTAACCAAAATAACTGAACCATTTGGGATTGTTTCATTCATTGATTCACCATTGATTGTCATAGCAATAACATTTTTGTCACCAGCATAGTTCGACATCATGACATCTGGAATTTTAATTTTCTGAATGTCATTAATTAAGTATGGTTCGACTTCTGCCAGAGATCCTGCCGCGACACCAGCTGGAATAAAAGGGTATGTATGACTAGAGCTTGCTTCTGGGATATATTTACCTTTTGATTCTTTTTCAGAAAAATCAACGTTATAAGTACCTTCTGAAAGACCATCAATTACTGCTGACATGCTTACTCCGTAAAGCTCAGACAGTTTTTGAATAGCTCCCATTTTAGGCTCACGATAACCAGTTTCCCAGTTAGAAACAGTCTGTTTTGTCACATTGAGTTTGTCGGCCAATTGAGGTTGACTCCAGCCATTCATGATTCTTAATTGCTTAATATTCTCACCAATTTTTTTCGTCAAATTATCACTTCCCTACTACTATAGTATATAACATTTAGTTGATTTTTCAAGCATAAAATTAAAAATAAATACAATTTGTTGTTGACTATAACAAAGCGTGGACTTATACTAATAGTTGTTAGGAGATGAGACACAATGACAGAGCTAAAAATCACATTAAAAGCAGCTAGAGTTAATGCCGGATTCAGCCAAAATAAGGCAGCGCAAAAGCTCTCAGAGTATTTTGGCAAAGAAATTTCGCGTTCAAAAATCACTGGCTTTGAAAAAGAACCAGAAAAAGTGCCCATGGCATTTGGAAAAGCATTTTCAGAAATCTATCGAATTCCCATGGAAGCTATTTTATTTACTAATGAGTCCACGGAACGTTATACACTAAAGGAGGCGTGATAAATGGAAGAATTACAAAATTTTAATTTTGAGGGTAACTATGTACGAACGGTAATTATTGATAACAAACCATATTTTGTCGGCAAAGATGTAGCTGAGATTCTGGGGTATGCAAAATCGAGAAATGCTATTAGTAGCCACGTTGATAACGAAGATAAAAAGGACGCCCCAATTCAGGGCCCCCTTGGCGGAACTCAAAATATGACAATCATTTCAGAGTCAGGTGTCTACTCATTAATTTTCGGTAGCCACCTTGAATCGGCTAAGCGGTTTAAGCACTGGGTCACTAGTGAGGTTTTACCGACTATCCGCAAACATGGTGCTTATATGACACCAGAGAAAATTGAAGAAGCTTTGCTGAACCCAGATACAATTATCAATCTGGCTAAACAGCTTAAGTCTGAACGCGAAGGACGATTGATCGCTGAACAACAGGTCAATGAGTTACAGCCTAAAGCTACTTATTACGATCGGGTGTTAGCTGATAAATCACTTGTCACCGTTAGCATCATTGCCAAGGACTACGGCATGAGCGGTCGAGCATTAAATAAAAAGCTTCATGACTTAGGTGTTATTTACAAGCAAGGCAACACTTGGCTATTATATGCGAAATATCAGCTAACTGGCTGGACACATTCTGACACCACAATAGTTAAACGCAAAGACGGCACTGAAAAAGCTGTACTAAACACTAAATGGACGCAAAAGGGCAGATTAGGCCTGTATGAACTGCTAAAGCAAGAAAACATTTTACCGCTGATTGAACAAAAACAAACAGTTTAAGGAGGAAATAACAAAATGGCACAACCAAAATTGGTTTTAACTAAACAAACTGAAAGTAAAGCCGTTAAACCAGTATTTATTGACGCAGAATTGCATAAACAAATCCTTGATTTAAAAAATGAGACAGGAATTTCGATTGGTCGGATTGCAGAAAAGTTTATCCGTTACGGTATTCAAAATGTCGAGATTGAAGATGAACAGTGAGGTGATTTAAATGAACGAATTAAAGTTAAGCGAAAAGTCTATCCGTATTTTTGCCAAACTGCTAGTTGATCCATTGCTAGAAAAAATTTGGCCAAAAGTTGATGAAACTATCGCAGAAAAAATTAAACGAGAAGACATGATGACGCGTGAACAAGTGGCAGCGGAAATTTTACACTGCGCGCCTAATACGGCGGATAAATATTATCTTTATCAACCAGGGTTTCCGTACTGCCAAGAAGGCAAAAACAGAAAGTATTATGCGCCGGCCGTTCGAGAATGGTTGGCTAATAATCAACTAAAAGCGTAAGGAGGTGATCTAAATGGTTTGGACTGTGGATGTCGCAAGTTTCACATTCGGAATTTTAATCGGCGTGCTATTATTTACCGCTTTTAAAGGCTTATATCATCTTGGAAAAGAGGCTGATAAAAATGAACATTAATTGGACTGAAATCGATGAGCAAGCTATGCGAGATGAGGAGGGCTATTACTTTGAGTAAAGATGAATTAACAACCCGCTTAGTCTGGGTTGGTATGATCACTGGATGCATCATTATCCGGGGCGTCATCATCAAGTTTTTCTGGCTTCTGCTGAGATGAAGCACTGGCGTATTACTCTAACGCTATGCGATGGATTACTGCATAAGGAAATTTATGACGTGGAGTTATCAGCATATGAGCCAGTTGGATTTGATCATGGTTGGTTTTATATCGGTCACAGTTTTGCAGTGGCTGAGCGGTTAGTAATTGGTTATAAGATTGAGAACTTAAGCGCAAAAAAAGCCCAACACGGGGACAACCGCGCGGACTAATCAAAAATGAGGTCTGTCAAACAGCCTCATTATAGCATATAGGGGGTTTTAACATGAATAAACGTATTAAAAAGAAATATCTCAGCGATGAAGAGCATAAAATTTTACGGCTGTATCATACGGCTGAATCAGTACAATTCTATCGATTTAACGAATCATTAAATAATGCGAAGTCTTATGTGTCGATATGGGGTAAACCTAAGTTGCACGACGGCACTAATAACACTATTTGGGCTGACGTAAGCACATATCACAATGATAAGTCAGTCATGGTTAGCACATCGATTAGAGGTGGAAAATAAATGAATGAGTTAACAGCTAGTGAACAGCTTGATTTTTCAGTTGAATATAAACCGACCCTAATCACTATTAATAATCAAGACAAGTTAGACCAAGCCATCGATGATTATATCAGCCACTATGAAAAACTAGTCGTGACGGAACAAACTTTGGCTGATGACAAAAAAGTTAAGCAAAGCCTGAATAGTTTGAAAAAGCAGCTTAATAGTAAGCGAATTGAAATTCATAAGAAATTTGATCAACCTTACACGGATTTTAAAGCTGAAATTGATAACATGATCGGTCGCATTGAACAAGTTATCAACCCAATTGACCAAGGAATTGCAAAGTTTGAGGAACAGCAAAAAAAACAGCGGCTTGATGAAGTAAAAGCACTGATTACCGAAATGGCACCTAATTATCACGTTGATCCTGGTGAAATTGAAATTGATGAGTCTTGGTTGACTAAGTCACTCAGTAAAAAGAAGCGCCTTGATGCAATCGCCGGTGCTATGACTCTCAAGGCTCAGGATAAAAAGCGACTTGCTGAGGGAATAGCCGCTGTGACAAATTATGCAGAGTTATTAAAAATTGACGTGGCTGGATGGATTGCACAGCTTAAACAAGGTCAAGATTTAAGTTATTTACAGGAACAGATGAAACGTGCTGCGGAAGAAAAGGCTAAGAAAGCCGAGTATGAACAAGCAATGACTAAGTTAAAAACTGAACAGCAAGGTAATAAAATAGTCGATACTAGCACGGGCGAAATCGTAGAGGAAACGCACACAAGGGTTGTTAAAATCACTTGTACGAAAAAACAAATGTGGCACTTATATGAATTCATGATCAATAACGAGATTACAGCTGAAACGGTTGTGATGAAATGAAATTCTACGTTAGCGGAGAACTACCGAAGGAGCCAAATATGTATTTTATCTATGGTGATGGTGGTACTGGAAAAACGTCGTTATTCAAATTATTTCCGGGTAAGAAGTTGCTGCTAACATTTGATCGATCCACCAGTGTTATCAAGCCAGAAGATAATATTGATACTGTCATTTTTGAGCCATCAGATATGCCGAAAATTCAAGCGGTGATAATCGCTTTTCTAAAACGAGCAATTATCAACGGTGGGTATTCAGCAATTTGTTTGGACAATATGTCAGCCCTGCAGAATTTTGTCCTTGAAAATATTGATGACGCATCAAAGGATGGCCGGCAGAATTATCAAAAGATGCAGCTTTGGTTTCGGCAACTCGGGGACATGTTACGTAGTAGTGGTGTGACAATTTTCGCCACCGCGCATCAAGTCGATAATGGATCATCAGGGCTAGACGGCGCCGGTAGATTCCAGCCGGACATGAACGAAAGAACGTTCAACGCGTTCACAGCAACGTTTGATTTGGTTGGTCGCATTTATAAACATGACGGTCAGCGCATGATCGATTTAGATCCAGAAGCAGGTAACCATGCAAAAAATAGGCTTGATGATCGCACACTGATCAAAGCAAGCGAATTATTAAAAACAGAAAAGGAAAGTGAATAATTATGAGTTTATTTACAGTAGATAGTAACAACGTGTTTGGCACAGGTGTAGCGGAAGCAGGGACTTATAACGTTAAAATTGTGAAAGCAATGGTCAACAATTCCAGTAACAATAATCAATACATTTCAATTGATTTTCAAGTATTGGATGGCACTTACAAAGGCGGCCAGATTCGTTACCAAAATATCACTTGGAGTACGGACGACCTAGAAAATTCAACCAAGCGTTTTAATACGATTGCAGTAGCGGTCGGCGCTAGTGATGGTGCAGTAATTGACTCAGTCGCGCAGTTTGCTAATGCCATTAATGGTAAGCAGCTCACAATTGATGTCGACTGGGCCGAACCAAACAACAAAGGCAAAATTTATTTAGAGGTTCGCGGTTATCACCAATTGAGTAAAGACCCAAGTCACCCTAACGGTGTTAAGCGGCCGGATGCAAATAACGGTAATCCAAATGTTGGGATTGCAAATGGTTCAGCGACACCAAACCAATCTAGTGATCCGTTTGCTAATAGCGGCAATTCAATTGATATCAGTGATGACGACATTCCCTTCTGATTGGGGGCCAAGTAATGAATATTTTACGAGTTGAGCAGTGGCCTAACGGCGATGGCTTTACACCAGTTGCCGTATATAGTTGCGACGGTTGTGGAAAAGAGATTAATGAATCATGGCCGCAGGTTGTAACTAAATACAATGAGCATTTTTGTATGGAGTGTGGATATTTTGAAGGGCTTATTACTGAGCAAGAGTTTTTAGACAATAGTTGTCTTTCTTTCGGTAAAGCACATGCCGCTGTTAGAAATGGTCAAGTAATTATCTGGTTTGGAAAAAAGGCGCCATGGAAAAAGAGTGCTCAAGATATTCGCAACTCAGCTGAATACGGTCGTTGGCGAACGGCTGTATTTGAAAGAGATAAGTATACGTGTCAAACCTGTGGTCAAGTCGGCGGAAAACTAAATGCGCATCACATTAAGCATTTCGCTGATTATCCAGACCTTAGGCTAGTGGTTTCAAACGGATTGACGTTATGCGAAGAGTGTCATAGAAAGCTCCATAAGAAAAGGTGATTAGTCAATGGCGAAAGGGGCGTTTCAGACAAGTAGAGAGATATTCGATAGCTCTGTTTGGACGGATATTATTAAGTTTCGAATTTTCTTTTATGTGTATGGCAATGCCGTTTTTGCCAGAGAGGGTATCGACATTGCAGGTATTCATTTAAAGCGTGGACAGTTTCTAAGATCGTATCGTAACTTACAAAAAGACCTAGAATACGTTGAAAAAAGGCACACTAAAATTTACTCATTACACACGATTCGAAAGAAAATTGAACAGTTGGTGAAAGAAAAACGAGTGGAAATTGAAAGTACCGATATAGGAACACTGTTTACAGTCGTTAAATACGACGAGTACCAAGGGTTTGAGCGATATAAAAAACAGATGTCTGCCACAGCATTTGCCACACCAACTGCCACAGCAAGTGAACACCAACTGCCACAGCAAGTGAACAATAATAAGAATGTAAAGAATGATAAGAAGAAACCTAGTCGTGTTATAGACAAAATTCCGTATGCTGAAATTGTCGAATATCTTAATGATAAAACTGGTAAAAAATTTAGATCAACAACAAATAAAACTAAAGACTGTATTCATGCTCGTTGGAAAGAAGGTTGGCGGTTGGATGATTTCAAAAAAGTTGTTGACGTTAAATCAGCTGAATGGTTGAGCCAAAGTGAAATGATGCAGTATTTACGGCCTGAAACATTATTTGGCCCAAAATTTGAAGCTTACTTAAATCAGAAAATCGCTAAGCAACCAGTACAACAGCGGGAAGATAAATCTGAACGAATCAAACGACTACAATCTTTCGTTACTGGGCAGAGTATAGACGGTTATACACCAAATGAAATTCAAAAAATGGTTGAAAAAATGGGCGCAAACTTATCAATTGAAAAAATAAACAAAATGATTGAAATAGGAAGTGAGGACGGTGCAATTTAATAATTATAGAGAAGCTGAGTCAGGTGTACTTGGTGGCTTATTACGAAATCCGCTTCTTGTGCAAACCGTAGTTGTTTTGCCTGACTACTTTTCAAACGTAGCTTATCAGAATTTATGTCGATTATTGTATGAAATCAATGGTGATTTTAGCGACTGGTATCAAGTTAAAGCTGAATATGACGCTAAGTATCCAAATGTGATGACAAATGATGATTGGGATAATTTAATTAATAGCTATATTGGACGCGCCCTCTTTGCCACACATTTAAAGATTCTGCATCAGCATTACGATCAATTACAGCTGCAAGATGCGTCGATGAAATATTTACAGAATCCTAATGACGATAATTTATTTACTTTACAAATGGCGTTGGCATCTATGAAAGAGCCAGAAAAAGTTAAAGTTGAAACCGCTAAAGACTTGCAGGATGGATTTGAGCAAGAACTAGTACAGGATATGCCAGAAGGAATCAAGACTTTTAAGCTTATGAATTCGGCACTGAATGGTGGATTACGTGGTGGAAATTTATTTGTTCTTGGTGCACGGCCAGCAGTGGGCAAATCAGCTTTTGCATTGAATCTATTGCTAAACGCGGCAACTTATAACGAAGGTTTTTGTGGTGATCTATTTAGCCTAGAAATGCGTAATGTTGAAAATCGGAATCGAATGTTAGCTAATGAAACCGGAATAGCTGTT
Source organism: Loigolactobacillus jiayinensis (assembly GCF_003946445.1). Classification (GTDB taxonomy): domain Bacteria; phylum Bacillota; class Bacilli; order Lactobacillales; family Lactobacillaceae; genus Loigolactobacillus; species Loigolactobacillus jiayinensis. The sequence goes on along the minus strand of NZ_RHOF01000029.1, from coordinate 41,264 downwards.
AGTAAATTTCATAATGCTAAACACCGCTTAAATGATGTTGAAAAGCAAAAGGCACGAAACACTATGAAACGTTTTACTAAAATGGGTATTCAATTCTATGACAATTTTCAAACACCGTCACAAATCATTGCGCAAATTCGTAGTCGTGCATTAGCAACAAAACGCGGGCATTATTTAGCGGTAGTTGATTATCTGCAATTGCTTCATTCTGATCAGCGCACAGAGAACCGTGTTCAGGAAATTGGTTCAATTACGCGAGCGTTTAAAGTGTTGACCAATGAGTTAGATATTCCAATCATTCTGTTGTCACAACTTAATCGTGCTTCTTTGCAAAAACAAGAAGACACACTAGCAGATTTACGTGAATCTGGATCAATTGAACAGGACGCTAATGTGGTCGCATTTCTGAGTAATGTTGATGATCCAAATAACAGTGATGATCGGCAGCGTGTGCAATTAAGCTTTAAAAAGAATCGTGAAGGTAAGTTGGCTAAGTTTGATTTTAATTTTTATAAGGATGTGCAGACTTTTGCCGAAACATTTTAAGCGACACATTATGAGTTTTAAAGAATTCACGGTGATCATGGGTGCAAATGGCTATGACTATAGTGCTGGTGTTGAGTTTTATATGGCATGGGCAACAGAACTGCTCCACAAAGCCAAAAAAATCCAATCTAAGCCTGATAATCCTGTAAAGGGTCAATTACTAGCGGCTGTCATTAAAGACCAGCAGTACGTGTTAAATAGCGCTCTGTGGGTTGCCCAGCAAGAACAAAGTGCTGGGAAAAAGTTTTTTGAAACGTATGTGCCAGCAATGGATAAGCAGGACATTTTGGACGTTGTCGCGGCACAGAAAAAAATTGCACCATATCTCAAAAAAATTGGTGTAGAAGTTGAATACCTAATTTAGGAAGTGGAACTGATAATTGTGGAAAGTTACAGTGTTTATGATTCGGAAGGTAATTTTATTGATGATTTCGAAGATTATGATACCGCTGAAAAGTATGCAAATGCTTTGGTTGATAGCGGCGGACTTGATCAGGATTACGAAATTATTGAGATGAAAAACAGAGCTTGAGAAAGGTGATTAAAATGGCACAAAAAACCCATCGAAAAAGGATTTATGCGTTTTATCGCGGCGAGGAATATATCTGTGATGGAACCGCTGAAGAATTGGCACAAAAGGCTGGATTAGATTTAGCCACAATTAAAAATTATGCAACGTCACAGCACCGCAAATGGCTTAAAACACATGGATCAGATGAGTCAATTTCTATAGAGCCGATTGGTTGGACTGAAAGAAAGAAAAAAGCGGCCAAAGAACAAAAGAATAATCTTGTTGATATTCGTGAGACCGAGCTTCAAAAATATATTATGAATGTCCTGCTACCAAACAGCATGGACGGCTACACCGGACCCGGCCAAATAGCGGCAGACGAAATCAAAATTATTGAATCGGCAGAGGTATTTCCACATGAGCTCATCTATCTAAGCCCACTAGCCACAACCATTGTTAACAACGAGCAGGAGTTTAGAGACATGGTCACGCGTGGATTTGAGTGGCTAGCAGCCAACAAAAACTAAATTTAAGGACGTGAAATATATGAGTTTAATTGTCGGTCTGGCGCTATTAATTGCAGTATTGAGTATTCTTTTTTACATGACTGCAAAAACAGTAGGTGTTCTGGAAGCGTTAGGCGTTTGGGCCGCGGCCATAGTTTTAACAGCCATGTTGGCTGCGGGTGTAGTTCTTGTTTTTGGGAAGTAAAAACAATATTTAGGAGTTGATTTAGATGAAAGTTAGAATCACAACAGTTGATGACGACCAAGGCTGGTTAGATAGTGTGGGAATTAATTATAAAGTCAACGATGTTGTAGAAATGAGCAGGACTGAATTTGACCGACTAAATCGTTATGCCGCTAATATCAACAACGAAGTTTGCGGACCAGCAATTAGTGTAGAAGACGTTACCACGTTACAAGAAAATGGTGCCGAAGCAATTGAATTGATGAAACGTTTTGACAATAAAAACTAGCTTTCCAAAGGAGGAGTTAATGCATTTGAAAAGAAAGCAAAAGGTTAAATATCGAATTAATAAATCAGAATGGGAGCACTTAATGGTGGTGCACGCCGCCGAAGAGTTTCCTGATTTATTTGGTCAGCCAATCGCACCCACTAGAAAACGATGGCGGCGGTTGTGTCGGTTGGCTAGGATGAGTGGTTATTTCACAAAAGGCAACAAACACTTTGACGTTAAAAGTTAAATTTATGGAGGATTAATCATGAGTTATTTACAAAAATACAAGGAACAATTTGAAGAAAACAGCGATATTTTAGATAGAGCATACGGAGAAGTTGTCGATCCAGACCCAGGACAATTAATCATGGACTTAATGAGCGCGCTTGATAGCACGGATTCTATTGCTAAACAAATGGCAACTAAATTAGACCAAGTTAAAAGCTAACTTTAGGGAGGAATAAAAAATGAAAAATACAATAACAAACGCTGACATAGAAGCACTTATGAACCGATCCGAAATTAAAACTGAAACAGTTTTTGATAAAGTCACAGTGGTTTCATTAAAATTACCATCCGGTTTTGTCATTACAGAAGCATCAGGGTCTGTTGATCCAGCTAATTATGATGCGGACATGGGTAAACAGATTTGCTTGGATCGAATCACTGATAAAATCTGGGAGCTTGAGGGCTACCGGCTACAGGCGGAATTACACGATAAAAAGTAATTTTTGGTAACAAAAAAGTCCCCACTTTGGACACATTGCTAAGAGGTGTGTGGGGTGCTGTTATGTTCATTATAACATTTAATTTTACGGAGGCAGTTTTGATGGAGCAAAAAAATTGTGAATGCTGTCATATTGACGGAAGTGGCTGCGGAGCGTTATTTAATCACAGCAATAGTGGATTCAGAGTTTCCCTTGACGAGAATTATGATCTATACGTTGATTTTGAAATTGATGACGATTGTGTGCCGTTTGATTATATGAAAATTAACTATTGCCCAATTTGCGGCCGTAAATTACACGATAAAAAGTAATTTTAAGTAGCTGCTATTTTTCACCGCTACTTTTGAATGGAGGTGACGCCGTGGCAGAGTCATTAGCTAAAAAAAGTCGTGGCCATAAAGTCATCATTGATGGTTACACTTTCGACAGTAAAAAAGAAGCTGACTTTTACAGCAAGTTTGTTCGAGAAAGTGGATTGATTTTTGAAGTTCATCCGCGTTTTGAAATCATGAAATCATTTGTAACCAACGGCGGCAAGAAAATACCACATGTTGTCTACACGCCAGATATTGTCATTTATGATGACACCGGCCAGATAATTCACGTGTTCGATGTTAAGAATGGTTTTACCAGTTACGCCATTGATGCAGCGGCTAAACTCAGATTTAAGTTATTTACGATGAGATATCAGCGTTATGTGGAGTGTGTAGTTGTAAGAGCACATGATTTTAAAACTAATGCTTATTTATATGAGCCGATGAAAACAGTTCATATTCGCGCAACAATAAATTATTAGAGGCGATTATTTTGAGCCATGAACAAATTACTTTCAAAAAATATTTAGAACGAATCTTTGAAGATCACAACGAAAACATTATTCGGACGATTATTTATTGTAATGGCAACCCAGATAAAATGCACTATGAAGAACGGCGCGCATATGAAACATTGACTAGTCGTGAAATTAATCAAGTTGTTAACGAAATTACTTTACCATTTTAATTTAAGGAGAGATTTATTATGACGGAAATCAAAGATAATAGTATTGCGGTTCCGGCGGTATTAGCTGATGTGCACCCAACAAATAAGGGAATTACTAAGCTTAGTCTTGAAGTTGACACGCCTATTTTAGGGCCGAATATTGTGGCACTAGCGGCACAAATTAATAGCATGGTTGGTTTAACCATCACGCCAAAACAAACTGAATTAAATACTGATGATAGCGAAGACGCCAATCCGAATCAGACTGAATTGATCGATGGCGACAAGCAATGAAGAAAAAGAAGATGCTGGCTGAAATTGTTGATCTGAATAATCGAATAGCTGATAAAAATATAGCACTAGCTTTAACTAATCAGATTATTCAAGAGTTGAGCAAAAGTGAAGTAGATTCTTGCCGAAGCTGCCAATTGCGTAGAATCATTAAGATTACAGCTGCTGGTGTTAGTAAATAAAAAACCGCACAATGGCGGCCATCTCTTAAGCTATTAACAACTCAATTATATCATAAGGGTGGCTGGATTGATGGAACTATTACCAATTGACGAAGAAAAAACACGTGAAGCAGCAGAAAAAATCCTATCAAAATATAGACAAAAACGCGGCTTTGCTAACATGCCAGTCAATCCAGCAATTACATCTGCTTGGAGCGATGGCACGGCGGCATCAACCGCTGAAAAAGAATTTTATGCGCAACAGTTCGTCGAACAGCGCGAAGCTGGAAAAAGCTATATTGAGTTTGTTGATCGAGCAATTGAATCGTTGCCGCGACAAACACACCGTGATCTGTTACGTGCTCGTTTTTGTGATGGTGCCGAAAGTGATCATCCTGATTTTACTGCCATGATTCGTTTGGATATTTCGTCATCCAAGTATTTCCGCGTTAAAGCACAATCATTGCTGGCAGTTGCTCAGTACTTACACTGCATAATTGTGGGATATAAATGGGAGTAAATCGGGACAAAAATGGGAGTACATTAGGAGTGCCAACGTGTTAAATTAGTATTATCAGATAAGTTAGTTTAAGGATGTCGTTAACCAAAATCTAAAAAAAATTCAGTTCAATCGCAAGCTTTAAACTAACTTATTAGGAGCGTCCAGAAATGGGCGTTCTTTTTACATATTGAAAGGCGGTGCCGGCATGAGAATTACTGACTATGGTACAGTCTCATGCTGGTATGAACGTAATTTGCTAGCCAAGATTGACCGTGAAATCAAACATAAACAGCAAGTAACCAAGCGGAGCCAAACCGCACAGCTAAAGAAAAACAAATCGAGGTGTGGTGATATGTAATGAGTCGGAAATTAACACCAAAATATATTGGAGTGATAGCAATGTCAAGAGTGAGACGCTGTAGACAGCCTGGCTGCCATGCAATGGTTGAGTTACCAGATCATTATTGCAAGCAGCACTATGAGCACGAAGCAGAGTACTTAGCTAGCAGGCAGCGTTGGGCGAGGTCACACGAAAAGCAGTACTCACACAAGTACAATACAGTCACACGTAAGCGCAGCGATGGCAAGCAACAGCAGTATAACTTCTATCGGACAAGACAGTGGGCGCACCTAAGGCAACAAGTGTTAGAACGTGACCATTACTTGTGTCAGTACTGTAAGCTGCAAGGCAAGTTGACACCAGCCAAGACAGTTGATCACATTGTTCCGATTGAGTTCGACAGCAGACTTAAAGCAAACGCTGATAACTTAGCCGTGATCTGTGGTGCTTGCCATCGTATCAAAACGGACTGGGAACAACTAACCTATGGCATAGGACAAGGCAACGAGCTTAAACAAGTAACACCAATCAGTGACACGGCAGCAGTAGTTGCATTGATGATTAAACAATAATGAAGTTGACTTAAAAGCTAAAATTAAGCGTTCTAAGAAGCGATAATCAATTTGAGTATAGTTAGTCGTAAGTAAGCTTAAAATTCAATAGCCCCCCTTAAAATTGATTTCAGCAGAGCGCACACATTACCCTCGTCTCTTGGCAGAAACCAATTTTTAATAATTTTATCCTAGGGGGGTCAATCAATTTAAAGGAGGTGACAATTTTGGTCAAAAAGGCCGACAAAGATATCAATCGCGGGAAATTATCACGAACGCCACCCGATTATTTAGGCCGCCAAGCCAAAATAGCCTGGCGCAAAATTGTCCCTTTTTTAGAAGAACAAGCAAATGTGAAACGACCGGACAGTGCCTTGGTCGAAATGTACGCCACCCAGTACGAAATTTATCGGAACGCATACAAACATATACGAGATCATCATGAAGTTCAAGCAATTTATAAAACCGTGCAAAATGCGGCAGGTGAAAAAATTGGAACTGATTTTGTCGGTTATAAGCGTAATCCGATGACCTCCATTTATGATTCAGCAATTAAGAACCTGGCAAAAGTTGGTTCTGAGCTTGGATTGTCACCCAAAAGTCGCGCTGAATTAATGGAAATTATCCCAGAGGAAAAGAAAAGCGATGGCTCGGTTGCCGATCAATTAAAGGAGTTCTTTGCTAATGAAAATTGACCTAACCCAAACACGTGATGTGCTGGGCGCTTATCAGGCAATTGATTTTTCTACAACTCGTGAACAATATCAGGATATTGGAACCAAATATGCCTTTGATGTTTTAGACGAAAAAGTGGTTACCGGCTATTTTATTAAGCTAGCAGCTTTTCGCCACTTACGTGATTTACAGCGGCAAGGTAGTCCAGACTTTCCGTATTCCTATAGTGTTCCTGATGCGAATAAGATTTTGAAGTTCGCTAAGATTTGTCCCGACGTTGATACTGGAAAGCCAAGTAAATTAATGCCATGGGAAAATTTTGTGTTAGCTCAATTATTTGGTTGGCGCAATAATTTAGGCGGCAAGCGTTTTGCCCGTGCTATCGTTTCGGTTGCCCGTGCACAAGGTAAAACTTATTTAATGGCGATCGTTACCGTTTATAGTTTTTTGATCGAATCAATGGGGCTTTCTAACCAAGATTACTTGGTGGCTTCAATCAATTTTAAACAGACTAGTAAACTACTGGGCTACGTTAAATCAATGCTACGCAAGATTTTAGATATCGAACCGTTTAAATCATATGCGGTACAAAACGGATTAAATTCTAAATTGCTGAGCTCGCAAAGCGACCAGATTATTATGACTAAGGTCAATAATGTTTTGCGAGCAATCAGCCATGAATCTGGTCAGTATGATAGTTTCCATTTTAAAACGGCTGTCTTTGACGAAATTGGTGAACTGAAAACACGGCAGAAAATATCTAAGATTATCTCTGGCCAAGTCGATGTAGAGAATCATCAATTTATCCAGATATCCACTGCTTATCCAGACCCGTCGGTGCCGTTTCATGATGACGAAAAAATGATGCAGCAAACCATGGAACAGGATTTTGACCGCAAAGCTGACGATTATTTGTGCTTGATCTGGTGTCAAGATTCGCTTGACGAAACCTATAAACCGGAAACTTGGATAAAATCTAATCCGCTACTAGGACTGAAAAATAAGTCTAGTCAATTGCTTGCAGGCTTAACTGGCAAACGAGATAGCGATAGTATGACCGGCGAGCTTAATGACTTTCAGAACAAAAATTTAAATCTCTGGCTACAAGAAGCTACAAACTCATACTTAAAACTTGCTGATATTGAGCGGGCTATTGTGCCAGACTTTGAAATTGAAAACCGTCAAGTTTATATCGGTTACGATTACTCCATGTTTTCCGACAATACTGCGATCGGGTTCGCTTTTCCATATAATGATCCGATCACAGGCAAGCGAATGTGGCATTTACGACAGCACTCTTTTATTCCGTGGCAAAAGGCAGGCTCAATTGATGCTAAGGAAAAACAAGATGGCATTAATTATCGGGAGCTAGCGGCTAAAGGATTTTGCACGATTACTAGTCACCCACAAGGATTAATCAATGATGATCAAGTTTATCAGTGGCTATTAAATTTTGTTGATGATCACAGCTTGGACGTTTTATTTTTTGGCTATGATTCGTGGGGTGCAACCAATGTGACTAAACAACTTGAATTGAATGTGCAATGGCCAATCGAAGATATTCGGCAACGCACCAGCGAGCTGAAAGACCCGACAAAGTTTTTGCAATCGGCTTTTGTCGAAAGCTCAATCAGTCGGTTAGACGATCGAATTATGGAAAAGGCCTTAATCAATGCGCAAATCTATGAAGACAAGATCGGAATTCAAGTTGACAAAGCAGCGGCAACTCTAAAAATTGATGTGGTTGATGCCTTGATTGATGCACTTTATCAGGGAATGTACCATTTTGAAGATTTTGCTGACGTTAATAACCCAGCGAAACAAGTCGAACGAATGAGCGATCAAGAAGTACTGGACTGGTTTAAAAATCCAGATTCTGGGTTACTAGATGAAGGCGGTGGTGATGATGATTGGTAGAAAATTATTAAATAACGTTAAGCACAAGCTTGTCAGCGTTGTTGACGGGCTTTTTTATTTGGCCGCGATCGTTTTACTGGACGTCACCGTCTACTGCGCAAGTTGGTTTTGGGGTGGTATCGTCACAGCAATTTCGTTGGCCGTTATGGGTTGGTTGGCGGAAATTATTTATTTCAGTAAAGGGGGTGGTAGTTGATGCCGCTATTTAATCCGCATAATTTTCGCAATTCGTTATCAGTTGGCGGCCAAGATATCGCGTTTAGCGATCCAAGTATTATTAATTCTTTAAATCCGGGCGGTGAGAATCATTATGTTTCTGCTACTAGAGCCTTACACAATTCTGATTTATATAGTGTTATCTCAACAATTAGCGGCGACTTAGCCAGTTCTAAATTAGTTGCCGATAAGCCACAGATTCAGAGCTTCTTAGACAATCCAAGCGCAACGACTAATGGCCATGCCTTTTGGCAGGCTATGTTTAGTCAGTTGTTAATTGCTGGTGAGTCTTTTGCCTATATCTGGCGCAACCGTAACGGAATGTTACAGCGATTAGAGTATTTGCGACCTTCGCAAGTCAGCACTTTTCTTCAAAATGATGGAAACGGCTTACTCTACACCGTGGCTTTTGATGAGCCAAATGAAGGTGTTAAGGAGTATGAGCCACAGGATAACATGCTGCATTTCCGCTTATTGAGTAATTCTGGTGGCATGGTCGGAATCAGTCCACTAAATGCATTGCACAGTGAACTGGAAATCAAGAAGCAGTCTAATCGTTTAACCCTCGCGGCTTTGGCAAAATCTATTCTAGCGCCTGGTGTTTTAAAGGAAACGAAGGGCGGTTTGCTTGATGCTAAGAAAAAGGCGGCGCGATCACGTCAATTTATGCAGCAAGTCAGTCATTCAAATGGTGGTCCAATTGTCATTGATGATTTGGAAGAATGGACACCGCTTGAAATTAAAAGCGATATTGCCGGGTTATTGTCGCAGACCGATTGGACCTCAAAGCAAATTGCTAAGGTCTATGGTATTCCGGACAGTTATTTAAACGGTCAAGGCGATCAACAGTCGTCTCTACCTATGATTCAAGGGATGTATGCCAACGCCTTAAATCGTTACGCGCAGGCAATTGTTTCCGAACTTAATAACAAATTAATTGCGCGTATCAGCACTAACCTACGGCCGGCAATTGATGCAAATGGGGACACTTACGCAAATCAGATTGCTAACCTTAAGAAAAATGGTGTGGTTGATACTGGCCAAGCACTCTGGATTTTAAAGGAAACTGGCTATTTTAGTGATGATATGCCAGATGCAGCACCAGTAACCACATTGCCAGCGAAAGGAGGTGATCCAGATGACCAAAATCGTGATCCCAATCAAAAGTGATGTGATTGATAACAATACCGCTGATTTTTATGATTTTTTCGGGATGACTAATTACGTTAGCCCAAAAAAGGTTGGCGATCAGCTAGCTAAAGTTCAAACCGGCGATACCGTTGAATTACAGATTGCTTCTAATGGTGGTGACGTGTTCGCCGCTTCGGAAATCTATACGCAACTTAAGTCAAGCACAGCTAAAGTTTCTGCAGTAATTCAGGGCTTGGCGGCTAGTGCCGCATCTGTAATTGCCGTTGCGGCTGATGATGTAAAAATTTCGCCGACTGCGCAAATCATGATTCACAAGGCATGGTCAACCATGCAAGGCAATGCAGAAGATTTGGCCCACGAATCACAGGTGTTAAGTGGGATTGATGAATCGATTGCGAACGCGTATGAGGCTAAAACTGGCATGAAAAACAGTGACTTGCTTAATTTAATGAGTAAAGAAACTTGGCTTGGCGCCAATGACGCTGTCAAATACGGTTTCGCTGATTCTATTTTGACTTTTGACGAAAAAGAGCCAGAGAAACAGCAACAAGCGTTGCAAGCCTTTGCCGGTGCCGGTACTGTTGTGCCAAAGCAAGCAGTGACGAAATGGCAAGCACTAATGGCATCAATTACTGCTAATAAGGCAGCACCACAAAATGATAACAAAATCACTAGTCAGCATGATCTCCGTGATCAGAAGCTGGCTATTTTGTTTGGCAAAAAATGAGGAGGAAAGCTAAATGTTCGTTAAAAATGAAAATATCAATAAGCTAAATCAGGCATGGATTGCTAAAGGGCAAGAGGTGTCTGATTTGGGCGATAAATTGGCCGCTGCCGCTTTAGACGACGGTTTTAAAGTAGAAGATTACAAGGATTTGAAAGAAAAACATGACACTGCCGCGGCGCAACGTGATGCTTTGAAGGAACAGTTGGAGACTGCTCAAGCCAGTGCGGCCAATCAGTCTAATGAACCAAAACCAGTTAACCCTAGCAAAAATTATGAGAGTAAGAAAACCCAATTTATCAAAGACTTTAAGGCCATGATCAAGGGCGACCCTAAAGTAGTGAACATGGTGACGTCCTCAACCGACGCGAACGGTGATGCCATTGGCTTAACTATTCCGGACGACATTCAGACAACAATTCACACTTTAGTGCGGCAATATGACGCTTTAGAGCAATACGTTAACCGTGAAGCAACTTCAATGCCAAATGGTTCCCGTGTTTATGAAAAATGGACTGACGTTACTCCATTAACTAATCTTGATGACGAAACGGCCAAAATTGGTGATAACGACGATCCTCGTTTGCATACGATCAAGTACTTAATTCACCGTTATGCGGGAATCACAACTATTACAAATACGTTATTAAAAGACACCGCCGAAAACATCATCACGTGGTTATCACAATGGATTGCCAAGAAAGTTGTTGTCACTCGCAATGCAGCAATTTTGAAAGTATTTAATGCCGCCAAGCAAGTGCCATTGACGAAATTTGATGACATTAAGGATTTAGAGTTGACCAAACTCGACCCTGCATTGCTGACGACTTCTAGCTTTATCACTAACCAAAGTGGTTTAGGCGTTTTGGCTAAGATTAAGAACGCAATGGGCGGTTATTTATTACAGCGTGATCCAACCCAACCAGAGCAATGGACAATCGGTGGCAAGGTTGTCCATGTTGTCGGTGATCGCTGGATGCCAGATGTTAACACCGGCACAGCCAACGCGCCAGTTAACGAGCACCCACTCTATTTCGGTGACTCTAAACAATTTGCTACGCTGTTTGATCGCGAACAAATGAGCTTGCTGACCACTAACATTGGTGGTGGTGCTTTTGAAAACGACAGCACTAAAATTCGGGTTATTGATCGCTTTGATGTTCAACAAGCTGATGATGAAGCCATGGTTATGGGCACATTCACAACGATTGCCGATCAACCCGGTAATTTGGTAGCAGCGTCAAAATAGCAGCGCCGTCTGGAAGTGACGATGGCACGTCAACATCAGCCAGCAATCCAGTAACTGGTTTATTAGCCAGTCAGAAAACGTTAAGTGAAGCAGTTGGCGCAATTAAGACCGTGACGGTTACAGCTGATCCAGCTGACGCCGATAATGCTACAGCAATTGTTTCAGCAACTACAGCGGCATCTAGTGATGACAAGATTGCTACTGTTAAAGTTAATAGCGCTGGTGGTTTTGATATCACTGGCATTGCAGCTGGTTCTGTAACTGTCACATTTACTAGTGGCACTTTCAAGGCTTCGGTTGCTGTAACTATTACAGCAGCAAGCTAGGTGGTGATTTAAATGGCAACAAATAATGATTCGGCAGCCATGCTCACTTTAGATAATTTAAAATTATCGCTAAGAATTGACAGCACCGCTGATGACACTTTGCTCAAAGGCTATTTAGCAGCCGCACAAAGCTATGTTAAATCGGCGATCGGCACAGAATTATATGGTTTCTATGAAGATGCCAGTGTGGTTGATTTATTTAATACTGCGGTTTTGGCACTAGCATCCACTTATTACACCTACCGTGCGTCCTTATCAGCCATTGCCGCGTTGCCAGTTGACTTAACAGTCAATTCGATTGTTGGCCAGTTACGTGGGCTTTATGCAGAGAAAAGTGAGGCGACTAGCGATGACCAAGGCAATTAATCCATCGCGAATGTGTTTGCGATTAGAATTCGGCACAGAATCTGCAACTGATGTCATTAATCAAAATACGGGTGAGCCTATTCAAGGCTTTGTCCCACAATTTACACTGTGGGCAGGGCAATGGACACTGTCACTGGAGCAGTCACTCAGTTTAGCCGGTATGGCCGCTAAAAATGTGGCTGTATTCTTTATCCGCCACAATTTGGAAGTTGAAGAAGGCATGTTACTGAGAAAAGATGGCAAGCAAGTTTATCAGATTGACAATGTTAATTTTGATGATGGTCTGCCACCAGACGGTTACGACTTGATCACTTGTCATAAATGGGAGGTAAATCATGGCTAGCAAAATCGGCAATGAAGAAAGCTTTGATATGATTTTAGATAATTTAGCTAAAGGAATTGGACCAGCTGAAAAACTAGCAGCTAACCTTGCCGGTGCTGAAATTTTTATCCAAACGATGAAGCCCAAAATTCCGGAAAGCGATCACTTGCGTAAAGGTGAAAAACGCCATTTGCGTGATTCACTTGTTAAAGATGAAAAAGAAAATGGCGCGGTAGTTGTCGGCTTTACCGCTGATGAAAATAAAGGCTATATCGGTCGCTTTCAAAATGATGGCTGGACGCCTAAAGATAAAGCCGGTAAAACCTATCCGCGTGTTTCTGGTGCTCATTTTTGGGAAGCCACTCAGCGTGAGGCCAAAGGCAAAGTGCAAGCGGCTGTGGCTGCAGCATTAAAAGCTGAACTAGCTAAAAAGGCTGGTGGTGGCAAATGACTTCAGCAAGCTATGTCAAAAGTATTTTAGTTAGCGAAATTAAACAATTACCAAAATTAAGTGTGGAGCATATCCACGCTTTTTCTATTGGCAACGATTCTAACACCGACGATCCAATTTTGCTGATTACAGAATTGCCTGATTACAGTCAAAACTACGGCAACGGTCAACCGATCAGCACTAAAAAGCAAGCACAGATTGAGTTTTATTATCCCAAAGATTATCAGGGGGACATGGAAGCAATCGAAACTGCGGTAAAGTGGCGGTTATTAAATCACGGCTTGTACTGCAACAGTGACGTCGGTCACGTACTTACGCCGGACACACAAAATATTGAAAATACACTGAAGTTTATTTACACAAAGGAGGAAATTTAACATGGCAGCAATTGGTTTAAAAATGTTATATACCGGATTAAAAGCAGCTGATGGTTCAGCTGTATTGGATGTGGATCAAGGCCTTAGTGCCACTGGTGTTTATGCCCTTGATACAGATAAATCAAAAGGAAATTTAGGTACAAAGTCTGCTAACATCACTGGCTTGTCTGGTACACCGACAAAGATCACGGGTAACAATGAGGTGGTAGACGTGTCTAATCCACCATCAGCACCTTCTGTAGCAGTCGATTCTAATTTAATTAATTACTTGGTCAAAGAAAAAATTCTAGGTCGAGTTTCAAATGGAAAAGGCGGCTATATTGATGCTGATACGCCCGTTGAATGTGGGTTAATTGTAGAATCTCAATCGCCAATTACGTATAAGCCAATTTATTTTTGTTTTGGTCGTGGAGTTTTTAATGAAACTGCACAGAACGTCCAAACAAATACTGATACTGCTGAAACGCGTGAAGATGATAATTTAACATTTACGGCGCTTAATTATGCACCATTTAGCGGTAAACCGTATGCAGTCTTCCACTCAGATGACCCTAAATTTGATAAAAAAGCAATGTTCGATGAAGTATTTCCTGGTCAAACTTATGTTACTGCTGATAACACTGGTGCCACTGGCACAACTACTCCAACTGGTAGTGGTGATACAACTTCAACCCACGCTTAAAAAATTGAATTAAAGTCGCCAAAGAAATTAACAATACCTGACGGGGCGGCTGCTGAAAGGGTGCTTTTAAATGGCTAAGTTCGTTGAATTTAATGGTGAAATAATTGGGATCCCAGATAAGAGTTTTAAGATTATTGATTCTTCAAAAAATGTAAAAAAAACTGCTAAACATTACCAAACATTGATCAGTAAATTTAGTACAGGTGATGATGATGACGACATTGCAGAACTAGTTGGGAATCAACCAATGATGACGGAAGAAATTGCTAACAAAATTGCTGATATTGCAGATCTAACAGCAAAAGAAAAAGCCAATTTAGCGGACCAATCATACAGTGATCAGTATGCTATTTTTAATGATTTTTTGACTAAGTTTTTAGGTATCAAATTGCCGTCTTTAGATGATGACGACGAAACGGAATCAGAGGCAGAAACAGACCCAAAATTGCCAGAAGAAGATTAGCATGGCAACTTAACAATTTTGTGGAAGACATTGATTATATGGCACAGAATTTTTTAGAACAGGGTATTTTGCCACAACAATTTTATGATAGCTCATACAGTGATATGCAGGACGCATTGAACGCAAAATCACGTAAAGACCGTATTCAGGACCCGTTCGAGGTGGCTAGGCAAGCGGGATTAATTTAGAAAGGGGGAAATTAAATGGAAAAAATTCAGGGCTATCAATTTGCGATTGATTTAGATGACGGTGGCATGGCTCGCTCATTGAAAACTTTGCGTGACGAAGCCAAACTTTTAAAATCAGCAATGCAGTCTAACTTTACTGAAGTTAAATCTGGCGAAGGTGTGATGGCCGCCTATGCCCAAAAGGTTAAAGATGCGGGTAAGGCAATTGATGCACAAAACTTAGTCATTGATAAATTGCGTGAAAAGCAAAATGGGCTAGATCAATCAACTGAAAAAGGTCGGCAATCATATATTAAATATGAAAACCAGATCGAATCTGCTAAACGGTCAATCTCTAATTTGCAGGCTCAGCAAGAGCGGGCAACAAAGTCATTAGATCTGCAGCGTTCTGGTGTGCTGAAATTAAAAGAAGCAACCGAGTTAGAAGAACGCTCTGTTAAAAGCAATGTGTCTGTTTTAGAAGCTCAAGGTCGAAATTATGAAGCTCAAAAAGTAAAACTTACTGGGTTAGTCAGCGTTCATGAACGTATGAAAGCCCAATTAACCGCCGAGAAAGCTCGTATGTCAGAGTTATCTAGTAAGTATGGAGCAGCTTCCACGGACGCAAGAGAACAATCTATCCGTGTTAGTGATTTGACTGCTAAATATAAATTAAATGAGTCAGCGATAAAAAAAGTTAATCACTCAGTTGGCGGAATTTCAACAGCTGGTGCAAAAGCACGTGACAGTGTTTCGCTTGCGAGTACAAAAATGAAGTCTAGTTTAAGCAGTATTAAAAGTGGGGCTGTTGTTGCCGCTGGTAGTGTTGCTCTAATTGGTGCTGCGGCACTATCTGGTGCAAAAAAAGCGTCGACCCTACAAAACAGTTATACTCAGACAAATAATTTACTTGTAACCGGCGGAGAAAAAGCTGCTGAGGCTACAAAAAATGTTTCAAAAATGCAAGCTGATGGCGAAAAATATTCAATTAAATACGGTAAATCTCAAAAATCAATTGCAGATCAATATCAAGAATTAGTAAAACGTGGTTACACATCAAAAGAAGCTCTGGGCGCAATGCGTTCGGAGCTTCAGGCGTCTGTAGCCAGCGGTGATGATTTTAGTGATGTTGTCAAAGTTGCAAGTCAAACAGTCGATGCTTTCGGTATGCGGACAAATAACACCGCTAAAATGACTAAAAACACAAAATCTGTGGTCAATGAATTGGCTTACTCAGCTGATATGACAGCAACTAGTTTTAGTGATTTGGGCAAAGGTATGGAGTATGTTGGCGATTCAAGCCATAGTGCCGGGATTAAATTGTCTACGACTAGTGCGGCCTTAGGCATTTTATCCAATCACGGTTTAGAGGCTGATAAGGCCGGTACTGGGTTACGAAAAGTTATTAACAGTTTAACCACTTCCGTTAAATCTATTGACAGTAAAAGCAACATGCTCAATAAATTAGGTATTAAAAAATCCGATATTGAAGATGCCAACGGTAATTTAAAAGATTTATCTACTGTTATGGGCGTGGTCAATTCAAAAACTAAAGATTTGGGTACAGGGGAGAAAAACGCTGTATTTCAGAGTCTATTTGGAACTACTGGACAACAAGCTGGGCTCATTCTTGCCCAAAATAATGATGAACTAGACAAGCTGGCTGATAAAGTTCAAAAAGCTGGAGATAAAGGCAGCTACGTTCAACAACTTGCAGACAAAAATAGTCAGACAGCGCAAATGTCTGAGAAGCGATTTAAGCAAGCATGGTCTGATTTAACGATTATGTTTGGGTCTAAACTACTTCCATACATGACTGATGCAGCAGATCGTTTGACTAAATTATTTGGTGAAAAAGGCTTTCGCAAGGATATTGAAGCTACTGCGGAGAAAGCCGGTAAAGTTGCAGGTAACATTGAAAAAATAGGTGTATTCGCAGCGACACATTATAAAGATATTGAACGAATTGGCATCGCACTGGGTGCCATCTGGGCGATTAATAAGATGGCGAAATTTAAGAGTTCGCTTGTTGAACTTGGTGCAATTCAATCTCGTGAGACTAAACGGATAGCCGCTGAAACTGAATTGGTTGGAACCCAGACTGCCGCTTATGAAGCTAACGCAAAGGCTAAAATGGCTGCTTCTGAAGTTGGTGGTACTGGTACAAATGTCACTTCCACAGCTGGAAAAGTTGAAAGCACTGCAACTGAAGTTAGTAGTACTGCTGTCAATGGTGCCGGATTAGCTGGTGATGCCGAAAAGGCTGTTACTAAAAGTGGCAGTAAGTGGAATTTATTAGGCAAATCATTGGGTGGGCGCTTGATCAACGGAGCTGGTCTAGCACTTACTGCTTGGGACGCCGGCTCATCAATTGCTAAGGCTATCGGCTCAGGCAAAGCTCAGGATAAATACAAGGCTGTTGGAAAAACAGCTGGTACTGTAATTGGCGGTGCCATTGGTGCTATCGGCGGGCCAACCGGCGTCATGATTGGCGCTAGTATTGGTGACCAATTAGGCAGCACTAAAACTGCACAAAATATTGCTAAGGGATTAGCTAAGGCTTTTAAACAAGCAAAAATACCAAAAATTAAAGTTGAAGCTGAAAGTTCTAAAAAAGCTTACGCTCAGCTGACGGCTGAAGCCAAAAAATATTACTCAGCTAAGCAAAAGCAGGACAAGGCAGATATTGCTTTGCTCTATAAAAATGGTGATTTAACCAAAGCTGAATATCAGAAACGATTGAAAGCAATTGGCGATGAAGGTAAGCAGGCTTCAAAGCTTGAAAAGTTATCGCAAGCCGATCGCAATGCCATCACTAAATATTATGCTCAATCAAGAGCCAAGCTAGAGACAACTTGGAATAAAAAGATTGCTGCTGATAAAAAGAAATGGGATAACCAAATCTTAAAAGACACCGCTAAATATGGTGCCAATTCCGAAAAAGTTCAAAAAGATCAGGCTAAAAAAGCAGCGGCAATTAAAACTGATGAAAACAAAAAGTCTAAAGCACTTGATCAGCAAAAATTAAAATTTTCTACTCAGACTACAGTTAAAGAAGCTAAGCTTTATACCACTTTAAATGGGAAAGTTCAGCAGGCATCAAATAAACAAGAAGCAATTATTAAAAAGCTTAATGCTGATAAGGGGAAGCTGAGTAATAAGCAGTTACAGACCGCGGTAAACACTGCTGAAAAGGAATATAAGCAGACGGTCAATCTTGCTAATCAGGAATATAACAAGCGAGTTTCTGCAGCTAATAATACTCATGATAAAGTAGTTAAAGCTGCCGAGCGACAATTGGGTGACGTCCGTAATGCTGCTAATAAACAGTATAAGGACACCGTTTCTGCAGCTAATAATCAGTACAAAGGTAATAGCAAGTGGGCCGAACAGCAGCGTGCCGATGTTAAAAAGAAAGCTGAACAGCAACGCGATTCAACAATTAAGTCCGCAGAAGAGCAAGCAAATAAGATTGAACAACATGCGGAAGATCAACGTAAACAGGTGGTTGACAAGGCCGAAAAACAGCGAAGCAATGCCGTTGATAAATCAAAAAGACAGCGTGATGATGTTAACGCTGCGGCCGAAAGTCAGTCTAAAGGCGTCGTAAAGCATGCTACTAACCAAGCAAATAGTTCGATGGAAGCCAACAAGAAGCAAGGTGAAGGCACTCATAGTATTTGGAAATCTATCGCTAGTTTCTTCAATGGATTGACCAAGCCCTTCGGCGTTAAAGCCATTGATGCTGGTTCTTCTAGTTTTGCCTATACACGGGCAACATCTGGAGCCTATGCAACTGGTGGCGGAATTACTAAAGCTAGCAGAGCGCTAGTTGGTGAAGCTGGTGTGGAACTTAAATATCAGCCATGGTCTGGAACCGTTGATTTAATTGGTGCACATGGCCCAGAATTTATCGATGTTAGACCTGGCGATCAGATTTTAAATGCTCAGGATACCCAAAAAGTTTTAGCAGGGAATTATGGACGAAATCTACCTGGTTATGCCAAGGGAACGACTGGCATAGCTGAATTTTTAAGCAAAATTAAAAGTGGTGCTTCTGATGTATTTGACGATGTTTCTGACGCGGCTAGTGATGCTTTAAGCAAAATCACTAACCCCAAAAAAACACTAGAAGATTTAGCTGCAAAAACTTTTAACATTAATAGTATTTCTGGTGTTGGGAGCATGCAGCGGGGCGCGTCAAAGGGAATGGTTGATAAATCGATTGATGGAATTGCTAATGCTCTAAGCAAGCTGGTTAAGGCATCTGGTGATTTTGGTTCAGCTAGCAATCCTAGTGGTAGTGGCGTTAGCCGCTGGAAATCAACGATTAAAAAAGCTGCCGCTAAGATGAAGGTCAACCTGACTTCTGCCGGAATGGCCGCCATTTTAAAACGAATCACGCAAGAATCTAATGGTAGTGCGACAATTCAAAACAATACTGATTCAAATGCGGCTAAAGGAACACCTTCTAAAGGGTTATTGCAATATATACAGCCAACATTAAGCGCCTGGGTTCCAAAAGGTGTTAAAGCAGTTTTAAAAAGCGGTTATACTCAGCTTTTAGCGATGTTTAATGATTCTAACTGGCTGGCAGATATAAGCGTATCTGGAGGCTGGGGTCCAACTGGTCATAAGCGGATGGCAAATGGTGGAATTGTTGGACAACACCAAATGGTTGAAATGGCCGAGGGCAACATGCCAGAAGCAGTTGTACCCCTTGATTTGTCTAAACGATCCCGCGCTTATCAAGTAATGCAGCAGTCTCTTGACTATTTCAAGGGCCAAGACGGTGCTAATAATGTGGTCACTAGCTCTTCTGACGGCAGCACTAAACAATTGCAAGCTGTTATCGCTGGCTTAACTAGCCTTAACAACTCATTATCACAATTACTGGGTGTCAATGTGGCACAAGTCAAGGCTATTCAGCAATCTGCTTTTAGCAAGGATCAATTATATCGGCAACAAGCTCGTGATCAAGGTTATAAAACTAGTCAGTCATTGCGTTAGGAGGTGTAGAGATTTATGGGAAAGCCAAAACTATATGTTAAGGCTGGCAATGATGCCGAAATTGAGGTGTCAGCTGTCATTAATGGATTGGAGTTCTTAGGAGATTCAACATCTCCAAATATATTGAACACTTATCAGCAAAACACCGGTGTAGATGGACAAATATTAGTTGCTTCAAATTTTGATAAAAGCACAGTTAACGCGAACTTTCATTTACGATTTGGTAGTTATTATGATTTAAAATTAGCAAAACATGAAATATATCGCTTATTTAGTAGCCGAAAATCAATTAGGATTAGAACTGATGCAGAGCCAGCGATAGTTAAATATGTTATGGCGACACCATTCGATATTGCACCAACAGAGGATTATTCGCATGATAGTTTATTTACGATTCCTTTCGACAATCCTAGTGGATACAAATATTCATTAGCAAGAAGCGATGAAATTGATACAAATAATAAATTAATTCAAATGGGGATGTATCTACCTTCTGATAAGGATTGCCCTTATCATTTCACGACAACTAATTTTCAAGTATATAACCCAAGTGATATTGCGATTGAACCTTATGAGCAACGACATGATTTTAGAATTGAAGCTTCGTTTAATGGCAACTCTTTAAAAATAACTAATACTACGAATGACACAACGTGGGCTTATAACAAGCCTGCAGTGAAATCAGATAAGATTATTTTAAATGGTGTGAATACCACGCTTAACGGCAATCCAGCAAGCGTTAATACAGATTACGGCAATATCACTCTGAACACTGGGTGGAATTCAATATCAGTTACCGGCGCGACTGATGTTGATATTAATTTTAGTTTCCCGTTTATTTACATTGGATAAAGTCCTTGTAAAGGGCCTGAATAGCGCCGACAAAGAGCTGTTGAATTGCATTTTATTCAACAGCTTTCAGGCTCAGTGGGAACAAAACAGCACTTATCAAGTGCAATTTACGGCTTGGGATAATCACAGTGAAGCATACGAAATGCTAGATGTTGAAGCTAGCATCTTTTTTGACGGTCAAGAATATATCGTTAAAACCAATGAGCCTGATATTGTTGGCGGAATCGAAACTAAACAAATCACTTGTATGCATGTTTATAACGAAGTGAGCCGAATTCGGCAACGGAACGTTAATGCTGGTGACAAAACGTATAGCGTGACAGACGTGCTCGATTTTTATTTTAAGGGCAACACGTACGGTTTTACTTATCAGGTTAACGGTACTTTTGACAAGCAGGTGATCACTGATTTGGGCAACAGCAGTGGTAAGGATTGTTTGAGCAAAATTCTTGGAACGTGGCCGGATGCGGTGATCTTTCCTGACAATAAAATTATTCGAGTATATTCAGGCGAAGCATTTAAGCAAAACTTAGGCGGCCGTTTAGATTATCCGAATAATTCTAACGAAGTGAAGATTACGAATGATAGTCAAGCCTTGGTTAATCAAGTTAAGGCGTATGGCAAGGAAAAGGACACCGGAACCGATAGTGGTGCGGTTAGCTATTACTTTAACCCAATCACAGTATCCGACGATGATTCGATTAAAAAATGGGGGTTGCATATCGGTGACGATATTTCAGACGATCGTTTTACGAGTGCAGTATCTATGGAAGCTTATGCCAAGTCCCGATTGCAGCCCAATCCAGCGCTAACGATTGAAGTAATCGCTAGTGCGAACGTCAAACCAATTGCTGGTGAAGTGAGACGGCTTGAAATACGGCCTAAATCATTTGTAACAGATGTACAGGTAATGAGCTACACCTGGTACCCATTTGACCCAACTCAAGGAACGGATATTATTTTGAATAACACGGAGCAAACAATTTTGGATTATCAGCGTAGTATGACAACGAAAATTAATCAGGCAGTTAGTAACGTTAAAAATAAGACAAGCGTATTTGCACCGAATATTTTGCTTGGCGAGAAAGTGGGTGAGGTCGGTGGCGATTGATATTATTCCGCTGCTTTACCCAAATCAGCAACAATTTTATCCGGAAGTAGCGCCCGAAGCGGTCACGGGGCTAGACAGCCATCTATCAGTTTGGGCGACTGCTAATGGCGCTTTGATTTATAACACCGTCAAGGACTTGATTGGCACAATATCCGGACAATCAGGTGCGGACGGCAAGTCAGCCTATGAGTTGGCTGTTGTTGATGGATTTAGCGGCACAGAAGCCGAATGGCTAGCAAGCCTTAAAGGACCAACCGGAGCCACTGGGCCACAGGGACCGACCGGTAAGGATGCAGTTAGTCAGATTATAGACGGCGGCAACAGTACAACCAATGGGCGTGCAGTAAACAGCCCACCATCGTATTACCAGACAAATTACCCAGCAAAAGAAGTTCGTGAGTTCAAACAGACGGATAATGTTGGGGTAACACTGGTAAGTGGTCAAACGTCTACTTATGGTATTTTGAGTACACGTGTGCCAGGTACGGATACTGGATTCGGTCGACCAAGACAAACATTTGAGCCAACATTATCGGCTCGACCACTGACTTATGTGCGTATTGGCATCTCTGATACAGCTTGGTCAGATTGGGAATTAGTTACAACATGGTAGGAGGCGAGTAGATGAGTAATGCGATCACACTGGCACGGTTGCCAGATGATGTTGAGCCGGTTTTGTTAAGTAACACCTATCAAAACGGCGTCACTATTTTTAAGTCGATCAGCGAGCTTTATCAAGACCTTGATGGTCTTTTTGATTTTGGCGCACCGACGCTACCGGCTATTACTCAGTGTCCAAGCAATTATCTCAACCGAGCGGCTTATCTATGGCTTAATCAACTGTTTAATCAGCTACAGGATGTGCTTAATGACTTAATTAGTCGATTTAACAGCTATGGCATTGTTGGTGCACCTAATTACACTGATACACCACAAATCAACTTGTGGCAGCCAAAAACACTTGGATTTGCTGATTACAAAATTAATATCAACAACAATTGGCAGTCGATCGAGGATAAGCTCAACGGCTGCTATTTATATATCGCACCGTATTTAAAGGAAGGAGTGAGCTAGTTGGCAGTAAACACTTATATCCAATTAGACTTAGTTAAACCGGCACCAACTGCAATCGATCTAAGCGGCAATTTTAATGGCCGTGTTGCCGATGCTCAAAGTTATCTTAAGCTTTGGATCACAAGCAATGGGATGCCTAAAGATTTGACTGGTATGACAGTCTATTTTGCTGGTATCGATCCAGATGGTATTGCTAAGAAAATTTATGGTACAGCCCAGGCAGATCAGCCTGGTGACAATTTGCAGACTGGTCGCATCACATTTTATTTTCCAGCTGGCACTTTTAGTGTGCAAGGTGACTGGGATTCCGAGAGCACATATTTTGGAGTTACAGATGCTGATGGCACTGTGATTTCGACAGTCAATGTTCGCTTGAATGTATTGGCGAATAAGGTCGACATGGGAATTAATTCAAAGCCGTTTTATACCGATCTAGAAAAAGTCATCGTTGATGGTCAAGCTAAAATTCAGGCAGCGCTAGCTACAGTTATCGATCCGACATCAGCACTTAATACTGGTATCGCAGCTGCACAAAAGATGTTGAGTGCAATTCAAACACAGATCAAGGCTAGCGATTACGTTGATACAACCACTTTTAATAATCTTCAAAATCAGCTTAAAACGCTTGATAAACGCAACACAAATAGTAATCCGATAGATTATATCAAATCAAATCCGGCTGGTTTTGTACGCGAGATCAATAATGCGGCAAATATCGGTATTACGGCCGACATGATTCCATCTGGTGTATCGCTCGGTGTCGTTATCGTCGACACTGATGTACCGTGGACGGATAACACTTTGGGCTGGCCGACACAAACAGCTAAATTCACGCAATCATCAAGACCAGTCGTGTTAATGCGCAAAGGCACCGCAGACACAGTGTGGAGTGCTTGGGAGCTTGTAACGACATGGTAAAATTTATGGAGGTAATTTTATGATTAAAAACATGCAAAAATTGTGTGGGGGGCTAGAAACCCATTCTGCTAACGGGTTTCTAGCACCTTTCAAAATTGGAGGTGCTGTTTAATGGCTGATTACAAAATGACAAATGGCATGAATGGTTGGATGGCAAAATATAATCAATTTGTCAAAGATCAAACGCTAGAAATTAGTGCATGGACTGATGCTGGTATTAGTTTTATTAATGGATATACGGGCAACACCAGCGACATGCCTAACACGCTTAAATATCGCACCATCACTTTTGGTGGCGTATTAATTGCAACGGAATTTGCAGGTTATGTTAAACATCCTGCTTTGACCAGTGGTCAAGGTGTGGTTGAGATTTGTAAGCTTCCAAGCGCGATAATGAAGTCCGCATTTACCAAAAACTTAAGTGCTATTGGATATATCTCGACTGGACAATATACGATATTTAGTTTGGACACGACCGATTATGCGTTAGCAGTCAATATTTGGGGCTTAACAGAAAACTTAGCGGCTGGAGGAGTTTTCCAGGTTAACGCGACTTTTGAATGGTAATTGATTATATTGCTCCGCTCTGATGCTTGAGAGGACAGCAATTATCCGTGGTGCTTTTACCGTAGACGTATAGGAGGGATAAAATTTGAAAGCAATTTATTTATACGATACAACTAGCCGCACGTTTCAAGGTTCTAAGCTAGTTGATGATGATTATGTGGCAACAGCTGGTGAAACTGAAATCAAACCGACTGATGGTTTATATGAACCAATCACATTTCCGACTGATGACGCTACCGCGTGGGTCGGTACAGACAAAGCAGTGTGGCAAGCGGCACAAGATGCAGCTAATCAGGCATATTTAAAGGAACATCCAGAAGAGGCGCCACAGCCAACGGCTGAACAACAAGCGTTGACCGCACTAGCTCAACAGATTGCAGACAATGATACAAATACAACCACACAAATCACATCAATTGAACAGGCAATGACGGCACTAGCTACAGGAACAACAAAAAATGGAGGTAATGCATAATGTTTATTACATTTAAATTCGCGTATCAACTTTGGAACACCATGACAAAGGAAGACGTCGCGGCACAGGTCGTTAAATCATCTATTACGGCTGACCAATACAAGGCAATTGTTGGTGAGGAATATCAGGTGCCAGCTGCCTCAACGGCACCAGTTGACACTTCGACTGCAGCATCTGATTCTACTGCTGCTAGTGGCACAGCTAACGTAACGCCTACAGTTTAGGCGTTTTTATTTTACCTAAATTTAAGAGAAGGTGATGCGGTTGGGACCACACATGATGTTTCTTGGCTGGCAAATTGCCGACTGGGCGGCTGTGGCGGCTTTTTTGTCTGCGATAATTGGGGCGGTAGTATGGCTAGTCAAGAAAATTATTGTAGATCCATCAGTGGAGCGAATGATGTATAGCAATAAGATTCTGAATAACACAATTCATGCATTAGGCGAAAAGGTAGATGGTATTGGCGGTAATGCTGATATCGTCCACAAAGATCATGAGCATCGGCTTAATGATCACCGAGAGCACCTAGCTCGT
The DNA here is from genome assembly GCF_003946445.1 of Loigolactobacillus jiayinensis. Classification (GTDB taxonomy): domain Bacteria; phylum Bacillota; class Bacilli; order Lactobacillales; family Lactobacillaceae; genus Loigolactobacillus; species Loigolactobacillus jiayinensis. The sequence continues at coordinate 16,064 of NZ_RHOF01000029.1, read as the reverse complement.
CATGACGAGGAAATCAAAACTTTATTTGAGCGTACAGATAAGGAGGAGCGAAATCATGAAAATTAATTTTAACGTTAAATCGACTAAGGCTTGGGCGGCGCTGGGGTCTGCTGTGATTGGGGCTGTGGTGTCTGTTTTGGCAGCACTTGGCATTGTAATCAAGCCGACAGACGCCACGACACTCTATAGTACGGTCACCGCTGTTCTGTCGCTGTTGGCTGCAGCTGGAATTCTGACTGACACAAACAAGCCCGCGGGAGACGATAAGGAGGATTAATATGCGTAATTTGGCTTTTACAAGTGATAGTCAGCAGTCAATAAAATTGGGCGATTCCAGCGATGTTTTATCACTAAAAGTAACGGAATTAAATCAGCCCGTAGATTTATCCAAGGCGTCATCAATTACAGTTAAGATCGGGAATGCCCAGGGATTCTTAACAGACATTAACGTGGAGGTTTCTAGTCTAAAATACCCAACCGATGGGATAATTGATGTTGTGATCAGCAGTAAGATTTCTAGCGAATTGCCCGCTGGACAGTATCTAATCGAAGTTTGGATCAAGGACGCTCAAGGAAACACAGTTATCTATCCAGACACCAGTTATCCAACTGTGATTGGCTTTTCGATCAAAAAAAACATTATGACAGCGACGTCGACTGTTATTACAACGATCACCCTAGCAGATTTCGAAACTAAGTTTGACGACATGCAAAAGGATTTGCAAGACAAAGTGACTAGCGGCTATTTCAAAGGTGACAAAGGTGATACTGGTGACTCGGCTTATGCCGTAGCAAAAGCTGGTGGTTTTAAAGGTACTGAATCAGAATGGTTGGCTAGTCTTAAAGGTGCCACTGGTGCAACAGGTACTGTTGACAATGCTGGGTTAATTAGTGCACCTGCATTCCAGAGCTTGCAAACTCAAGTTAACAACTTGCAGGTGGGTGGACAAAATTACCTTTTAAATTCTGCCACGCTCAGATCAGGGTGGGGTGCAAACTTATCGGCAAAAGCAGAAATTTTTGAATTAATCACTGAAGCTGGCGTCGATAATACAGTATTGCATGTCAAAAATAGTCTTGGAACTGCTGCAATTGGCTTGTATCAAATCCTGACTCATAAATTTGAAGTTGGTAAAGCTATTACCCAAAGCGTTATGGTTCGTGGACATGGTCAATTATATTTAGGTTTTGGCGCTGTGAATAAAACGTTTACGATTGATAGTGATGCCTATACTAAAATTTATCTTCCTGGGATAGTAACAGATACGGGTGGCGTATTTAAGCTGTATGCGAATGATATTGGTGAAATTTGGTGTCACTCGCCAAAAATAGAAACGGGTAACTTAGCTACTGATTGGTGCCTTAATCCATCAGAAATTTTGACGCAATCGGATTACGCAAAAATAAAAGCTGCTATTGTAGCGCTAGGGGGGACGTTATCATGAGTTTTAATTTAAGCGAATTTTTAACAGAAGGATTAATTAGCAGTGTTAACAACGGATTGATCCAGCCGGAGTTAGCTACAGTATACGCTGGCAATTATTTAGTGAAATCACTGATTACCCAAGCTCAGGTTACTCAGGTATCCGATGCAATTACAGCCTACAAGGCCGCACAGGTATCAGCAGATCAGACAGCAGCTGGGATTTTGATTGATACAAACAAACCCACGGGAGACGATCAGAGTGCAAAATAAAACTAAATTAGCAACCCGTTTAACAGTCGCCGCCGCGGCTGTTTTTTTGTTGGCGCCAGTAGCTTTGAGTACAGCACCAGCACAAGCTGCTAAAGGTGATTACGGTGTCGATTGGTCTAAATATCAGGGTAATACCGGCGTATTTGGTTACGCCAAAGATAAGTTCGCCATTGCCCAAGTGGGCGGCTATTATAATGGTTACTTTTCTGATCAGTCCACCTACGCGACACAAGTTCAATATGCGATTGCTCAGGGTAAAAGGGCGCATACTTATATTTATGCGCAGTTTGCAAATAACGCCGAAGCCGATCAGATGCTTAATTATTATCTGCCTAAAGTCCAAATGCCAAAAAGTTCTATTGTGGCTTTAGACGTCGAATCTGGGACGCCGTCAACTAGTGCGATCATTTATGCCATGGGACGTATCAAGGCTGCTGGCTTCACGCCTATCTTGTATAGTGGTGATTCCTTTATTAAAGCTAACATTAATTATGAGCAAGTTCTACAGGCGTTCCCTAATTCGCTCTGGGTTGCTCGCTATCCTGATTATCAGGTGCGGTCAGCTGAGGACACCGAAGCATTGCCTGTGATCGATGGTATGGCGATTGCTCAGTTTACGTCTACTTACATTGCTGGTGGTTTAGATGGTAATAAGGACTATTTAGGTATCACAGACAACGGCTATAACGGCACCACGACCAGTTCAGTTGGCGGTACCAAGGTTAAACCAGCCACGACTACGCCAGCGATTGCCGCAGGTCAAGCTGCTAATAACACGCCTAAGTCAGCCATTAAGGTCGGCGACACGGTCAAGGTTAACTTTAGCGCTAGTAAGTGGGCGACCGGCGAAAACATTCCAAGCTGGGTAAAGGGGCAAAACTATACGGTGGCTGAGGTTAGTGGCACTAAGCTACTGTTATCCGGCATTAACAGCTGGCTTGATCGCAGCAACGCCGAAATCCTATCTGTTACCGGTACAACTACTGCTGGTGGCTCAACCTATACTGTGCAATCTGGTGACACGCTCAGTGGTATTGCGGCAAAGTATGGTACTAGCGTATCCGCCTTAGCTAGCCTAAATGGTATTAGCAACACTAATTATATTTATATTGGACAAAAGCTGACAATTAAAGGTAATGCTGCAGCAGCTAGCGGTATTAGTTACTATACCGTACAAAGTGGTGATACCTTATCAGCAATCGCCGTAGCACACGGCTTAACCACAGCCACGCTTGCCGCTTATAACGGGATCACCAACTATAACTTTATCCAAGTCGGTCAACAACTTAAATTTAGTGGTGGTGCGACTGCTACTAGTCGGAGTTACACCGTAAAATATGGTGACAACTTAAGTACGATTGCCGCTAATCTAGGCACCACGGTAGCATCGTTAGCGGCTAAAAATAACATTGGCAACACAAACTTGATCTATACGGGTCAGACACTCAAATATTAATTAAATACTATCGATTCAACAACAAATTAGCCTATCCCTTGCGGGGTAGGTCTTTTTTTGTTGGCCAAAAATAAAAACAATTATTTTAAATTAATTATGTAAATAGTATTGACATATTATGTAAATAGTATATACTAAAGACATAGAGTTAAAGGTAATCAAAAACAAACAAAGGGGTCTTAAAAATGACAAACGCAGAAATCTTTACAGCAGCATGGGTATTAGCAAAACAAGGTGCAAAACGTTTCGGCGGTTCATCAAAAGACTTCTTTGCTTGTAGCTTAAAAATCACTTACACAAACAAAGGAGAAAATAAAATGACTGGCTTAAATGGCTATCGTAAAGTTATCCGTGATTCAAAAGATTTCAATGAAGACACTGCTTTAACACTTGATCGTTCAGAATTGCAAAACCAAATCATCGAAACCGTTGTTCCAATGTTCTTCCGTAGCGAAAAGAAAATCAGTACTTGGACTCGTAACATGAAATGCACTATGATCATCTCAAAAGATTTCCCAACAGCTGAAAAAGCACAAGTATTAGTTGACAAAATTAATGCAGTAAACGACGAAAAGCTTTTCCGCCCAGCTTCTGCACGCAAAGGCAACAAGGGTAAGATTGTTGTCAGCTTTGGCTTTAGCAAGTTACGCTTATTCTACTAAAATGAGGCTTAATCATGACAGAAAAACAATTTCACGATATTTTCGGTAAGCTTTACTGGTATGCACTGCAATTTCGTGGTGTGTCGCCAGGGTGTCAACCCAGCAGTGCTGCAGATAATGATTTAAATTTCGGCCGTAAAGGTTACGGAGCGGTCGGCTACAAGCAGCCGCTAAGTCAAAAGCAGATCAGTGACTATGAATTGAAGCCATTGGGTTTTATAGCATGGGATAAATTAAAATAAACGTGTAAAAAGTATTTACAAATAATGTAAAAGGTATATACTAAGAGTATAGAAAAGATAAAGAAAAGGGGAAACATGATGAGAAATAATCAAAAAGTAAATCAAAAAGCAGTTATTGAGGTAGTTACCGAAATGGAAAAATCAATTGAAAATGAAGCTGTATTAGTAAAAAAGGCTGCTAACGCAATCGGCTATAACCATTTAACACGTGTGGAAACCGAATCGGTTTTGACTCGTTTTGTAAAGCTACATTCTGAATTTGATAAATTTCAGCTAAGTGATCCAGCAAAATCCGAGGCCGCACAAGGATTATTTTCTACAGCCTATGTTGCATTAAAGGGTGACGCTGGGGCAATACTGGCTACAGAGTAATGACAAATATAATCAAAATATATACAGATGGATCATACAGCCCAACCGCCCAAACTGGTGGCTGGGCTTATATGATAAATGATGATGAGGGTTTTTACAGCAAGTGCGAGTTACGCCGTGAATCAGGTAGACAGAAAGATCCGATTTTTTTTGAAATAAAAGCAATAGCTAAAGCACTAGAGGCAGTGCCAACCACTAAAATAAAAGTGATCGTATACACAGATTCAATCCAAGCTGTAAACTTTGCTCATGGATTAGATGGCGGTGGAAATGAAAAAATGCCAGATAATCAGTGGGCAAAGGAAAATTTTGAGCGAACCGTTGCTAATATTAAAAAACTAAAGCGGCAGTTAGATCGAATTCAAAATGTTGAAGTCGTTAAAACACGAGGACATATCGGATTAAATACGAAAATCCATAATAAATTATATAAATTTTTGTACGGAAAAAGGAGTAAACACTAATGACACATGAAACGGCATTTAACCACCCATGGCGCGACGAGCTGGGCAATGATATGGATAAAGCAAAAGCTATTTTGGCAAATGAGGCTGTCACTATAACTTTTATTAATAACACAACTGGCATCAACCGTATGAGTCTTACGCAGTATCGCAATGGCAGCACTAATTTAGAAAAAGCAAAGTGGGAAACGGTCACAAAGTTGGCACGAGCTTACGAAGCTGATTGGATTCAGCAAAATATTGGTGATCAACAAACGGAATTTGCCCAATTTATTAAAGCATTTACCGGCAAACTGACAGCAGCCGCGGATCAAGTTGAAGAAAATGACCCCGAAATGGGCGATACATTTGACTTACTGAACGATATGACGACTAGCGATATTATCCAATTGATCACACTTTATAAAAATTATATCAGTGAAGACTAAAAGATGAATTTCAATAGCAAAAAAGCACCCTAGCCATAATGGCCGGAGTGCTGTTTTATTATCGCATTGCCGCACGCTTGGCCGATTGCTTGTCCGGATATATAGGCAAGCAGTGAGCCAGTACTACTGACAACAGCTATGATCACCGTGCAATTGATCACTTGCCGCCAGATGCCATCATTGATATAAATTTGCATAATAAAAATCACTCCTTTATATTTAAGTTACGCAAAGTAGGAGTGATTTAATTTAATTAAATTAATTGTTCCAAAAGAACCGGTAAATCAACACTTTTTGGTGACGTAACTTTTGAAAAATAGGCCTAAAAGTTACGTCAAAGTTACGTCACAGCACAATTTTAGGTGCATTTATATGATTTTATTAAAAATAAAAACGCCTATTTATAGGCGTTCTCAAATCATATGAAATCATACATAATCATATAATACTGCTTTTACTTAGCCAGCTCGTAGATGGCTTGGGCGTAGATTGCGGCTGCTTTTAGGAAGTCAGCCTTTAAAGTGTATTCATTAGCTTGATGCATGACGTTCTCACGATCGTCGAACAGTGCGCCAAATGCGACCCCACGCTTAAGTAGGCGCCCATAAGTACCACCGCCAACAACTTCTTGGTGACCTGGTTGACCAGTGCGGGCTTCAAACACGGACAATAAGGTAGCAACCAAAGGATCATCAGGTGCAACGTAATGTGGTGTCATGGAGTGCGCACTAGGCACGATCTCAACTTGGTAATCCGTCAGTGTTTGTTTAATGTTGCGCGTAATAGTTGCCGCATCGGTTCCTTTGGGATAACGGACGTTCAGCAAGAGATCAGGTACTGTACCAGCTTGATAGTTGAAAAGATCAGGGCTAGCAGTTAAGTCGCCCATGATCTCATCGGTATGGGCAATATTTAAATGCTGACCGCGGTCAGCTTGATGGAAGTAATCGCGAATTATTGTGACGTAAGCTTTGCCAGCCTGATCAAGGTCTAAGTCAGCTAAGAAAGTTGCTAAGTAAGTTGCGGCGTTAATACCATCTTCGGGTGCCATGGAATGGGCAACTTTACCGATAACAGTTAAGGTGCTGGTAGCACCAGTTTGTTTGAGTTGACCAGTCACGGGATTAGCGGCTAGAAAAGCCTCAAAAGCAGTCGCCAAATCGGCAGCACCAGTGATGACGGCTTTAGCGTTTTGCGGTACCATATTACTACGCAATCCAGCTGTAAAGCTGGTTAACGTTAAAGTTGCTGCCTTACTTTGGGCCAACGTTGGAAATTTAATGGTTAAGTCAGTGATGCCTTTTTCACCATTGATGATTGGAAATTCAGCATCAGGTGAGAAGCCAAAGTCAGGCATTTTTTCTGTTTCTTGGTAACGATTTAGACCAGTCCAGTCGGATTCTTCATCGGTACCAAAAATAAGCTGAACTTTTTTACTTAATGGTAAACCAAGATCACGGACGATTTTTAGACCATAATAAGCCGCAACTGAAGGTCCCTTATCATCGCTGGTACCACGGCCGATGAGTTTGCCGTCTTGCTCAGTTAATTTAAATGGTTCCGTTGCCCAGCCTTCGCCAGCGGGCACTACATCCATATGAGCGAAAATACCTAAAGCTTCAGTGCCGTTACCGTATTCAATACGGCCAGCTAAGTTATCAATATTTTTCGTGGTAAAGCCGTCGCGTTCGCCAAATGAGAGCACTTTAAGCAATGCATCTCGAGGTCCTTCACCAAGTGGGGCGCTGGCTGTCGCCTCGGCATCATTGCGTGAAGAATTGATCGCAATTAAGGCGGCTAGATCGGCCAGCATTTCTGGAGTGCGTTGTTGAACTTCTTTTTCCCAATCAATCGTCATAGTGTTGCACCTGCTTCCAAATAGGATAAAATAAACACTATCAGCGTATCATATTTAAGACATTAGGCAACGAAAATTACCTGTTTAATGAGAAAAGAGGGCGGCTTAATGGGAATTTTGGTACGGGAGTTACTTGCCCAACCCATTATTTTAGCGCAGCGGGTGAAATTACGCCCGGTGACGTTAGCGGATACAGCAGCACTACTAGCATATGCTAGTGATCCGGCAACAGCACATTATGTTTTTCCAGTACAGCATAGCGTTGAAGATAGTAAAAATACAATTTTGGATTTTTTCATGGCGCAACCAGCTGGTCAGTATGGGATTGCGTTACAAGCTAATGATCAGCTGATCGGCACATTACAATTGTTGAATATTGATGAAGCTAATCGCAAAGCTAGCTTAGCCTATGTACTGGATCCAACTTATCAGCATCAGGGCTACATGCAAGAAAGTTTGCAGGCCTTATTGGCTGTCCTTTTTCAGCAAACCAGCCTACAGCGACTTTACGCGTTACATGAACCCGAAAACCAAGCGTCGGCAAAGGTGATGTTAGCTGCAGGATTGCAGCAAGAAGGGGTTTTGCACCAAACTATTTTTATCCGCCATCAGTTTGTTGATGGTTGTTTACACGCAATGACGCGTGATCAGTATTTGAATGGAGTGAACGATGATGAATGAGTTACAACAACGTCAATTAGCCGCTGCAACGGCCTATATGCAGCAAGTTTTAGGTCAAGATCACAGCGGCCACAGTGTTGACCATATCCAGCGGGTCGTACGCTTGACGACGACTATCTGTCAGCAAGAACAAGTGGCTGTTTTTGTCCCTGTACTGGCAGCGACATTGCATGACGTCATTGATGATAAGGTTGTGTCAGATGTGGAGACGGCACGGCAAGAGCTACGTGATTTTTTGACCATGCAGCAAGTTAGCGTCACTGAACAAGCTGAAATTTGGCAGATCATTGATCGATTGTCATTTAGCAAGAATTTGGTGCATAAGCAACAGCTCTCACTAAATGGTCAAATTGTACAGGATGCTGATCGATTAGATGCTATTGGCGCCATTGGCATCGCGCGGACCTTTTATTATGGTGGTCATACTGGTGCAGCAATGTACGATCCAGCTATTAAACCGCGCACACAAATGGATAAAAGCGCTTATCGCAAGCAAAGCCCAGTCATTAATCATTTTTACGAGAAATTATTATTGTTACAAGATAGTATGAATACCGCCAGCGCTAAAAAAATTGCAGCGCAACGGCAGCAGGTGATGCTAGACTTTTTAGCTGAGTTTAAGGCTGAATGGAATGGTGACGTGTGAGCGTGCTACATAGATAAAAAGAGAGGAAGTCAGCCAATAGGCGACTTCCTCTTTATTATCAGTGCTTATCTTCATTAACGTGCTGAATCACTTGACCAAAAATACTGATCACATGATGGTCAGCTAGTGAGTAGTAGATCACCTTGCCAGCGCGGCGATTCTTGACTAAACCAGCTTGTTTCAAGGTCTGTAATTGATGTGACACCGATGACTGCGACATATCTAACACAGCAACAATACCGGAAACCGATAATTCGGACTCATACAACGCATAAAGGATACGGGCACGGGTTTTGTCGCCGAGCACTTTAAACAGCGTTGTAATATGCGCCAAAACAGCGTCATCGGGAATCGCATCTTGGACAGCAGTGACTAACGCTGTCGGGGCAACAGAATTTTCCATGTAAAAAAACCTCCTTTACGAATTTGTTGAGTCAGAAGGCTGAACCACTTTCTAAACCAGCGTCTGTACCATATTATACCAGATAACGTCACCATGAGTGGAGCTGGACTGGCCGTCATTATGAAAACCAGCTAACTCGTAAAAAGGGATCAAGCGCTGTTCACAGGTCAAGGTAACGGCCTGGCGCTGCTGGTGGCGTGCTATCTGCGCTAACTCAGTTAGTAATCGTTGCGCCACACCGTGATGGCGCCAACTAGGTGCAACAGCTAAACCCAGGACGCTTTGGTAACCGCCAGCTAGTGGGTTTGGTTGGGTCGTCGTAAATAAATCATCGGTTAAATAAAGGTGTTGCATCACGGGACCATTAATGAAGCCGATCACTTGTTCATGCTCGGTTGCCACGAGAAAGGTGTCGCTGATCGTGGCGATCCGCGTTTTGAAGGCCGTTGCTGTGGCGGCTTTAGCAGGTGAAAAGCCTGCTTTTTCAATTTCAATTAGTTGAGATAAATCACTAGGCATGACATGACGAATTTGCAAAAGATGACCTCCAATAGCGTTAATTATTTTGTGGGTTAAATTGGGCTTGTAAATAGCTGATCGTTGGTGCGGCTAGTCCTTGTTGCAACCGACTAATTGGTAAAGTCTGCGTTGTTGGTAAATAATCAGCAAAATTTGGTAGTTTTAGATTAGCTAAGCGTGCGACTGGCAATAATTGTTGGTAGTCTAATTGTGGTTCGCCAGTGGCTAAAGTGATCAGCGTACGTTCGGCGGGTAACCAGCCTTGTTGATTCAGCTCGAACCATGGGCGGCCAGCAACTAATTTAACTGCTGTGATCGTCGCGGTTGTGCCAGTGGCTAAGTGACCCACGATTTGTTGCGGTTGATCAGGGCTAGCCACTAATGGCGCCTGATTGAGCCGTGGCCTCAGCTGTACCGTGCCATTCAAGTAAGGCGCCGCCAATAAGGCATCACTACCAAAATTCAAATAGTCGGTGTTGACCCAACGCTGCTGGTCTAACGCGGCGTAATCAGTTTTGGCCGCGGTGACCAAGCTATTTAGTGAGTAAGCGCGTTGGGCTTGTAGTACTTTACCAGGTGTTTGGGTTAAGTAAGGATTAGTGACACTAGCAACCGTATGCGTGGTACTAACGGTGGCTTTAGTGGCCGTTAGTGGGGTCAAAGTTGTGCCATGTTTGGCTTGTGCGTACTCGCTAGCTAAATGTGAGTAATTCGTGACGATACCATCGACGTCATCTAAACTAATATCGGCTAAAGCACTAGCTTGTTCGTCAATATCGCTCCAAACAAAAACCTGTTTACCTAACGTGTGCATTTGCTGGAGAAAAGCTGGCGTCAGTAGCGTATTATCAAGATCAACGCCAGTCATGACCTGTAGCGTGTCAAAATCAATATCGCTAAGCTCATTGGCAATCAAGTAGCGCGGCACGGTCGGCAATAACTGACTAAAAGAAACGATACTGGCAGCAGAAAATGATTGCACCATGACCCGGTTTTCCATGTGGTATTGCTGAACGAGTGCCGCAACCTTAGCCTCCATATCGAGCGGCTTATTTTTTTTACTTTTCTTGGTTTCCAAAACAAAGTGAGTCTGCGGCTGGTTTTGATAATGGGCAAATAATTCGTCTAGTGAATGAATTGGTTCACCGTTACTTTGTTGGACTTGCTGTAGTTGCGCGAAGTCTGTTTTACTAATGCTAATATTTTGGCCGCTAATGCGTTTTAAATTACTATCGTGGGAAATAACTAAGGTACCGTCTTTACTCTCACGCAGATCTAGCTCAGCGTAGTTGGCACCTTCGGCAAAAGCATCATCGAAACTTTGAAAGGTTTCTTCAGGTGCGTTAATTGGGTCACCTCGATGGCCAATAACAGTAAAACCACTGAACACCAAAAAACAGCAAGCCACTAATAGCAAGTTAAGCGGTAATGTAAAAGAAGCAATTATTTTTTTCAATTGATTAAAACCACATTTCTAAAAGACTAACTAAACGTGTTGTTCAATAAGGATAATACAGTACGCTCTAGTATAGCTGATTTGCAAATTAAATGTAAACTCAACAAGGAACGTAAAAGAGCTGTCTTTCCCACTGCTTTTCTAGTATACTATTTTCAGATTGTCGCTCAAGGTTTGTGTATCGAAGGGAGGACCGACCAGTACTACGGTAAAACAATAGAAAGAAGGATATGGGATGTACTTAGTTGTCAACATTGTCGGGATTTTTATTTTTCTCGCAATTGCATTTGCTTTCTCCAAAAATCGTCATAATATTAAATGGCGTTCAATTATTGTGATGTTAGTTATAAATATAGTGCTTGCTTGGTTCTTTACTAGTTTTTCGGTGGGGACGGATATTGTTAAAGGCGCCGCTGATGGTTTTAATTGGTTAGTCGCTGTGGCTTATCAAGGGATCGAATTTGCCTTGTCTAGCTGGGTCCATGTGAAGTCGATGGATTTCGTCACCAGTGCGCTATTGCCGATTTTAATGATCGTGCCATTATTTGATATTTTAACGTACATTGGTATACTACCCTTTATTATTAAATGGATCGGCCGTGGCTTAGCGGTAATTACTGGGCAACCTAAGTTTGAATCTTTTTTTGCGGTTGAAATGATGTTCTTAGGTAATACTGAGGCGTTAGCCGTTTCTAGCTTACAATTAAAGCAAATGAGAGCAGAACGTGATTTGACGTTGGCGATGATGTCAATGAGTTGCGTCACAGCCTCAATTTTAGGTGCTTATACCCAAATGATGCCAGGTCAGTATATTCTGACTGCGGTACCGATCAATATTATTAATGCTATTATTGTCACTAATTTACTTAACCCACTGACGGTAACGCCAGAAGAAGATACGATTGCCCGGATGTCCGGTAGTAATAGTAGCGATGCTGGCACTGATGATGTACCAGCTAAGCGGGAACCATTTTTCTCCTTCTTAGGTGATTCCATTCTTGGTGCTGGCCGTTTAATTTTGATCATCGCTGCCAACGTTATTGCGTTTGTTGCATTAGCTGCTTTGATCGATAAGATTCTGATGTTATTCAATCCATGGCTGACCTTGGAACATATTTTAGGCATTATCATGTTCCCATTTGCTTGGTTAACAGGTTTGAATGTCAGTGATGCCTTTAAATTTGCCCAGTTCATGGGGACTAAATTAGTCACTAATGAATTTGTTGTTATGGGTAAAGTTACTGGCTCGATCAATGACTATGCGCCCCATTTTAAGGCAATGTTGACCGTCTTCTTAACATCATTTGCCAACTTCTCTACGGTTGGTATGGTTATCGGTGCCTTCAAGGGCATAGTTGATAAGGAAAAGAATGATTTGATTTCTGCCAACGTGGGTTACTTACTACTTTCCGGAATTTTAGTATCACTATTATCTGCCGGAATCGTCGGTGTCTTTGTTTGGTAAACGATTTATCAGTTCATTAAGGTTTGACTAGAAAAGTTAGTCTAAGGACTAACTTTTTCTTATCCATTAAAATAAAGCGCTTTCCGTACTGATTGAAATCAAATGGGGGCTATGCTATGCTTTTTGTGTGAGAATAGCGTAAAAGTAGGCGCGTAACATAATTGTGTGAAAGAGGGAATAATGATGGCACAAAAGAAAATGATTTTGGATTTAGATACCGGAATCGATGATGCGTTGGCGATTGCTTATGCTTTAGCCAGTGAAGAAGTTGATTTGATCGGTATTACCAGTACGTACGGTAACGTGGTGACGACTCAAGCTGGGCAGAATAGTCTGCGGATCTTAGAATTATTAGGTCGAACAGATATTCCAGTTTATCTAGGCTTACCGCACGCTACGACCACAGATCATTTTGATGTGATGCAGGTTAGTCAAGATATTCATGGTGTTAACGGTATTGGCGAAGTTGCATTACCGCAAGCACAACGAGCAGTGGAAAAAACAACTGCCGTTGACTTTATGATTGCAGCCGCGCGGCAGTATGGAGATAACTTAATTATTGTACCGACAGGACCGATGACTAACTTGGCGGCGGCTTTAGCCCAAGCACCAGAGTTAACGGAATTAGTCGGTAATGTTACCTTTATGGGTGGCGCCTTGACTGTACCAGGAAACGTCACTGAAGTCGGTGAAGCCAACATCAATCAAGATCCAGCAGCTGCTGATCAGGTATTGCGCAGTCGCTTTAAGTTAACCATGGTCGGGCTAGATGTTACTTTACGCACGTTGCTGACCAAGCACGAAACGCAATTGTGGCGGCAGCTTGGTACTAAATCCAGCCTTGCTTTTGCGAACATCGTTGATTATTATATTGATGCTTATGCTGCGCTTAATCCACAGTTACACGGTTGCGCGTTACATGATCCATTAGCTGTTGGTGTGGCGCTTGATCCTAGTTTGGTGCAGACGATCGGCTTAAATATGAAAGTTGAAACCACAGCGCCATTTGCAGCACGAACAGTTGGCGATGTTGATCGACTCAATGCACCTACCACGAATGTACAGGTAGCTGTCAATGTTGACGCACCAGCCTATTTACAGCGCTTTATGCACCGTTTGACCGCATTATTTGCACAACATTAGCAAGCAGAAAGGACATAACTGATGACTCAAGATGAACTGAAAAAAATGGTCGGCGATTTAGCCGCAACTTACGTGAAAGACGGGATGGTTGTTGGCCTTGGTACCGGCAGCACCGTTAAATTTATGGTCGATGCGCTAGGCCGCCGAGTAGCTGAAGAAGGATTAAAGATCATTGGGGTACCAACCTCTGACCGTACTGCAGAACAAGGACGGCAATTAGGTATTCCCATCAAGTCGATTGATGAAGTAGCGCAAATTGATTTAACCATTGATGGCGCCGATCAGATTGATACCGATTTTCAAGGCATCAAAGGTGGCGGGGCCGCGCATTTATTTGAAAAAATTGTGGCAATCAACTCAAAGCGCAATATGTGGATCGTTGACCAGTCCAAAATGGCACCGCAACTTGGCAGTTTTCCGCTACCACTAGAAGTCATTCCGTATGGCAGTCAACAGTTATTTAAGCGTTTAGCGGCTAATGGGTTAAAACCAGCTTTTCGCGAAAATGCTGGGCAGCGAGTACTGACGGATTCTAAGAATTATGTCATCGACCTACACCTTGGTAAAATTGATGATGTTTTTCAATTAGCGCGTTATTTAAATCAACAAGTTGGTATCGTTGAACATGGCTTGTTTTTGAACGTGGTCAATACCGTTATCGTTGGGTATGCGGATGGCCCTAAAGTTTTGGATGCGCCAGAACGGCCTGATTATCGCGCTATTAAAGCTTAAACTTTCAAGGAGGCACTGAGTAAATGGCAAAGAAAATTATTTTAGATTGTGATCCGGGTCATGATGATGCAATTGCACTTATGATGGCGGTCGCTTCGCCAGCTATTGAATTATTAGCAGTCACTGCTTCAGCTGGTAACCAGACGCCGCAAAAAACGCTGAACAATGTTTTACGTATACTGACCTTATTAGGTCGAACTGACATCCCGGTTGCTAGTGGCAACCAAAAGCCTTTAATGCAAGACTTGCAAATTGCGGCTAATGTGCATGGCGAAACTGGACTGGATGGCACTGAATTACCGGAACCTGGATTTGCCGCACAATCGATTCCTGCAGTTGAACTAATTGCTCAGACGTTACGTGCTAGCACGACGCCCGTTACTTTAGTCGTTACCGGACCCATGACTAATGCGGCATTATTTTTAGCGGTGCATCCAGAATTAAAAGCAAAAATTGAGCAGATTGTCTTTATGGGTGGCGCTATGGGTCTAGGCAACTGGACGCCACAAGTTGAATTTAACATGTTTGTCGATCCTGAAGCGGCTAAAATGGTCATCGATTCAGGCATTCCACTGGTCATGGCTGGGTTAGATGTGACCCACAAAGCACAAATTTTACCAACAGATGTGACTGCTTTTCGTGCAATCGGCAATCCTGTTGCAAAGGCAATTGCTGATTTATTGAACTTTTACCATATTTATTATAGCCAAGCGAAGTGGGGCTTTAAGGGGACACCTGTACATGATCCGTGTACGCTAGCTTGGCTGATTGCGCCTAGTCTATTTGAAACGGTTAAGCGCAATTTAGATATTGAAACGACAGGTCAATTGACTCGCGGCGAAACGATCGTTGATTATTATGAATTAACGGGTAAACCAGTCAATGCGGAAATCATGCTTGATCTTGATCGGGAAAAATTTGTGGCTTTAATAACGCAATGTTTGCACACGTTTGATTAGAATTTAATTTTTTAGTTGGCTTTTAATGGTTGAGGAAGGAACTTTTAAATGAAAATCACAGTGACTAACGAAACTGACTTACGTGAATTGATTATGAAGGATGATTCCACGGCAAATGGTGCGTTGATATTTTTATTGATTCCAATGGAAAATGCTGGTATTTCACGAGTTGGATTTATGGCAGCAGCTAAGCCAAACATTAAAAAGATAACATTAAAAGTTGAATACGATGGTAAATATGTAACTGGATGCTATACGGCTAATGTGACGCATGAGCAGTACGAACAACTAGTTGAAAAACTAAAAAAGTTGCGTGATTACGCTTTTGTTCAAACCTTTAAAATGACAGCACCGTTGGCTAACGAAGACACAACTGTCGTATTAGCTGATGACTAAATTTGATTAAAATGAGAAAGATGTGTCTTTAATTAAAATTTAGATAGACAAAATCACATTTAAGTGGCAATTTATAGATAACCATTTATTTATTTCCTCTAACACATTGTGTTAAAACCGCTTAGTTAGTCATAATTAACGCGGTAGAAACGCCTACACACACCCAGTAGGCGTTTTTATTTTCTTACAAATGTAAGCAGTTACAAAAATACATTGACATTAGCTGTAAAAGCGCTTATATTAGTTCTGTAAGGTATTTCATCATTACCTTTAAATCAATTCTCTTTCTCTCTTATGCCGACCACTGTTTCCGCAGACAGTGGTTATTTTTGTGCGCTGAAAAAGACTTGGCAAGTTGTCCAAAAAAAACTAGAATAGGTTATTGATGTAAAGTCTGTGCATGATGCAATGGATTTTGCGATAGTACTAACAAAGCCTTGTGGTTATAAGTCAAGAGGGTAAAAACTAATAATTTAAGTCAAAATC
>NZ_RHOF01000028.1 GCF_003946445.1 Loigolactobacillus jiayinensis | reverse complement strand
TTAAAGAAAAAGACGAGAGGCTTTTCTATTTACACATAAAATTTGACACTCTCTTCCAGAAATTTAAATAAAATTAACAATAATTTTTTAACTTAAATCGACTTTTTAGCGTAGTTGATTGTCACTCGGTCTAATCAAGTCAAAAATGTTGACTATTTTTGACTGAATCTCATTTTGCTTATTCAACTAATAATGAGTAATTTAATGCACGAAAACTAATTTTACTTTAACATTTTTAACGGTACAATAAATTTACTATCAAAGATAAAAGTTTGATGAACCTGAAAGGTGCGTACAAAAAAGGAAGCAACGCATTATTTTTATGCGTTGCTTCCTTTTTTGTATAGCTGATCAATCGCGATTATTATTTCCAAATAAGATGATCAAGCGGAGTAATTGTAAGAAGGTAGCTAATGCAGCTGCTACATAGGTTAATGCTGCAGCCGTTAGTACGCGGCGAACCATGGGTACTTCATCAGTCGCCAAGATACCGCCGGAAGCGAGAATTGTAATGGCACGGTGTGACGCATTAAATTCCACTGGCAAGGTAACTAGCTGAAAAAGTAAGGCTAATGAAAAGGCAGCAATCCCGATATTGATCAACGTATGATTCATGCCTAAGATCACACCTAAGATAATGATGGGGAAAGAAAGTGTTGATCCAATATTAGCTACGGGTACGATTGCTGTCCGCAAACGCATGGGGATGTAATTGCGCTTATCTTGTACCGCGTGCCCACATTCATGAGCAGCAACGCCAATTGCAGCAACCGAAGTTGATTGTGCTGTCGAGCTTGATAGGCTAAGGATTTTAGTCTGACCATTGTAATTATCGGTTAGCTCGCCGCTAATTTCTTGTACAGATACGTCGGTAATACCAGACTGTTGCAGAATATAGCGTGCCGCGTCAGTGCCGGTAACCCCGCTACGACTACGAACAGTATCGTAACGTTTAAAGGTACGATTGACGTAGCTGGAAGCAGCCATTGAAATCAATAGACCAATGATAACTAGGGTATAGGTAGGATCCCAAAAAAACATGCCGGTCACAACCTTTCAGAATGATAGTGAGTATATTATGTCAAAATTGTGCTGAAAAGTACTCGGTCGCAAGGCGGATTATGCTGGGTCAGCCGCTAAACGGGCGGTGTGGTTAGCAATAATTTGTTTAGCTAGCACCTTAGCTAAGTTGAGGTTTTTCAACAATGGGCCATGGGAATAGCTACCGATA
Organism: Loigolactobacillus jiayinensis; assembly: GCF_003946445.1. Taxonomy (GTDB): domain Bacteria; phylum Bacillota; class Bacilli; order Lactobacillales; family Lactobacillaceae; genus Loigolactobacillus; species Loigolactobacillus jiayinensis. Next base: position 51,766 of record NZ_RHOF01000028.1, on the reverse strand, counting down.
GTACCTTTATAGCGCATGCCTTCCACACCATCTTCTGGGTTATTGCCATAACCAGTGACCATTTTACCTAATGGCTGCAACTTGTCTTTATCGTCAAAGTAAGTCCGACCACTGTGATTTTCGAACGCTTTGACTGTGCCCCATTCAGTTTCAAATTCAGTATCACCGATCATTCGGGCATCGGCTTTGAAAATTGTGTGTAGCGGTAAAATGCCCAAGCCTTTGATCGTCGTACCAGCGCTAGTTTCGTAGTAGTCACCTAATAATTGATAACCACCACAGATGGCCAGCATTGGTTTACCGGCTTCAATGTAGTCAGCAACAGTCTGCTTGTGGCGCAATAAATCCTTGGCAATCACCGTTTGCTCGAAATCTTGGCCACCACCAAAAAAGAGAAAGTCGTAATCTTGTGCGTCAAATTCAGGTGTGTCGATGCTCACATCGTCAACTTGAGTGGTGTAGCCTTGTTGCTTCAATAAATAGCTGAGGATCTTAACGTCACCACTATCGCCATAAGTGTTCATTAAGTCTTCGTAAAGATAGGCAATTTTAATTACATCAGTCATGGGAAAAATCCTTTCTATTACTAAACTACTCCTAATATTTCCTCAAAAAGCATAGCATAAGTTGCAGTGGTGAACAACGCTTTAAGCTTGTTTTGCTTGCCACTTGCTAAGTTTGTTTTGCAATAATGTAGTTAGTTCAGCATCACTGGTGCCAAGCTTTTCAAGGATAGCAAAGGTGACTAGCAACACATCAACATATTCTTCCTTTGTGTCAGCGACAGTCAACTTTTTGTAGCCGTCGCCAGAAACACCTTCCATCGATAATAGCGCTTCGGCCGCTTCACCGACTTCTTCGCTAAGTTTAAGCGCCTGTTGTTCTAACGTCTTCGGCTCTGCTTGTGCTAATTGTTTAATTGTTTGCTTTAAGTTATCCATCTTAATTTACCTGATCTTCAATCTGCATGCCCCGATCAGCAACTACGTTAGAGAAAACGATCTGCGTGGTTGTACGGCCAAATGCTTGTAAATGGTTGATGAAGTTATCCAGCTCTTCAGTAGAGCGGTAGATGACCTTCATGATCATCGAGTACTGGCCAGTAATACAATCGCATTCTAAAACATTCGGTGTGCCGCCGACAAACCGATAAAATTGAGGTTTTTGCGTTGGTTGCAAGTCAAGACTAACGTAAGCTTTTATTACATATCCTAGTGATTTATAGTCGACCTGGGCGCGGTAGCCTTGGAGTAAGGATTGTTCTAAGTGATTCAAACGCGTTGCTGCAGTGGGCGCAGAGATAAACGCTTGTTGGGCAAGATCTTTTAACGAAGTCCGGGCATTTTTTTGTAAAATATTCAATAATTTACGATCCGTTGCATCCATAAGGTACCCCTCCAATTTAAAATCGCAGTTTGCGATAAACAAAATTTCGTAGTATTTAGATTACTAAAAATAAAACAAGCTACGAAAAAAAGCATGAAAATAAGAACTTAGCCGCATTATACCATAAATTCGGCTGAGTGTGATATCTTATAACATGTAAGGAGCGACTGTGCAATGCACATTAAAGGGGTCGCTTAACTAACTTTGATCTAACGTTTTCTCATTTAATTATCATCAAAATCAAGTTTAATTTTAAGCTAGGCCAGCTATACTAGTTTTTGTTATTCCGGCTTAGCTCAGTTGGTAGAGCGTCTGACTGTTAATCAGAATGTCGTTGGTTCGAGTCCGACAGCCGGAGTTAGTGTTTAATGGTTGGATCAGCAGATTACTGCTGGTCCTTTTTTATTTTTAATAATAGTTGAAATAAAATTTTTAAAGGGGACTAGTCATGGTCACGTTATTTGTTAGTTTATTTTATTTGGCGTTAGTTTTAGTCGTCGCCTTGGTGATTTATCGAATTTATTTATTAGTGCGCCACGATCAAGAACGTGGGCCTCAGGTGAGTCGCTATGCCTTATACATGGCAGCAGCGGCAATGTTTTGTGCCATTGTCATCGGCGCAATGATTCGAAAATAACAAAAGCCACCGGCTGGGTGACCGGTGGCAAAAAGGAGTTGGGGTGAGTTTACGTTGGGAGGGCGTAAACTCTTTTTTCATACTTTGGAGGAGAATGAAAAAGTTAGGGTTATCTGGTTGTTGGGTATAGACCTACGCTGCGCTAAAGTGAATCAAATTTGATTGGCTAAAGCGCTTCGCTTATCTATGTTGTTTACTATAAAGCAGAATTATGAAGAATTTGTGACGGCTTTAGCATATAATTTTGAAGCTTGCATTAACAAACTTTAAACAGGCTGTCAGTAAGTAAGCGCGGTATACTTATACTAACATTTAAGTGAGGTGTTGAGGATGACAAAAATCTTAGCTTTAGTGAAGCAAAATGCAGCATTGGACCACTTACGCGCTGAATTACCAGCAGGAGTACAGCTGTTGACCACTGATCAAGCAACAACGGCTGACTTGGCACAGGTCGATATTATTTACGGTTGGGATGCGGTGGGCCAGCAGCTAGTAGCTCAAGCTGATAATCAGGTCAAGTGGGTCCAGACAATTTCGGCAGGCGTTGATTCGTTGCCGTTAGCACAGTTGCAACAACAGCATGTTTTACTGTCGAACACTAGTGGTATTCATGCAGAAGGTATTGCTGAATCGGTATTGGGCATGTTATTGATGCACGTGCGGGGCCTACAAGTAGCTGCAGTGCAACAGACGAAGGCGCAATGGCATAAGCCAGAGCATCAGCAATTAACTCGATTGCAAGGTAAAAAAATGTTGATCTATGGGACCGGCCATGTTGGTCAGCGAATTGCTGAACTAGCCACAGCGGTGGGCATGCAAACTAGTGGTGTCAATCGTAGTGGTCATTCGGCGGCCAACTTTATGCACACTTACGCCATGGCTGAAGCGCAAACGGTGGCAGCTGAAGCGGATGTGATCGTTAATATCATGCCGCTAACAGCAGCTACCAAGCACTTTTTCAACGCTGACTTTTTTAATCAATTACAGCGGCAGCCGATTTTTGTTAACGTTGGTCGTGGGCCATCGGTTGATACTACAGCGTTACTAGCAGCACTACAACAGCGCCAAGTTGGGTTTGCGGCGCTAGATGTATTCGAAAAGGAACCACTACCAGCCGACCATCCGCTATGGCAACAAGATAATGTGTTGTTGATGCCACATCTTGCTGGTATTTTTGATGGTTATATGCGCGCAGCAAATCAAATTTTCCTAACTAATTTGCAACAATTTTTGACTAATGGTGAGTTAAAGCAAAATCAGGTCAATCTTAGTCAAGGCTATTGACGTTAACGTTAGTTTTGCGTAAGTTTATAGTAACTTAATTGAGAAAAGGTCTGATTAAATGCAACTTCGTAAAATTACGCCAGCGGATAATTTGCAGGTCAAAGCCATTATTCAGCAAGCGTTAGCCGCGTACCATTTGAATTTACCGGGTACAGCTTACTTTGATCCGCAGCTAGATCATTTAGCTGAATATTACGCCCAATTGCCGAACAGTGAGTATTGGGTATTAGTCACTGCAACTGGCAAAATTGCAGGCGGTGCTGGCATTGGTATGTTCAATGCGGACAAGAAGATTGCCGAATTGCAAAAATTGTACATTGCACCAGAATTTCGGGGGCAAGGCTTGGCCCATCAGCTAATGCGGCAAACTTTAGACTTTGCGCAACAATATTATACGCAACTATATTTGGAAACTTTTAGTATATTAGAGCCAGCTAATCAGTTATATCATAAATATAACTTTCAACGACTGGCGGCGCCATTAGTTGGTAGTGAACATAGTGCGTGTGATGTATGGTATTTGCGTCAATTATAATAAAGCGCTGCCAATTTAATTCTGAAAGTTGAAGCGATTTTTCAGAAAAAACAGTCACATTATTTCTGGATATGTGGTAGAATAAAACAGTAAATGTACAAGCCGATTAAACCTTATTTAAATGCCAGTTTCTTCTTTTTGCTTGCTTGTATTTGCTAAATTATTTACGGTATCGTTAATTTGGTAAACTAGTCATGCATTGAGCTGGGCGATATTTAAATCACGCTTTAATCCTTGTAATACAATTTAGGAGGACTAATATTTATGTCATTAGTACATGGTACTGAACTGTTTGCTGCTGCTCGTAAGGGTCATTATGCTATCGGTGCATTTAACACAAACAACTTGGAATGGACACGCGCTATCTTAGGTGCTGCTCAAGAATTAAACGTTCCTGTATTGATCCAAACTTCAATGGGCGCTGCAAAGTACATGGGTGGTTATGAACTTTGCCAACAATTAGTTGAAGCAACGATCAAGAGCATGAACATCACAGTTCCTGTTGTAATGCATTTAGACCATGGTAACTACGAAGCTGCTAAAGCTGCAATTGCTGCTGGCTACAACTCCGTTATGTTTGATGGTCATGATTTACCATTTGCTGAAAACTTAGAAAAGACTAAGGAAATCGTTGCCTTGGCTCATCCTAAAGGCATTTCCGTTGAAGCTGAAGTTGGTTCTATTGGTGGCGAAGAAGATGGCGTTGTCGGCGAAGGCGAATTAGCTGACGTTGAAGAAGCTAAGCAATTAGCTGCAACTGGCATTGACTTCTTAGCTGCTGGTATTGGTAATATTCATGGCCAATACCCAGCTAACTGGACTGGCTTACATTTCGATCGTTTACAAGAATTGGCTGACGTTATCAAACAACCACTTGTATTACACGGTGGCTCAGGCATTCCTCAAGACCAAGTTGAAAAAGCTATCTCAATGGGTGTCGCTAAATTGAACATCAATACTGAATGCCAATTAGCCTTTGCTAAAGCTACTCGTGAATATATCGAAGCTGGCAAGGACCAAGAAGGTAAAGGCTTTGACCCTCGTAAGTTATTAGCACCAGGGACAAAAGCTATTGAAGATACAGTTAAAGAAATCGTTGGCTGGATGGGTACAAAACCAGTTAAATTGGTTCCAGAAGAAATCTAATTTAACATTTGGCTAATGCTTTAAGGGAAAGACCACTAACATTTGAATGTTGGTGGTCTTTTTTTGGCTCTTTGTTAAATCTGGTGTTAAATGGCAGATTTGAAATGAAATTCAAGTAAATAATGGAAAGTGCGTGCGTTTACAGTCATTCTCCGTTATAATGAGTGAAAATAAATCAATAAAAATAATAACACTTAATAGAATGTGATTCTAAAATTTAACTTATAGATACGCTAGTTGGCCCTAATAGCTACACAATAATACGAATCTATGTTCAAAGTAGATTGATCTGGTTAGCCGGTATAGATGTAGGAACGCTTTTTAGCGCATGTTTGGGTGATGGGGTCCTGTTTTGGACGGGTTTAATTTTTTCAATTTAAAGGCGGATAAGTTTAAATCACTTATTTACTATAATACTTACAAAAATTTACAGGAACTTATCGGCCACTTATTAGGTAAAAAGGGGATAGTTTAAATGATCGCTGATTTATTTTTACGGCGGATCGAACAACAATATATTCAGCTGTATGAGGTGTTGTATCGGACGCCGATGCATAATTTGAGTTTGGCTGCGCAGACACTACAATGGCCATATCAACAGACTTACTACGTTTATAATCATTTGGAACAAGTGATTACTATCGAAGAACAAGCACTGGCGACACCAACACAGGTCACTTGTCAGTTAATTGAGCAATCGATCGGTTTTCGCACGTTAGCTAATTCTTTATTAGTCCATTCAAATTTGACAGATTTATTGAAGGCTCTGGATTGCAGTGTAACAACGCTGAAACGGCGATTGAGCTATTTAAAGACTTACCTGAAGCAGGCTAAGCTCAAGTATTCAGTTAATAGCAATCGATTAGTAGGTGATGAACGGCAAATCCGCTTGTTTTACTGGTATATATATAATTTTGTTAATCAGCAAGTACCACTGCCTGGAAAAACAGAAAATCTAGTTGAGCTCATTGACCAGCAACTATTCAGCGGTAAGCACGATCAAATGCATACTTTGAAATTAACTAATTTATTAGCAATTTCATTTCGCCGGTTGTCGGAACAGCATTGGCTTAAAACGGACTATACGGATCCAACAATTCCGGAATCGTTGGTAACAACTTGCGCAGTCCAACTGCATGTGCCAACGACAGTTATTTTGCAGGAGTTAAGCTGGATCAAATATATTTTGGCTGCCTCGCCTTACGTAGTCGTTAATGAAGCCATGTTAAATATGGCAGATGTTCAGTTAGCAGCTAAACTGGGGACACTTTTGCAAAATAAAGCCAATCGGCACCACGAATTTTATCTAGCATCACTAATTGCTTATTCGCGTCATGAAGAATTGCCGATTATGAGCGATAATGATCATGTACCGCTAGAATCAGGCTATTTGGCGCAGATCCAAGGCTTAGTGGAGCAAGCGCAAACCGCTGATTACGCAATGACAAAACCTGAAATTGTCACGTTGATCATGCAAAATATTGTTCCTAGTTTAACCGTTATGGTGCCCAAAATTAAATTATCACTTTATTTGACTGACCAACTACCGCGTGAACAAGTTGATTGGATCATGACAGCATTAAATAATATTTTAAGCGAAACAGTGGCTTTAAGTGCTGACTTGCAATCGGCTGATTTGTTAATTTTAACAGAACCGCCGGTAGAACCAATCGCAGCAACACAACAAGTTTACTATTGGTCACTAGGACAATCGCAGAATCTAAACGTTATGAATTTATTGACGTTGTTGAATAAACGATTACTAGGGTTAAAAATATGTAAATAGGTATGAATGAAAAAGACTGGTTCTTTGAGGACAAGTCTTTTTGTTTGCCGGCTAACCCCAGGCCTAGGTGATTTAGAGCAAATTAGGTAAGTGCGAAAAAAAGCCCACGTAAGTTTTAATTTACGTGGGCTACATTGTTATAGTCGTTTACGCTGCATTGCGCGATCGGCAATAATTGAAGCGACGATTGAAAGACTGATCAAGCCAATGATGACGATCAATGACGCAATATTAGAGATATGCCAATCAAAGTGGAGGTAATGTGCTGCTTCGTTTAGCACCATTTTGAAACCAATGAAGGCCAAGATAGCAGCTAATGCGTATTTGATGTAGCGGAACAATGGTAGAATACCGCTGACCGCGAAGTACAAGGAGCGCAAGCCCATAATGGCGAAGATATTCGAGGTCACCACGATGAAGCTATTTTGCGAAACCGATAAAACGGCGGGGATGGAGTCGACTGCGAACAGCAGATCTGATGCTTCAATGAATAGGAGCGCAATCAGAAACTGAGTCGCAAAACGTTTGCCGTTAACTTTGACGAAAAATTTGGCCACGGGTGCGTCTTCCTTAAACGGAAACAAACGCCGTAAACTTTTGATGATAATATTTTGATTTAAGTCGCCAGATTCTTCCTTTTCAAACAACATTTTGCCGCCGGTGAAGACTAGGAATAAGCCGAAGACGATCATTAACCATTTGAATTTTTCTAACAAGACGACACCGGCAAAAATGAAGAGCACACGCATCACTAATGCACCGAAAACGCCCCAGAACAGTAGTCGGTGCTGGTATTTAGCGTCGATTTTGAAGAAGTTAAATACGAGAATGAAAATAAAAATATTATCAATGCTCAATGATTTTTCCAGTAGATAGGCAGTGACGAAGTCCAATGCGTGCTGACCGCCAGCCAGTGCCCAAATACCGCCAGCAAAAATGAAGGCCAAGCCGATCCAAAAGCCACTCCAAAGCAGCGATGATTTGATCGTCGGCGTCTCGTTATTACGATGAAACACGCCAAGATCCAGTGCCAGCATCACCACAATAAAAACGAAAAAGCCGATCCAGTACCCAATACTTACTTCCAACTAGATTCCTCCTGTTTGTTAGGTGCATTTATCAGTTTTTGTCCGTAAGCTGATTATACTAGATAAGGGCGTTAACTAGTATTACTGCTGTGTAAAGGTTGTGTAAAATTTGTTGAGTGGTCTGTAGTTACTCAGAGTTGGCATCTAAAATAAGGTCTGCTATAGTCAGAGTAAACGTTTTAGTGGAGGTGAGGTAAATGCGCCGAAATTTACCGATTTTTATTGGTGGTATGGCTTTTATAACCTTGTTTATTCAGCTAATTGTTGGTGTACTCACAAACTGGGCCTTTAATTTTTTAACGTTTGCAGTGGCACCAGTACAGCAATTTGTGACTGCCAGCCTTGTATTGCTGATTTGGCTAGTGCTAAATCATGTTTATTTTCAGCAACGCATCAGCTGGCGCTTTGATTTTCGGCACTGGTATTTAGTGCTGCCAGTAGCGGTGGTGGTCATTGGCGATATCATATTGCAGCCACACAATCAGTTAACGCTGGGCACGATTTTATGGGCATTAGCGCTCGGACTAGTTGTTGCGCTGACGGCGGCATATATTTTTTGCGGGCTAGTGGTTAATTTTGCGCGCGACCAGTTTCGTTTAAGTCCTAGCATCACAGCGATGATCAGTGGCTTCATTTTTGCAGTGGGTCTATCTGTTAGCAATCGTGGGGCCAACTTGTTGAATACTAGTGCGCAACTGCTGGCGGCATTTGGTGTTGGTTTCTTCTTTGCGGCAGTGTATCTGCTGACCAAAAACTTATGGTGGCCACTTATTGGTCAGACGATCATAGTTAGTTTTAGCAAAATTACTTTTGGACTAGCAAGCAATGTAATTGGCGTTGGCTTGATTACTAGCGTTATTTATGCGGTGGTATTCACGTTGTTAGGTGTGTCCTTATTGAATAAAAGTGCGCTACAACAGCGAGTGCGCCGTGAACGGCAACCGACCTTCACCAAGCGTGTTGAACGGCAACCCATTGCCTTAGTCAAAACAGTGATTGCTTGCTTGATCGTCCCAGTGGAATTAGCACTTGCACCACAGGTCATAAAGCTGGCGCAGCACCAATTAGGTCGCGCCATTCTAATGGATTTGGTTTTCTTCATTGGTTTTTGTGTCGCTGTTTGGTTATTTCGTGATGTGTTGAAAAGCGATTGGCAACGATTTAAGCAGCACTGGTTTATCCACAGTCTGTGGGCAATTGGTGGGGTATTCGTATCATACGCAATTTTAGCGGCGGTACGCTGGGTGCTCAAACCATTAGCGGTAGGGACAACGCCAGATCTGCTCAGCGTGCAAACCGCTACCGTTGGCCTGATTGCTAGTTTGACAGTATTAATGGCGCCATTCACCGAAGAAATTATTTTCCGGCATGTTCTATTCTATCAATGGCGCCGGCGTGGTATTTTAACCTGGCTGATGTTCATTTTGTCAGCAGTACTATTTGGTTTGGCGCATTGGAATAACTTTGACGGGAATGTTCTAGCCATGGTACCTTACATGGCGGTGGGTGCATGGTACGCGCTGATCTATTATTGGTCGCGTGATATTTGGCAAAATATACTGACGCATTTTCTGTTTGATATTATTCAGTTTCTGGGCGCGCTACTCGTACTAGTAGTTGCGTTGCTACAGGGCTAGGCTGTGGACAATTGAAAAATAAAAGTTATCCACCTGTTAATAGTGCTGCTTTAACTGGGCTAAGACCTGAGTTAAGCACTGATTAATGTTAATAAGTCAGTTTTTAGGTGGAAAACTCAGTTAGATCATGCAAAAGGGACCGAGTTACACACAGATAATGTGCGTAACTCGGTCCCTTTTAGTAGTTATAGATCACTAATTGTTTGATGCACGCCATAAAGGCTTTCCCAATCGCTAGTGAAATCTGCGACCGCTTGGCCTATTGCTGGCATTGTCAGTGCGGCCTGAATAATATCAACACCCATAGTAGCTGCTTGAGCACCATTTTCAAAGGCGGTATTGACCTGACCGACATTGTGAAAACTGGCGGCTAGAATTTTAGTGGTTGCATGAGAATGTTGAATTGCTTGGGCAAAGCCAGCTACGGTTGCTGCAGCATCAAGATTCATATTTTCCATGCGGTTATAGTAGGGTGCGATATAGTCTGCGCCAGCCGCGATAGCCAGATAACCTTGAAATTTGGTGTAGATAGCGGTAGCAGTGACGTGATGGCCTTCTTTTTTCAATTGTTTGATTACTTCTAGGCCGATTTCAGTGGTTGGAACCTTAATGTAAACGGCATCGTCAATGTTCTGCAAAATAGTGTGGGCATCAGCGAGCATCGCGGGAACGGTTTGGCCAACAACTTGGACGTGCAGGGAAGCATCAGGGCCAATTAATTGGCGAATTTGCCGCATATGTGGGAAAAAATCGATTTTGCCTTCTTTTTTAACGATTGTTGGGTTAGAAGTGACGCCGGCTAAAGGTAAAATAGCGGCATATTTTTCAATATCAGCTAAATGAATCGTATCAAGTAGAAATTCCATAATGACAGCTTCTTTCGTTTAAAGTGATTGTTCGGTGCGGGCAATAATATCATCTTGAGTCTCTTTAGATAGGCCAACGAAGAAAGCAGAGTAGCCGGCGACGCGAACAATCAAGTCACGATAATCAGCGGGCTGTTTCTGTGCGGCAATCAAAGTGTCACGGGAGACAATGTTATATTGCACATGGTAGCCATGTAGTCGGTTAAAGAAGGTCCGCAGCAAGGCGATTAATTTCATGCAGCTTTCATCACTACGTAGGATCTGTGGTGACATTTTCTGATTAAGCAAGACGCCACCGGTAATGTCGCCAGTCGCCAATTTAGAAACGGATTTGAAGACAGCAGTTGGTCCAGCAATATCCATTGCGTGTTCCGGCGAACAACCTTCGGCTAAAGGGGTCCGTGCGTGGCGACCATCAGGTGTGGCTAGAGTGCTATGGCCTTGACCGACATTAGCTGAAATCGATGAAGTACCGGCGTATCGCAGGCCACCAATTGGACCGCGGCCATACCGCGTGTTTTTGTATTTAGCGATTTCGTCAATATAAGGCTGATAAGCGTCAACAATTAAGTCATCAACTGCATCATTATCATTGCCGTATTTAGGGGCATCATTCAGCAACATTTGTTGGATCCGTTGACCATCCGCATTGGCAAAATCAGTTTCCAGCGCGTGCCATAATTCGGTAGGGGTGATTTTTTGTTGCTCAAAAACTAATTGTTTAATTGCGGCCAACGAATCGGCTAAGTTGGCAATACCAACTTGTAACCCGCTGATAAAGTCATAGATCGCGCCGCCTTCTTTAATCGTTTTACCGCGACCGATACAATCGTCGGTCAACATGGAACAAAGAATATCAGGGTAACCTTGTTCTAAGGCAAGATCACAACTATTTTCAATGATTACACTTTGGCGCGTGATTTCACGTAAAGATTTATCCCAAGCGGCGGTGAGTTCAGCGTAATGGTGCATATCAGTAAATTTGCCGTACCCAGGTAAAACTCGCTTGCCGGATTCAGGATCAACACCATCGTTCATAACGATTAGCAACGTCCGCGGAAAATTAATGAAACTCATCCCAGTACAACGATAGCCCCATTTGCCTGGTACGGCGGTTTCAACACAGCCAATGGCACTATAATTGTAGGCATCAGCTTTTTTGACACCACGACGGATAAACGAGGGGATGATGATCTCATCATTGTTGAATGCGGGCATACCCAAACCTTGCTTGATAACCTCAACACATTCACGCATAAACTTATCGCTTAAGCCTTTATGGTAACGCACGGTTAAATTAGGTTGCGGTAAATGCGCTTGCGCAATCGCCCGTAAAATCAGATAAGATAACGGATTAACTGCGTCGTGACCGTCTGGTGTTTGGCCGCCGATCGTGATGTTTTGATATAGTGGGCTACCTGCCGAGAATTCAGTGTGTGCCCAAGAGCGAATCTTGTTGATAGTCAATGTTTTTAAACAGAGGTTAGTCAACAGTTCAGTAGCTTGCTCATCTGTTATAATACCGCTTTCAATATCATGCTGATAAAATGGATAAAGGTACTGATCGAGGCGACCGTAGGAAACTGAGTGACCGTTGGATTCAATTTGTAAGACTAAATGAACTAGCCAAACGGATTGAATGGCTTCATAAAAAGTAGTCGCTGGCGTGTAAGGCACTTTTTCTAAAATCTGCGCTAGCTGTAAACGCTCAGCACGTTTTGCCGGATCAGTGGCTTGTTCAGCTTGTTGTCGCGCTAGATCAGCGTAGCGTTGAGCAAAATCCTTAACGGCAGTGATAACTTTTAAGCTTGCTTGATAAAAGTAAAACTTCTTTTGGTCATTAATATCAGTTAATTCAAGCTTAGCCATAGCAGTTTGTACGCGTTGTTCGTACCATTTTAAGCCTTTGTTGATCACATTTTTGTAGTCAACGGCGATATGACCATCGCCGGAGGTAATATTACCATCAGCGCCGATAATACCTAAGTCATAGAATAAGCGACTTTCAGGTGGAAAAGCTGCATAGCCACGATCCTCCAACGTATTATTTTTCCAAAATGGGGCAATTTCGCGTAATTCTTGTTTCGTTTCTTCAGTAATGTAGAAAACATCGCCAGGTCGTTTTTCAAATTGATCCAGCTCATCGACGACCCAATTCATTGAATACTCAGGATAAATTGGTGCCCAACGATTTTGCCGTGCTTGGTTACCAGCTAATAGCGAATCTGGTTCGATGTAAAGCGACATGTGCTCTAAAATATTGACCAAGGTTTCAGCGCGTAACACATCAACCTGTTCGTGTTGATGTGCTTGGTAAGCTTGGGTTGTTAAAATGGCGCGTTCAGCATCAACGTAAGGTTTGGCTTCAAGGATGGTCTCTCGATAGCGTGTCATCCGTGGACTCAATGTTCCAAAATGGTTTTTAACGGTTTTTTCAACAACTTGCATTTTAGCTCCTCCTATCGAACGAAACTTTTTATTATTTCTTACGAATGTATAATAACACGTAAATAACTAAAACACAAAATAAAAAGCAATGACTGACCCCTAATTTAATCTAGGTCTTAGTCATTGCTTTTGAAGTTAGGCTAAACGTAAATCGATTTTTTTCTGCTCTAATAAATCACGGATAATTGTTGGAATTTGTTGGTCAGTAATCACTGTAGCAACAGCGCTTAGCGGGAGTTGCTTGACCACACCAGGAGAACTAAATTTACTGGAATCAGTTAAGATAATAGCTTGATCAGACTGCTGTGCCATAGCTTGCACGATTTCTGCACGCATTAGATCATTACTGAAAAAGCCGGTATCAGCTGCGAAGCCATCTGTGCCAACAAATAATTTTTTGACGTGAAAGTTAGGCAGGAGCATCTTTGCTAACGGTCCAACAACTACTTCTGCATTAGCTTGGTATTCGCCGCCTAGTAGCATGATTTCGATGTTGTCAAACTTTTCAACAAAGTTGGCGATAAAATACGAATTTGTGATGATCGTGACGTGTTTCTTCTGTCGTCCAAGCTGTTCAGCTAACAGGGCGCAGGTTGAGCCGGATTCAATCATGATTGTTTCGTTTTCAGTGACCTGTGCAGCCGCTAATTTTGCAATTTTAACTTTGGTATCGTAATTTTGTGCTAAGCGGAAACTTAAGTTATCCGGATTATTGATAATGGCGTAACCGTGCCGCCGTTGTAATAAACCGCGCTGTTCTAGTTCGGTTAGATCTTTACGAATCGTTACTTTCGAAACCTGTAAAAGTTCAGCTAAGCGATTGACCTCTATTTTTTTATTCTGATTAACGATTTCTAATAATTGTTCACTACGTTTCGCCATGTGTGACCTCCTGCGCTTACAAATAGGTGCTTAAGAAATTTAGTATAAGTCTATTCTACCATGTTATCGCAAAATGCTGGTTTTTGAAAGAAACTATTTTTATTTACGTTTGAATAATTGTGTGTTATGGTAAAACTGAAAATGGAGGTGCAAGCTATGAGTAATTTGACAACGACTGATAAAGGTTTAATTTTCAATATACAAAAATTTAGTTTGAATGATGGACCGGGAATTCGGACGGTGGTTTTCTTCAAAGGTTGTCCCTTACGGTGCAAGTGGTGTGCTAATCCGGAATCACAATCTGGCCGTCCAGAAACGATGTATGATGAACAAAAGCAAACACCGACAATGATTGGTGAATACAAAACAGTAGCTGAAATTATGCAAGTTATTTTACAGGATCGTGATTTCTATGCTGAATCAGGTGGTGGCGTTACTTTTTCCGGTGGTGAGGTTCTGTTTCAAGCGCCGTTTGCCATTGAACTAGCACAAGCAATCCATGCCGCCGGAATTAGTGTAATGTGTGAAACGACTGGTTACGCGGCACCGGCGGTTTTTCAGCAGTTTATGCAGCAAATGGATTTCATGTACTATGATTGCAAACATTGGGATAGCCAGCAACACCGGCAGGGAGCGGGTGGTGGTAATGAGCTGATTTTACAAAATCTGCAAACAGCCATTGATGCGCAACAAGCTTTAACCGTCCGAATTCCGATTATTCCTGGTTTCAATTATGACTTAAGTAATGCGCATCATTTTGGTGAACTATTTCAAAAAATGGGCATTACTAATATTGAACTGTTACCGTTTCATCAATTTGGCTTAAAAAAGTATCGCGATTTGGGCCGTGATTACGCTTTAGCAGACGTCAAACAACTACAAAGTGATGATCTATTAAATTATCAAGCTATTCTTAGCGAATATGGCGTTATTGCTAAGATAAACGGCTGGTAGTCCCTGATGAATAACATGGTAGTAAAGCTGTACCATAGCTTTACTACCATGTTATTTTTTTGCTATTATTCACTTTTCTATCATCTAGTTGAACACTATTGACTGTTATATTCACAATAACGATATACATTTAAATGAAAAGATATTTGTTTAATGAACTATAGCAAAGATGAAAAATATAGTCCTAGTATTTTATTTTTCATAAAAAGCCAAATTATATATATATGTTAGTGATTAAGAAATATCACGATTAACTAAGATAAGTTAATTTGATTCTATACGCTGGCTTGCCTACTGAAACTAAACTTAAATTATTTTTAAGAAAAAATAAATAGTTTAACACCAGCTTATTTATTACGGCTATCAGCTGTAGAATACAGTATTATAAGTTGCAAAAGCGGATTTATAGCCTTTTTCAGAAAACTATCACATAGAAATATCTGAATTTTTAAAAAATAAGTAAATTAAAATAGCTTATATTATTCGTGATTATAGACAAAAATATTTATGGAAGCAAGCTGAAAACTGGTCAAATAGGCTAATTAGTGATCTGTAATAATAAAGAATATATTTAATTTTGATAGCTTATATATTTTTAAAAATATAAATTGGTAAAAAATAGTTTACTTTTATGATAAAAGAGCTATTATTAGGTGTGAATATTGTTGAAACTATATTTGATATAAAAAATCACTTATTTTGAATATATAGCTATGACGCTAGATCAACATTTCAAACTTTAGTTATTTATATACTTATTTTAGGTCAAAAAATTTTAGGAGATGTTCGTATGCAGTGGGGAAGCAAAAATATATCCAAGCGCAATAAGAACTTGCAATTACGCCGGGAAACAAGCAAAGTTCATTATCGGATGTATAAGGCTGGCAAATTTTGGTTATTCGCTGGATTGACAACGTTTACCTTGGCTTTTGGTCCTGGAGTAGTTGCGCACGCAGATACTGTAAGTGCAAATAATGACGCAACAGTTACGCAAACTTCTACAACAAGTGCTAATAGTTCAGCCACCAGTGGTCAAGCGCCGGTTAGTGAGACGGCGGTGACTGCTGCCTTGGCAAGCACTAGTTCTAGTACAAATTCGAGTTCTTCCACTAATAGTGCGGCAACTTTAAGCACCGCAACTAGTAATGATCAGAGTACAGCTACAACAGAAAATACGACCGGTACGGTAGCTACTAGTGAAGCAGCAGTTAGTGCTACAGCAACTAGTACTAGCTCAACTACTTCAACTAGTACCGCTGCCTCTAATGCAGTCACTTCGAATGCAACATCAGTAAGCAGTGAATCTGATAATCAAAGTACTGCTGCAACCGCGGATACAACTACAAATGCAACAAGTGGGACGTCGACTAGTGAAGCAACCAACAGTACTGCTTCAAGCACTGCAGCTTCGAGTACTAACGCAACTTCCACCGCAACTGATACAACGACTACTGGTTCAACGACAGCAAGTGATACTTCTGCTGCTCAGAATGTTTCTGATCCAGCAAGTACTGATACTGCTACTACCAGTACTGCGGCTTCTGCAGCAGCTGCCGCAACTGATACGGATACTGCGGAAACAACGCAACAAACCGCAACGGGCACCGATGCTACGGCAACGCCAGCAACTGGTACGGCCAGCACAGATGATGGCGCCGCAGTTTCTGACGTAGCGACACCAACAACGACTGCAAATACAGATACGACTAACGCGGCTTCAGCTAGCGCAATTGCCACTGCAGCTAATTCTGTAGCTACTTCTGCTGCAGTAACGACCCTAGTTGATCCATCGTCCGCAGCCTTGGCAGCCGCTTTATCTTCTGCTCAAGCAATCTATGAACAAACTGGAGTGGTACAGACAGTAATCGTAGCCGCTGCTGCAGCAACAGTGAACGGAAAAGGAACAGTATCTGCTGATCCAAGTTCGATTATTGGCGTTTATTTGACTACTGGTATTTCATCACAACCAACCGATTCAACAATCGTATTGGGTGATACTGCAGCAGTCAATGCACATTTGGCGTATGGGATTGTTGATAACTTAGCTTCACTTGGTTTAGCAGGTATCTCGTTAGGATCGGTACAACTTACACCTTCATATACAATTTATTCAAGTACGGATGGCGTAACTTGGACGGAAGGTAAAACAAATGCAACTGGTAACTTTAATGTAGTCCCATCAATAACTGGAACTATGTACTATCAAATTAAGGCTACTGAAAAAGTAACGCTTTTTGGACTTCCACTTGGTAGCACTACGAATTATTATTCAGATGTTGCAACTGTGACAACTGTAGCTGAGCCTGTACCTGCCACTTCAGTTTCCGTTGCAACAGATGATAACTATCTAATTGTTGGTGCGACTGTTACTGCTGGCGGCAAGAGTTCAACCTATAACGGAACTACTCAAGCTACGGCAACACTGACACCAGATGGTTCAACTAGCAAAGTGACTTCTTGGACCTCAAGTGATAATTCTGTAGCAACGGTTGATGCTAATGGTGTAGTTACAGCAGTTGGTAAAGGAACTGCCACAATTACCGCCACCGTCACAAATAGGGATGGCACAACGGTTTCAGGTACAAGTGATACCATTACAGTTGGTACTGGTGTTGATGATAAGACTGTTCATGAAGGACAACCTGCAACATTTACCATTAATGGAATTCCATCCTCTGCAGCTGGTGCTACGATCACGTACCAGTGGTATGGTCCAGATGGCAAAGCAATTTCTGGCGCAACAGGGACAAGTTACACGACTGCTGCAACTACAAGTACAGATGACGGCGACCAATATTATGTTATTGCAACAATTTCAGCTAGTGGACAAAAAGAAACAATTAAGACTGCACCAGCTACACTGACGGTTACGCCATATGATTCATCGATTACAATTGAATTTACAAGTGATGGTAAAACAATTTCGGATTCACAAGATATAACTTTTAAAAATGGAGAAGATATTATCGTTCCTACGCCCGCAACGGTACCTGGCTATACATTTGACTTTGCTAGTTCTACTGCCACATTACATGATGGAAATGTTATTTTATTGTCTACTTGGGGCAAGACGCTTGATAGCGCATTAGTTGCATTAGAAAATGAATACGAAACGCTAACTTCCGAAGGCGATGGTGCTTATATTGTTAATTATCATTATGAAGTTAATCAAACTGCAAATATACAATATATTGATTCTGCTACAGGCGCTGTAGTCGGATCAGGGGCAGCCTTAAGCGGTGTAGTCGGCAGTGATACTGACTGGACGATAAGTGAAAGTGATGTTCCAGTTGGTTATGATTTAGCAGATGGGCAAAAAACATCTGGAACATATACATTTACAGATGGTGAAGATCAAATTATCCAAATTCTAGTTACTAGCACAAATGATGGCACTGGTAACACCGGTGATAATAATACCGGCGACAATAACAGTGGTGATAGCAATACCGGTAACAGTAACTCAGGTTCCAACAATACCGGTGATAATAACACTGGGACAAGTAACAGTGGTGATAGCAATACCGGTAACAGTAACTCAGGCTCTGACAACAGTGGTGACAACAACACTGGTAACAGCAACTCGGGCTCTGACAACAGTGGTGACAACAACACTGGTAACAGCAACTCAGGTTCTGATAACAGTGGTGATACTAATACTGGTAATAACAACACCGGCGATAATAACACTGGTGACAGTAATGTAGGTAACAGCAATAGCGGATCTGACAATACTGGCGACAATAACACTGGTAACAGCAACTCAGGTTCTGATAACAGTGGTGATACTAATACTGGTAATAACAACACCGGCGATAATAACACTGGTGACAGTAATGTAGGTAACAGCAATAGCGGATCTGACAATACTGGCGACAATAACACTGGTAACAGCAACTCGGGCTCTGATAACACCGGCGATAACAACACTGGGACAAGTAACAGTGGTGATAGTAATACCGGTAACAGTAACTCAGGCTCTGACAACAGTGGTGACAACAACACTGGTAACAGCAACTCAGGCTCTGATAACACCGGCGATAACAACACTGGGACAAGTAACAGTGGTGATAGTAATACCGGTAACAGTAACTCGGGCTCTGACAACAGTGGTGATAGCAATACCGGTAACAGTAACTCAGGCTCTGACAACAGTGGTGACAACAACACTGGTAACAGTAACTCAGGCTCTGACAACAGTGGCGATAACAACACTGGGACAAGCAACAGTGGTGACAGTAATACCGGTAACAGTAACTCGGGCTCTGACAACAGTGGTGACAACAACACTGGTAACAGTAACTCAGGCTCTGACAACAGTGGCGATAACAACACTGGTAACAGTAACTCGGGCTCCGATAACAGCGGTGATACTAACACTGGTAATAACAATACCGGGGATAATAACACTGGTGACAGTAATGTAGGTAACAGCAATAGTGGTTCTGACAATACTGGCGACAACAACACTGGTAACAGCAACTCAGGCTCTGACAACAGTGGCGATAACAACACTGGTAACAGTAACTCAGGCTCCGATAACAGCGGTGATACTAACACTGGTAATAACAATACCGGGGATAATAACACTGGTGACAGTAATGTAGGTAACAGCAATAGTGGTTCTGACAATACTGGCGACAACAACACTGGTAACAGCAACTCAGGCTCTGATAACACCGGCGATAACAACACTGGGACAAGTAACAGTGGCGATGGTAATACTGGTAACAGTAACTCGGGCTCTGACAACAGTGGTGACAACAACACTGGTAACAGTAACTCAGGTTCTGATAACAGTGGTGATACTAACACTGGTAATAACAATACCGGTGATAATAACACTGGTGACAGTAATGTAGGTAACAGCAATAGCGGATCTGACAATACTGGCGACAACAACACTGGTAACAGCAACTCAGGTTCTGACAACAGTGGCGATAACAACACTGGTAACAGTAACTCGGGCTCCGACAACAGTGGTGATACTAACACTGGTAATAACAATACCGGTGATACTAACACTGGTAATAATAATACCGGGGATAACAACACCGGTGACAGTAATGTAGGTAACAACAATAGTGGATCTGACAATACTGGCGACAACAACACTGGTAACAGTAACTCGGGCTCTGATAACAGTGGCGATAACAATACTGGTAACAGCAACTCGGGCTCCGACAACAGTGGCGATAACAATACTGGTAATAGCAACTCAGGTTCTGATAACAGCGGCGATACTAACACTGGTAATAACAATACCGGGGATAACAACACCGGTGACAGTAATGTAGGTAACAGCAACAGTGGCTCCGACAATACTGGTGATAACAACACTGGTAACAGTAATTCGGGTTCTGACAACAGCGGTGATAACAACACTGGTAACAGTAATTCAGGCTCTGATAACAGTGGTGATAACAACACTGGTAATAGTAATTCCGGTGACAACAATACTGGCGATTCTAACAACGGTTCAGATAACGTTGGATCAGGAAATGATGGTAACAGTAACGTTGGTGACAATAACACTGGTAATAACAACGTTGGTAATAATAATGTAGGTAACAACAACGTGGGTAACAACTTAGTGGGGAATGATTTACCATATCAAAACTTAGTTGGTAAAAATGTTGTCGTTGCTAATGCTGCAAATGGTGGAACTTGGAAAATCACTGATAGCATTGCTACTTTGAACAATAGTAAAGGTAACGATGCCAAAGCAGAGGCAAATTACAAGCAAGTTACTACGTTTAATAATGCCGATGTTTTGACTGGAACGGTTGAATATATCAGTAACGTTAACATGAATAAAGCTGGTATCTATACTGTAGTAATGCGGTATGTTTCAGTTGATGGTGTGGTTAAAGAAGTAACGACTACGGTCACTGTTTTGCCTGTCACCGGTACTGGTTCCGGTAATGGTACAAGCACTGGTAACGGATCAAGCACTGGCAATGGTTCAGGCAATGGTTCAGGCAATGGTTCAGGCAATGGTTCAGGCATCAGTACAGGTTCAGGTAACGGTACAGGATCAAGCACTGGCAATGGTTCGAGCGTCGGTACAGGTTCAAATAACGGTACAGGATCAAGTACTGGTAACGGTTCAAGTGTCGGTACAGGATTAGGTGCTGGTAACGGTTCAAGTACAGGTGTAGAATCAGATACAACAGGTTCTGCTGTCAATGCTAGTAATGGTGCAACTACAACCAATTCTAATCTTAATGGAAACACTGCAAACGCTGGAAAGTATACAGCAACAACGCTTCCACAAACCGGCGAATCGGAAAATACATCTATGTCGATCTTTGGTTTGATGATGGTTGCTTTAGCATCGTTATTCGGTTTTGGATCATTGGACAAACGCCGCAAAGATAATAAATAATAGATTTTTTAAGTAAATAGGTTAGATTAAAAAGTCTGTTTTGAAAAAGACAGACTTTTTAATTACATATGAATACAATAAATGGAGGGAACCTAAATGAATTACTTTTTTACGAAAGGAATTAGCACTGCTGCTGATTATGATTATGCGAAGTACCAGTTGTTAAATCAAAAGAAAAAAACATATCTGGTCACAACTGATTATGATCGTTTCTTAAGTCAAAATTTAAATCGTTTGGGGATCTTGACTACGAATACAATCAATTTATTTGATCGCATCCAAAATGTGACACATATTCCTGCTAAAAAAGTGCAACTTGACGATTTAAATATAGTAAGTGATATTCCGCCGGTAAAAGTAAATGCCGATACGTATGGTTTTTACCATGAGGGCTATTGTTTTTGCACAGTGAAGTTGTTTAGTGACACTGCTGCAGTCGATCAAATTAACTACTATGACCGCTTTGCTAATTTACTCGAAATTGATTCCTATGATGTTCGCGGCTTTAAAAGTATTACAACGGTTTATGGTCAAAATGGTGGTGTTGCTACTGACAATATGTACACACCAGATGAAAAGTTAGCGTATGAAGAATTCTATCAAACTAATCCACAAACTGGCAAAATCGCCAGTTCTTTAAGTTTAGTTCATGGGGAAAAGGGCGTTACTTTTTATGATACGCGAACGGCATTAATTGCCAAATTTTACCAAACGTTGAATACGACTAGTAGTGACACTTTCTATGCAACTCAAAGTTTTCTTAATCAATATAATTTTGTAGCTGATCCTAGCATTCAATTTTTGGTTGCAGAGTAAGGGAGGAGAAACAAATGAATTATTTTATTTCTGGCATGCTGTATTACCGGCTTTCAGGTATTGAAATCGTAGAAGTTAAGCGACTAAAGTTGTTCAAACAACATCAGGTAGCATGTAAAATTGCCACCTTAAAATACAATAATTATATGCACGTCAATTTGCCAGTGTATGATTTACAGGATGCTGATGTGGTGAATTTGTATGATTACTTTCAGCAAGCAGAAAAAGTGACGGAACCGGCAACGGTGATCACTGACCTTAATGTAGATAAAAGTTTTACCCAAGAACAGCCTGATGAGATAACGTTTATTTTTAAACAAGCTGATGTGCAACGGTTGGAAATAAAAGTCTTTGCTGCAGAAGAATTTGGTCATACTTTTGTGAAGAATCAAGTGCGTAGTATTAATTATTTTGATCGCTTTGAGCATAAAATTCGTTGTGAAACCTTTGATACGCGTGGCTTTTTAAGCTTGAGCCAAACTTTTGGGCAAAACGGCGGCATTAACCAAGAGATTTTTTATACGCCTAGTGGTGAGCGCGCAATTATTTGTGATTATGCGCAAAATGATGAGCAACAGGTTGCAATGAGTTCTGTCAGAGTCAATTATCAGAATCATTGGTATGTATTTAGTGATTTAATTGAGTTACGCAGCTTTTTCTTAGATTGTTTAAATCAGGAAGCACAATTACAGGCTAAATTCTTTTCTGATAAGAGTAATATCGGCGATGCGGCAATGTTGGGTATGAAAACAAAAGCAGTAAAAATAGTTGTGCGGCATTCAACGCACACTTATGATCCAACGGCGCCTCTGACCAGTCGGTTAAATGATGTTATTTTAAATCAATTTAACAATCGGCAAAGCTTGTCAGCAGCGATTGTTTCCACTGCGCAACAAACTAAGGACATGCAAATTCGGTTTAATCATGAGTTACCATTTTACACGATTCCAGTTGCCTACGTTGACAATGCGCTATTGCAAAAAGCGCCGGTACTGTTAAAACAGCGTAAACGGCACACGATACTTGCGGTGGCTAGAATTAATGAAGAAAAGCGAATTGAACAAATGATCGATGCTTTAAGCAAAGTTAGAAAAACTGTTGCTGACGCGACATTGGAAATTTATGGTTATGTACCTAATTCAACTTATTTAAAAACGTTGCAAGAAAAAGCAGCTGCACTGCAATTAACTAATGCAGTACTGTTTCAACAATTTCAGCCGGATTTAACTGACGTTTATAATGAAATGCCAATATTGATTTTAACCAGTGCTTTTGAAAGCTTCAATATGTCATTATTGGAAGGAATTGCGCACGGGGTGGTACCGATTGCGTACGATATTAACTATGGTCCAGCGACGATTATCGACAATGAAAAAAATGGTTATTTAATCAAAAATGGTGATAGTCACGCTCTGGCGGAGAAAATTGTTAACTTGCTAACCGATGATGCTTTATTACAGCAAATGAGCACACAAGCCTATCGCAAGGCGGCCGAATTTGCTGCAGATCATGTCTGGCAACTTTGGCAAGAAAAAATCATTAATAATTCTGAATTAAAAGCTAAATAAGAAAAGATCTAGTATCTAGTGATAACAAGCATTGCAGCTTGTTGGCGCTAGGCGCTAGGTCTTTTTTTGTTATTGAATCACTGAGCTGGCGGTCCATTGCTGCCAAGTAGCAGTGGCTGAAAAAGTTTGCCGGGCCGCGTATGCGTTGTGGCTAAGTTGCGCTAACAAAGGCTGATCTTGTAAATACTTGATTGCCGTGGCTGCAAGTTGTTGATAGTCGCCTTGTGGGATCACAGCCCCATTGACGTCTGGAGTAATGACTTCAGCTGGCCCATAATTTGTCGCATAGGAAATAATTGGCACACCATGCGCAAAAGCTTCTATTAAAGAAAGCGGATTTCCTTCGTGAAGACTGGTTAACAGCATCAGTTGGGCCGAATCGTAAACCTGATCTAGATTTTGTGAATAACCTTTAAAGGCCACATTAGCGGTTAAATTCAGGTCAGCTACTTGCTTTTGTAACTGCTGCAATAGCTTTTGATCGTTAGTGTAACCCCAGATATCTAATGTTGCATCAGGAATTTTTTGCTGGATCAATTGAAAAGCCTTGATCATATCGGGTAAATTTTTTTGTGGGTGTATTCTGGCAACGGCAATAATCTTGTGGCGTATTCTGCTAGCCAAAGGAATTTTAGCGGCTGTCAGTTGTTTGGCAGTAACGTAGCCGTATGGTAACGTTATGACCGGCATTTTAGGGGCAAATCTACGCTTGATATCATTAGCTTGTTTTTGTGTTGGTACAATTAGACCGGCAAACTTAGTCGCGTTATCTAATTCAAAACGATAATTAGCATAAATCGGCCCATCCAAATTCATGGGATCAACGGTATGGATATTGTGCCAAACTAAGAAGTTACGCGTTTTCGTGGTTAACCACGTTAAAGGCCGATCATAAACATAATCTAGGTCAGCCAGTAAAGTGTCGGGAATTTGCGGTTGCTTGAGGTTTAATTCATCTAACACAAAGCGAATCAATTGATTCATGTTATCGAAGTACCAATCATTACCGGCGTAATTAAAAATACGATAGCAAGTCACTGGATACTGGTTACCACTGTGTCGATAGATTTTTTCAACGGCTGGCTGATGCTGCGGCGTATACATCACTTCACTAACAACACCGCCACCATTTTGATCCATAAATTGTGTGAAGCTTAAAAAGCCGCGGGTATCGTAGAAATCCTTTTGGACAACTTGGCCATTGAACGCGCTGAAATGGACTTCACTTACTTGTTTGGCAGCGAAGTTAAAAGGAATAATTCGCAGAATAACATGGTTATTGATCAAGTAATCGGTATAATTGTTTTTTGTGATGACTGTATCATAGTTGCCGGGCGCTTTAATATCTTTGACCATTTTTTTCACGCCATGGTAGGTTTCTGCATGTTGTAACCAGTCAAAAAGATTCAAAATATCGTGTTCATGCAGACCGTTGATAGTCGCGTGATAATGAAAAAAGCGATCATACGCATTGGTAAAAATCTTTGCTGGAACATGATTTTGTTTGAATAGTTGTAGCCGTTTAATTTGTGCATGTTCGATACCAGAAGGCTGAGCGGCAAGCTGTTCCGTTAAAAAATAATACATGCTATTGGCCTCCATTCTGTTTTGTGATAATTGGTTGCCAAGCTTGCCAAACTTGTTCGGCCGAGAATCGCGTGCGTCCTTGATAGGCATGGGTACTAAATGTTTGTAATAATTTAGGCGCTTTTAATAGCTGAATCGCTTTATCGGCCATACCGGTAATGTCTTGTTGCTCAAATAAGTAGCCATCAACACCGGCACGAATAATTTCATTAGGGCCATAATTGATATCATAGGAGAGCGCTGGCACACCGTGTGCTAA
Source organism: Loigolactobacillus jiayinensis (assembly GCF_003946445.1). GTDB lineage: Bacteria > Bacillota > Bacilli > Lactobacillales > Lactobacillaceae > Loigolactobacillus > Loigolactobacillus jiayinensis. Next base: position 26,499 of record NZ_RHOF01000028.1, on the reverse strand, counting down.
GGCTTCCATAATGGCCAAACCGTAACCTTCATAACGACTAGTAGATATGAATAATTGCGTCGTGTCATAAACTGTGGCCATGTCAGTTGTGTAATCGTTGAAAGTAACGGCAGCAGTTAAATTTAGTTGTTTGACCTGTTGCTGTAATTTCCGGGCAATTTCTTCATCATTAACATAGCCGTAAAGCGCTAATGTTGCTTGCGGTACTTGTTCGTGGATCTTTTGGAAGACAGTGATTGTATCTTCGAGCCGTTTTTGCTCATGAATTCTCGCCACATTAATGATTTTAAAGGGCTGTCGGTCCGCCATTAAAATCGGTGTAGCCGCTAATTGTTGATCAGAAATTGAACCTACTGGTACCTGATATTGCTTAAACGTTGGGTGCCACCGATTCTTAATATCATTGAGTTGATGTTGTGTCGGCGATAACAAGCCGGTTACTTTTTCCTGGTTCGCTAAATAATTAGGAATCGTCGCGTACGGTTTACTAGTCATGGGTGCATTGGGATCTGCAACCACAATATTATGGGTATAGAAAAAACGTCGTGCAGCCGTTTTCATATTAAAAATGGCTGTTTCCACGATGAAATTGCGATCGACGATAAAGGTTGTTGGCTCTTTATTTTGCCGGTTGAGTTCATCGAAGAAAAATGTATCTAAAGCTTGCTTAGAATCGAAAAAGTAGTCGGCGCCTTTATAATCGACAAGTTGAAAAAAGTTTTCTTTTTTTGCGCCAGCAGTGAAACCAGCTTTTAAAACTAAATTTCCAGAAACGTTATAGTAAAGACGTTGCGCAACTCGATTATCAAAACCCAGCATTTGGCGCTGACTTAGGAAGCCACGTTCATCATAAATATCGATTTGAAAGGGATTATCTAGTCGATCATAGAAGGTGATCTGGTGAATATATTGTTCTTGCCACATTTCGACGCGCATAACTAAGTGGTCTTGATTAAAAAACTTATAGATATTTTTTTCTGAGCGCATTTGTGTCGCACGTGGCACCTGAATATCGTTGAGGGTTGCTCGTTGCCCCCGATAATTAGTTGCCTTTTGAAAGTAGTCAAAGATATTGATCAAGTCAACATCACGTAATTTATAGGTCTGCATATTTTGATGTTGGATCGTACTGTAATTCATGGTTAAAATTTTTGCTGGTATTTTATGTTTTTGGAAAAGAGCTAAACGCTTAAGCTGCGCGTGTTCTATTCCCGAAATGCGGTAATCAAGCATACTAGTAATGAAGTAATACAAATTAAACATCTCGTTCCTAATTTCAATATTTAGTTTATGATAAACTAACCTAATTTTACCATTAAATGTAAACGCTTAGTTAAAAATTGTAAAATTATTAATTAATAGTTGATGCTTAATTAGACAAAAAAAGCCAATCCGCTACATCTAAAAATCGATGCTGGATTAGCTTTTTAGAAATAAAAATATTGTAGGGTTAAAAAAATAACCATGATCACCAAGCTGGGTAAAAAGTTCGAAACACGAATCTTAGTTAATTTCATAACGTTTAGTCCAATTGCGATGATCAGTAAACCGCCAATTTGGCTGATACCGGCCATTAAAATTGTGATCAACGCATGGGGAACATAGCTGATCAGTACGCTGGCAATTATAGTGATGGCACCTTGGTAGATCAAAACTGGTAAGCTAGAAAAAAGCACGCCAATTCCTAGTGAGGCAGTCAGCATGATTGCCATAAAACCATCCATCACCGCTTTAGTGTACAAGGTTTGATTATCACCGGAAACACCACTTTGAATCGCACCAATAATACCCATTGAACCGATGACAAAAATTAAGGTGCTGGTGACGAAACCTTCCGCAAAATTACCGTTATTTTTGGCGAAATGTTTTTGAAGAAACAAGCCTAAATGAGTCATGCCGTCCTCAATTTTCATGACTTCACCAAGCATAGCGCCTAAGCAAAGGCTAATGATAATTAAGGTGAAAGCGTTGGTTTTCACTGCCATTTGCAGGCCGAGAGCAACAACACCGATGCCGATCCCTTTGGTTACGGTATCCTTGGTTTGTTCACTAATATTACGTAACACGGTACCGACTAAACTGCCAACAACAATCGCTAATCCGTTAACGATTGAGCCTAATAAAAGCATGAAATTACCCCATCTCCGTATGCTGATTATTAAAATCGTATCACAAAACGGTGAAAGAACAAATAGTGTTAGGGTAAATAATACTTATAATAAGGCGAGTTCTTTTTGTAACTCAGGTTTGGTGGCTAAGCTGGTACGATCAATATCGTAAGCAATTTGGTGCTGCTCGTTAAAAACGACAAAACGGTGCGCACTGGTTTTAATTTGTAGATAATCATGACTAGCGATTAAAATCGTTTTGCCGGCTTGCTGCAAAGTCGTTAACAAGGCCAATATTTCATGTTGAGCGGCAGGGGTTAAGCCATTTAACGGTTCATCGAGAATTAGCACATCAGGGTTTAACGCCAGCACGCTAGCTAAAGCGACACGCTTTTTTTCACCACCAGATAAGTGATAGGGCACACGTTCACGTAATTGGCGACAACCAGTTAAAACTAGGCAATCGTTGACACGACGCTCAATTTCCGCTTCTGCTAACGGTAGTTGTCGCAGGCCAAAGGCGACTTCATCGGCAACGGTTAAGTTAAATAATTGGGTATCACTGTTTTGAAAAACAACGCCAATTTGTTGATGCAAGCGTTGGCGTTGTTGGGCATTTTTTAAGTACGTGGCATCGATAGTCGTTTGCTGAAATGCATAGGTGCCACTACTGGCGACTTTTAAGCCGCTAAGAATATTAAATAGCGTGGACTTACCACAGCCGTTGGGACCCATGAAGCAAACAAATTCACCGCGCTTGATTTGTAAGTTGATTTTGTCCAAGCCAAGACCGCTTGGGTAAGCATAGGTTAATTGATCAAGGGTTATCATCGCGTCACCTTCCCAGTAAAAATAAGAAACAAAAAACCGTTACTTCTAATAATAAGTAAAGCTGATCACGCTGGCGGGTTCTTGGTGCTGCTGGGTAAACCCCGATGAAACCGCGCGCCTCCATGGCAGCGTACAAATCGAGGGCGTAATCACGCGTTTTTAAGTACAATGTGCCAAAAAGTAGGCCGATCATTTGGTAGGGATGCTTAGACTTACCAACAGTCCGTAAGCTAACAGCTTGTAAGAGTTGCAATAAAAATTCGCCGAGCATTTTTAAATAAATTAAGGTTATATCGACCACAAAAATAACGCTGTTTGGGCAATGCAACTGCTGTAGCGCAGTAATGACTTGATTAAATGTGGTCGTGGTGCGGTAGTAATTTAGGTTCAATAGAATCAGTAACGTTTTAGCTGCAAATAATGCAACGTTAGCATTTAATAACAAGCTTGGTAAAATTAATAAAATAGCAAAAGCTCCAGTAACAGCTGTTTGGCGCAGGACTTGACGCAAATAAATCGGTGGTAGTAACAATAAGATAACTAAATCACCTAATAATAACAGCCAGAGTAATAATATATTTTGGTTAAGTGAGAGCAACAATATGACACCCAACACGGCCAGTAACTTGTGTTGCGGTGCGATAAAATGTTTTAACGGTGGCCGCGCCAAATCGTTGGCCTGACTGAAACGCTGTAATAAGCGTTCTAAACGTTGCATGTTTTGCGCCAAAAAATGTCGTTGCTGGTGGCCAGTTGGTAGTGGTGTGCTGGTGGTTAGCCAGTCTGGTAGCTTAGTGCTCATGTTGCAATACTCGCATGGCAACAGCAAAAATCAGCACGGCTGTAACTGCTGATAAAATATAACCTAGGGGTAAGCTTAATCCGTGAATCGCATAATCGCTGAATAACGCATTAAAATGAAAGCCATGCGTCATGCCAGCTGGGGCAGCCGTGTGTAGGCGTTGCGCCAATTCATGATTATTCCATTCTCCCCAAGCAGTGCCGGAAGCCAACAAACCAAGTGGTGATAGGACGATCAAGCCGATCAATAGCCCATAAAAAACTTTAAATGATTTTGCCGTTGCTGGGGCCTGATATAAGGTTGTCGGCGCGGCTTTTTTGATGAACTGGTAAACGAAAACGCTAAATAGAACTTCGACCCAACCAGCGATCAATAAATGCGCCGTCAACATCGCTGGGATCGTGATTTTCAAACCGTAAGGACAGTATAGCGCCACGCCTGTGCTGGTGTGGGCCAACAATGGTTGTAAGCCGAGCTCGATGCCTGCAGTTAAAGCTGCTAAGTTGATTCCTAAATACGCGCCCACCGCTAAGCCAATTTTTTCGTGGTGTAGGCGCTGGCCAATCTGAAAGCAAGCGTAGCCGACAAAGGGCATGATCACGGCCATATTAAAGGCATTGGCGCCAAAGGCTAGCACGCCGCCGTCACCAAAAAGTAGCGCCTGCAGGAGTAGGGTTAATGATAATGCCAAGCAGGCAGCCCACGGTCCCAGTAATACCGCTAACAAGGCACCACCAACTGCATGCGCCGTGGTACCACCAGGAATCGGTAAATTAAACATCATGATCAAGAAAGCCAGCGCTGCGGCAACACCGATCAATGGGACGGTTTCTTTTTTTGTTTTGATCTGCGCCTTAACTTTTAATACTGAAACGGTCCAGATCGGTGCCATTGCGGTTATCATGACGCCACAAGTTGCGGGACTTAAATAATTATCGGGGATGTGCATGACCTTGCTCCTTTTTTGAATAGTTGTTTTTAATTGGCGATATGATCGATCAAATAGCTGATATCAGTAATAATGAATTTACGATCCTTAGTGGTCAATGCGCCGTCGTGCTTCAGCTCGTTTAACATCCGATTGACGCTACTACGTGAACTAATACCACAGAAGCCAGCAATATCATCATTGGTGACGGTGAAGTCGATTAAAATACCTTCTGAGATCTGGCGGCCAAATAAGTCGATCAAACCGTAGATAAAGGCGCAGACAGCCCCTTTTTTACCGTTCATCACCATTCGTTGTAGCCGGAAAATATTTTCCGATAACTTTTTGCGGTAATAATTTTTAATGTAGTTTTGTAACTCTGGGTTGGCGTTGACGTACTGCCAAAAAGTGACGCGATCGATCTGATAAAAGGTGGCTTCAGCGGATTCGATGCGCACGTTAAAAGGTTGTGAAGTATATTTGGATACTTCGTCGCGCAATAAAGAAATGACATCTGGCTTGGCAATATAGGACAAGTTAAACTCACGGCCATCTTGCAGGATAATACTGTTTTTAATGATGCCTTGTTTCAATATATAGGTATAATGCTCAGAAAGTCCGTGATAAGTGAGGTAGGTGTGACGCTTTTTGTGAATTTGCGGTACGTTGTGCGCTTCAAGGTAACTAATTAAATATTCAATATCGGTCAATACCATTCGTCTTCATTTCTTTCATGTAAGTTTTGAGTGTGTTCTAGTTTTAAATTAAAACAATTGCGAAAATGAATGCTAGTGTCTAACCAAGCGTTTATTTTGAAATTAACGCTAACGTAAATGTGGTCAAAAAGAATTGATACTGGCGTTAATAATTAAAGCTGAAACGTTTTTTAACACAATTAAGATTGACAAATGCGACACATCAACGTCGCATTTAGCAAGCTTAGGTGGTCAAAGTAGGGCAACTACTAAAACTCATTTTCGTGAAAATTCTGCTAGCTCCACCTCAAAATTACAATTACTTAATGTATCATAGTCTTCTGGTGAAAAAACGCGATAGCATTTAAAGTATACATTTGTTAACCCACTTTGGAAATGCCAAACGTGGCAGACAAGTTTAAAAAAGATGCGTATAACTGACCGTGCAGAGAAAAAAACATAAACGAAAGAGGATGTCACCGCATGGTAGCTATTGATTTGCCTTACGATAAAACCACGATCACCGCGGAAATTGCTGACGAAAATTTTGCTGGTAAGTTAGTTTCGCAGGCTGCTACTTATCATAATGACTTTACAGAACAGGAGACCGTCGAGAAGTCGTTGGATCACCCAATCGGCTCAGCTAGTTTGGAAGAACTGGCTAAAGGCAAAAAGAATATTGTTATCATTAGTTCCGATCATACTCGGCCAGTGCCGTCACATATTATCACGCCAATTTTGTTGCGTCGCTTACGTAGCGTTGCCCCAGACGCACGCATTCGTATTTTAGTTGCTACAGGTTTTCATCGACCATCAACCCATGAAGAATTAGTTAACAAATATGGTGCCGATATTGTTGCTAACGAAGAGATCGTGATGCACGTGTCAACTGATGATAGCGCCATGGTCAAAATTGGCCAGTTACCATCTGGTGGCGATTGCATCATTAATAAAGTGGCAGCAGAAGCCGACCTACTGATTTCTGAAGGCTTTATTGAATCCCATTTCTTCGCTGGTTTTTCCGGCGGCCGTAAATCAGTTTTGCCTGGTGTTGCTTCCTATAAAACAATCATGGCCAACCACTCTGGTGAGTTCATCAATTCACATCAAGCACGGACTGGTAATTTAATGCATAATCCGATCCATAAAGATATGGTTTATGCTGCCCGTACTGCTAAATTAGCTTTCATCATTAATGTTGTACTGGATGAAGATAAGAAAATCATTGGCTCTTTTGCTGGTGATATGGAAGCTGCCCACAAAGTCGGTTGTGATTTTGTTAAAAAGTTATCCAGTGTCGACAAAATTGATTGTGACATTGCAATTTCAACTAATGGTGGCTTCCCGTTAGATCAGAATATTTATCAAGCCGTTAAAGGGATGACTGCCGCCGAAGCAACAAATAAAGAGGGCGGCACGATCATTATGGTTGCCGGCTCGCGTGATGGTCATGGTGGCGAAGGCTTTTACCATAATTTAGCTGACGTTACTGATCCAAAAGACTTTTTGGAACAGGCTATTAACACACCACGGCTAAAAACGATTCCTGATCAGTGGACTGCCCAAATTTTTGCGCGGATCTTGGTGCATCATCATGTGATCTTCGTTTCTGACTTAGTTGACCCACAATTGATCACTGATATGCACATGGAGTTGGCCACATCATTAGAACAAGCAATGGCCAGTGCGTACAAACGTGAAGGCGAAAAGGCTAAAGTTGTTGTGATTCCTGATGGTCTTGGCGTAATCGTACAATAAGATGGAACAAGCGCAATTAGAAGCATTATTGCAACAAGTTGCTAGCGGCAAAGTTGCACCAGAAATGGCGAGTCAGCAGTTAAAACAGGAACCGATTGCGGATCTGGGCTTTGCTCAAGTTGATCTGGATCGAAAGCGTCGCAATGGCTACCCAGAAGTAATTTATGGTGCTGGCAAAACGGCACCACAAATCATTGGTATCGCGCAAACCTTGCAGCAACACGAGCAACCAATTTTGATCACGCGCTTGTCCGCAGAAAAATTTCAGGCGGTGCAGGCGACTTTATTGACGGCAACATACTACGCCGAAGCGCGCTGTGCTGTAATTGGGACACCGTTGCCAGCTACCGATGACAGTTATATTGCTGTTGTGACAGCGGGCACTTCTGATATACCAGTTGCTGAAGAAGCTGCGATTACGGCAACAACATTTGGTAACCGTGTGGAACGGGTGTATGACGTTGGTGTCGCCGGAATTCAGCGGTTATTTAACCGACTGGATGTAATTCGTGGCGCAAAAGTTGTGATTGTTATCGCCGGGATGGAAGGGGCACTGGCTAGCGTGGTTGGCGGCTTGATCGATAAACCACTGATTGCTGTACCAACTAGTATCGGTTACGGCACCAATTTTCAGGGTATGACGGCGCTGCTGACGATGTTGAATAGTTGCGCTTCAGGCATCACGGTAGTCAACGTGGATAATGGTTTTGGCGCTGCCTATTCAGCCAGCATGATCAATCATTTATAAAGGAAGAGTGCAATGCGAACATTATATTTAGATGCTTTTTCTGGCATTAGCGGTGATATGTTTATTGGCGCTTTGTTGGATCTTGGTGTTGATTTTGACCAATTCAAGCAAGAATTAGCGAAGCTTGGTGTGAGCGGCTATCAGTTAAGTTGCCAGCAAGAGGCTAAAAGTAGCATTTATGGGACTAACTTTGATGTGCTGTTACCACATGAAAAGGATCATGGTTTTATCGAAGAAGCTGCACACCAGCACCACCATCATCACGGCCGTCATTTGCAAGAAATTCTAGATTTGATCGCCAATAGTGATTTATCCGACTGGGTCAAAGAAAAAGCCAATGCTGTGTTTAATGAAATTGCACAGGCAGAAGCGGTTGTCCATCATTTGCCGCTAACGGAAGTTCATTTTCACGAAGTTGGCGCGTTAGATTCAATCGTCGATATCGTCGGCTGTTGCGTCGCCTTGGAAATGCTGCAAGTCGATACCGTCAAATGTTCCGCGTTGGCGGACGGTAGCGGTTTTATCCAAGTGGCACACGGTCAAATGCCAGTGCCAGTACCTGCAGTCATGCAAATGCGTGTTGGCACCACGATTCCCATTAAAGCACGGCCAGAGGTGCACACCGAGTTGATTACACCAACGGGGATGGGCTTAGTGAAAGTGTTAGTGAGCGAATTTGGTTCATTACCAGAAACAATCACACCACTGAAAATTGGTTACGGCTTCGGCAAACGGGAGACAGGCGGTTTTAACGCCTTGCGGACTGTTTTATTTGAAAAAAAAAATTAAGTCAACAAGTGGTCACTAAAAAGGCCGATCAGATTTTATTGCTGGAGGCTAATTTAGACGATCAAACCGGCGAAGCGCTCGGCTACGTCATGCAGTTATTGTTAGATGCTGGCGCGTTAGACGTTTACTTTACACCGATTCAAATGAAAAAAAATCGGCCGGCAACTAAGCTGTCAGTTTTGGCACCAAGCACAGCACGGGAGCGATTTACCCAGCTGATCTTGCGCCATACCAGTACGATTGGTGTGCGCTATCAAACGTGGCAGCGCACAATTATGCAACGCCACTTTGAAACGGTGACCACCAAGTATGGTGCGGTGCAGGTAAAGGTGGCAACCTATGGGGATATTGTTAAACGCACCCCAGAATATGCTGACTGTGCGCGTTTAGCACAGCAAAAAAATAAACCATTAATGATGATTTATCAAGCAGTTTTACAACAACTAGATTAAGGAAGTGGCACCTTGCTCCATCGATTAATTGCAGAATTTATGGGGACCGCCTTGATGATTATTTTCGGGGTTGGTGTTCATTGTAGCGAAGTTTTAAAAGGTACCAAGTATCGTGGTTCCGGCCATATGTTTGCCATCACAACTTGGGGCTTTGGTATTACGATTTCATTGTTTATTTTTGGCGACGTGTGCATTAATCCAGCTATGGTGCTGGCGCAATGCTTGCTCGGTAACATTAAATGGGCAATGTTTGTGCCGTATTCAGTGGCGGAGGTACTCGGCGGCGTGATTGGTGCCATGATTGTCTGGGTGATGTACGCCGATCATTTTAAGGCGTCAGAAGCCGAAGTATCACCGATCACGATTCGCAATTTATTTTCCACGGCACCGGCAGTCCGGAATTTACCACGCAACTTTTTTGTCGAATTTTTCGATACATTTATTTTTATTGCTGGTATCTTAGCTATTTCTGAAGTCAAAACACCAGGGATTGTACCAATTGGTGTTGGCTTGCTAGTTTGGGCTATTGGCATGGGCTTAGGCGGGCCAACTGGTTTCGCCATGAACTTAGCCCGTGACATGGGGCCACGGATCGCCCACGCTTTATTACCAATAAAAAATAAGGCTGACAGTGACTGGCAATATGGTATTCTTGTGCCCGGCATTGCTCCATTCTTTGGCGCGGCCTGTGCAGCTTGGTTCATGCACGGCTTTTTCCACATTTAAGCCGAAGTGTGGGTGCATTTGTACCAAGTAAAATATAAATTTAATTCAAAGGAAGCTTTAATATGCAAACTTTAGCAGAAAAGAAACAAGTCCTTACTAATAACTTGAAACAATTGGAAAATGTTGTTGTCGCTTTTTCTGGTGGCATCGACAGTACTTTGGTTTTGAAAATGGCGCTCGACGTTTTAGGCCATGACCACGTGACCGCAGTTGTTGCTAACTCTGAATTATTTACCGACGAAGAATTCAACAAAGCTGTTAGCTTAGCTCATGAATTGGGCGCCCATGTTGAAACCACGACAATTGATTATTTAGCCAACGAGCACATCAAACAAAACTTAGCTGACAGCTGGTATTACGCTAAGAAAATGTTCTATGCACGTTTAAATGAAATCGCCGCTGGATCAGCCGTTTTGGATGGCATGATCATGGACGATAACAACGACTATCGCCCAGGCTTAAAAGCACGTACCGATGCTGGTGCTCATAGTCCCTTACAAGAAGCTGACCTGTACAAAAAAGACGTTCGCGCCTTAGCCCAAGAATTAGGCTTAACTAACTGGAACAAAGTTGCTTCATGTTCCGTTTCTTCACGCTTCCCATACGGTACAACCTTGACCTCAGAGAAGTTGCAACAAGTCATGCAAGCAGAAAAATACATCCGCGACCTTGGCTTTCCAACTGTCCGAGTACGTTATCACGAAGAAATCGCACGCATTGAATTACCAGAAGCTCGTTTCAACGACTTCTTAGTTTTCAATCAACGGGTCAATGACGCTTTACTTAAGTTAGGTTTCAAGTACGTCACAATTGACTTAGGTGGCTTCCGTAGCGGCCGCATGAACGATGTTTTGTCGAAAAAAGAATTAGCACAATTTGCCTAGTAAAAAAGCTGTTACAAGTAAAGTGGTTTGCAAAATACATGTGTAAGCGTTACAATTCAATCGTAAATTACATTTAGGCAAAGGCGCCTAGCACATTTTTGTGCTAGGCGCCTTTTTTAGGAGGTTAGCACAGTGCAACTATATACTAAAACAGGCGATCATGGAATGACTAAGTTAATTGGTGGAAGTATGGTAAGCAAAGATTCTGACCGTGTTAGTGCATACGGTACAATCGATGAACTGAACACTTGGCTAGGGTTGTGTATCGTTGAATTAGGTAATGATTTTTCTGACTTAGATAAAGAATTGCAACAGCTCCAGCAATTTTTATTTGACTTGGGATCTGATTTAGCTAATCCGGAGTTAAATAACGAAAATGCGCGCTTAGATAAGCGAACGGTTCAATGGATTGAGCAACGGATTGATTATTTTCAAAATATACCGCCAGCGGTTTCTAGATTTATTTTACCTGGAGGTAGTAAAGAGTCAGCATTGTTCCAAATTTGCCGTACAATTACACGGCGTGCAGAGCGTCATATTGTCACATTAAATTGGACTTCAGCTTTACCAAGTTATTTATTAATTTTTGTCAATCGTTTATCAGATTATTTTTATGCATTAGCGCGTATTGCTAATTTACGTAATAACGTTACAGATGTGTTTTATGAAAATGGCGGTGAAGTATTTCAAAAATAATAGACAAGAAAAATTACATGTGATAAAGTAAAACAGATAATTGAATAAAAGCACGTTATAAAATGGAATTGCGGTGAAATCCCGCGACGGTCCCGCCACTGTGATTAGTTTTTCAACTATAAGTCAGAACTTTTTTGTAAATGTGCTCGTTCTGCATGTTACTTCGATGTAAAGTGACATGCTTTTAGTATTCTTTATCGACGAATACAATGGAGTATTTGTCTAGCTAAACAATGCTGTTTAGTGGTGCCATAATGAGATAAATATCTTATTATGGTTTTTTTTATTATTTTTGGATTTATCATTGACAAACAGAGATGTAAGCGCTAAATTATATATGTAAATAAAAATAATAATAATAACTTCGTACAATGGTGTGCGTATAAAAGCATAGTGGCTTTTGGATAACTTTTTTGTTGTCCAAAAGCCACTTTTTTATTTTTATTAAATTATGAATTGAATTAATAAGGAGGGATTATCTGTTGGAAAAAATTCGATTTAGTACAGAAATTTGGACTGGTGATGCGGCGTTACAAGGCTTATTAGATTTTCATGACCAACGTGTGTTTATCGTTACTGATCCCTTTATGGTTAAGTCTGGTAATATAGCAGCCATTACAGATCAATTATCTGAAAAAAATGAGATTAAAATATTTTCAGATATTGTGCCTGATCCGCCAATTACGAAAATTACTTTAGGTGTTGAGGCGTTAAACAAATTTAATGCGACCGTGGTTGTCGCTGTTGGCGGTGGATCAGCAATTGATGCTGCCAAGGCCATGAAATTCTTTACAAAACGTATTACGAAGCAAAAAGAAGAAATTCTATTTATTGCTATTCCAACTACAAGTGGAACTGGGTCAGAGGTTACAAACTTTTCCGTAATCACAAATAGTGAAGCGGGTATTAAGTATCCACTAGTAACAGACGAAATTCTGCCGCAAATCGCTATTCTAGATGCTGATTTAGTAAAAACAGCACCACAAAATATTACAGTAGATACCGGTATGGATGTTTTAACCCATTGTTTGGAAGCATACGTTTCAATTGATGCCAATGACTTTTCTGATGCACTTGCTGAAAAAGCGTTTCAACTTGTATTTGAGAATATTGAAAAAGTTAGTAAAGATGGGAGCAATATTGAAGCAAGACAAAGAATGCATAACGCGTCATGCATTGCTGGAATGGCCTTTAATTTAGCAAATTTAGGGTTGAATCATGGTATTGCACATGCTGCGGGTGCCAAATTTCATATTCCACATGGTCGATTAAATACAATTCTATTGCCACATATTATTGCTTATAATGCTAATATAGCTCGCAATTCTAGTAATGTTGCTGCACTGAAGTATTGCAATTTAGCAAGATTGATCGGTTTATCAGCGTCTAATCCGCGTATCGGTATTCGGAGCTTGACTAACACAATTATTCAATTGCGCCGCAAACTTAAAATGCCAGATTCATTTCAGGCTTATGGCATTAAGAAAGAGCTGTTTGACCAATCTAAAAATGATATTGCAGAGGCTGCGTTAAAAGATGGTACAACAGCTGCTAATCCGCGTAAGCCAACTAAGGAAGACATTATCGCTATACTTGAAGAAAGCTTCACAAAAAATTGACATCATGGACGAAGACACACTATAATTTATAAATGTAATCGCTTTAGCGTTTACACTGAGAGTAGCAATTGTGAGAGAAGGTGACTAAACTGGCAGAAACACAACGCATGATTCAAGAATATGTCCCAGGTAAGCAGGTAACATTGGCTCATGTTATTGCTCATCCAGAACCTGATATTTATACTAAGCTGGGCCTATCAATGAAAGATGGAGCTGCATTAGGTATTCTGACAATCACACCCAGTGAGGCATCAATTATTGCAGCAGATATTGCTTCTAAGGCTGGAGACATCAAAATTGGTTTTCTTGATCGTTTTAGTGGGTCATTGGTAATTACTGGAGACGTAAGTTCAGTTGAAAGTGCGGTGAGTCAGGTTACAACTAGTTTAGAACAGATTCTTCATTTCTCAGTTACACACGCGATTACACACACTTAATTATAAAGGAGTGTCCATGATGAGAGCAAGACTGGTTATTGTCGATGATGAACCAATTACACGGTTAGATATTCGTGATATTGTGGAACAGGCAGATTATCAGGTTGTTGGAGAAGCTGGTGATGGTTTTGAAGCTGTCGAAGTTTGCCAAAAAGAAAAACCTGATTTAGTCGTTATGGATATAAGAATGCCATTATTAGATGGCTTAAAAGCTGGCAAAAAAATTATGGCTGATCAATTGACTAACGGTATTATTTATCTATCTGCGTATAGTGACGACACGGATATGCAATCCGCTAATAATGTAGGGGCAGTGGGGTACTTAGTAAAACCACTTGCTGAACGTTCATTACTTACAACCATTGAAGTTAGTCTAGCTCAAAGTGCTCGAACGAAATCCTTAGCTGAGAAAATGACTTTTTTGAGCACTAAATTAGAGCAACGTAAAGTTATTGAACGTGCTAAGGGTGTCTTGATGGAAGAAAATAAATTAACTGAAGATGCTGCATATAAAATGTTACGTAATCTTAGCATGAGTAAACGCTGTCCAATGAATGATTTAGCTGAATTAATCGTGATGAATGCGTAATGGAAGAATTAACAGAATTAGTGCAAAAGTATTCTAATTTTACTCAGCCTATGATTGATAGTTTACTAACTGAAATAAAGAATATTCAAAATAATTATTCTTATCGTAAATTTGATGTCTTTATTGATGTACGCAATGATTATTCACACCAAGCGGTTGTGGTATATCATAAGCCGCCGCAAGTAGGGGTATCTTTATATCAGCATAAAGTTGTTGGTAAGGAAGCGCTTCAAGAAAATGAACCAGGTGTTTTTCACGCTTTAGAGACGGGGCTTCCATCCATCGGCTTATTAGCAGAAACTCAAGAAAACCGACTGATTCATCAACGAATTTATCCAATTAAGTTTAATGACTTAGTTATTGGCGTTACGATTGTAGAATCTGACATATCAAATAATATTTTGAATTCTTTCCGAGCAAAAGATACACTTGAGCGGTATAACGATGTATCAGCAACAATACAGTTATTTGGTCGTTTAGATTTAGCAGTAACTGATCAGTTAGTTGATTCAATTCTAGTTTTTGATAAACTTGGTAACTTAGTTTTAGCTAATAAGACAGCTCTAGAGCTCTATAAAGGTTTAGGATATATAGGTAACATTATTGGTTTAGACTATAATAATTTATCGTTAGATGGAACCAATTTTAAAAGCATATTGAATCATTTTTTGAAAGTTAAGGTTAGTAAGAATCTAGTTGAAAAAAAAGAATTTCAATATTTAGATCATTATTTTACAATTAGAAAGTTATTGAATCAAGAAAATCAACAATTAATAGTTTTGATTCAAAATGTAACTGAAATTAAACATAAGGAGGCAGAGATAATTTCAAAATCTGTTGCGATTCGTGAAGTCAATCACCGAGTGAAAAATAATTTACAGTCGGTAATTTCCTTGCTACGCATCCAACAACGTCGTTTAGAGAGTCCCGAGCTAAAACAGGCCCTAAATGGAAGTATTAGCCGTATCATGGCTATTGCCTCTACCTATGAACTTTTAGCAAAGCAGGTCAGTGATGATACTAACTTAGCTTCAGCACTTAATTTACTAGTATCACACTTTAAACAATTAAATGATACACAGAATATTACGGTTAAATCGCAGATTGATTCAACAATCGTAATTGATAGCGATCGAATTGTGACTATTTCAATTATCGTTAACGAATTGTTACAAAATGTTGTTGATCATGCTTTTTCTCATGATCAAGCTGGCACAATAAAGTTAATGGGAATTATCGACCACAATATAGTGACGATTAGTGTTGCTGATGATGGTAGTGGCTTCGCACTTGATCAAGTGTCAACAAGTAGCCTAGGCCTTACCATTATTCGAAGTTATGTTGCTGATAAGTTAAAGGGCAAGCTAAAAATTAGTTCTGATAGCACGGGAACGACCGTTGCATTTTCATTTAATAATTGAATATTAGATAACAATGACGTTATCTTTAAACGGCGAAGGAGCCTAAGCCAATACAACCTATCTATGTATATGTTGTATTGGCTTGGGCTCCTTTATTTATTAGTGAAGAAGGGAAGTTAATGAAAGACGATACGATTTTAAGTGTAGGCATTGATTTAGGAACTTCAACGACCCAATTAGTCTTGTCACGGTTAACAATCAAAAATTTTGCATCGGCATTTTCAGTTCCAAGAATAAATATTTCCAAGAAGGAAGTTATTTATAAAAGCGATATTATATTTACGCCATTGTTAAATCAGCAAACAATCGATGCTGAGGCTATCAAACGTTTTGTTGCAGAGCAATATGATAAAGCACATATCGATAAACAGAATATACAAATGGGTGCAGTTATTATTACTGGCGAAACAGCTCGTAAAGACAATGCAAATTTGGTAACGGAAGCATTAAGTGGCTACGCTGGGGATTTTGTTGTTGCTACGGCTGGCCCAGATTTAGAAAGTATTATTGCTGGTAAAGGTGCGGGGACAAATGTGGCTTCAAAGGAAAGCAGACATCACACAGCTAATATTGATGTAGGCGGCGGTACGTCGAATTTAGTTGTTTTTGACGGCGATGATGTACTTGATACAGCATGTTTTGATATTGGTGGGCGACTAATAAAAATTGATCGTAATACGCAAAAAATAACGTATATTTCACCAAAAGTAATAAAACTAATAGCGGCATTAGACTTGCCGATATCCGAGGGAACAAAAGTAACACCGTCAACGTTAAAGCCAATTATTCAGGTCTTGGTACATGTTTTAGAAAATAGCGTTGGTATTGGTGAGCGTAATCCATATTACGATATGTTTATCACAAATCATGGACTTCGCTTAGATTATAAAATTCCGGCATTGACATTTTCTGGCGGAGTTGCTGATTGTTTACAGGAAGAATTACCAACTGATATTTTTAGATATGGTGATATCGGCTTACTTCTTGGTAACGCACTGCGCCATTCAGCAATCTTTACGCAAAAGAAAATTATACACTCTTTAGAAACAATTCGTGCAACAGTTGTTGGTGCAGGATCACATACAACTGATGTTTCCGGAAGTACGATTTCCTATACAACAGGAATTTTACCGATTCGTAATCTACCTATTTTAAAGATGGCTCGACAAGATGAAAATCGCGATGTAAACAATCTAGCTACTAGTATTGCCGAAAAAATCAACTGGTACCGTGTACAAAACGAACTTAATAATGTTGTATTAGCGTTTAATGGATTAAAAAATCCGCATTATAGTGATATTCAGCGGTATGCCGCTGGAATTGTAGACGGTGCAGCAGTTTTGATAAACAAACACGAACCTCTCATTATTTTAGTGCATGAAGATATGGCGAAAGCACTTGGTCATAGCTTATTTGCCAGATTACCGCAACATTATCCATTTATTTGTATTGATAGTGTCAAGGTTGAAAATGGTGATTATATTGATTTGGGTGAACCTATTGCCGAGGGTAGTGTTCTACCAGTAATCGTGAAAACATTGATTTTCGGTTGATTGTATAAAGCTAAGTAAAGAAGGGAAAACGAATGATATTAAAAGCAAAGTTATTTAATCAGTTATATCAGTTTAAATCTGTTAAAGAAGTACTGGCTAAGGCTAATGAACTAAAATCTGGTGACGAATTAGCTGGTGTTGCTGCAGGTGATGCAAAGGAGCGTGTAGCTGCAAAAATTGTTTTAGCTCAATTGACTTTAGAAGATTTATATAATAACCCTGCTGTACCTTATGAAGATGATGAAGTAACGCGGATTATTATTGATGGGGTTAATCAAAGAATTTATTCGGAAATTAAGAATTGGACAGTTTCTGATTTACGTGAATGGTTGTTAGATGATAAAACTACAGATCATGAAATTCGTCATGTACGGCAAGGCCTTACTTCAGAAATGGCAGCCGCTGTAACAAAATTGATGACCAATATGGATCTGGTGGTCGCAGCTAAAAAAATTCATGTTGAAAAAACGGCTAACACGACAATCGGTCGCCCAGGCACCTTCTCTTCCCGTCTACAGACTAATCATCCTAGCGATAATATTGATGGTATTATGGCGGGAATAATGGAAGGGGTCAGCATGGGGATAGGTGATGCAGTTATTGGACTAAATCCGAATGATGATTCTGTAGAAAATGTTACGAAGATTCTTACAAAATTTGAAGATTTCCGTTCACATTGGGATATTCCCACGCAGTGTTCTGTCTTAGCTCATGTCACTACACAAATGGAAGCTATTCGTAGAGGTGCGCCTGCAGGGTTAATTTTCCAATCAATTGCCGGATCAGAAAAAGGAAATACTGCTTTTGGTATTAATGCAGATATGTTATCTGAAGCTTATGACTTAGGTTTGCATCAAGGTCAAGCTGCAGGCCCCAATATTATGTATTTTGAAACTGGTGAAGGATCTGAATTGTCAGCAGAAGCAAACTTTGGTGCGGATGAATTAACTATGGAGGCACGTTGCTATGGGTTTGCAAAGAAGTTTGATCCATTCATTGTTAATACTGTAGTTGGTTTTATTGGACCTGAGTATTTATATGATTCTAAGCAAGTTACTCGAGCTGGTTTGGAAGATCATTTTATGGGTAAGCTACAAGGTATCTCAATGGGATGTGACGTCTGCTATACCAATCATATGAAGGCAGATCAAAATGATGCGGAAGACTTAACCATTTTATTAGCTGCTGCAGGTTGTAATTATATTATGGGCATTCCTCATGCTGATGATGTTATGTTGAATTATCAAACAACAGGATATCAAGAAACTGCAACAGTTCGCGACGTTTTTGGCTATCATCCAATTAAAGAATTTGAAGCATGGATGGAGAAAATGGGAATCAGTCACAATGGTAAATTAACTGATCGTGCTGGTGATGCTTCAATTTTCCTAGACTAATTTAAGAAGGTGAAAATTAATGAATGAACAAGATTTGAAAAGTATGATTGAAAACATATTGACTGAAATGACTGACAATAGCAAGAAAGAAGACAATAGTCCAGCAGCTGTGACTGCATCTGACTCAGTTGAAAGTACAGAATCTGATGAGATTTTAGATGATATCACTGAAATTGATTTAAGAAAGCAATTTTTGGTCCCACACCCACATGATCGTGAGGGCTATTTGAAAATGAAGTCGTTTACACCTGCTCGATTAGGTATGTGGCGCTGTGGTTCGCGTTATAAGACTGCTTCAGTTTTACGATTCAGAGCTGATCATGCGGCAGCACAGGATGCTGTTTTCTCAGATGTAAATCCAGAAATTCCTAAGTCAATGGGTTTTGTTATGACACAAACAACTTGTAAAACTAAAGATGAGTATCTCACTAGACCGGATCATGGACGTAAATTCTCCGATGATATGGCTGAGAAGATTCGTACCAATACAGAAAAGAGTCCTAAAATCCAAATGGTTGTTGGTGATGGATTGAGTTCAGCAGCAATCGAAGCTAATGTTCGCGAAATTATTCCTGCAATAAAACAAGGCTTAAAAGTGTACGGATTAGATTTTGATGAAAAAAATGTGATTTACGTCAAGTATTGTCGAGTTGGGGCAGAAGATCATATTGGTGAAATTACTAATGCTGATGTTGTTTGTTTACTAGTTGGTGAACGACCAGGTTTAGTTACTGCCAAGTCGATGAGTGCGTATATTGCATATAAACCGACTATGGGAATGCCTGAAGCACGACGGACCGTCGTTTCTAATATTCATGATGGTGGCTTACCAGCAGTAGAAGCAGGGGCTTATATTGCTGAACTTCTAGACAAGATGGTACGGCTTAAAAAATCAGGTATCGATCTGAAGGCTGTAGAAAACGAGACAAAGTAGAAGGAGGAATCAGTGGTGAGAAATGATGCGATTAAAGCCAAAGTTTTAAGTACTAAAATCATTCCAAATATTGATACCGCTTTGGCTAGAGCTTTGGAATTACCTGCGCATGTTAAAAGTTTGGGTCTTGTAACTGCTGACTGTGATGATGTTACTTATGTAGCATTGGATGAAGCTACAAAAACTGCAGATGTTGAAGTTGTCTATGCAAAGAGTTTATATGCGGGTGCTGCGAACGCTTCAACTAAACTTGCTGGTGAAATTATTGGAATTATTGGTGGACTCAGTCCAGCAGAAGTTAAAAGTGGTATGGAAACAGTAGTTCAAGTAATAGAATCGGAAGCACATTTTGTAAGTGCTAATGAGGATGATAGCATTGTCTACTTTGCTCATACAATTTCAAGAACTGGTAGCTATTTATCAAAATCAGTTAATAGTCCAGAAGGCGGTGCTATTGCTTACTTAATTGCACCACCGCTTGAATCAATTTACGGTTTAGATGCAGCAATGAAAGCAGCTGATGTAGAAATCGGTGTTATCTATGGACCACCCTCAGAAACCAACTTTGGTGGTGGTTTGTTGACGGGTAGTCAATCAGCTTGTAAGGCGGCTTGTGATGCATTTGCTCAGGCAATTGAAAATGTAGCTGATACACCGCTTGCATATTGATACACCTGTATTTAGGAAGTAGGGTGTGATGCTTAATGTCAAAAGGCACAAGTTTGGGCATGATTGAAGTTCGTGGTCTCTTGGGAGCAGTAGTTGCGGCAGACGCTGGTGTTAAAGCAGCATGGGTACATGTAAATGATATGGTGCGTATACGCGGTGGATTAGTAACTGTGATGTTTACTGGTGATGTTGCGGCAGTTAACGCAGCCGTTGCAGCGGGATTAACTGCTATTCAAGATTTTAATTGTTTGATTGATCATTATGTTATTGCAAGAGTAGATGAACAAACTGAAAAATTAAAAACTATGGATAGATTGCATAACGTCAAGAAGTTACCAAGTCAGCCTAAAGAGGATAAGAAAGTACTGCCTAAAAAGTTGTCTGAAGTGAACATAGTAGCTAAATCGGCGAATCTTCTAATAACAACTAGCGAAGAAAACAAACAAACATCTGAAAACAACAATAAAGAAGATGCGGCCCAGAATAGCTCAACAACAGGCAATGAGATATCTGAGTCAAATAAACAAGATATTGATTACGTAGTTATACGAAGAAAACTAGAGCGTCAACGTGTAAGTGATTTGAAGAAGCGAGCATATCAGATGAATTTGGTAATACCAAACAAATCTATAAAGACGGCAACTAAACGGCAGTTAGTTGCTGCAATTATGCGACAAATCACGAGGAGGGATGATAAGTGATTTTAGAAGATAAAGATTTAATTTCAATTCAAGAAGTACGCAATTTATTGTGTCAAGCAAAAATTGCTCAGCGAGAAATCAGCCATTTTTCTCAGGAAAAAATTGATGATATTTGCGAAGCAATGGCAAAAGCAGGCGAAAAAGCTAGTGTTCATTTAGCCAAAATGGCACAAAAAGAAACTGGATTTGGGATCTGGCAGGATAAGGTAACTAAAAATGTCTTTGGCTCAAGAATGATTTATGAACGGTACAAAGACTTAAAGACGGTCGGAGTTTTGGAAGAGCATCCTGAGAACAAAGTGATCGATATTGCTGTTCCAGTAGGGGTTATTGCTGGATTGATTCCATCTACTAATCCGACATCATCAGTATTTTATAAAGCTCTAATTGCTGTTAAAGCGGGAAATAGTATTGTGTTTTCGCCACATCCCAATGCATTGAAGTCAATTCTAGAGGCAGTTAAAGTTATTAGTGATGCTGCGACACAAGCAGGAGCACCAAGCGGATTGATTTCTTGCATGACAGTACCGACACTACAAGGTACTCAAGAATTGATGAAAAATAAGAATACTAATGTAATTCTTGCAACTGGTGGCGGGGCAATGGTTCATGCAGCTTATTCTTCTGGAACTCCAGCGATTGGTGTTGGTCCTGGTAATGGACCTGCATTTATAGAGAAGAGTGCTAATGCTAGAAAAGCAGTCAAACATATTATTGAATCACAAACGTTTGATAATGGAACTATTTGTGCTTCTGAACAATCTATTATCGTTGAAGAAGCAAACAAAAAGGAGGTGAAGCAAGAACTCCAGAATCAAGGAGCTTACTTCATGGATAGTGAAGAAGTTGCCAAGCTTTCTAAGTTCATTCTACGTGCAAATGGCACAATGAATCCTCAAATTGTAGGTAAATCAGTACAAGTAATTGCAAAATTAGCTGATTTACATGTTCCAGAACCTACAAAGGTTTTGATTGCACCTGATACATTTGAAAATGTTGGTCCTAAAGATCCATATGCACGTGAAAAACTAGCACCAATTTTGGCTTATTTTGAAGTTGCTGATGTTGCTGCAGCTGAAATGTTGGCGCAAAAACTGCTAGAAAATGAAGGTGCTGGCCATACGGCGATGATTCACACTGAGAATCAATCAATTGCTAGACACTATGCGTTACAAATCCCAGCTTCTAGAATTTTAGTTAATACACCAGGAGCTGTTGGTGGCATCGGTGCTACAACTAATTTAAACCCAGCGTTAACGCTGGGATGTGGTGCCGTAGGTGGCAGTTCAACTTCAGATAATATTAATCCGATGAATTTGTTGAATCTACGACGTGTTGCTTATGGTGTACGTGAATTAGGAGATATTAAGGCAACTGATCCTGTAGAAGACAGCACTTGTGTTACTGATAAACCAAGTACTACTACAACTGATAAATTGGTTGAAGAATTAGTTAAACAAGTTTTAGCAAAATTAAAATAATTAAATTTTTAGGAGGAATTTATTATGTCAAATACAAATGCATTAGGAATGATTGAAACAAAAGGATTAGTAGGTGCTATCGAAGCTGCAGATGCTATGGTAAAAGCAGCAAATGTTACTTTAATTGGTAAAGAACAAATTGGTGCTGGGTTGGTTACAGTAATGGTTCGTGGTGATGTAGGTGCCGTAAAAGCCGCTACAGATGCTGGGGCTGCGGCATCAGAACGCGTTGGTGAATTAATTTCCGTTCATGTAATCCCACGGCCACATAGTGAAGTTGACGCAATTTTGCCCCATATGCTAGGAGAAAAGGCAAATTTAGAAGATGATTAAATGAATAATGAAGGGAAGATTGTAAGATGAAGGTGCTGACTGAAGCTACAATTCGCCAACTCTGGCGCCAACATCGCTTGAAAGACAATTATCAGGTTGAAGCAAATACAATTTTAACACCTTCAGCACGTAGTTTTCTGAGCGATCATCATATTGAATTAACTGGTGTTGAGTCGCATCAAGTTGCAGTTGAGCAACCAATAGTTTCGTTTGATTTTGATAATATTGAACCCTTATCTTCTGTTTCTACATCTACCTTCTTTGCTTTCCAGCATGAATTAAAAAATATGGGAAATGAATGCCTAGGAGTTATGGCTAATTTTCCACAATGCAATTTATTAGTAGTACGCCAACTGTTTTTCCAATTGGCTAGTATTGATCAGGCTAATATTGATCAAGAAATAGCAATTGGTTCAGTTAGTTTATCCAAGCAATTAGAGCTAAATACAACTAGCTTGGGGATGCTTAATTATTGGGTTAATCGTGTTCTATTAGAATTAGAAGAAACACAAATCTGTTATCTGAAATTAAATAACGAAATGACTCAATTAAAAGTGACCAGTTTTAGTGAAGTTTATTTAATGTTGGTAGACGAGTTAACAACTTGGTTGTTACAAATACAGAAGAAATTTTTACAGGGAGGTGTTGATAACGAGTAAACTAGACGAAATCATTAACCGAGTGGTTGATGAAGTGCAGAAAAAAGTTTCTTTTGAAATTGAGGCTTCTGGTAGACACGTTCATCTAGATCGAGCAACAATTGATTTATTATTTGGTGTTGGATATCAGTTGACGCCAAAAAAATGGCTCTCACAGCCTGGACAGTATGCAAGTGAAGAGCGTGTTGATGTTAAGGGCCCAAAAGGTGAATTGAAAAATGTCGCAATATTAGGACCGGAACGTAATCAATCACAGGTTGAAATTTCTTTAACTGATGCGCGTTTAATTGGTATTAAAGCACCAATTCGTGAAAGCGGGCATTTAGAATCTACACCTGGGGTGACGCTAATAAATGGTTCACAGTCAGTTGATTTGGATACAGGTGTGATTGTTGCACAACGACACATTCATATGACATATGAGGACGCTGAATTATTTGGAGTCAAGAATGGTGATGTTGTTCAAGTTAGAGCTAGCGGTGCTAGACCGCTAATTTTTGACGGAGTAGTAGTTCGAATTAGTGATAAATTTGCAACTTACATGCATATTGATTTTGATGAGGCGAATGCATGTGGTTTATCTAAGGGGTTACGTGGCACCATTGTAAAGTGTAGTGACGCATATGCAGACGACTGAAATAGATAGCCTTATTTATACTGTTACAGAGCGTGTTTGGAAAATCTTATTAAAACAAGCGGATTTACCAAGTGTTGCTTTTGAGAATACAGAATCTGCTTACCCTAATAGCTTATTAAGTAAACTTTTTCAGGGTAGCCGGCTTACTTTCTACGCTGATATAAAAGTGATGGAACAGGCTGACTTATTATGTGTATCAGTAATATCACAGCAACAAATGATTGCGATAGCTAATTTGCAGAGTATCGATCCTATAAGTTCTGTAATTATTGCAAGAATATTAGCTGATAAACCAGTAATTATTTGTCGCAATATAGATATACCAGTGAATTTACATTATGGAGTAAAGCAGCAATTACAATACACTCAAAAGCAATTAGTAAAGTACGGTATTGTTTATATGAGTGACAAAATGTTGTTGAAGCGAATATTGGCGAAGCTTCTAACCAAACGATTTTCTAGCGATGACACTATTTCTTTTATTACAGTTAGTGCGTTAGACAAGTATTTACAAGATGGGAAACTAAAATTGCCAAATAATGCTCGTTTAACACCGTTAGCAAAAGATGCTGCGCGTGATCAACACTTAATCTAACGTAAAGTAGGGATGCATATGGTTATTGGTAAAGTAATTGGTAACTTGTGGTCGACAAAAAAAGATGAACAACTTAATGGTTGCAAGTTTTTGGTAGTCGAAGTTGAAGATAAGCAAGTGAACGGACAAAATATCACGCGACGGCTAATTGCAATCGATAAGGTTGGTGCAGGTGTTTCAGAGGAAGTATTAATTGCTGAAGGCTCTGCTGCCCGTATGCTAGATGAACGTCATACTTTACCTGTTGATGCAGCAATTCTTGGTATTATTGACTCGGTTGAAATTAATCGCGGTTAGGAGGGAGGTTATTCATGAGTATTAATGAAATTATTATGTATATTATGGTGCTGTTTATGATTTTAGGCGCACTAGACAAAATGTTGGGCAATCGCTTTGGCCTAGGTGAAAAATTTGAAGAAGGAATTATGGCAATGGGTTCTTTAGCAATGTCAATGGTTGGGATTATTATTCTGGCACCGATTTTAGCTAAGATTTTATCGCCTGTAGTTGTACCTCTTTATAAACTCTTAGGTGCAGATCCATCCATGTTTGCAACAAGTTTAATTGCAATTGATATGGGTGGTTTCCAATTAGCGCAACAAATGGCTAGCAATACGCAGGCTGGATTATTTGCCGGTGTTATTTTAGGATCAATGATGGGGCCAACAATTGTCTTTACAATTCCTGTAGCATTGGGAATTATCGAGAAAAAAGATCACAAGTTCTTGGCAACAGGTGTACTTTCAGGAATGATTACAATTCCAATAGGTTGCTTTGTTGGTGGACTAGTGATGGGTATGCCAATTATGATGATTTTAAGAAACTTAGTGCCCATTATCTTGTTTGCACTATTGATTGCTTTAGGACTTTGGTTTAAGCCGGAAGCAATGATCAAGGGTTTTTCAATTTTTGGACAAGCAATTGTTATTATTGGGACATTTGGGATTGCACTTGGAGCTATTCAGTCAATGGTCGGCGTGACTGTCATCAAAGGAATCGGTGATGTACGGGAAGGCGTCCAAGTTGTTGGTAGTATTGCCATGACGTTGGCGGGTGCTTTTACTTTAGTTTATGTAATTACTAAGGTATTCAGTAAACCATTGATGAAATTAGGTGAAGCTTTAGGAATGAACCAAGTGGCAGCAGCTGGTTTAGTTGCAACTTTGGCAAATAATATTCCTATGTTTGAGATGATGAAGGATATGGACGATCGCGGTAAAATCATCAATGTTGCATTTGCGGTTTCAGCAGCATTTGTGTTTGGCGATCACTTAGGCTTTGTCGCAGGTGTAGCTAAAAATATGATTTTTCCAATGATCGTTGGGAAGCTTGTCGCAGGCGTGACTGCAATTGCTGTTGCCATGTTTATGGCGAATAGAATTTTAGGTAAGAAAGAAAAGATTGAAAAGACAGAGGGTGACATCGATGTCCATGCCTAATATAAGTAAAAGTCAGTTAGAAGATTTAGTTCGGCAAATTATAACAAGTCAGTTAAAAAGTGATAAAACAATCACACCTGATGGCTTAGTAACGCTAAAAGTACCAAATATGACAGTTTCAGAAGCAAATCGCATGGATACAGGGAATCCTGATGATATTGTTTATACAAAAGATCTAGTTACTTTGGATGAGAGTCCAAGACTTGGTTGCGGTTTGATGGTTATGAAGAATACGACATTTGATTGGACACTTAATTATGACGAGGTCGATTACGTGATTGACGGTAGTTTAAGTGTAATTGGGAGAAATGGTACTGCTACAGCACAAGCAGGTGAAATTATCCTTATTCCCAAAGGCAGTCAAATTAAGTTTTCTGTGAAGGATGAAGCGCGGTTTATTTACGTCACATATCCGGCCGATTGGCAAAGTCAAAAATAATATAATAAATGATTCTTCCTCAAAATTTATCTCTTATTATATCGAAAAATCACCATCATTATTACATGATGATGATTTTTTATGTTACATTCTTACCCTTGTGTTGGGTTATGTGTATGACTTGGGTAAGCACCTAATAATAAACCGTTTTTCAATACAAATCGCCCGATCTCAGAATT
>NZ_RHOF01000027.1 GCF_003946445.1 Loigolactobacillus jiayinensis | reverse complement strand
TTGTTGGGTCTAACGGTTTAACATCATCGGAATCGTTGACACCATCGCCATCAGTATCGGAGTTATCTGGATCAGTGCCTGCTTCACTTTCCTCATCTGAAGTCAGATTATCCGAATCTGGATCGTCTTTATCATCGGAAATTGTTGGGTCTAACGGTTTAACATCATCAGAATCGTTAACACCATCGCCGTCAGTGTCAGAGTTATCTGGGTCGGTGCCGGCTTCAGATTCACCTTCACTATTTAAGCCATCGGAATCTGTATCGTCCTTATCATCAGATACAGCAGGATTGGTTGGATCAATATCATCAGAATCATTGACGCCATCACTGTCAGTGTCCGAGTTATCTGGGTTAGTGCCGGCTTCAGATTCGCCTTCACTATCTAAGCCATCGGAATCTGTATCGTCCTTATCATCAGATACAGCAGGATTGGTTGGATCAATATCATCAGAATCGTTGACACCATCACTAT